>JBBRMV010000029.1:0-38974 GCA_038230675.1 Sphingomonadales bacterium | reverse complement strand
CTTGCCGCGTCAGCGTTTGTCCGATTTGGCGAGCGTCACCGGCTGGAATTGGCCGAGGCCACAGCTTGCGCCGCGTGACAGGGTGGGCGTCGCATACAACACGGTGATGATATCGACCGAGCACAGCGTGCTGAGCGACGTGGTGTAGGTGAAGCGTTCCTCGAAGCCGAGCTGCGGGCACGATTGCGGCAACGTGTTGCGATACACCTTGCCGTTGTTGAGAACGAAATCGATCACCTGATCGTTGCGAACCTTTGAATCACGGATGCTGCGCAGGGGAATGCAACTTTCGGGCTTGCCGGCTGGCGTTGCCTCCGGAACGCGGTTGAGGTCGCGGGCCATACCGGGCGCGGTCGCCGTCAGCAGCAACGGGGCGGCGAGCGCGGTCGCGCTGAAAAGCATCACCTGGCGACGTTTTGCGGGATCGGGCATCGTTGTCACTCCTCCGGTTCGCAGGGCAGCGGAGACGGCGGCGTCCGCATCTTGGGCGCCGGGGTCTTTGGCTTGTATGCGCACAAATCGGCCACCGGGCAACGCCAGCACTCCGGGGTGCGCGCCTTGCAGACATATCGGCCATGCAAGATTAACCAGTGATGAGCGTGGAGGCGAAATGGCTGTGGCGTCGCCTTGTCCAGGATGCGCTCGACCGCGAGCGGCGTCTTGCCGCGCGCAAGGCCGGTACGATTGCCGACGCGGAAGATATGCGTATCGACGGCGAAGGTTTCTGCGGCGAATGCCACGTTCATCACCACATTGGCGGTCTTGCGGCCGACGCCCGGAAGCTTTTCCAGCGCGTCGCGGTCGGCGGGCACGCGACCGTCATGGCCGGTGATCAGCGCTTCGCTCAGCGCGATGACGTTTTTCGCCTTGGTGTTGAACAAGCCGATCGTCTTGATGTGATCCTTCAATGCCGCTTCGCCGAGCGCGACCATTTTTTGTGGCGTATCGACCGTCTGGAACAGCGCGCGCGTCGCCTTGTTGACGCCGATGTCGGTCGACTGCGCGGACAGCACGACGGCGACGAGCAGCTGATAGGCATTGCCCGATACAAGCTCGGTCTCGGGATGCGGATTGTCGGCCGCGAGCCGGGCATAAAATTCGATGACGTCGGACTTTTTCATGCGGCGATGGTCACATGCCGAGCACGTCGGCCATCGTATAGCGACCCGCAGGCTTGCCCTTCAGCCACAGCGCGGCGGTGATCGCCCCGTGTGCAAAGATCGCCCGGTCTTCCGCGCGGTGGCCAAGTTCGATCCGCTCGCCATTGCCGGCAAAGATCACCTGATGATCGCCGGCAACGGTGCCGCCGCGCAGGCTCGACAGGCCGATCGTCCCCCCGGCCCGGTCGCCGCTCAACCCCGCGCGACCCAGCACGCTGACATCAGCGAGCGGGGTGCCGCGCCCGGCGGCGGCGGCTTCGGCGAGCATCAGCGCGGTGCCCGACGGCGCATCGACCTTTGCCCGGTGGTGCATCTCGACGATCTCGATATCCCAATCGGCGCCAAGCTTGGCCGCGGCTTCGCGCACCAGCCGTGCGAGCAGGGTGACGCCGAGCGACGTGTTTCCCGTCTGCAGAACGGCAACTTCGCGCGCAGCATCGGCAATCAGGGCGTGATGCGTCTGGCCAAGGCCGGTAGTGCCGATCAGTATCGGCTTTGCAGCCGCACGCGCGGCGGCGATATTGTCGGCGAGCGCGCCGGGCACGGTGAAATCCACCAGCACATCGGCGGCGGCGGCAAGGCTCGCGCGGTCGCCGGCGACATCGATCCCGCCAGCGAGTGTCACGCCATATTCCGGTATCGCCAGGGCGATTGCGCGACCCATCCGTCCTGCGCTGCCCAAAATGCCGATCGCTGTCACGCCACGCCGCTCCTGCCAAAACCGATAATGATGGGCGCCCACCACGGTTCGCAGCAGGCGATGACAGAAAGCCGATTGGACGCAAGGCCGATTTTTTGGGCGGCGCGCTGTTCGAGCCTTGCCCGGGATATTTGCCAGCTTCGGCCGAGGCGCTATCGATCGACCATGCAGCAACTCCATTCGATCGTGATTCTGACGGGAGCCGGTATTTCGGCTGAAAGCGGGATTGCGACTTTTCGCGGGCCGGGCGGATTGTGGGAGGGGCACCGGGTCGAGGATGTCTGCACGCCCGAGGCGCTGGCGCGCGATCCCGACCTCGTCCACCGCTTCTACGATGCGCGGCGCGCGGCGTTGGCGGATGTCGTGCCGAACGCCGCGCACCTTGCTCTCGCCCGATTGGAGGCCGATTGGCGAGGCAGGCTGCTGGTCGTGACGCAGAATGTCGATGATCTGCACGAGCGCGCTGGCACGCAGCAGTTGCTGCACATGCACGGTGCATTGAACGCGGCCCGATTTGCCGATTGCGGGGATCGGTTTGCATGGATGGGCGATCTGCCGCCGGGGTCGCCATGCCCCGCCTGCGCGGCGGCGGCGCTGCGGCCCGACATCGTCTTTTTCGGCGAAATTCCCTATCAGATGGAGCGCATCGAGGCGGCACTTGCGGACGCCGACCTGTTCGTGTCGATCGGCACGTCGGGCGCCGTTTATCCCGCGGCGGGATTTGTGCAGGTCGCGCGGCACCACGGCGCCCGCACGCTCGAAATCAATCTCGAGCCCTCTGCGGGCAGTCGCTCGTTCGATGAAACGCGCCACGGGCTGGCAAGCATTCTGGTGGACCTATGGGTGCGCGAAATCCTTGATGATCGAGGCGAATGCTGACCCGGATCGTTGGACTCGCCCTGATGTTGATCCTATCGTCGCACGTCGGTTGATTCCGGCAAACAGGTGGCGCCCGGCAGGAGTAGCGTAGCCGAACGACGCCCTCATCATTGGGGAAATGCTCATGAAAATTGCTTTTTATGTCGCCGCGTCGCTGATCGCGGTGGCAGCGCCGGCATCGGCGCAAAGCGTGTTCGATGGCAGCTGGAAGGCCGATATCGCCTCGGCACAAATGTCAGACAAGCCGTTCGTCCGCACGCTGAAGGCAGGTTCCTACACCTGCGTCAGCTGCAACACCCCCTTCACCTTGAAGGCGGACGGCCAGTTCCATGCCGTCAAAGGGCAGGATTATGCCGACGAGATGTCGATGACGGTCGATGGCAACGCCGTGATCACCAAAAGCCGCAAGGGCGGCAAATTGATGACGGTATCGACTGAAACGGTGTCCGCCGACGGAGCGACGATCGATTGGCAGACCGTAGACACATCGTCACCCAGCGGCGTCGCGGTCAACGCCAAGGGCCAGGACAAGCGCGTTGGCGCCGCAGCCCCGGCAGGCGCGCACCCGATGTCGGGAGCGTGGAAAACCGTAAATGACGGGTTGGCCGTCTCCGATTCGGGCCTGGTGATCAAGCTTGCCGTCAAGGGCAATGTCTGGACAATGGAAACGCCGACCGGCCAATCGTTCGTCGCCACCTTTGGCGGCCCGGCGGTGGCGATGAAGGGGGATGTCGGCGGAACGACAGTGACCGCGCGGCGGATCAGCGCGACGACGATCGAGGAGACCGATCATCGCGGCGGCAAGGCGGTTTCGGTCTATACCTATACCGCGCTTGCCGATGGCAAGACGATCGATGTCGTGTCGTACAACCCGATCCAGAAATCGACCGCCAAGTTCAAGATGACCAAGCTCTGATCACAATTGGATGATGCCGGGGGCGGCGCGTCTGCGATCGTCCTCGGCACTCACTTCGCCATCGACCACACCGTGTTTGGCGCGGCGATCGACGCGCAGTTCGAACACGTCGGGCCGCGAATAATGGCCGTCCGAATCGAGCGAAGTCAGGCCGCGCCCGATTGCCGCAAGATCGAGATCGGTGATCAACAGATCGGCATCCTTGTCCGCCTGGACGATGATGCCGCCATCGGGCCCGATGATCGCGCTGCCGCCGAATTGCAGCTGCCCAGCGGGCATGCCCATCAACAGATCGCGCGCGTCGCCGTCCCCGCCCACCCGCTCCAGTCCTTCGAGCAGGTCGTCGCGGTGCTGGATCGTGCCCGCCGCCAGGACGAAGCAACGCCCCTCGAAACCATAATGGCGTGACGCCAGCAGGTGAATTTCGCGCACCGTGGGCCAGGCCGCGACATGAACCACCTCGCCGGCATGATGCATCGCCGCACGCGCGAGCGGCATCCAGTGCTCCCAGCAGATCAGCTGGCCGACATTGCCCCAATCCGCCTGATGCACGCCAAGCGTCGATCCGTCGCCGCGCCCCCAGATCATCCGCTCGCCGTGCGTCGGCACCAGCTTGCGGTGCTTGAGCGGCGGGGCTCCGGGACGGAAGATATATTGGGTGTTGGTGATCGATGATCGCACCCGCTCATGCGCGCCGACCGACACGAGCGCGCCCGATGCATCGACCAGCGCCTGCAACGGCGCCAGTCGTGGATCATCGCCGCGGATCGCCTGATCGAGGATGATCGCGTGCAGCGCCTGCGTGCCCCGGTGATCCCAGATCGCCGCACCCGGTGCCTCGTCGAGCCACAGCGGATAGCCGCCCAGAAACGTCTCGCCAAACGCGACAATCTGCGCACCGATATCGACCGCATCGGTGACGTGATCGAGCAGTTTTTCGATCCCGTGATCGATGCAGAGCGGCACCGGGGCCGCCTGAACGAGCGCTGCCTTGATGGTTTTTGTCATTCGACCCAGTCCAGCCCCATGTCGCGATAAACGCCGCGATCGTCGTCCCAATTCTCCTTCACCTTTACATGAAGGTAAAGATGCACTGGCCGCCCCATTAGCGTCGCCAATTCGGCGCGCGCACGAGCGCCGATTTCCTTGATCCGCTGGCCGCCCTTGCCCAGCACGATCGCGCGTTGGGTGGTGCGTGCGACAAGGATCTGCTGGTGGATCTCGACCGAGCCATCCTCGCGCTCCTTATATTGCTCGGTCTCGACCGCGCTTGCATAGGGCAGCTCAGCGTGGAGCTGGAGATAAAGCTGCTCGCGCGTCACCTCGGCGGCCAGCATCCGCTCGGTTGCATCGGACACCTGGTCTTCCGGGAAATGCCACGGCCCGACCGGCATCGCCTTGGCCAAAGCGGTTTTCAATTCGGGCAGCCCGTCTTGTGTCGATGCGCTGACGAAGAAAATCTCTTCAAAGGCGACTGCTTCATTCAATCGCTTGGCATGGCCCAGCAGCCGTTCCTTTTCGGCGACATCGACCTTGTTGAGGATGAGGTATTTCGGCTCGCGGCGATGCTTCAGTCCTTCGGCGATCGCCATCACCTTCGGCCCGACCCCGCCCTTGCCGTCGACGACGAGCGCGATGACGTCTGCGCCTTCCGCCCCGCTCCAGGCGGCCGCGATCATCGCCCGATCGAGGCGGCGCTTAGGCTCGAAGATGCCCGGCGTATCGACGAGCAACAGCTGCGTATCGCCTTCGATCGCGACCCCCATCAGCCGCGTCCGCGTCGTCTGCGCCTTGGGGCTGACGATCGCGACCTTCTGCCCGACGAGCGCATTGACCAGCGTCGATTTGCCCGCATTAGGCGCCCCGACGACGGCGACAAGGCCGCAGGATTGAGAGGGATTACTGTCCATCATTACCAATAAATTCCGTTTGCCCTGAGCTTGTCGAAGGGCTGCCTTTCTTCTTCGACAGTTGCGACAAAGAGACCCAGTCGCCCCTTGCCAACGCCAGTTTCTTCGCCCGACCCCAACCCTTTATCCTACGTTCGGCCTCAAGCGCTTCCAGCCGGGTTTGAAATTCCTCGCTCCGGATAAGTTTCTGGGACGGAAAATTGCAGGTGAAGCCCGGCAAGGCCCCCGAATAATGCTGTCCCATTCGTCTTTCGAGATTGTCGGTATGGCCGATGTAGATACGACCCCCGGCGCAATGGAGCATGTAAGCCCAGAAGGCCATCTTAGCGCCGGCTGCCGAAAGAAGGCAGCCCTTCGACAAGCTCAGGGCAAAGGGGTTTTGAGGTCATGGTCATCACCCCTCCAGCTGCGCCAGCAACATCGCCGCCGCCGCCGTCTCCGCTTCCTGTTTGGAGCTTCCGGTGGCGCTGGCCTCCGCAAGCTTGCCGATCGTTACCTTGACGGTGAATTGCAGCGCGTGATGCGGCCCCGATCGATCGATGATGACATATTCCGGCGGGCGTCGCTGATGCGCGGCCGCCCATTCCTGCAGCGCTGATTTCGGATGCTGCGGCGCGCGGGCCTGCGTCGTGACGATATTTCCCCACAGCCGGCGAACGGCGGCGCGCGCGGCCTCCAGCCCGTGATCGAGGTAGACCGCGCCGATCAACGCTTCCATCACGTCACCCAGGACATTGTCGCTGTCCGATGCGCCGTCGTCGCGCGCTTGCTTGCCCAGCCGGAGATGCGCTGGTGCGCCGATGTCGCGCGCGATCTGCGCACAGGCAGCGCCGGTGACGAGCGCGTTGAGCCGCTTCGATAATTGCCCCTCGGGCTCGGCACCGAACAGGTCGAACAGCCATTCGGCGATGACGAGGCCAAGCACCCGATCGCCGAGAAATTCGAGCCGCTCGTAATTGGCGGCGGTGTGGCTGCCATGCGTCAGCGCACGTTCGTAAAGCGGCAGGTCGCGCGGGACAGCGCCAAGCGTCTCCGCCAGCCAGCCCGCCAGTCCATCCGGCAGTCCAGCCTCGCTCAAAGGCCGGTGCCGATGCGGCTCCACCGGGCCGCGCTGAACCAGGTCCAGGGCAAAAACCATGAGGCGTTGCCGTTGGTCGAAAAGAACAGGATGATCGCACGCCCCTGGATGCGCTCCATCGGGATCAGCCCGACGCCGTCAGGCGGCGCGAAACGGCTGTCGCCACTGTCATCGCGGTTGTCACCCATCACGAAGACATGGCCTGCGGGCACGCTGTAGACCCCGGTATCATCGGCCTGGGGAATCTGGCCGCGATCGAGCACGGCATAGGACCGGCCACCCGGCAAAGTCTCACGGAACTGGGCATAGCGGCAAATCGGCGCGCCGCGCGGATCGGTATCCTGAAACGCGGAGGGGCATTCGCTGTCGGGATAATTGGCGGTGATCGGGATGACGAAATCGTCGACGCGCTCGCGGGGCACGGGAATGCCGTTCAGAATCACCTGGCCCCGGCTGACCTGTACCGTATCGCCGGGCAATCCGATCACGCGTTTGATGACGTCGTGATTGTCCTCGGCCGGGCCGCGAAACACGACGACGTCGCCGCGCGCAGGGTCGTGCGGGAAGATGCGCCCCGGGATCAGCGGCAGCGCAAAGGGCAGCGAGTAACGCGAGAAGCCGTAATTCCATTTCGAAACGAACAGATAATCGCCGACGTAGAGTTGCGGCAGCATCGATTGCGAAGGGATGTTGAACGGCGCGAACAAAAAGCTGCGAAAGATCGCGACGACGAGGACGAGCTTGATCAGGAAAGACACGGTTTCCCGCATTTCCGATCGTTTGGCCGCAGCGGCTGGCTCAAGGGTGGCTTGGTCGCTCATCTGCGCGGCTTTGCGGGTGCCGGGGGGTCTTCGTCAAGCAGGCGCTGTCGCGGCTTGTGCCAGAACGGCGTGTGGCGGGTGGCGGTGACCTATCGAGCGCGCTAGAGCGTCGCGGCATCGCCGGTTTGGCAAACACAGGATGCCCGACATGACTTCACCCGAATGGCGCGCGATAGAAACCCTGCCGGCGCCGCGACTCGACGCCCTGTTTGCCGAGGATGATGGTCGGCTCGCGCGGTTCAGCATCGACGTGGCGGGGCTGCATTTCGATTGGTCGAAAACGCATCTGACGACGCAGGCGGTCACGGCGTTCGAGGCACTCGCTCGGGTTCAGGACCTGGCCGGCAAGCGCGAGGCGCTGTTCGCCGGCAAGCCTGTCAACGCCAGCGAGGGCCGCGCCGCCGAGCATAGCGCCGAGCGCGGCGAGGGCGCCGAGGAAAGCGTCGCTCGCGCGGCCCTGCTCCACGCCCGGATGCGCGCGCTGATCGACGCGATCGAGGCCGAGGCGCTTGGCCCGATCCGTCACATCCTTCACATCGGTATCGGTGGATCGGCGCTCGGCCCTGACCTGATCGTCGATGCGCTGGGCCGTGATGCGGATCGCTATGACGTTGCGATCATTTCCAATGTCGACGGCGTCGCGCTTGAGGAAGCATTTGCGCGCTTCGATCCGCAGGCGACGTTGCTCGTGCTCGCCTCCAAGACCTTCACCACCACCGAGACATTGCTCAACGCCGCAAGCGCGCTCGAATGGATGCGCGAAGGCGGCAACGAAGACCCCTATGGCCGTGTGGTCGCGCTGACGGCGGCGCCCGACAAGGCGGTCGAGTGGGGCGTAGATGAAACCCGCGTGCTACCTTTTGCCGAGACGGTCGGTGGCCGATATTCGCTTTGGTCGTCGATCGGCTTTCCAGCAGCGCTCGCGCTTGGCTGGGACAGTTTTGAAGACCTGCTCGACGGCGCGGCCGAAATGGACCGCCACTTCCGATTGGCGGCTCTCCACGAAAACGCGCCCGCGCTCGCGGCTTTTGCCGATCTTTATTACACGCAGGCGCGCGGTTGCCAGACGCGTGCGACCTTTTCCTATGACGAGCGGCTGCGGCTGTTGCCGAGCTATCTCCAGCAGCTGGAAATGGAATCGAACGGCAAGAGCGCCGGCATCGACGGCGCGCCCGTCACGCGCCCGACAGCGCCGATCACCTGGGGCGGGGTTGGCACCGATGCGCAACACGCCGTGTTCCAGCTGCTCCATCAGGGCACACATCTGGTGCCGGTGGAATTCGTCGCGGTGGTGGAGCCCGGCGATGCGCTCGATGACGAACACCATCGGCAATTGCTGCTCAACGCCTTTGCGCAAGGGGCGGCGCTGATGAAGGGGCGTCCCAATGATGCCGACCCCGCGCGCGCCTATCCCGGCGACCGGCCAAGCGCGACGATCCTGATCGATGCGCTTGAACCGCGCGCTTTGGGCGCGCTGATCGCGTTTTACGAGCATCGCACCTTCGTCAACGCGGTGCTGCTCGGGATCAACCCGTTCGATCAATTCGGGGTGGAGCTGGGCAAGGAAATGGCCAAGGCGGCGGATGCCGGGGGGCAGCAATTCGATGCTTCGACGCAGGACCTGATCAGGCGAGCGCTGGGGTAGACTTCATCGTCGCCCCGGACTTGTTCCGGGGTCCACCGTGCCGCATTGACGGCGCGAGACGGGGCGCGGTGGGCCCCGGAACAAGCCCGGGGTGACGGAAATATGAGCAGCTTTGACTATGATCTCTTCGTCATCGGTGCTGGCTCAGGCGGGGTGCGGGCGTCGCGCGTTGCCGCAGCGCACGGCGCGAAGGTAGCGATCGCCGAGGAATTCCGGGTCGGCGGCACCTGCGTCATCCGGGGGTGCGTGCCCAAGAAGCTGCTCGTCTATGGCGCGCATTTCGCCGAGGACCTGGCCGATGCGCGGCGTTTCGGCTGGGATGTGCCCGATTGCGGATTCGATTGGCCTCGGCTGCGCGACAATGTGCTGGCCGAGGTCGATCGGCTGAACACTGCCTACACAACGACGCTCGACAGCCACAAGGTGGAGGTGATCCTGGCGCGCGCCGAGCTGAACGGCCCCAACAGCGTGCAATTGAGCGACGGCCGCCGGATCAGCGCGAAGACGATTTTGATCGCCACGGGCGCGCGACCGCATGTGCCCTCCTTCCCCGGATCGGAGCACGGCATCACATCGAACGAGGTTTTCCATCTTGAGGCGCTGCCCAAGCGCATGCTGATCGCCGGCGCGGGCTATATCGCCAATGAGTTCGCCGGCATCTTCCACGAATTCGGCAGCCAGGTGACGCTCGTCAACCGCAGCGACGTCATCCTGCGCGGCTATGACGAGACGATCCGCGACCGGCTGCTGCAGATTTCGATGACCAAAGGCATCCAGTTTCGCTTCAACGCCGAATTCCAGTTGATCGAGAAGCTGGGGGATGGCAGCCTGAAGGTATCGATGAGCGGGCACGATCCGATGATCGTCGATTGCGTGCTGTTCGCAACGGGCCGTGTGCCCAATATCGAGGGGCTGGGGCTCGATGTCGCCGGCGTCCAGACCGCCGGCGGCGCGGTGAAGGTCGATGAGGACAACCGCACCACCGCGCCAGACATCTATGCCGTCGGCGACGTGACCAACCGGGTGCAGCTGACCCCCGTTGCGATCCGCGAGGGGCAGGCGTTTTCGGACACGCTGTTCGGCGGCAAACCCACCCGTGTCGATTATTCGTGCATCCCGTCGGCGGTGTTCAGTCAGCCGCCAATGGCGGGCGTGGGGCTCACCGAAAGCCAGGCCAAGCAGAAACTAGGCACGGTGAAGGTCTACACGTCCGATTTCCGGCCGATGAAGAACGTGCTGGCGGGCCGCAACGAGCGCGGACTCTACAAGATGATCTGCGACAGCGACAATGGTCGGATTCTGGGGCTGCACATGATCGGCCCTGATTCAGCGGAGATTTTGCAGGCGGCAGCGATCGCGGTGAAGATGGGCGCGACGAAGGCCGATTTCGACGCGACCGTCGCGCTCCACCCGACAATGGCGGAAGAGCTCGTGCTGATGCGCTAGGGACGATCGACAGGCCGACGCCTCGAATGCCTCCCGTCCTCCGACCTTCCCGTCACACCCTTGCACCAAGGACGTTGTGTGTCCCCGCGAAGGCGGGGACCCAGACTGGGCTCCCGCCTTCGCGGGAGCACAACGGGTTCACTCGGGCCGCCAATTGTTGGGGAAGGGCATAATACTCGACTTGTTGGGGAGAGCTAATAGCCGATTCGTGACCGCAGGTTACGGCCGGACGATCAGATAGTTCATCCTGGCCGATGCGATCGGGCGGCTGGGGTCGTCCTGCCAGGCATGCGCCTCGACATTGGCCACGCGCATGCCGAGCCGGGTGACGGTGCCTTGCGCGCGTGTTTCCTTTTCGCGGCCGCCGCGCATGTAGTCCACGGTCACGTTGATCGGCTTGATCTTGCCGCCGCCATCGGCCCGAAGCGCGTGATAGAGCGAGGCGATCGCCGCCATTTCGAGCAAGCCCCCGATGGCGCCGCCGTGCAGGAAACCGGGCCGCCCGGTCACATCATGATGAAAGGGCATCATCAGCACCGGCGGCCCCGCCGCATCGCCCTCAACGATCAGCCCAAGCAGATCCGCATAGGGCGGCAGCGCCATTGTCGGGGCGATCGCGTGGCTCATGGCTGCACATCGGTGAACATATAGGTACCGGCCACATGCGCGATCGGATCGTCGGGGTCGCCGTCGTGCGCCTGGCCGCGAATGAACGAAATCGAGCGCGTGATGCGGTAACATTCGCCGTGGCCGATCACCGTTTTTTCAGGCGTTGCCGGCCGCAGATAATCGATCCGCAGGTCAAGCGTCGCGTGCGGGCGAAACGCGCCGAGTTTGAGCCAGATCGACAGGCTCGTCGCCATGTCCATCATCGTGAGGATCGGGCCTGAGGCGATCACCCCGGTTTCCGGGTCGCCGATCAACGCGGTGTTATAGGGCAGCGCCAGCTCGACCCAGTCGGCACCATGCGCGTGATATTCCGCGCCGATCCGGCCGCTGTGCCCGCGCCCGCCATGCCGGAAGAAATAGGCCGGATCGAAAGTGGAGGTAGGAAGGGCAGCCATGGTGCCAGCGCGTCTACACCGCCGCCGCGCGACACGCAAAGCGCGCCTTCCTGCCCGACATTACAGCGAATTAACTCGGCCGGAATCGCCCTCCGCGAATAGCCTGACATCCGGCGCATCGGGCGCAACAGGGGGCCGGATCATGGACATTTTCGGAATGAATATCAGCGATGTCGTCGATATCGGCACCCAGGTTGCGACGGCGGGCGCGATTGGCACCGTGGGCCTCTATTCCGACGAGATTTTCGAGCTGATCATCAGCATCGCCATCATCGTCTACGAACTCGATCCGGGCTGATCGCCCGGTGGCGATGAGCGCGGCGTTTCCGGATGCCAGTCGGTTTGCCGCGGCGCAGGCGCTGTCGCGTTCGATCGCCATCCGGTTCCGCGACAGCGCGGGCTATCGTCAGGTTGCGGCCGCCTTTGCCGATTGCCACGACGCGGCCACAGCGGACGAGGTCGGCGCGCGTGCGGCCGATTTGCTCGGCGACGATCGGTGGCCCGGGCAATTCATGACGCCGCTGATCGACGCGCTCCGATCCGACGACTGGTTCGATCCGCCGATCCGTACCAATCGCGATGGCTTGCGGATTGGTGCGGTCCTGTTCGAGTGCCCGGTCGTTTCGATTGCGGCGAGCGTGCTGTCGGCGGATGCGCTGCGCGCGCGGCCACAGCAACCGACGGTGGTGGTGCCGGGCCGGTTGTCGGTCGTTCGCTATTGGCGCGGCGGCGGCGCCCGGCTGCGGCGGTGGCGGACAAATGCGGTCGGCCCCGATTTCAAGACATCGACGGCGCCGCCCTGCATACCCATCGCTCCCATAACTCTCGAAGATGGCATGATCTTGCGGAGCGATGGCCGCACGACGGGACAGTTGACCGACGGCGCGACGAGCGACGTGATCAGCCTGACGGCGACGGTTCGCGTCGATGCCAGTATGTTCATGCGCGAATATGCCGCTGACACCGGCGCGCTGGTTCGCGTCGCCGCGCTCGATGATCGGGCCTCGCGGACACAGATGCTGCTGGCGCTGCTGCGGCACGCCGGGCGTACCGATGCCGGCCATTGCTTCGATGAAGCGACCCACGACCCGGCGTTCTTCGTCCGCTGGCAGGCGATGCGCGAGTGGCTGGCGCTCGACGCACGAAGCGCGCTGCCCCGGTTGCGCGAGATGACGAGCGACCCGAACGCCGAAATACGCGCCGCCGCGATCGAGATGGCTGCACGGGTGGAGGCACGGCTGGCATGCCCCGCCTGATCGATGCCGGCGACGGGCCGGCGATTGGCCTCGATGACCTGATCGATGCGCTCGAGGAAAGCGACTTCGATGTGCGCGATGAAGACAGCTTTGCCGCGATGGGGCCGCTCCTCGCACAACTGGGGCGCAACAAGACATTCCTTACCGATCTCGCGATCGAGGAATTGAAGGATCGCTGTGCCGGTCAATCTTCAGGCAACAGCTATAACGCCCAGGTGTTCATGCTCCGCCCGTCGAACGGCCGCTATTTGCTGCGCGCCAATTTCTGGCCAGCGCGCGACGATGCCGTCGTCCGGGCAAGCGGCACCGCGCCCTTTTTCTACGATGTGCCGCACGACCATAATTTTCCGTTCCTGACCGTTGGCTATCTCGGCCCTGGCTATTGGAGCGATTATTACGACTATGATGTCGCTCCGCTCGTCGGCGTGCCGGGGGAGGCAGCCGGGCTTCGCTTTGTCGAGCGATCGCGGCTCGATCTCGACAAGCTGATGCTCTACCGGGCGCGCCGCGACGTGCATGCGCAATTGCCGCCCGACAGTTTCTCGGTGTCGCTCAACATTCTCGGTTATGACCCGGGACAGGCGTGGCGCGATCAGTTCCGTTTCGATGTGGCGGCAAACACGATTTCCGGCGGGCTCTCGACAGCGCCGTCGGAGGCGCTGGTGGCGCTCGCGGTGCCGTTCGGTGGCGGCAACGGCCTTGACCTTGCCGAGCAGTTCGCAAAGCGCCATCCCAGCCCCCGGATGCGGATGACCGCGCTGACCGCACTGTCTTCGGTCGAGGTTGAGCCCGAGGATCGCCACGCACTGTTTGCCGCTGCAATCGACGATCCGGATCGTTACGTGTCGGCTCGCGCCCGGGAGCGCTGCAGGCTGATCGCCGGTTGATCGGACCGGAACGGACCATATGGAGCAACGCGCGCGCCCCGCGGTCGCTATTCTGCGGCGATGGGTACGGTTTACCTGGCTAATATCGATCGCCCCGGCCTGCCGGCGGCGCTCGCTCAGCGCGGCATTGATATCCAATGGCCCGGCAGCGTCTTGCCCGGCTCGGATCACGGCCTGGTGCTCGGCTGGTCGTCGGAAATGGGGTCGCTCGCCGACCGCCTGAGGACGGAACGCGTTTGCCGAACGGGTCCGTTGGTCGTGCTGCTGGCCGATCCCGCCGAAGAGTCGATGATCCTCGCGCTCGATGCCGGCGCGGACGATGCGATGCCCCACAGCGCGAGCGACATGATGATCGCCGCCCGGCTTGCCGCCTTGTTCCGGCGCCCGGTGCCGCCAGGCTGTGTCGCGGTCGGCGATTTGCGCATCGATCCGATCGAACGCCGTGCGGTTCGTGCCGGCCGGGCAATCGATCTCCTGCCGCGTGAATATCGTTTGCTGGCAGAACTCGCCGCGCATGCCGGCTCGACCGTCAGCAGGCCGACGCTGTTCAGCCGTGTCTGGGGGCTGTCGTTCGATCCGGGAACCAATGTGCTCGAGGTGCATGTTTCGCGATTGCGCGCAAAGCTCGATCGCGGTTTTGCTGCGCCGATGCTGTTGACCGACAAGGGGCGCGGCTATCGGCTGGTTCCTGTTGGCTGACCCGCGACGGTTGGGCGCCGCATGTCGATTGCTGCGCAGCCGGGACGGGGCTAGTCTCGCCTCAAGATAATCGACAGGAGAGGAACAGGATGCACCCCAGCGTCCATGCGCGCAGCGCGCCCGACAAGCCGGCATTGATCGTGGCCGAAACCGGCGAGACGATCAGCTATGCCGCGCTCGATGCCCGGTCGAACCGCGCGGCGCAGCTGTTTCGCAGCGCGGGTCTTCGCGTTGGCGATACGGTTGCGCTGTTCCTCGACAATATCCCCGAATTCTACGAACTCACCTGGGGCGCGCAACGGGCTGGGCTGTTCTACGTCTGCATACCGAGCAAGCTAACCGCGCCAGAGGTTGCCTATATCGTCCAGGATTCGGGCGCACGGCTGGTGATCGCCTCTGCTGCAATGGCCAGCGTTGCGGTGGATTTGGCACCCGAGATCGACGCGTGCGACCGGTTGATGATCGGTGGGGTCGCACCGGGGTGGCGATCATGGGAGGAAGCAGCGGCGGGCATGCCGCCAACGCCGATCGCCGACGAACGCGCAGGCGTCGACATGCTCTATTCATCGGGCACCACGGGGCGGCCAAAGGGGGTGCGGGTGGCGCTGCCGGAGGATCCGGCGATCGATGCGGCCAATGTTTTGTCGATGCTGGCGCGCGGGCTTTACGGGCTTGGTCCCGATACGATCTATCTCTCGCCCGCGCCGCTCTATCACGCCGCCCCCTTGCGCTGGTCGATGACGGTGATGCGGCTCGGCGGCACCGTGGTGATGATGCAGCATTTCGATCCCGAAGCGGCGCTGGCGGCGATAGAGCGTTACCGGATCAACGCCAGCCAATGGGTGCCGACGCATTTCGTCCGCATGCTGAAACTGCCGGACGCGGCGCGCGCGCGTCACGATCTGTCCTCGCTCAGGGTGGCGATCCATGCGGCGGCGCCATGCCCAATCCCGATCAAGGAGGCGATGATCGGCTGGTGGGGGCCGGTGCTGTACGAATATTATGCGGGTTCCGAGGGCAATGGCCTGACGACGATCGATTCGGCGCAGTGGCTGGGGCACAAGGGATCGGTCGGGAAAGCGGCTTACGGCGCGCTGCACATCTGCGACGAAACCGGCAGCGAACTGGCGATCGGCGAGGAGGGCCTCGTCTATTTCGAGGGCGGCGGTGTGTTCGAATATCATAACGATCCCGCCAAGACCGCCGAAGCGCGCAACGCGCATGGCTGGACGACGCTCGGCGATATCGGGCGGGTCGATGAGGACGGGTTTCTCTATCTCACCGATCGCAAGAGCTTCATGATCATCTCGGGCGGGGTGAACATCTATCCACAGGAGATCGAGAACCGGCTGATCGCGCATCCGCGCGTCGCCGATGTCGCGGTGTTCGGCGGGCCGTGCGCCGATATGGGCGAGCGGGTGGTCGCGGTCGTTCAACCCGTCGACATGAGCGAGGCTGGCGAGGCGTTCGCCGCTGAACTCACCGCCTGGTGCCGCGCCGAACTGTCGGGCGTGAAAACCCCGCGCCAGATAGATTTCGCCGCCGAACTGCCGCGCGCGCCGACGGGCAAACTCTACAAGCGGCTGTTGCGCGATCGCTATTGGGGCAATAGCGAGAGCCGAATTGTCTGAGGGAACCGCCATGGAAGACCGCATCCGCATCACCGTCACCGATCACGTCGCCGATGTGAAACTGGTCCGCAGCGACAAGATGAACGCGCTCGATCCGGCGATGTTTCAGGGCATCGCCGATGCGATCGAGCAGCTGACGAGCATGGCGGAAGTGCGCTGCGTCGTATTGTCGGGCGAGGGCCGCGCATTTTGTGCCGGGCTCGACATGGCGAGCATGGCATCGGGCGGATCGGGCACGTCGCTTGCTGATCGCACGCACGGGCACGCCAATCTGCCGCAGCATGTGGCGTGGGGCTGGCGCACCTTGCCGATGCCGGTGATCGCAGCCGTCCACGGCGTGGCATTTGGCGGCGGTTTCCAGATCATGTCGGGCGCCGATATCCGCATCGCATCGCCGCACACACGCTTTGCGATCCGTGAGGTTCATTGGGGGCTGGTGCCCGACATGGCCGGGATCGCGCTTTGGCGCGGCCTGGCGCGCGACGATGTGTTGCGCGAGTTGACTTACACCGCTCGCGAATTCGAAGGAGCGGAGGCACTGGCGCTCGGCTTCGTTACCCGGCTCGCCGATGATCCCTGGGCCGAGGCGCACGCGCTCGCAAAGCAGATCGCAGCGCGCAATCCCGCGGCAGTGCGCGGTTCGAAGACATTGTTCAATCTCGCCCCCGATCTCGACGGCGCGGCGATCCTGCAGGCCGAAAGCGACGTTCAGCTGGGCGTCATCCGCAAGCCCAACCAGATCGAGGCAGTGATGGCCAACATGGAGAAGCGCGGCGCCGTCTTCGCGGACTGACGCAGCGCGTCGGCAATCGACGCGCTGGCGAGATATCAGCTCGACATCACATGCCGCCGGCGAACAGATCCATTTTGCCGATCTTCACTCCCCTGGCCCGCAGGATCGCATAGACCATCGACAGGTGGAAATAGATGTTGGTCGTCGCAAAACCCGCAAGCCAGCGCTCTGCGGGCAAAGTCGGTTCCATCGTCTCGCCGAGCTTGACCGTGAGCGGCGCATCGTCGCGGCCGGCAAATTGTTCGGGCGTCAGCGCCGCCAGATACGCCTTGGCATCGGCGATTGCCGCCTTGAAGCCGGCGACATCGATCGTCGATTCGATCAATGCAGGGACTGGCAGGTCTGCAACCCGAGCCGGCCAAGTCCGCGTGAAATTGGCGACGACCATCAGCTGAAACCCGAGCGGGTTCATGTCGTCATGCAGCCTCCAGCCAAGCATATCCGCCTCGCTGACGCCCGTTTCAGCGGCAAAGGCGACGCCCTTGTCGAGAAGATGCGCGGCAGTATCGAGCTGGCGACGATAGAGATCGACAAAGCCGAAGAGGGTGAAGGCGGCCATTGTGGGTTCTCCTAATGGGTCAGTGAGATTGTTCGCGACCCGGGAGTTAATCCCGGGCCGTCGGACGGGGCCGTTTGCCCCGCCGGCCGCGCTTGTGCGAGTTCGCGCGCAACGTGCGCGCGGTCGCACAGCGAGTCACCGCGGCGCCATCCGGATCGCGCCGTCGAGCCGCACGTCCTCGCCATTGAAATAGCTGTTCTCGATCATCGCCATCGCCAGCTGCGCATATTCGGGCGCATTGCCCAGCCGCTTGGGGAACGGCACCGAAGCGGCAAGCGCTTCTTTCACCGCAGGAGGGGCGGCGTTCATCAGGGGCGTGTTGAAGATGCCGGGCAGGATCGTGTTGATGCGGATGCCCTCGCCCATCAGATCGCGCGCGATGGGGAGCGTCATGCCGACGACGCCGCCCTTCGACGCCGAATAGGCCGCCTGGCCGATTTGCCCGTCCTCGGCCGCAACGGAGGCCGTCATCACCATTGCCCCGCGCTCGCCGTCTTCACCGGGTTCGAGCGTCAGCATGCCGGCGGCCGATTTGGCGACACAGCGAAAGGTGCCGACAAGGTTGATCTGGATGAGCCAGTTGAACGCCTCGAGGCTGAAATGCTTGATGCTGCCGTCTTCCTTCGATCGGCTGGCGGTCTTCATCGCGTTGCCGGTGCCCGCGCAGCAGACGAGCACGCGCTCCTGACCATGCGCCTCGCGCGCCTTGGCGAAACCCGCATCGACGCTTTCCTCGCTCGTCACGTTCACTTCGCAGAAGACGCCGCCGATATCGGCTGCGACCGCTTCGCCCTTGTCCTTCTGCATGTCGAAAATAGCGACCTTCACGCCCTTGGCGGCAAGTGCGCGGGCAGTCGCCTCGCCGAGCCCGGAGGAGCCGCCGGTGACGACGGCGGCGGTGGTGTTGTCGAGTTTCATGTGTCTCTCCTGTGTGTCCCCGCGAAGGCGGGGGCGCGAGGCTGGGCTCCCGCCTTTGCGGGAGCGCAATTTTGCTAAAATCAAACCCGCTCGATGATCGTCACGTTGGCGACGCCGCCGCCCTCGCACATCGTCTGCAGGCCGTATCTGCCGCCACGCTTCTCAAGCGCGTTGAGGAGCGTCGCCATCAGCTTGGTGCCCGATGCGCCGAGCGGATGGCCAAGCGCGATCGCGCCGCCATTGACGTTCAGCCGGTCGTGCGTCCCGCCGGTGTGCTTCATCCACGCAAGCGGCACCGGCGCAAATGCCTCGTTTACCTCGTATAGATCGATATCCTCGATCTTCATCCCGGCCCGCTTCAACGCGCGGTCGGTGGCGAACAGGGGCTCCTCAAGCATGATTACCGGATCGCCGCCCGTCACCGTCAGGTTGACGATGCGCGCGCGCGGGGTGAGGCCGTGCGCCTTGAGCGCCGCCTCGCTGACGATCATCACCGCGCTGGCGCCATCGCAAATCTGGCTGGCATTGGCGGCGGTAATCGCGCCGCCTTCCTGCAGCAATTTCACCGCGCCGATCGATTCCATCGATGCGTCGTAGCGGATGCCCTCGTCGCTGCGGTGCGTTTCGGCGCCTTCCGGCCCTTCGATTTCGATGGCGATGATTTCGTTGTCGAAAGCGCCGCTCTGGGTCGCGGCGATCGCGCGGCGGTGGCTTTCGAGTGCAAATGCGTCGAGCATCGCGCGGTCGAAGCCGTGCTTCTTGACGATCATCTCGGCGCCCATGAACTGGCTGAACATGATGCCGGGATATTTCTCCTCGAGCTGCGGCGATTTGTAATTGCCGAGGCCCTCCTTCATGAACAGCAGGGCAGTCGACCCCATCGGCACGCGCGTCATGCTTTCCACGCCCGATGCGATGACGATATCCTGCGTGCCGGACATCACGGCCTGGGCTGCAAACTGCATCGATTGCTGCGAGGAACCGCATTGGCGATCGATCGAAACGGCGGGAACGCTGTTTGGCAGGTGCTTTGACGCGAGCACGGCGTTGCGACCGACCTGCCCGGCCTGTTGCCCGCCCTGCATCACACAGCCCATGATGACATCGTCGACCGCGCCGCCGTCGATGCCCGTGCGCGCGACGATCGCGTCGAGGACGGCTGCGGCCATATCAACGGGGTGGGTGCCGGCGAGCTTGCCACCACGGCGTCCGCCGGCGGTGCGAACCGCGTCAACGATATAGGCCTCTGCCATCATCCGACTCCTGATTTCGTTGTTATTTGCGGGCGGGTTGTTGCGCAAAGTGGCGGGGGCGGCAAGACTTGGGGCCGCGATATCAAAAGCAAAAAGGGCGGACGGCATGAACGTATCGGAAGCCGTAGCGGCAAGGCGATCGGTGCGCGGGTTCCTCGACACGCCCGTCGACACCGCGCTCATCGCGCGACTCGTGAGGGCGGCGGCACGAGCGCCTTCGGGCGGCAATTTGCAGCCCTGGCATATCGATATCGTGGGCGGCGATGCGATGACGCGACTGAAGGCGGTAATGACGGAGCGGCTCGATGCCGGTGCGCTGGAGCAGGCCGCCTATGATATCTATCCGCGCGAATTGACCACGCCCTATAAAGATCGTCGGTTCCAGGTGGGCATGGCGCTTTATGGCGCGCTGGGGATCGAGCGCAGCGATGCCGATGCAAGGCAGCGCGAATTCCGGCGCAATTTCGAGTTCTTCGGCGCGCCGGCGGCGATCTTCTGCACCGTCGACAGGCGGATGGGGCCGCCGCAATGGTCCGATCTGGGCATGTATCTGCAAAGCTTCATGCTGCTGTGCGTCGAGGCGGGTCTCGCCACCTGTGCGCAGGAATGCTGGGCAATCTACCCGCAGACGGTCGATACGTTTCTGGGCACGCCGCCCGAGCGGATGATCTTTTGCGGTATGGCAGTGGGATATGAGGATGTGGCGGCGCCCGCCAATGCGTTGCGTACAATCCGGGCGGACGATGCCGAGTGGGTAAGGCTGATCCGCTGATGGCGGTCACGATCCGCAACGCCTGTTTCCCCGAAGACGCTGCGGGCGTGCTCGCGATTTTTCGCGAGTATGTGGAAAGCCCGTCGGTCAGCCTCGCTTATCAGAATTACGAAGCTGAATTCGCCGCCCTTCCCGGTGACTACGCCATGCCAGGCGGAAGGCTGTTGCTGGCCGAGATCGATGGGCAAATCGGCGGATGCGTAGCGCTGCGCCGGGTCGATGCGGCGATTTGCGAGATGAAGCGGCTTTATGTTCGTCCCGCTGCTCGCGGGCTGGCGATCGGCAGGCGATTGGTCGAGCGGCTGCTGGTCGAGGCTGTCGATGCCGGATATCAGGAAATCCGCCTCGATGTGCTCGACGAGTTCAGCCACGCACAGCGGCTCTATTACGATCTGGGTTTCGTGAATGCCGAGCCGGTTTCGTATAATCCCGTTCCTGGCACGCGCTTTCTCGGCAGGAAGCTTTTGCGATCCTGACCGCGCGACTCCATCTGCAAAAAAATGCCCCCTCCCGGCGTTGGGAGAGGGCGTTTTTTGAGCGCGAGGAAGGCCGATCAGCCGGCCATTGCGCGACCACCGCCGCCGCCGCGACCGCGACCGCCACGACCGCGACCTCCGCCATTGCCGGCTGGGCGACCGGCATTGTTGCCGGCAGGGCGCGCCTGACCATTGCCGGCTGGACGAGCGCCAGCCACCGGGTTGGCGACCGTCCGCTGGCCACCGCCGGGGTGACCCGCACGATTGCCACCGGCAGGCGCCGCACGGTGCGTGGCGCGGGGATGCGCGGGCTGGCGATTATTGCCGATGTCACGACGTGGCCGCTCGACGGGATCGACCATGCCCGTCCTGGCGCGCTCGGACTTGATCTTGCCAGCTTCGTTGATGAACGCATCGGGCAACGGCATCACCGTCACCTTCTGGCGCGTCAGCTTCTCGATATCGCGCAGATAGGCCTTTTCGTCATCGGCGCAAAACGCAATGGCGATGCCGGATGCGCCCGCACGCGCGGTGCGGCCGATGCGGTGGACATATTGTTCGGCGACATTGGGCAGCTCGAAATTGATCACATGGCTGACGCCCGACACGTCGATACCGCGTGCCGCAATGTCGGTCGCGACCATGATCTTGACCTTGCCCGATTTGAACTCGCTGAGTGCCCGCTCGCGCTGCGGCTGGCTCTTGTTGCCGTGGATCGCGTTGGCGGCGATGCCGTTGCCCGCAAGCAGCTTCACGACGCGGTCGGCGCCGTGCTTGGTACGCGTGAAGATCAGCGCCCGCTCGACGGGTTCGGCGCGCAGGATCATCGTGAGGAGCGCCTGCTTTTCGGCCTGCGCCACGAAGATCACCGATTGATCGACGCGTTCAGCCGTGGTCGCGACGGGGGCGACCGACACGGTCTCGGGCTCGAACAGGAATTTATCGGCAAGCGCACGGATCGCCGGGGGCATCGTTGCCGAGAAAAACAAGCTCTGGCGCGATTTGGGCACCAGCGCGTGGATTTTCTTCAGTGCATGGATGAATCCCAGATCGAGCATCTGATCGGCCTCATCGAGCACGAGGATTTCGATATCGCCAAGCGTCAGATATTTCTGATCGACCAGATCGAGCAACCGGCCCGGCGTGGCGACGAGGATATCGACGCCGTTGACCAACGTCGTGCGATCCTTGCCGACCGACGTGCCGCCGAAAACGGTCGCGACCGACAGCTTCGAAAAGCGGCCATAGGTGCGCGCGCTTTCAGCGATCTGGCTGGCCAGTTCGCGGGTCGGTGCAAGCACCAGCATCCGGCAGGCGCGGGGACGGGCGCGTTCGTTTGCCGCAACAAGGCGCTGGATCGACGGCAGCATGAACGCGGCCGTCTTGCCAGTGCCCGTTTGTGCGATGCCGAGCAGATCGCCGCCTTTCAGCAGGATCGGGATCGCCTGCGCCTGGATGGGCGTGGCGACGGTGTAGTTGTTTTGCGCAAGGGCGCGCAGCAGGGACTCGTTGAGTCCGAGATTTTGGAAAGACATGAAAATACTCTCGTGTGCCAGCGGCCCTCAGGTCCATTTTTTTGGACACGTGAGAGGCGGCGGGCGGGGACAAATGTCGCGCCCCGCGTGATGTGGGAAGCTTTGGGTTAGAACCGAGGCAGAGCCGGGGCGTTACGCCCGATCACGCTGCATGATGCCTCGCTGGAAGATGCAATATATGCTGCACTGCGAAATGTCAATCCCGCTGCATGGCGGGGCTTTCTGGTGCCCGATCATCCTGCCATAAATCAGGAGTTAAATCTTTCAACTCGGGGAGAATCGCGATGGATATCATCAACGGCACGGACCGTAGGAGCGTGTTGAAGGGCGCGGCGTTGGGCGCAGCGCTTGCGATGCCGGGGATGGTGCTCGCCAAGGATGACATGGCGCTGCTCCGCAAAACAATCGCGGATGGGCATGAGGCCGCGTTGAAACGCCTGCGGGACTGGATCGCGCTGCCCACCATCGCCGCCGAAGGCCGCAATGTGAAGGAAGGCGCCGAATATATGGCCGGCCTGGCGCGCGAGGCCGGCTTCCAGAAGGTCGAGATCGTGCCGACCGACGGCGTGCCGGGTGTGTTCGCGACGATGGATAACGGCGCCAAAAAGACGCTCGCGCTCTATTTCATGTACGACGTGAAGCAATATGACCCCGCCGAATGGTCGTCGCCGCCGCTGGAGGGGAAGATCGTCGACCGCGCCGGTCTCGGCAAGGTGTTGATCGCACGCGGCGCCGTCAATCAGAAGGGTCCCGAATCGGTCGTGCTGGCAGCCCTTGCGGCGATGAAGACAGCGGGGCGCAAGCTGCCCGTCAATCTCGTGCTGGTTTGTGAGGGCGAGGAGGAGATCGGATCGCCGCATTTCACGCAGATCGTGCGCCGGCCCGACATTACGGCTGCTTTGCGCAAATGCGTTGGCGCGGTGATTCCGAGCGCATGGCAATCGCCGATCGATGGCGGCGCCGAAATCGCGTTGGGCGCGAAGGGCGTCATCGAGTGCGAGCTGATTTCATCGGGCGAGAAGTGGGGGCGGGGCCCGGCCAAGGATCTGCATTCGTCGAACAAGGCAATCGTCGACAGCCCGGCCTGGCATCTCGTCGAGGCATTGCAGACGCTCGTCAGCAGCGACGGCAACATGGCCAAGATCGACGGCTGGTTCGACAAGGTGCGCCCGCTTTCCCCACGCGAAAAAGCGCTGATCGCCGATTCGGCGGCAAAACGCACCGAGGCAAGCGCCAAACAGCAGATGGGCGTGAAGCATTTCGTCGGCGATCTGCCCTGGGGCCAGACGCTCGAACGGCTCGCTGCGGAGCCGACGGTCAATATCGAAGGGCTGATTTCCGGCTATACCGGGCCCGGCGGCAAGACGATCCTGCCATCGCGCGCCGTCGCCAAGCTCGATTTCCGTCTGGTGCCCAACCAGACTTATGACGATTGCATCGCGAAGCTGAAGGCACACCTGGCCGCACATGGGTTTGGCGATATCGAGGTGAAGGTGACGGGCGGCTATGATCCGACCGAAACCGCCGAAAATTCGTCGCTGATCAAGGCCGAGCTCGCCACTTATGCGCGGGCGGGGGTGAAGACGTCGGTCTATCCCCGGCTCGCGGGATCGTGGCCGGGTTATGTTTTCACCTCGGCGCCGGTGTCGCTCGCCGCGGGGCAATTCGGCTTCGGTCACGGCAGCGGGGCGCACGCACCCGACGAATATCTGCTCATTGAAAGCACCAATCCCAAAGTGCTCGGCTATGACGATTCAGCGATGGGTTTCATCGACTTTTTCTACGAGGTTGCGGCGACGGCCTGATCGCCGTCTCGATCT
This sequence comes from Sphingomonadales bacterium, assembly GCA_038230675.1. Taxonomy (GTDB): domain Bacteria; phylum Pseudomonadota; class Alphaproteobacteria; order Sphingomonadales; family Sphingomonadaceae; genus Sphingomonas. The sequence goes on along the minus strand of JBBRMV010000029.1, from coordinate 14,756 downwards.
CGGTTCGGGCAAACGGGGCGTCGGCGGTGTCGGCGCCCTATTTGCCAGGCTTGCAATGTAGGGAACAAAAAGGGATCGACCAGGCGTTTTTCGCAGGAGGAAGCGCCATGTCGACAGCCTTGCCACCCGAATGGATTCGCGCCGCACTGGAACTGACGGGTCATTTCGAGGATTCGTCGGCGCCCTGGTCAGCCGTGACCGGCAATTTCGACGCGATGGGGGTGTCGCTCGGCGTGCTCCAATGGAATTTGGGGCAGGGCTCGCTCCAGCCGCTCGTGCGCAAATCGGGCAAGGCGAGCGTCGATGCGACGATGCCGACGATCGGTGCGGGCTTCTGGGCAGCGAGCGCGCCGGGCGCCGATTGGCGATCGATCGTGGCAGCCTGGCATGACGGCAAAATGCTGAAACCGGCGGCGCGACGCGAATTGCGCGCCTTTACCGGCAGCGCGCCGTTCGTCGCCCAACAGATCGACGCCAGCAGCAAGGTCGCCGATGCCGCTTACGGCCTGGCCAAGGGCTGGGCAGACAAGGACCCGATGTTCGGCACCGTCAGCCGGCCATTGTTCTGCTGGTTCTTCGACGTGATGACCCAGAACGGCGGGTTGAAGGGCCTGACGATCACCGAGCTCGACAAATTCCGGGCAAGCACGAGCGACCCGGTGGCGCTCGTGTGCGATTGGCTGGCGAGCCGGCCGGCGACGGTGGCCGGCGCCCACGATGCCCACAGGAATGCGCCGTTATGGCACGCAGCGGGCGACCCGCGTGAGGTGTCGCTGTTGCTGCTCAGCTATTTGCGCTGCCTGAAATCGACGCCGACGTGGCAAGTCGATGTCCTCAACCGCAAGGGAACCATCGCCCGTCGCACCGGCTGGGTCCACGGCGAGAAACAGGACCTGGCTGCGATCCTCGGCGCGTGGTGAGGCGTGCCGGCGCTACCGTTCGTAAGCCTTGGGCAGCGCGCCTTCCTGCGGCTGGATGTAGCGTTTGAGCAATTCGGCCTGGCGCGTCGCGAGCGGTTGCTTGACCCCGTCGATATAGACAGCGAGCGCCGCGGTATCGAGCTCGAGCGGATCGCCCGACCAGATCACGACATCGCCCTGCCGGCCCGGGCGCAGCGAGCCGATCTCGCCACCAAGGCCGATCGCATCGGCGGGCACGGAAGTGATGGCTGCAAACGCGGCGTTCCAGCTCATGCCGGTCGCGCCGGGTATCCTGGTCAACGCCACGAGATTGCCGGCATATTGTTTTTCCAGGCGGGCCTGCCGCGCTTCGTCGTCGTTGATCGTGCCGATACCGACGATGACGCCCGCGGCCTTCATCCGTCCGACATTCGATTGCGTGGCGCCAAGCGACTCGAACGATTGGGGCAGATCGTTGAGCGCCGAGGCGATCACGGGAATATGCGCGGCGGCAAGCTCCTTTGCCACGATCCAGCCTTCGGACGCGCCGATAAAGACGAAGCGAAGCTGCGGCATCTCCCTTTTCAGATCGATCAGCGCCAACATGTCCGACGCGCGCTCGACATGGACGAGCAACGGCATCCGGCCGCTCACGACAGGTTCAAGCGCGGCTGCATCGGCACGCGTGAGCAGCGCATCCTTGCCCTGATCGGCATAGCTGCCCGAGCTTTTTGCATAAGCGCGCGCCTGATAAAGCGCGTTGCGGAACTGCGCCATCGCGGCCGGGCGGCTGCCGCCCGCTGCACTTGCCCCGCCCTCGCCATATTCCATGAACTGGAAGGCGCGCGGTGTGCTGACCGGGCTGTTGTCCGCGCCTAGATCGATGACCGCACCAAGCCCGGCAAAGATCGATCCGCGGTTTTCAGGCGCCACGATTGCGCGGGTGACGCCTTCGGCGCGGTTGAGCGGGATCGAGCTTGTGTGCGGATTGATCGCCGCTGCAACATCGATCGAGGCGTGGAAGGGGCTGCCGTTCGCGCCGGCATCGTTGGTTTGATCGACGCCGTCGACCTCGACGATGCCCATCCGCGTGAACCCGGCGACGATGCCCGGCGTCACATAGCGTCCGCCAGCATCCACCACCTCGATGCCGCTCGGCACTGCGACATTCTCACCCGCTGCAATCACCTTGCCGTTCCGTACGATGACGGTGCCGCGTTCGATGGGGGCCGATCCATCGCCGATGACGAGCTTTGCGTTGGTGATCGCGACCGATTGTGCGGCTGCCGGTGTCGCGAGCGCAGCGATCGTCAGCGCGGCGGTGGAAAGAAGGAGGCGCTTCACTTGGTGTCTCCCGAGCCAGGCTGGCCAAGTTCGAAATCGGATACCGGGCGCAATTTGGGGTTGTTCGCATCATAAAGCAGCGCGCCGTCGATCCAGACCTTTTCGGGCCGGGCATAGACGCTGAACGGATTGCCGTTCCACAGCACCAGATCCGCCATCTTGCCGGGTTTCAGGCTGCCGGTCTTCTCCGCGATGCCGAGCGCTTTGGCAGGGTTGTAGGTCAGCCAGGTCCAGGCGGTCGCATCGGAAATATCAATGCCCGCACGCCGCCCGGCCGCGAGCGCCTTGGCGACTTCCTGGTTGAGCCGCTGGATGCCGTTGGCGTCATCCGAATGGATCATGCCGCACGCCCCCGCCTTTTGCAGGAGCGCCAGATTTTCGCTGATCGCGTCATAGCTTTCCATCTTGAAGCCCCACCAATCCGCCCAGACGGCGGCACAGGTGCCGTTGGCCTTCAGCAGATCACCGATCTTGTATGCCTCGACCGCGTGATGGAAGGCGCCGACATGATAGCCGAATTCCTTGGCCATATCGAGGACGATGGCCATTTCATCGGCGCGGTAACAATGGTTCTGGACGAGAATTTCACCCGCCAGCACACCGCGCAGCGTATCCATGCCGATGTCGCGCGCGGGCGGCTCCCCGCCGTCGCGCTCATATTTATCCCATTTGCGCTTATATTCAGTGGCACGTGCCCAGGTCTGGCGATCGACCGCGATGTTGCCCATCCGGGTGGAGGGCTGGCGACCCTTGCTGCCGTAGACGCGCTTGGGATTCTCGCCGCACGCCATTTTCAAGCCATAAGGCGCGCCAGGGAATTTCATCCCCTGTTCGGTGCGCGAATAGACATTCTTGATGACGACCGATCGCCCGCCGAACAGATTGGCCGATCCCGGCAGAATCTGCAGCGAGGTAACGCCGCCATTGACGAGCGCGCGCGAAAAGCCGGGGTCCTGCGGCCAGATGCTGTGTTCGGCCCACACGTCTGCGGTGACGGGGCCGGTCGCCTCGTTGCCATCCGAATTGGCCTGCACGCCAGGCGAAGGATAGTCGCCGAGATGGCTGTGGATATCGATGATGCCGGGGGTGAGTACCTTGCCCGTGCCGTCGATCGTCGTGGCGCCCGCAGGCGCGGCGATATTCTGGCCGATCTCGACGATCTTTCCGTCGGCGAACAAGGCTGAGCCATTGTCGATCTTGCCGCCCTCGCCGTCGAATATCGTAACATGCGTCACGAGTGTCGGCACGCCGGGATAGGCTTTGTAGGTTGAGGGGTAGGGATCGTGGCTATAGCCCTTGCCCGCGCCGGGGCCCTTGGCCGGCGCGGCGGCGGCGGTCTTGGGCTTCGCGCCACCATCCGTTGCGCAGCCCGAAAGCATCACCGCGCTCGCCAGCAGCGCCACCAGCACCCGCCGCGGCATTGGGCCCCCATCGATCATCGCTGCAACCCCTTCTGCCGGCACGGGCATTTTTCTGCCGGCATTCAGGGCCGGCTTGGTGCCACAACATTCAGCGATTGTCGGAAGCTGTCAATCGCAGCACGCGCCGAGTGCGATCTTGATCGAGGCTTTGCCGTTTCAGTGGCGAACATGGTGCTGCGGGGGCCGTGCGCGCCCGCCCGTTGCCCAAGCAAAGGCGCTTTGGCGATCATCAAACATCGCCATCGAAGGACGCAGCGCGCAAAGGCGCCTCGCCTGCTGCTGCACGAGCGGCGATGCCCCGAAATACGCCAGGCGATTGGCGCGCAGGTGCATGCGCGCCGGATCGATCGTCATCTCGCTCAAGGCGTCAATCGCGGCGGGTGGCGCCACCTTGGCCTCCGTCAGGTCGATCAGCCGGCCATGCAGGGGCATACGATCACCGAACGCCTCGATTGCCTGATCGATATCGGCGGCGATCTGCAACACCGCCGCCGCATCCAGAAAGCCCTTCACCCGGGCATAAGCAATGAGGCCGATGCGATCGATCACGACTGAGGACATGGATGCGCGCCCGGCTTGCTGGAACAACATCGGCAATGTGCGCGTCGGTTGGTAAATACCCGGTTACGCAAGGGGCGGGGCGCGGTCGTCCCCGGGAATGAGCCGATCGAGCCCCGCGCCTTTGTTCAGGCGATCACAGCGACCGCCCGATCAGTTCCTTCATGATCTCGTTCGTCCCGCCGTAGATCCGGCTGACGCGCGCCGCGCGCCACATCCGCGCGATCGGATATTCGTTCATGTAGCCGGCTCCGCCGTGGAGTTGCAGACATTTGTCCATCACCTCCCATTGCAGCTCGGTGTGCCACAATTTGGCGGCGGCGCCTTCGGTCGGGGTGAGTTCGCCCGCCAGATGCCGCTTGATCGCCCAGTCGAGATGCGCCCAGCCAACCTGCAATTTCGACTTGAGATCGGCCAGCACGAAGCGGGTGTTCTGGAAATCGAACACCATTCCGGCAAAGGCCTTGCGTGTCTTGGTGAACTCGACCGTCTCGTCGAACGCCTTTTGCGCGCTCGCCTGCGTGCCGATCGCGATCGACAGGCGCTCCTGCGGCAACTGGCTCATCAGATAAATGAAGCCCTTGCCCTCCTCGCCCAGGCAATTGGTCATCGGCACGCGGACGTCTTCAAAGAACAATTCGCTGGTATCGGCGGCGTCTTGCCCGATCTTGTCGAGCTTGCGGCCGCGCTTGAAGCCTTCGCGATCCGATTCGACGAGGATGATCGACATGCCCTTGTAAGCAGGCTTGGCATCAGGATCGGTCTTGGCGACGACCAGGATCAGATCGGCATTCTGGCCATTGGTGATGTATGTTTTGGAGCCGTTGACGACATAGTGATTGCCGTCCTTCTTCGCGCTCGTGCGGATCGCCTGCAGGTCGGAGCCGGTGCCCGGCTCGGTCATCGCGATCGCGGTGATCGTCTCCCCCGAAACGAGGCGGGGCAGCCATTGCTTCTTTTGCTCCTCGGAGCCGTATTGGACGATGTAATCGCAGACAATGTCCGATTGCAGCGAGAAGCCGGCTGGCACGCCGAGGTAGCTCATCTCCTCATCGACGATGCCGTTATACCCGAAATCGAGCCCCAGCCCGCCATAGGCTTCGGGCACCGTCGGGCACAGCATCCCGATCTCGCCCGCCTTGCGCCAGAAATCCTTGGGAACAAGCCGATCGGCCTCCCATTGATTGACGTTGGGCACGCCCTCCTTTTGCAGGAAACTGCGCACCGTCTGGCGGAACGCTTCGTGATCCTCGCCGTAAGCGAAGCGGCCGGGCAGCGTGTCGAGCGTCATTTTTTTCTCTCCTGATCTCGCCGCAACGGTGGCTGGCGGGGGCAGGAGGGTCAAGGGGTTTGGTGCAGCCCGTCACCGCGCCGGCAGAAACCGCCGATTGCGCAGCAGCCCGGCGGACACGAGCGACACGAGCACGCCGACAGGGAAGATCTCGACGAAAGTCATCGGCAGGCGGAAGAACGGATTGGCATATTGGGCTTTGAACGCCGCCATCTCGGCGATCACGCGGAGTGCATGCGCGCCATCTGTTGATAGTCGAGCCATTGCAGCGCGAGCGTGCCCATGCCGAGCAGCACGCCGTAAAGGGCGATTTGCCACCCCATCGACACTGCGCTGCGCCTTGACCTCACATGCCCCCCATCGCCTGGTCCTCGGCGATGTTATCCCAAGATTATCGCCCATGCATCAGCCGGCTTTTATGCGCCCGCGATTTGCCGCTATGATGCACGCAAAGAACACACAGGAGAGCGCATGAAACTGGCAAGCCTGAAGCATGGCCGTGACGGCATGCTGATCGTCGTGTCGAACGATCTCGCCTGGTATGCCGACGCGAGCCACATCGCGCCGACGTTGCAGGCAGCGCTCGACGATTGGCACCGGCTGCTGCCCGATCTGCAGAATCTGGCGACCGATCTCGAGCATGAGGCGATCCCGATGCGGCGCTTCCATGAACATGCCGCCGCCGCCCCGCTGCCGCGTGCCTATCAATGGGCCGATGGCTCGGCCTATGTGAACCATGTCGCGCTGGTCAGGCAGGCGCGGGGGGCCGAAATGCCCGACAGTTTCTGGCACGATCCGTTGATGTATCAGGGCGGGTCGGACGGCTTTCTGGGAGCGAGGGACCCGATCCCGCTCGCCGATGAGGCATGGGGCTGCGATCTCGAAGCCGAAGTGGTGGTGGTGACGGGCGACGTGCCGCTTGGCGCAAGCCGTGATCAGGCGCTGGCGGCGATCTTGCTGGTCGGGCTGACCAACGACGTGTCGTTGCGCAATCTCATCCCCGGTGAACTGGCAAAGGGTTTCGGGTTTTTTCAGTCGAAGCCGGCAAGCGCGTTTTCGCCGGTCTTCGTTACCGTCGACGCGCTTGGCGACTGGTGGCGCGACGGCAAGCTTCACCGCAAGCTGATGGTCGATGTGAACGGCAAGCCGTTTGGCAGGGTCGAGGCCGGCGAGGACATGACCTTCGATTTCGGCACGCTGATCGCGCATGCCGCGAAGACGCGGGCGCTCGGCGCGGGGACGATCATCGGATCGGGCACGGTGTCGAACCGTGGTGCCGACGGTGGGCCCGGCAAATCGATTGCCGAGGGCGGCGTCGGTTATTGCTGCCTGGCCGAAATGCGCACCGTCGAGACGATCAACGCAGGCACTGCGGCCACTTCCTTCCTCAAATCAGGCGACACGGTCCGCATCTGGGCTGAGGATGATCGGCATCACCCGATTTTCGGGGTGATCGAACAGACGGTCGGTGCGGCTTAACGTATGCGGGCAGGGGCGGCTCGAGGTGCCGGCGACAGCCGCGAGCCAATCGCGGCGATCACCGCGCACGCCGTGAAAAAGGCCACGCCAGGTACGATCGCCAGCGCACAGAGCGCGAGCAAGAGCAGGCCGATAACGCAATCGATCGGCGCGTTGTGCATCCGCCGGATACGGGCAGAAATCATCGATCGAAGGTGCATGGGACTCTCCTTTGCGTGCACTATGCGCTGAAACGGTTAAGCGCGCGTAATGATCCGTGCGGGTGCCGTTCGAAATCGATAATCTCATACATTCCGGCGGAGGTCCCCATGACAATCGAAACGCTTCGCACTCCAGAAGATCGCTTCGGCGACCTGCCCGATTTCGATTTTCCGGTCGCTTATCTTGATGATCTGCCGGGATATGAGGGGCTTCGCGGCGCCTATGTCGATGCCGGACCGGCGGATGCTGACCGCGTGTTCCTGTGCCTTCACGGTGAGCCGAGCTGGAGCTTTCTGTATCGCCGGATGATCCCGGTGTTCCTTGAGACCGGCGCGCGGGTCGTCTGCCCCGATTTCCTCGGCTTCGGCAGGTCCGACAAGCCCGTCAACCAGAGCGACTACAGCTTCGATTTCCACAGGAACTGGATGCTCGCGCTGGTTGAACGGCTGGATTTGCGCAACATCACCCTCGTCGTTCAGGATTGGGGCGGACTGATCGGCCTGACCCTGCCCGTCGATAGCGGCTTTGCCGAACGGCTCGATCGCCTGATCGTGATGAACACCGCGATTGGGACGGGCGCATCACCGGGCGCGGGTTTCGTCGCGTGGAAGAATTACGCGCTGTCCACTCCCGATCTGCCGATCGGTGCGCTGATCGCGCGGGGCACGCCGCACCTGACGCCCGCCGAAATTGCGGCATACGACGCGCCCTATCCGGATGCGCGGTACAAGGCCGGCGCGCAGATATTTCCAGCGCTCGTCCCCGTCGAGCCCGATATGCCCGGCGCGGCACTTGGGCGTGCGGCGGTGGAATTCTGGTCGCAGCGTTGGTTCGGCCCCAGCTTCATGGCGGTGGGCGATGCCGATCCGGTACTCGGACCGCAACAGATGGCGGCGCTGCGCAAGACCATTCGGGGCTGCCCCGAGCCGATGATGATCGCAGGCGGGGGCCATTTCGTCCAGGAATGGGGTGAACCCATCGCACGCGCCGCAATCAAGTCCTTTGGCGGGCGCTGATCGACTCGCCATGACGCTTGAAATTTTATAACAAGGTGGCCAAGGCCGATTCCGCGAGAATCGCCAAGTGACTTATATTTGGAGAGCCTATGGCGAGCGACATCCCGCGGGCCAATTTGCAGCCGCTGTCGCTCCACGTGCCCGAGCCACGCTTCAGGCCGGGCGACGCCGTCGATTTCGTCGCGATGGATGTGCCGCCGGCGGGCGCCGCGCACCGCCCCGATACCGCGGCGGCGGCGGGTACATTTACCGATCTCGCCTATAAATTGGTCCGCGTGCTCGACGATGAGGGACGCGCCGTCGGCCCCTGGGACCCCAAGCTGTCGCCCGATGTGGTGCGGCGGATGCTGCGCAACATGGCGCTGGTCCGCGCCTTTGACGAACGCATGTTTCGGGCGCAGCGGCAGGGTAAGACGAGCTTCTACATGAAGTGCACGGGCGAGGAGGCGGTCGCGGTCGCGGCTGCGCATGCGCTCGATTATGAGGACATGTGCTTTCCATCCTATCGGCAGCAGGGCCTGCTGATCGCGCGTGGCTGGTCGATGGTCGACATGATGAACCAGATCTACTCGAACCGGGGCGACCGGCTGCAGGGCAAGCAATTGCCGATCATGTATTCGGTGAAGGAAGCCGGCTTCTTTTCGATTTCGGGCAATCTCACGACGCAATATCCGCAAGCCGTGGGCTGGGCGATGGCGAGTGCTGCCAAGGGCGACACGCGGATCGCCGCCACCTGGTGCGGCGAGGGATCGACCGCGGAGGGCGACTTCCATTCCGCCTGCACCTTTGCGAGCGTCTACCGCGCGCCGGTGATTTTCAACATCGTCAACAATCAATGGGCGATTTCGAGCTTTTCTGGCTTTGCCGGCGCCGAATCGACGACTTTTGCGGCGCGCGCCGTCGGTTATGGCATCGCCGGGCTTCGGGTGGACGGCAATGATGCGCTCGCGGTTTATGCCGCCACCGCCTGGGCGGCGGAGCGCGCGCGGACCAACCAAGGGCCGACGCTGATCGAGCATTTCACTTACCGCGCGGAGGGGCATTCGACGTCGGACGATCCGGGGCAATATCGCTCGGCCGGCGAGCCGTCTGCGTGGCCGCTGGGCGATCCGATCCGGCGATTGAAGGATCATCTGATCGCGATCGGCGAATGGGACGAGGAACGCCACGCCGCCCAGGACCTGGAGCTCGCCAATCAGGTGAAGGCCGCGCAAAAGGAGGCCGAGCAGAACGGCATTCTCGGCCACGGCCTGCATCAACCGCTCGATACGCTGTTCGAGGGGGTGTTCGAGGAAATGCCGTGGCATTTGCGCGAACAACAAGCGCAGATGATCGCCGAGGAAACCGCCAGCGGCCGACCCTGGATGCGCAAATCATGAGCCAGCTTCGCGGCGCAGCCGCAATCCATTGCCTTTCTACTCTTCGTGCCTTTGTGCCTTCGTGCGAGGCACCTTCTTATTTTTTGCTCACACAAAGGCACAAAGGCACGAAGAAGAATTTTGAGGCCGCATTCGCGGCGGGGATCGCCGCATGACCGACTCCACACGCATGAACATGATCCAGGCGATCAATTCCGCCATGGACGTGATGATGGCGCGCGACCCCGATGTGATCGTGATGGGCGAGGATGTCGGCTATTTCGGCGGGGTGTTCCGCGCGACTGCGGGTTTGCAGGCCAAGTTCGGCAAGACGCGTGTGTTCGACACCCCCATCACCGAATGCGGCATCATCGGCGTCGCGGTGGGCATGGGGGCCTATGGCCTGCGCCCGGTGCCCGAAATCCAGTTCGCCGACTATATCTATCCCGCACTCGACCAATTGGTGAGCGAGGCGGCGCGGCTGCGTTATCGCTCGGCTGGGGAGTTCATTGCCCCCATTACGGTGCGATCCCCGTTCGGCGGCGGCATTTTCGGCGGGCAGACGCACAGCCAATCGCCGGAGGGCATCTTCACGCATATTTCGGGCGTGAAGACTGTCATCCCGTCGACCCCCTATGATGCCAAGGGCCTGTTGATCGCCGCGATCGAGGATAATGATCCGACGATCTTCTTCGAGCCGAAACGCATCTATAATGGCCCGTTCGACGGCCAGTGGGACAAGCCCACCCAAAACTGGTCGCAGCACCCGGCGGGCGACGTGCCGACGGGCTATTACAAGATCGACCTCGGCAAGGCGAAAGTGGTGCGGAGCGGCGAGGCGCTGACAATCCTCGCTTACGGCACGATGGTGCATGTGGCGCTCGCGGTGATTGCCGAAGCGGGCGTCGATGCCGAGGTGATCGATCTGCGCACGTTGGTGCCGCTCGATATCGAGACCATCGAGGCTTCGGTGAAAAAGACCGGGCGCTGCATGATCGTCCATGAGGCGACGCGCACCAGCGGCTTCGGCGCGGAACTGTCCGCGCTGGTGCAGGAGCGGTGTTTCTACCACCTCGAGGCGCCGATCGAGCGGGTGACTGGCTTCGACACACCCTATCCGCACAGCCTGGAATGGGCGTATTTTCCCGGCCCGGTGCGGATCGGCGAGGCGCTGAAAAAGATCATGAAGGACGCATAATGGCCCGCTTCACCTTCAAACTCCCCGATATCGGCGAAGGCATTTCGGAGGCCGAGATCGTGGCGTGGCACGTGGCTGTCGGCGACCGGATCGAGGAAGATCAGCAGATCGCCGACATGATGACCGACAAGGCGACCGTCGAGATGGAATCGCCCGTCTCTGGTGTGGTCGTCGAGCTGGCAGGCGAGGTCGGCGATCAGGTGTCGATTGGTGCTGCCTTGGTGGTGATCGAAACCGATGGCGATGTGTCGGCTGAAGAAGCGCCCGCGCTCGGGCCGGTAACTACCGAGCTGAAGGCGGCTCATGCAACCGAGACACAGTCAGAAGTTGCCGAGCAATATGGTGCGGAAAATCCTGGGGTGGGAGATATGACCACCGCTCCCACGCCTGTTCCCGCTTCCCCGGCGAAGGCCGGGGTCCAGCCGCGAGACGATGGTAACGAGCCGCCGTCCTCTGCGCCCACGGCCTTTTCTGCTGGGCCCCGGCCTTCGCCGGGGAAGAAAGAACAAGAAGCGAAAATCCTCGCCTCGCCCGCCGTCCGCGCGCGTGCCGCCGATCTCGGCATCGATCTTGCCGATGTGAAGGCCGATGGCGACCGGGTGCGGCATGCCGATCTCGACGCTTATCTGCGGTATGGCGGCGGCGAGGGCTATCACCCGCCGCACGCCAGCCGCGCCCGCGCCGACGAGCCGATCAAGGTGATCGGCATGCGCCGCCGTATCGCCGAGAATATGCAGGCGGCCAAACGCCACATCCCGCATTTCACCTATGTCGACGAAATCGACGTGACCGCGCTGGAAGCAATGCGCGCCGACCTGAACGACCATCGCGGCGGCCGGCCGAAGCTGACGATGCTGCCGCTGCTGATTGCCGCGATTTGCAAGGCGATCCCCGAATTCCCGATGATCAACGCGCGCTATGATGATGAAGCGGGTGTGGTCACGCGGCATGGTTCGGTCCATCTCGGCATGGCGACCCAGACGCCTGCCGGGCTGATGGTGCCCGTGATCCGCGATGCGCAGGACAGGAACGTATGGCAGCTCGCCAGCGAGATCACCCGGCTGGCTGAAGCCGCGCGGACCGGCAAGGCTACGAGTGCCGAACTCAGCGGATCGACGCTCACCGTCACCTCGCTCGGTCCGTTGGGTGGCGTGGCGACGACGCCTGTCATCAACCGCCCCGAAGTGGCGATCATCGGCCCCAACAAGATCGTCGAGCGCCCGATTTTTCAGGGCGACGAGATCGTTCGTGCCAAGCTAATGAACCTATCGATCAGCTGCGATCACCGCGTCGTCGACGGCTGGGACGCGGCGAGCTTCGTTCAGGCGCTCAAGAAATATCTGGAGACGCCGGTGCTGCTGTTCGCGGATTAATCAGAAATACGATTCCAGCGTCCCCCGCCGGCGCACGTCGAGCGTCGCGCAGTGAAAGGCGCCGCCGAACGGGCCATAGCTGAAGAAATCGCAGGGGATCGGCTCGAAACCCCAATCCTTCAGCGCCTTGATCAATGTCGGCTGCTGCGCCTCGACGACCACCTTCTTCTCGCTGAGCGACAGCACGTTGATGCTCGTCCACGGGCTGCACATCGACATCTTGGCGATCACATTGTCGATCGGATCGGGGCGCGGCGCGACCAGGATATCCCATGATTTCAGAATCGGCGGCAGGCGATCGAGATCGAGATAATCGGGATTGACCAGCACCTTGCCCGGCGCGAGCGGCATGAAGGTTGAATCGATGTGCATCGGCTGCTTGCAGATGCTGGGCAGCTCGTGGATCGTATATTGATCGCCCAGATGCCGCCGTAGCCAGTTGATCCCGGCAAGATTGGTGACGTTCGATTGGGTGACGAAGATATCGCGCCCGCAGCGGACGAAATCGGCGGCGTCGAATACGGGCTCGAATTCGGTGACGACATAGCGCATCGGCTCGCCGGGGGCCGGGATGCTGTATTTCAGGTCGTACAGCTCATCGCTCAATTCCGGGCGCGGGGCCGATGTCCAGCGCGCGCCGGCGTGGAAATATTCCTTGAACAGCTTCCGGTAAGCATTGCCCTCGAAATACCGCGTTGGCCAGCACATCGGCGTTTCGATGATCTCGTCACCCACCACCATGAAGCCGTCGCGCGGGCAGGCGACGCAAAAGCCGCGTGATGACCAGCCCGGCGCCTTGAACTTTGCGTGATGATCGATGATTTCAGGGCGGCGGACGGTGATGCCTTCGCCCTGCAGGATCGCGATGAAGCCGTCGAGCTCCTTCTGCGCCTTCTTGACCAGCCATTTGGGGTAACGATGCCCCGCCGCGAGCCGATAAAGCCGCGCGATCAGCGGCGGGAGATTATAGGTGACCGTCACATGCACTGACGGCACCGTCGCGCCTTCGAGCCTGCCGACGATCACTTCCTCGAGCGGGTCCCATTCGTTGAATGACGAGACGGGGCCCGTCGCGGGCAACGCCGCCGGCGCTGTATCGACTGGCGCTGCGCCGATATCGGCATGGTCGAGCACTGGCTCGCTGATCGCAATATGGTCGGTCGTCATTCGCGTGCATTCCTGGTGTTCGACAAAAAAGAAGCGACAATCTGGCGGACTGTGCCCGCCGGTGGCCGTGCGCCGATGATGCGATTGACCCCCGCAGGCTGGTAGACCAAGGGGATTGCCGACTGCAACCATTCGGTATCATGCCCACCCGCGCGGCGCCGTGTTAAGGTTTTTTCGCAAAAGATGAAGCGTTTCCTGATCGTCGGCTCGGTGTTGCTCGTCGCCATATTGGGACTCGTCTATTCGGGTATCCGGCTGGGGGATATCGCTCGCGCCGTCGCGCTCGTCGGCTGGGGCATCGCGCTGGCGATCATCGCTCGATATGTCGTGACGCTCATGCTCGCCTATGCGTCATGGGTGATCATGCCGGCGGATCAACGGCCGGCGCTGCACGAAAGCGCGCAAATCCGGATCGTTCGCGATACCGTCAACACGCTGCTGCCGACGACTCAGATCGGCGGGGATATCGTCGCGGCGCGGCTGATGCTGCTGTGTGGGGTTGCGGCACCCATGGCCGCGGCGGGCGTCGTCACCGATCTGTTCATTCAGGTCGTCACGCAATTTCTATTCGCGCTCGGCGGGACCATCCTGCTGCTGCAACTCGGCGCGGACAGCTCGGTTGTTCGCACCGTCGCGACGGGGCTGCTGGTCGCTGCGCCGACATTGATCGGCTTTTACTTCATCCAGCGTTTGGGGGTCGGCGCGCTGATCGTGGCGGCGCTGAAAAAACTCGCCGGCGGCAAGGAATGGACTGCCTTTGCCACCACCGATGCCTTTTATGCAGGCCTTGCACGGATCCGCGAATCGCGGGGCGGCATGGCGGCCAGCTTCGTCGTTCATCTGTCGGCATGGCTGCTCGGCAGTGTGGAGGTGTATATCATCTTCTCGTTCATGGGATTTCCCATCACGATCGCCGAATCGCTGGTGATCGAGAGCATCGGGCAAGCGGTGCGAGGTGCTGCGTTCGCGGTGCCCGGCGCGATCGGGGTTCAGGAGGGCGCTTTTGTCATCCTGTGCGCAGGCTTCGGCATCCCGGCGGATGCGGCACTCGCCATGTCGCTGATCAAGCGGATCGCCGATGTCGCGATCGGCGCGCCCGGTTTCTGGTTCTGGTATCGCTTCGAAGGGCGGCGCGGCGGGCGGCCTGTGGCTGGCGGGACGACCGACGCGCGGTAGCTGGTCGCAACCCTACCCAATGCCGTTCGGGCTGAGCGTAGTCGAAGCCCTGCCTTTCCTTTCCACGGTCGAGAAGAAAAGCAGCCCTTCGACTTCGCTCAGGGTGAACGGATTAATGGTCGAACGATGCGCGCTATTTTCCGAGAACCGCTTACGCCGCTTCGGTGTTGCGGTTCTTGAGGAAGTCGAAAAACTCGACGCCCTCGCGCAGCCGGCGCTTCATCATCGTGGGGGACATCGCCATTTCAGCGACGATCGAGCCGATCTTCGACGGG
>JBBRMV010000028.1:0-39788 GCA_038230675.1 Sphingomonadales bacterium | reverse complement strand
TACGCCCTACACCGACATCCCCCAGAACGACGGCGATAGGGTGGTATCCTTTTACGTGCCGATGCCGGTCCCCGTTGCGGAGCCGATTGACAATGACGGGCGAGGCGCCCGCCGCGACCCCCGTGGACGTCAGCCGTACAAGGACATTGCTGCATCCACCAGGGCTCTCATCCGCGTCGGGTCCGACCTTCCGCTCCCTCAGCCCGCAGCCCTCGTCGTCGTCGTCCGTGCGGAATACCTGGCCCCGTGACCTGAGTTCGGCGATCACCGCATCGTCGGGCAGAACGACTTTGCTATATGGATGGGGGCCGGACGACACGACGAAGATCTTTGCGCCCACCGCGTCGAGAAAGACGCGCCGCGAGGAGGTCAGGCTGCCGTGATGACCGACCACAAGTACGTCCGCTCTGATGGCCGCCGCGCAGCAAGCGATTAGTCCCGCCTCAATCGAGTTGGGCGACGGCGGCGTGGCGGGCGGTTGCCGTCCGCCAGCCTCCGCGTCTCCGGCGAGCAGCACTCGTCGGCCACCCGCATCGAGCCTCACGACGACCGTGTTCTCGTTGGAGTCGGAGTGCTTGGAGGGATCGCGCCAGAGGATCGACATGCTCGACGCCGGTCCCAGCGCGACCGGCTGATCTGTCCCATTTCTCGTCAATCCAGCTACCGGCCGATATCGACCAACGTCGGTCATTTACACCCACTGCCATGAACGTCCGGTTCTGACAGAAGCTGCCGATAGCGCACCTAGAAGCGGACCTTTAGCAAAGAGCCCTAATTTCAGACGTTCGGTGCAACGTTCCGGGATTCCGAAAGCTGCCGATCGTTGGGCTGACGCGCAAACGTCAGCTGTGGTGAAAACCGGACTGTCCGCTTTTGAGCGAGAAAACTAAGTAAGCAGAGGTCTTTAGCACTTCCCGTCGGGCCAATTCCAACAAGGGGCCACGCACATCACAACGCCGCCACCTGACACCCGCGTGCTTCGAGGATCGGCCTCATTTCCCAATATGCAGCAGGCGTTTGCGTTAACGGGATGTACGGGTGAAGATGGTGGACAACGTGGTATTGCATTCCCATCGAACCGATGTTGCCGAGACGCGATCTAAAACTGCGCGTGTCGCGGTATCGCCCTTGCGCAGAGCCGGGATGATGCGGTGCCCAGGACAGGAAGAAGTGGAGATAGGTCGATCCGATCTGGATCGGCGCCCACCACAACAACAGCGCTTCCAGCGCGTGGCCGCTCCACGCCAACCCAAACAGGATCGCAAAATACGCGAGCCGGTAAACAAGCGCCAGCGCTATCAGATCTTTGCGCCCCGCTCGCTCGAGTGAAGCCAAATAATCGCGCTGCCTTTCCCCGTCAGGCTGGCGTTCCCGAATTGATCTCCAGACCGCGCTCCATGGCCCATCTGCGCTCGTCGAATGATCGGGATCAAGCGCCGCGTCGTTCGCATGTCGGTGATGGTCCAGATGGGTAACGCGCAGCATTTGGAACGGATAGACAATCATCCAACTTGTCGCATGGCCCACCAGCTCGTTGAGCCAGCGTAACCGCATTCCGGGGCGCGCAATAATGTCGTGCTGGGCATCGTGCGTCGGGAGATAGACCAGAGAAAGGTTCATGACGGCAATCGGACTAGCGGCCCAAAGCGGCAAGGTCCCGGTTAGCACGAGCGGCCAAAGCGCGAGCCAGCACAACAGGTTGGCGAAGGCCCAGAACACGATGAACCATGGAAACATGCCGCTGTGCTTGCGTGCGATCTGCCGTTCGATCCTCAATAACTCGCCGTTGGTGAGCCCGACCAAGTCAGCCGCTGTGATGTTCGCGATCATGGTCATATCCATCTTCCTTTGATCTGTGCGAATACACCCCATCCACCGCCCGTCAGCGCGGCAAAATGCAAAGGACCAAGGCCAAAGGGCGCGGTCCAGCCGATCGCCAAAATCAATTGTGCGAGCACTGGAATCACAAAACCGACTGCGAAAATGAGCGGTAGGAATTTTGCGATCAGGGCCAATATCGATGCCATGTTCATCCTCCTTCAGCATTGCCAGATAGCGAGTCTTCGGTACGAACAGGCTCAAGCGCCATCACCTTCTCGCGCAAGATTTCGCGAAATCCGGGCGCGGCATCGGCGGCCAAAACCAGATAGATGCCGCGCATCGCACGGTGATGGAATTCGCTGATGCTGATCAGCCGATAGGCCCAGTCGCGGAACGGGCCGCGGTAACAAATGAAGATATGCTGTCCCAGCGTCTCTGCCGACACATGCCCCTCCAGCAGACCCGCAGCGATGGCAGCGCGACACGCCGCCTGCATCATCTCAATCGAGAGCTGTGCGGCGTTGGTGATGGAAGCGGGTCCGTCGCCCGCTGCTGCGAAAGCGCCGGTCACCCGGTCGGAAGCGATCACGACGGCGCGATAATAGTCTTCGTCCTCCGTTACGACGGCAACAGCGGCGAAAACGATGTCCTCCGCCATCTCGAGCGGGGATCGGCCATCGGTACACGGCACGCAACCCCCAACCCGCGCGACGCCGTCGGCGACCATTTTGCGGATGATCTGATCCTTGTCACCGATGAGGTTGTACAGCGTCGGCGCCGTCACGCCCGCTTCAGCCGCCAAGCGCCGCGTGGTTAGCGCATCGAACCCGTCGCGTACGATGAGCGCACGCGCGGCGCGAAGAATATCATCACGACGCCGTTCCATATTGAGGGACCGCTTTTCCGACATAGTTCGCGCTCCAATCTTTCGAGATCACCCTTATTAAATCTATGATAAACATTTATCAATGGTAAAATACATTATTAGGAGATCCGGGCCCAAAGGCGTAGAAAATGGCGGACGTTTGCGCTGAGGTTGAGCGGCGCAGCTTCTTCCGGGGCGGCTGCTGGATAGAGCAATTCAGGTCGGCAACCGGCGATGAACCGAGCGCTGAAGTGCCGAAGCAACTGACAGCGAGCAGCCCGCCTCCCGCGATGCAGCGTCGAGTTGGGTGCCCAGAAAGGATATTCGTCGAGCAACCGACGACGACTTTGGAAACTTGATAATGGAGCGGTCGCCGCGCGGGATGTCGCAGGGCAAACATCGGAGAATCCCTGTACGTGAAGATGCGTATCGGCCAGCGCAGCGACGTTAAAGGAGTTGGACAATATCGCACTATTAAGCGCTTTCCGTTCGCAACCGTCGCTAGATGCGCGTTGTCAAAATGCGCTCCGTCATCGATATGGGCGGCAGGGGTTTGATTAGCGATGGAAATGCAACAGGTGCGGTACTTCATTGCGGTGAAGGATTCGCTCAATTTTACGCGAGCGGCGGAGCTGTGCAACGTCAGCCAGCCGTCGCTGACGCGCGCGGTCCAGATGCTGGAGATCGAGCTTGGGGGGCCGCTGTTCAACCGCGAGCGTGGCAATACCCATCTGACCGAGCTTGGCCGGATCATGGAGCCCTATCTGACTGCGGTTGCCGCGCAAATAACCGAAGCGAAGAGGCACGCTTTGGCGTATGGTCAACTCGACCTCGCACCGCTCAAGATCGGCGCGATGTGTACGGTAGGTCCGGCGATCATCGCGGATTTGATTATCAAGTTCCGGATGGATCATCCCGGCGTGGAATTCGTCGTCAGCGATTGTACGGCACAATCGCTGACCGATATGTTGATCGCAGGTGATTTGACGCTGGCCTTGTTTGCGGCACCTGGTGGAGTCGACGAGCGTTTCCACGCGCTCGAACTGTTCGAGGAAGATTTTGTCGTCGCCGTTGCGCCCGACCACCGGCTTGCACTGAAGGACATTGTGTCCGGCGCCGACTTGCACGGCGAGGCATATGTCAATCGCACAAACTGCGAATATCTGGACTTCGCACGGGCGGAAATGCGGAGGCGCGGCGTCGTGGCGCGCGAGGTCTTCTCCAGCGAGCGCGACGATTGGGTGCAGGGCATGATCAAGGCCGGGCTGGGCTTTGGGTTCTTTCCAGAATTTAGCGTGACCGACGCGGGCCTGGTTACGCGTCCGCTCGCCGACCCCAAATTTACCCGCCAGATCCAGCTTGTCACCGTCCGCGGGCGACCACACTCACCAGCGGTGGGTGCTTTCGTGGCGGAGGCGCGCAGCTTCATGTGGCCGCAGCGCCGCGACCGCGCGGCCAAGCCGAGCTGGACCGACAAAGCGCGCGATCTACTGAATTTGCGCTAGCCGCAGTCGCGTGGCCAGCAGCGCGGCGAATGCCAGCGCAAGACCGACCCCGGCGACACAAGCGACCCACCCGAAGCGATCGAACACTGCGCCGAGAGCCGCGGTGCCCGCCAGACCGCCGGTGAAATAGGAGGCAAGATAAAATCCGCTTGCCGCCGCCCGGTCGCTCGCCGCCCGACTAACGAACCCTGTTGCGGTCGCTTGTGCAAAAAAAGTGCCCGCGCCGACCAGCGTCATGCCCACGAGCACCAGCGCAAGTTGCCCTGCCACAAGCAAAGGCAGCCCTAGCGCCGCCACGCCGAGCCCCCCAATCAAAGCGGTGCGGGTGCCGAAGCGGGCTGCGATGCGACCCGCTTGTGGCGTCAGCAGGATCGAAGGGATGAACACGCAATAGACCAGTCCGACGCTCATCATGCCGAGCGCTAGCGGCGGACGGACCAGCACGAAGTTCACGAAGGTGAACACGCCGATAAATGCAAACAGGATGCAAAATCCCACGCCGAACCCTGCAAGCAGCGGCGGGGTAGCCAGTCCGCGCAGTCGTTGGCGCAGCGGCGTGGTCATCCGCAGTTCGGCGCGCGCCATCATCGGCGCTTGCTGAATCGTCACCCAAGCGAGGCCCGCGCCGACCAGATTGAGGATGGCGAAGAGATAAAAATTGGTCGCGAGGCCAAGGTCGCCAGCCACTGCCGCGGCGATGAAGCGGCCGACCAGATTGCTCGCAACATTGCCGGTGATGTATGCGGCGAATGCCCCGGCCTGATCCTCTGCGCTGCAATGTTCGCCGAGATAGGCGAGCATCAGCGAAAAGGCGGTCGACATGCACAACCCCTGCGCAATCCGCAGCCAGCTGAACACCATCAGATCGGGTGCATGGGCCAGCAGCGCGGTTGGTACGGCGAGCAACACGAGGCTCGCGACGATCCCGATCCGCCGATCGATATGCTGGCTGAACAAGGCAACCAGCAGTCCGGCGATCGCCATGCCGAGCGTGCTGGCATTGACCGCGACGCTCATCGCGGCGGGCGTAACGCGGTAGCTATGCGCAAGGATCGGCAAAATCGCCTGCGTCGCGAACAGATCGACTACCGTAAAAAACGCAGTGAGCGCGATGACGAGTGCGCGCAGGCGCGGTCGAGGGGCAGCGAAGGTCATCGTCACGGGAACTCCGCTGCCCGCACGCTCACATCATGTGGCCGTCTTCACCGACCTTAAGCAGATCGGACGACAGCAGGATCGCCACGCCCTTGCCGGTATTCTTCCACCAATGCGAAGTAGTGTGAAGCTCCGGAGTCGAATCGCCCGCGCGGTGGATGATCGGCGCGGAACAGGTGCTGGCATATTCGGTAACGGTACCCTGTACGACATAGATGATTGCGGGACGCTCGCCATGGCTGTGCCACGGCACGATGCCGCCGGGCTGGATCACGAGACGGCGCATCCGGAAGCTGCGCCCGGCAATCGCCGCTGGTTCGTTCGCAACATCGATCGTCGTCAGCACGGTATCGGTCACACCCTTGGCGGCGATCTTGTTCTCCGGGCGCAAATTCACGCCCGATTTGCCCGCCGGACATTGCCCGGCAAACGCAACGCCGGGGATGACGGAGGCTGCGGCAGCCGCGGCCGCAAACAGGAATAGCTTGGTCGTCACGTGGTTTTCTCCCTCGATGCCGCCGCAATCCCGGCCAGCCAACAGCGACCCTAATGCCGTTTCATGACCGGCCAGAGAAATACCGCTTGGCTAATGGTTCGATAGCCCCGCGCTATCGAACCATTAGCCAAGCGGTATTCGACGCGCCGCGCAAATGCCGGGATATGGCAGCACGGCTGCCGCCGCATCGACGTCGACATGACCCGGACTGGCAGCGACCCACAGGAAAGGATGGCAATATGGCCGAGCGCCCCAAGGACGAAGCGAGCAAGCCCGCCGCAGCCCCGACCCACGGTGCGGCCGAGTTCGGGCTGCGCTCGATCGATGCCGTTACCGGCATGGCCCGCCAAAACATCGAGACGGTGCTCAGCGTCGCGCACGGCGCGGTGCAGGGCTTTGAGGATATGACGACCGAACTCGCGGCCTTCTCGCGCGCCAACTTCGACCGCATGACGAGCGCGGCGCAAGCGATGACGGCTGCCACATCCCCTGCCGACTTGCTCAAGCTGCAAACCGACTTTTCGCGCCAGCAGGTCGAGGCGACGATGGCGGAGATGACCAAGCTGTCGCACGTCATGATCAAGACCGCCCGCGAAGCGTTGAGCCGTTCGATCGATAGTACGACGCCACGCGGCGGCAACCAGTGAACGCACAGGGCAATGCCGAACGGGTCGTGACCGACCTGCTGCGCCCTTTGGCGATGAAGTTTGCGGTAGTGACTGGATCGACCAGCGGCATTGGCCTTGGCATTGCCCGCTCGCTGGCAGCAGCAGGGGCTTCGATCGTCTTGCACGGGCTTGGTGACCGCGATGAGATCGCCGCGACCCAACAGGCGATCGAGCATGATTTCGGCGTGACGACGAGCTTTTCCGACGCCGATATGAGTTCAGCTGCGGCAGCAACGGAGTTGATCACGCAAGCGCTCGCCACGCACGGCCGGATCGACGTGCTCGTCAACAATGCCGGCATTCAGCATGTCGCGCCGATCGACCAGTTTCCGCCCGATAAATGGGATGCGATCCTGGCGATCAACCTCAGTTCGGCGTTCCACACGATCCGCACCGCCCTGCCCGCGATGCGCGCGCAGGGGTTCGGACGGATCGTCAATATCGCCTCCGCACACGGCCTCGTCGCGTCGCCGTTCAAGAGTGCGTATGTCGCAGCCAAGCACGGCATCATCGGATTGACCAAGACCGTCGCGCTCGAATGCGCCGAGGAACAGATCACCTGCAACGCGATTTGCCCCGGCTATGTCGCAACGCCGCTGGTCGAGGCGCAAATCGATGCACAGGCCAAGGCGCACGGCATCAGCCGCGAAAGTGTCATCCGCGACGTGCTATTGTCGCAGCAACCGAACAAACGCTTCGCCACAGTCGACGAAATCGGCGCGCTGACGGTATTCCTGGCGGGCGATGCCGCCGGATCGATCACCGGCACGGCCATCCCGGTCGACGGCGGCTGGACCGCACATTGATCGCTCCAAAAGGGTATTCTCGATGACGACCTCCCCTCCACATTTCGACAAGTCCAAGCTCGGCCAGATCGTGCTGGTGCTGCAGGGCGGCGGCGCGCTCGGCGCGTATCAGGCTGGCGTATATCAAGCTCTCGACGAGGCCGGGATCGAACCCGATTGGGTGATCGGAACCTCGATCGGCGCGATCAATGCCGGGATCATTGCGGGCAACAAGCCCGGCGACCGGCTGCCACGGCTGCGGGAATTCTGGGAACGCATACGGCATGGCGCGCTCACACAGATGGCATCGGCAATCCCCGGCTGGGGTCCGTTCGCCGCCAATGCGATGACCGCGACGACGGGCGTGAAGGGCTTTTTCGAACCCAACCCGTGGGCGATGATGACCGGCCTGCTTCCGATGGCGCCGGAGTCCGCCGGGTTTTACACCACTGCGCCACTCGACAAGACGCTCAACGAACTGATCGATACCAATTTGCTGAAATCCTGCGCGACTCGGCTGACGGTCGGCGCGGCGCACGTCCAATCGGGCGAAATGCGCTATTTCGACAGTCGCGAAGGACCGCTGACCGTGCGCCACATCATGGCGTCGGGCGCGCTGCCACCGGCCTTTCCCGCGGTGCGCATCGACGGCGAACTGTATTGGGACGGCGGTATTCTGTCGAACACACCGGTCGAAGCGGTGTTCGACGACAATCCACGCAAGTCGGGTCTGGTCTTCGCAGTCCACATCTGGAGCCCGAATGGTCCGGAGCCTGACAGTATCCAGCGTGTGATGAGCCGCCAAAAAGACCTGACCTATGCCAGCCGCGCCACAGGCCACATCATGCGGCAAAAGCAGATCCACAAGCTGCGCCACGTGATTGCCGAACTGGCATTGAAACTATCCGATGAACAGCGCGCGGAGGTGCAGGGTCTGGCCGGTTACGGCTGCCTGACGAAGATGCACGTCGTCCGCCTGCTCGCGCCACCGCTGGCTGGCGAAGATCACAGCAAGGACATCGATTTCAGCGCCGAGGGGATCTCGGCGCGTTGGGAGGCCGGCTATGCCGACACCGTGCGCGTGCTTGAGCAGCGGCCGTGGACGCACGAATTCGATCCGATGGAAGGCCTCATTCTGCATGAAGCAGAGGCCGGAACGATGGTAAAGGAAGGATAATGATGATATTTTCGTCGCTTACGCGCCTGACCGGGGCAGCCCTACTGGCAATTATCGCAGTACCTGCTGTCGCTGAGGAGGTCGCACCGCCGCTTGCTACAGCGCCAGCCAAGGGCGTTCTGCGCGTCAAAAGCCACTATGCCTTCGATGAGACCGTTACGCGTATCAAGGCCGACATCGCCGCCAAAGGCATTCGCTTCTTCGACGAAATCGATCAATCGCAACTTGGCGCCGGGGCGAAGATCGACCTGCGCCCGTCGAAACTGCTGATATTCGGCAACCCGCCACTGGGGGTCCAGTTTCTGACCTCGAACGCGCTTGCTGGGCTCGATTGGCCAGTGCGTATGCTCGTCGCGCAAGGTGCCGATGGCAGTGTATGGGTAGCATGGACCGATTTCGCCTACATCGCCGATCGCTACGGCATCAAAAATCGTGCGCCTGCCTTCGAGATGGCCGCCAAAGTATCGGCTTCAATCGCAGACAGTGTCTCGCATTGATAGATTAGCTTTCGTTTACCGGAGTGTCCGCAGGAGTCGGTTAGTCTATGCCCAAGTTGGGAAGCAGGGTTGGGCATGAACGAGTGTCTGATTTTGAGTAGCGGCTTGGGAGTGCTCAATGTCCGACGGTGAGTCTTCGCCGCCGCGAAGCTGCGTGTGGGCTTCCGGCCCAACCTCAGTCAGTCGACGATAGCATCCGTGCGAGCTCGGAACGTCTGCTCTCGTCGAAAGCCGTCATTCACGTAGCGCGCCGGGAACGACGGCTTCGTCCCACATCTTGCGGTTCCGCAGCGCTCCGGGCACATCGAAGGTTTTATGAACAAGCGTCCGAAGTTGGCCGGCGCATCGTAGACTATGAATGGCTGCTTCTCTATCGCGGCCTGAGTCAACAGGCGCAGGCCAGTCTCCGTCGCCGCGAGTGCGCGGGTGGTGACGGATATGGCAGGCAACGAATTTCAGATACTGGATTCTTGCCTAGCTCGAGATCGCCACACGGGGTTAGTGCTTCGGTCGTTTGCTCCGCAAGAGGCGGTCTATCCGTCGCAATGCATCGGCATCATCCACCTCCTCGTAATGGCCACATCGTCTCATGTAATCGAGCATTTCCTGGCGGCCAGGGCGGGTTGTGTTACTTAGATTGGCGAACGCGAGCCAACGATGAAGGTCCCATCGAAGCTCAAATAGCGTGTCCTGATGGCCCTCAAGCCCCAATGCCAGCAGTGCCGCTGATCCGCGCTTAGCGGCTGAAGGTTTTTCGTTCAAAATTTGACCAACAACTATGTTGGCGATCTGTTCGACCCAAAGCTTGCATTCGACTTCCGAAAGATCGCCTGCAGCAGCCGCCCGCCAAAGTCGTTCCGCCTCTCCTGGAACCCCGTCCAATGCGCGATCGACCAACGAACTTATTTCGAAGTCCCGCTCTACTTCATCAGTCATTTCTTACGTGAACCTCTGCGAGCCCAGCGGTCCAGGAAGCCCAGTCCTCCATCAACTTTCGGCGCTTTTCCATCATATCGCCTCGGCGATAGGCTGCCTCGACCTTGTTGCCGATCGAGTGCGCCAGCGCCATCTCGATAAGGTCGCTTGGGTAGTCGGTTGTCTCCGCAGCCCAATCTCGGAAAGTCGAACGAAAACCATGGACTGTGAAATGACCGAGGCTCATGCGCTTTAGTACCGCGGCCAAACTCATGTCGGATAACGGCTGAAGGCGGCTCCCTGGAAAGATTATTGGGCAGTCGTCGATCTGCGGCATTGCCTTCAGAATTGATATTGCCTGGCCCGAAAGTGGGACGCGGTGCTCTCGCCCCGACTTCATGCGCTCAGCGGGAATGACCCATAGAGCGCCCTCCAAATCTATTTCGCTCCACAAAGCATGGCGTATCTCCCCCGATCGCCCGGCCGTCAGGATCGTGAATTCCAAAGCGCGTGCAGCAATACCGGGCCTGAGACGAAGCGCCGCGCAGAAGCCCGACATCTCCAACCATGGCATCGCCGCGTGATGCTTCACGCGACGGACCTTCGACCGCGAAGGAAGGATTGCATCGAGACCGCCGCGCCACAGCGCGGGATTCTCACCCTCTCGCAAACCAAGCTGCTTGGCTGCACTGAGCACGGCTTCAATTCTCATCCTGACACGGCTTGCCGTCTCAGGCACCTCGCGCCAGATCGGCTCTAGCACCCTCAAAATATCCGCTGTGGTGATGTCCCGGACCGGCATGGTTCCCAGAATAGGGAATGCGTAGGTCCGCAAGGTGTTGGTCCATTGCTGTCGATGCTTGGCGTTGTTCCAAGCATCCTCACGAAGTGCCAAATATCGCTCGGCAACAGCTTCGAAAGTGGCACCATTCAATGTGGCCTCGCGTATCTCGACAGCCGAAACCTTTTGTTGCGCGGCAATCGCAGCCTCTTTTTCAACAAGCGGATCTATGCCGCGCGCCGTGAGAGCCTTCAGACGGGCAGCTTCTGCTCTGGCAGGTATTGGGGCAAGAGACGCAAGCGGACCCAAGCCCATTTCGCGGCGACGCTTGTTCAGCTCATAGCGAAAGATCCAGCTCTTCGCTCCGCTCTCCTTAACGTAAAGGTACAGGCCCTGGCCATCGCTGAGCATGCCCGGCTTGGCATTCTTGATCTCGAGTGTTGAGAGCGCCACGGGCTAACCCACCATTTGACCCACCATGAATGTGGTGGGTTTACCCGTACCCCATCAAACGACGCTGAACAACCAGCTGCTATTCGAATAAGACTTTTCGGCTCAAACACCGGCAATATTGAACGATGCCGACTTTGGTTGAGAGTTAGTATGGCGGAGACGGAGGGATTCGAACCCTCGGTACCAGTAAACCCGGTACGGCGGTTTAGCAAACCGCTGGTTTCAGCCACTCACCCACGTCTCCAGTTGGCGGCAAGCGTGCGCTATAGACACGGAGTTGGCCGGGTTCAACCATTGCCGAACCGCATTCGGGCGCGAAATCGAGTCGGGTCATCGCCGGTCGGTTGCGGGCGGTCCGGCGATGTCGCTATCGTTGGCAATTGCGTGGGGAAGGAACCGTGAATTGGGAGAGTTGCCTAGGATAGTGGCATTTGCGGCCGCAGTTGCGCTGGCGCTTGCCGGTCCGGCGGGATCCTCGGTCGCTCAGCTTCGCTCGATCGATCCGAACGCGGCAATCGATCGCGACCTGTCCACTGGCAATGCGCCCCGCCAGCAAGACCCGACGGCCGTGCCCGGGCCAGGATATGGTGAGCCGGTGCCGAGCGAACTGCCGCCAGACCGACCTGCTTCGCCGTCGCCCGCGCCTGCCCCGCAGCTCACGGGCGCGGGTGCTACCGCCGCCGATGGCACCTATCAACGCAAGGACGTGTTCAACGCGGCGGAGAAGGTGTTCGGCAGGGGCGCCGAAGGGCTCGGCAACATCCTCGAGCGGATACTGAAGGATCAGGGAGAGCCCAGAGCCTATATCGCCGGGCGGGAGGCATCGGGTGCTTTTATCCTTGGCCTGCGTTATGGGTCGGGCGTGATGTCGCACCGGGTCGAGGGCGATATGCCGGTCTATTGGACAGGCCCCTCGGTCGGTTTCGATGCCGGCGGCAATGCCTCAAAGGTCTTCGTGCTCGTCTAAAACCTTTATGACAGCCACGACATCTTTCGTCGATTCCCCGAAGGCGAAGGGCATCTGTATCTCGTCGGTGGCTTCTCCGCGACGTATCTGCGGCGCGGCAACATCGTGCTGATCCCGGTTCGTCTCGGGGTCGGGGTGCGGGCGGGCGTGAATGTCGGCTATATGAAGTTTAGCGCCAAATCGAAATGGGTTCCCTTCTGATCGCGGCGCCCCGGCCACTCAACAATGCCGAGCGATGGCGACCGGGGCTGCGCGCGGTATTGGCGATCGCCTATTTCGCGGTGGGGTGTATCCATCTCAGATCACCGGGTGCGTTTCTGCCGATCACCCCGTCATGGGTGCCGATGCCCTATGAAACGATCATCGCCACGGGGCTTTGCGAAGTCGCGGGGAGCGCAGCGTTGTTCGTGCCGCGATTACGGTGGTGGGCGGGCACGATGCTCGCCGCTTATGCGGTGTGCGTTTACCCGGCCAACATCAAACATGCGATGGACCATGTAGCGATCGGCGGGACGACGCTTGGGCTATGGTATCATGTGCCGCGGCTCGCCTTTCAACCGGTGATCATTTGGTGGGCATTGTTTGCCGGCGGCGTGGTCGACTGGCCGTTTTTGCGGAAAGGATTGGCATGAGCGGGATCGACGACACCATCATCGACACACCTGATGGGCCGATGACCTGGGCGGCATGGAAGAAAAAAAACCCGGTCCAGATTCCGTCGCGGCGCACCAAGGGCAAGGCGCTGCCCGTCAAGGTCAAGCGCTTTACCGATCCAAAGTAGAGCGATCAGGCTGGACTGGCCAGCCGCCACCCGATCGTTTCGCCTGCGTGATAGGGCACGATTGGGGCACCTGCAGCCGTAAGATTGGCCGGCACCTCGGTTGGCTGTCGCAACAGGGTCAGCGTCCCGCGATTGACCGGCAATCCGTAAAATGCTGGGCCGTTGAGCGCGACGAAGCCTTCGAATTTATCAAGCGCATGCTCTTCGTCGAATACCGTCGCATAGCTTTCGATCGCGAATGGCGCGTTGAAAATGCCGGCGCATCCGCAGGCGCTTTCCTTGGCGCTGGCGGCATGCGGCGCGCTGTCCGTGCCGAGGAAGAATTTGGTCGATCCAGATGTCGCCGCCCGTCTCAGCGCCTGTCGGTGGCGCTCTCGCTTTGCGACCGGCAAGCAATAGGCATGGGGGCGGATGCCGCCATCGAACATGGCGTTGCGATTGAGATGGAGGTGGTGCGGGGTGATCGTCGCGGCAATGCTCGCGCCGCTTATGTCGACGAAGGCGACGGCCTCGGCGGTCGTGATATGCTCAAAAACGACCTTGAGCGACGGAAATTCCTTGATCAACGGGGCCAGCACCCGATCGATGAACACGGCTTCGCGGTCGAAAATATCAACCTCGGCGTCGGTCACTTCGCCGTGAACGAGCAGCGGCATGCCAATTGCCTGCATCCGTTCAAAGACTCGGTAAAGCGCCTTGATATCGGTCACCCCATGCGCGGAATTCGTCGTGGCGTGCGCGGGATATAATTTCGCGGCGGTGAAGACCCGGTCTGCGTGCCCGCGTGCGATGTCGTCGCTCACCGTGTCATCGGTCAAATAGCAGGTCATCAGGGGCGTGAAATCCTGCCCGGCGGTCGCGGCGAGGATGCGCTCGCGATAGGCGATCGCGCTGGCGATGGTGGTGATGGGCGGGGACAGATTGGGCATCACGATCGCGCGCGCGAACTGATGCGCGGTATAGCGCGCCACATCGGCAAGCATGGCGCCATCGCGCAAATGGACGTGCCAGTCGTCGGGCCGGGTGATGACCAGACGATCCGTCTGCTCGGGCTGTGTCATGCCAATGCACCCAACCGAGTCGCGCTCCTGTGGCGCCAGCACTCGCTTTTGTTCGGTCGCATCGATCCGATCCCTTTCGTCGGTGGATGCGACGCCCTACGTTGCCGGGATGACGGAATCCACCCCCGCGACGACGCTCGACGACCGCTCGCTCATCCGTGTGTCGGGAGAAGGCACTCGCGATTATCTTCAAGGTCTGATCACGCAGGATGTGATCGGTCTCGACGCTTCCGCACCCCGCTGGGCCGGGCTCCTGACCCCCCAAGGAAAGGTGTTGTTCGATTTTATGCTTTGGGACGACGGCGATTCGGTGCTGATCGATTGCGAATCGAGCCAGCGAGAGGCGCTAGCGAGGCGATTGTCGCTCTACCGGTTGAGGCGCCCGATCACGATAGAGCCCGTCGATGGCAGCGTACATTGGTCGCCAGCCGGCACCGCGGGTTCGCCCGACCCAAGGCTCGAAGCCCTGGGGCGGCGTTGGCTCGGGCCTCCAGGGCCGGCCGCGACGGGATGGCAGCGCCATCGGCTGGAGCTTGGCATAACCGAGGGCGTCGCCGAACTTGGCGACGGTGATACATTATGGCTCGAATGCAACGCCCGTGAACTGAACGGTGTCAGCTTCGCCAAGGGTTGTTATGTGGGTCAGGAAAATACGGCGCGCATGCATCACCGTGCCAAGGTCAACCGACGACTGGTCGTCGCTCCGCTCGCCCCTGCCGGGGACCGCACCCGCGCCCGATATGATGAATTGGGAATGATGGTGGAATTGCGACGCACCGATGCTCTCGGCGATGCGCTGATCCCGCGGTGGCTCGCCACTGCCCTCGACTGATCGGCGACGCGACGCTGTCGCAAGGGCTGATTAACCCAATCGACCCGGAACGCCGAGGGGGCTGAATACCAAACCGTCTGAATACAAAAAGGGAGGCCGACCAGGTCGACCTCCCTCGTTGTTAGTAGCAGCCTGCGGCTGGGCTTAGTTGCCCGAACCAGGACCGTAGGTGACTTCCACGCGACGGTTCTGCACTTCGCGAACACCGTCTGCGGTTTCAACCCGCGGCTTGCTCTCGCCGAACGCCTGCGTCGTGATGACCCCGTCCGGGATCGAGTGCGCCGTCAGGTAAGCCTTGACCGAGTCATTCCGACGCTGCGACAGACCGACGTTATACTTCGGCGTGCCCGAGCGATCGGCGTGGCCAGCCAGCATGACCTGTGCATTGCCGCAATTCTGATACGCCGTGATTGCATTGTCGAGGATGGAAGCTGCATCGGGCGTGATATCCGACTTGTCCCACTCGAAGAACACGATGAACGGCCCTGGCGAGCACACGACCGGAGGCGGTGGTGGCGGCGGAGGCGGTGGTGGCGGGGGCGGAGGAGGCGGCGGCGGCGGTGGCGGCGCAGCGTCCTCACCAAAGTTGTAGCTAATCCCGCCCAGGAAGCTGTGCGACCGGAACGTGCCGCCGTAATTACGACCGCGAACGTCGACAAAGCGAGCGTCTGGCGACGTGAAGAAGCGGTACTTGATCGAGATGTCGATGTGCTTCGTCAATGGCGCGCGAACACCGGCAATACCCTGATAGGCAAAGCGCGTGTCCGAATCATCGAGGAAAGGACGACCGAGCGGACCGTTGATCGCATAGTCTGCAGCTTTGATGCGAGCGATGCCGACGCCGCCGCCGACGAAGCCGTTGATGCCATCGTCGGAGCCGAAATCGATCAGGCCGTTGACCATGAAGCTCAGCGCCGATGTCGAGCCGCCCGAACCAGGGAACTGGCCTGGAGCGATGTCGCGGAGCGTTGCGCCTGGACCATTGTTAAAGGCGGGCGTTGTCGTCGTCGACGTGTAGTTCCGAACCTGGGCGCGCTTGTAAGCGACCTCGGCTTCCAAGCGGAAAACGCCAAAATCATAGCCGACATTGCCATCGACATCGAAACCATAATCATGGTTGACGGTGCCCGCATCGCGCAGGCCGGCAATGTTGAAATTGATGTTCTGCACGACTGTTGCACCGCCGTCAGCACCCACATACCAAGCCTTGTCTCTGGCTAGGGCAGGTGTGGCGAGCGCGGTGGAGGCAAGTGCCAAGGTAACGGCAAGCTTCCGCATTATATTCCCCTTTCTTGAGTGTCACTACGGACAGCCCAAACTCCCTACTCAATGCTTGGTTTCCACGCAAGCGTGCAAATGCCGGGAACTGTTGCTGCAATGGCACAGTTTTGGATATCCGATCACGACGCAATCAAGCCATGGCTTCGCAACGCGCCGAGGACAGAGCCGATTGCCGCGCGCGCTTCGGCATCTACAAGCGCACCGCCGGCGGGTGTCGCGATCGATGCTTCCCGCGCGCCGACCACCTGCACGCCACCGATGACCAGCTGTGCAGCGCTTTCCACCCCAAGCGTCCAAGCCGCGCCCGTGAACCGCACCTCGAGCGCGTCGGCAATCGACCAGACGACCATTCCCGGGAAAGGCGCGACAAAACGCCAGCCACCTTGCGTCCAGCCG
This sequence comes from Sphingomonadales bacterium, assembly GCA_038230675.1. GTDB lineage: Bacteria > Pseudomonadota > Alphaproteobacteria > Sphingomonadales > Sphingomonadaceae > Sphingomonas. Next base: position 23,352 of record JBBRMV010000028.1, on the reverse strand, counting down.
GCGAGCTGATTGGCCTTGCCCGCCCAGGCGCCGGTCGGTGCAGCACCGGCGATCCAGCACTCACCTGGGGCAGGACCGGTCGGCGGCGTATCGACAGCGATTCCCCGCACCGCCGGCTGGATCGCGAGATCGATCAGGGCAAGTGCTTCATTATGATACACTTCCTTCTGCGCCTGCCCCGGCTGCAGATAAGGCAATGCCAGACGGGCGCTCACTTCGTCGCTCATCTCAATCTCCGATGATGCAGGATGGTTAGGTGGCGGCCGCAGGATCGCGACGCGCCCGCAGTCACTTATTCAAGCTTCCCCGATTACGGCTCGAGGGGACTGGCCGTTTGAGCCAAGCTGCCGCACTTCGATCATGGTCCAATCGGCCGATTCTGAAGGGGTCAGCGCATATTCCGATGCCGACGTCTCGTGCGAAGCCGAATTCCCGCCGGCAACCACGATCGTCACCCGATAGGCCTCGCGCTCCTCGACAAGCCGCGCGTCAGCCCCGTCGAACCAGCGCCAGCCGGCCCGGCTTCGTCGCGCCCATTTCAGCACTGGCGAAGCGTCAACGCTCGTTTCGATCCGCAGATGGACGGGGGATGCCGGCAACACGGAGATGCCGGTAACCCTGCAATCCGCCTCCGCCGGACCAGACACGTCGCCGATCCCCGATGCAAGCACCCGCAACCGGGCACCGATCGCGGCCAACGGCAAATCGATCGGTGCGAGCGTATCGGGCTCGATCAGCACGAATCGCTCATCGGGCAAATGGCGGGTGCGTGCAGCATCGGTGCCGCGCCGCCCGCGCAACAGCCGCGAAAGTCGCCACCGCGCCGGCGCGATCTGCACGGCATTGCCGAACTGGATTAACTCATCGCCGATCAACGCGAGGTTCGCGCCGGCATCGAGCAGCGAATCATTTGCCCCGGCAAGCGCGATCCCGTCATGGATCAGCGTAACCTCGATCTCACTGTCGAGGTCGCGCAGGCTGGTCGAGCCCGCGGGGGTGGCCATATGGACCGAACCGATCACGGCGGGTGCCGCCGCTGGCCCGGCCCCCGTCCAGCTCGCCCCGTCATCGATGCTGTAAAGCAACGCCGCGCGCCGCCAGCCGGTCTCGGTTCCCAATGCAGCGACCATGATTCGCGGTACCGCGAGCACATTGTCATCGATCGGCGGCAACTCGAAAACGTGGAGTGTCGTCGGTCCCTGCCGGAGATCGGGATTGGCGAGCACCCGGCCCGAGCTCGCAACGGTCGCTTCTTCGGCGATCAACTCGGGCAGCCGCACCAGATCGAGCGTCACGACCATCGCCTCCAGCGACCAACCCGCCACGCGCCAGCGCCCGCCCTCGCCCGCCAGTGCGATCCGGTCGCCGGGCAGTACGTCGATCGCGTCCCAGCCTAGCGAGACCTGGCGATGCTCGCGCGCCGCTTCGGCCCGGGCAAGCGCGGCTTCGGCAATCGATTTGGCGGTTGCGGCGGCAAGCGCTGCGGGCATCTCGATCCGCTCGCTGCGTACCCCGGCGCCCGGCCGCCGTGCCCGTTGCAGCCCGGTCTGATAATCGCGAGCCGGGTCATAATGGCCGATCGTTATCGTTTGGGGCACAATCTCGATCGCGGCGATCATCCGGGTCCGCCGGCTCGCCCGCTCGCTTGCTGCAAAACCGGCATCTTCAATCAGCCTTGCCACTTCGGCTCCGCCGCGCAGGGCAATTCCTGCGCCGACCGGGGCGAACCATGCGCCGCCCGCCACCGCCAGCGTCTCAAGCACACCGCGCACGCTGTCGCCATACGCCGAAAAGCCCGGCACCGGCATCGTGATCGCCCGCCCGTCGATCAGTCCCTCGCCCAGTTCGGCAGCAATCGCGCCAAGCGACACCGGCGCGTCATCGGCAATCACTTCAAAAGTCAGCGAAGGGATGCGGTTGCCGTAATCGCCAAGCTCGAAATTCTCGAACACGGCGTAACCCTCGCGAAATTGCGCCTCATATGATGATGGCCAGGTGCCAGGCCCCGCACCACCCCCAAAACGCATGTCATAACGCGACAAAGCCGGGCGCACGTCGTCGCGCCCGGCCGATTTCCAGCCGAAGAATTTCATTATCGTCTCCGTCAATCAGAGGGGGCGGGGGTCAGCCCTGCTTCGTCCCCAGCCAGATCACATGCCGTGCGCCCTTGCCGCTCGCCCGCGCACGCACGGTCACCTCGTCGACCGCAAATCCCGCATCGGCCATGCGCCGTGCGAACGGCGCGTCGGTGCCGGCAGACCACACCGCCAAAATTCCACCCGGCGTCAGCGCGGCCCGTGCCGCCGCCAGCCCGACATGCGTGTAAAGCCCATCATTGCCCTTGCGCGTCAGCCCGTCCGGCCCGTTATCGACATCGAGCAGGATCGCATCATATCCCGCCCGCCCGCGCCTGATTTCCGCACCGACATCGCCCTCGATGATCCGCACACGGGCATCGTCCAGGGTATCACCGTGCATCGCCGCCATCGGCCCACGCGCCCAGCGAACCACTGCAGGGACAAGCTCCACCACGCTCACTTCCGCGCGCGGGCCCAGAACCGAAAGCGCCGCGCGCAGCGTAAACCCCATACCGAGCCCGCCGATCAGCCATCGCCCCTCCGGCCGGGCCAACCTCTCGGCGGTCAGCGTCGCCAGCGCCTCTTCGGACAGGCTCATCCGGCTCGTCATCAATTCGTTGCCGGCCAGCGTAATGAAGAAATCGCCGCCTCGCTGGAACAGCTTCAGCGCACCGCCGCCGGGCACCTCGGTTTCGTCGAGCAAAATCCTGGGGATCATCGGCCTATCCTGATCATGATCATCCCGACAGCATCCGGATGCTGGCGTGTCCCCTCTTCCCCAGCATCAGTTCGGTCAAGCCCCAGACGAGCGCATCGGCGCGGTCGGGGGATCGGCCCGGCCCTTCATAACCGCCGCCAGCGATCAACCCGCACAGTTCGTCCTCAAGCGCGGGGAACGCGCCCAAATGCCGCACCCGACCGCCTTCGTACAGCGCAGCGATCGGTTCGGCGCGTGCGCTCTTGCCTTGCGACGCATGGACCAGCACGATCGGCATCATCGCATCTGCCGCCGCCAGCACGCTTTTCACCATCGCCCCGCCATTATTCGCCTCGGCGACCACCCGGTCGGCGCGGTGGCGCGCGGCACACGCCGCCACCGCCCGCGCCCAGCCTTCCGGATGCGCACCGACGACGCTTGCGTCATCGATCACATAGCCGATACCGTCGGCACCAAGCGCCACAGCAACGATGCCGCACGCATCACCGCCGACGCCCGCCGGCGGGTCGACCGCCACCACGATCCGCGCGAACGCCGGTGCCAGCCGCGCGCGACATGCCTCGATCAGGGTGCGTGTCCAAAGCGCGCCAGCGAGGTCCTCGATCAGCTCGCCGTCAAGCTCCTGCCTGCCAAGCCGCGTGCCGCCATAGGTCGCCTGCATTGCCGCCAGAAAATCGGGCGATAATTGCGCACAGTTGTCACTGGTGCGACCGCGTGTGATCGCCACGTCATCGCTCGCGACGAGCCGCCTCACCAACGGCACCGGGCGCGGCGTTGTCGTTGCCACCATCCGCTGCGACGGCCCTAGTCGCAGGCTCAGCATCAGATTATCCCACGCCGCCTCGCCATCGGCCCATTTGGCGATCTCGTCGGCCCAGGCGGCGTGATGCTGCGGACCGCGCATCCCTTCTGCGTCCGACGCAGAATAGGCGTGCGCCACCGCGCCTCCTGGCCAGCGCAATTCGCCGATCGACGGGCTCCAATCGGGCCTTGTCGCCGCCGGCGCAATCGCCAGCAGCCCGCTTTCACCCTCGATCATCACTCGGCGCACTTCCGCCATCGTCGCGCCGACCAGCGCGATCCGCATCCGGCCATTGGCTTCGGCCGCCGCGCGCACCCATTCTGCCCCCATCCGTGTCTTGCCGAAGCCGCGACCCGCCATCACCAGCCAGACCCGCCATTTGCCCGCCGGCGGGCGCTGTCCGGGGCGCTCCCACCATCCCCAGTCATGTAGCATCGCCTGCAGCATCTGCGGCGTCGCCTCGCGAAGCAGCTTTGCCCGGTCCGCCGCCGGAAGCCATGCCAGCCTTTCCGCAAGCGACAATCCGGCGCGGTCACTCACCGCCGTCGATCGCCCTTAAGCGCGCGTGCATCGTATCGAGGCGATCGGCGATTTGGGCACGCGCGTCGAGGTCGTCACCGCGCTCGGGGGTCGCATCGGCGGCGCGCAGTCCCCGCACTGTCTGGCGGTGATGCGTGAGCAGCGACAAGATCGTCCGCTCGCTCAGCGTCACCGCGCGCGCACTGTCGCTTGTCGGCACATCGTCGCCTGCCATCCCGGCGATGGCGCGCTCCAGCATCAGCATCTCCAGCTTGGCATATCCCTCGCACAGCGCGGTGCCCCATGCGATCGCAAAACCCGTGTCGCGCTTGCGCAGCTGATAGGCGCCCTGCTCACTCATCTTCGCCGCACGCGCCGCAGCGCGGACATTCGCGGTTGCCGCCAGTTCGGCAAGGAAGGCGGCGCGCTTGCGCACGGTCCAGCTACCCGCGCGCGCCTTGCGCTGCTGCACAGCGCCCGTCCGCTGCGTCTTGCGGAGCACTCGGTCGCCCATCCATTCCCCCAAACGCGTCGGGGCGGCCCGGCTTTTCTGCCCGACCGCCCCGATTCGCAATTCATCAGCGTTCCCGTTATGTACCTAAGCAGCGTGACGATGTCAACCGATATTTACCTATCTGGTTATATGGTCCTGTTCGTCAGCGCGGCCCATGCGGCCACCTCATCGTCAAAACGCTGTGCAACATTGAGGCTCTCCGCCCTTCCAATCGCCAGATCGACCGACACCTCGCCGATCCATTCGAAGGTCGCGTTCCCCGTCAGCGTTACGACACCGTCAGCGCTCGCCTCGCCCCGCACCATCCCACCGCGATTGAAGAGCGTCATCTCGACATCGGACGCCGTTCGCGCGGTCAGCCCAGCGACATAGCAGCTCGCCGCCATCGCGCTGCCGCAACTATCGGTCAGCCCGACGCCGCGCTCGAAGGTGCGCACGAACAGGTCGTTGCCGCGCTGCTCGACAAAGGACACATTGGCGCGGTTGGGGAGCCACTCAGGCGCCGCCTCGCAAATCTCGCCAAGCGCCGCCAGCTCGGCCTCGTCCACCCGATCGACAAAACTCACCAAATGGGGATTGGGGATCGAGACCGCGGTAAATCGGCGCTCGCTCGCCAGCATCGGGATCGTGGCATCGACGATCCGCGCCACTCCGTGGATCGGCCAGGCGCCTGCATCGAGCGAAGCGGGTGCGGCTGTTTCGCGGACCGCATAAATTCCGCCCGACAAGGGCGCAGCCCGTGCGACATCGGCGCTGCTCGTTTTCAGCATCACGCGTGCCCGGTCGATGCCGAGCGCTTCGAAACCGCTTCGCGCGACGCAGCGCAGGCCATTGAGGCACGTCTCCGCTTCCGATCCATCCGAATTGAACATCCGCATGCCAAATTCGTGATCCGCATCGCCCGCTGTCAGCAGCAACAATCCATCGCCCCCCACCGGCCCGGACCGGTCCGCAAGCGCGCGCGCCACCTGCGCCCAAGCGTCATCCGCCAACGCAATCGAGCGCGCATCGATCAACGGGAAGTCATTTCCCGATCCGTGGCATTTGGTGATGGCAAATTGCATCAGGCGCCCATTCTCGTTACCATGCGATATCTGTGCGGACCCTCACCCGATCGCCGCCAGCATCGCCCTTTCGCCCGCCACCATCGGCGCGAAGCTCGGGCGGGCCAGAATTGCCTCGATATAGGCCGCCGCCTTTGGATGAAGGGCGGGATCGATCACCACATCGATGTGCCCCAGATTCGCAAACGGGCTGGCAACCGCGATATCGGCGAGCGTAATCCGGTCCTCAACCAGAAAGCCGCTGTCGGGAATGACGCTCTCCAGATAGTCGATCAGCGGCGGCAGTTCCTTCGTTTCGGCCGCCGAAGCTGCCGCTTCGTCCCCCTCGCGCTTCAGCAATCGCGGCGCGACGAGGCGGTTGAAGAACATCTTGCCGCCGCTCGCACACACCATCGTGTCGCCGAATTCCTCGAACCAGATCGTCCGCGCGCGCGCGATCGGCGCTGTGGGGATCATGTTGGGCTCAGGAAATTTGGCCTCGAGATAGGCGATGATCGCGGTCGAGTCAGAAAGGAGGAAATCCTTGCCATTGTCCGCGCCGGGGTCGCGAAATCCCGGCATCTTGCGAAATGGGCTCGCCTGCTGAAATTCGGGCGTTGCCCGGCCGAGCGTCACATTCTCAAGTGTCAGCTCGATGCCCTTTTCCGCCGCGAAGGCCATCAATTTGCGAACGAAGGGCGAAAGCGTTGCACCATAGACGATCACGGCCATTCTCCTGGGTAGCTACGCTCGCCTCCTATCAAGCCCCGCACGACGTGGCCATCGCTGCCACATGCCGCAGGGCAATTGATTCAGGGCAATCGTTTCAGGGCAATCGATAATGCTCCGCCACTCGGTCGAGCGCCAGGCACAGCACCAGCTTGCCCGCTCGCACTGGCCAACCGAGCGCTTTTTCGGCGATCGGCAGCCCTTCGCCAGCGCACACCACGCGCCACAAGATATCGTTCAGACCCGGCCCTGCGGCAGTAATCGCGGCATCGAACCGGCGCTTTGCGGCCAGTTGCGCCGTGCTGGCGTCGATCGGCACTCCCGGTCCGCGCGGGGAACGAGCAACCGGCGCCGGGTCCCAACGCATCGTCACCCGGGGGCCGAGCGATGCCGTTTCGTGGTCGGCGCGCAGCCGGTCGCCTGCTTCGAACTGGCGCGCATCGACAAGGCCCCGCGACCGCAACCACGATAGCGGGGATTCCGCAATGTTGACCGTCGCCGTCCGCCGGCGGCGTGCAATCTGGTTGGGCACCGTTGGCACGATCCCGCTCGCATCTATTTCGCACTCGACTAGCTCGCGCATCGGCATTCTCCCGTTCGTGACGACCGAAAATCGCTTGCCATAATGGCTTGTCTGTAGGAAAGAGAATAACCTTTCTGGTTAGCTGGAGCTGCCGCAATGATCACCGCCATTCGCGAAGTCCGCCGCGCAAAAGGAATGACGCTCGATGACGTCGCGCGCGCCTGTGCGCCGCCAACGACGGCGCAGACGATCGGCCGGCTCGAAACCGGCACCCGAACCGTCTCGATCGACTGGCTCAATCGCATTGCAGGCGCACTCGGCGTCACCGCCGCCGATCTCGTCAAACTGCCCAGCCGGGCGGATATTCCGGTCTCGGCGATCCTGGGTGCAGACGGCGTCCATGCACCGCGTCGGCCCACGACACTCGCGCCGCCGCACGCCGAAGCCGGGATGGTCGCTGTCACCGTCGCAGCCAGCCTTGGCGATTACCGGACGGGCGACGAAATCTGGTGCGATATGCTGTCGCCCGATGATTTCGGCGGCGCGCTCAACCGCGATGTCCTCGTCCCCCGTGCAGCAGGTCGCTTCCTGTTCGGGCGGCTGATCGGGCGCGAAGCCCCGGTTGCTGCGTCAACAGCGGGCAAGCTGCACGTCCTCCCCATCGGCGTCGGCACACGGCAGCAAGTCGTTACCGACCCCGCCTGGATTGCCCGGGCGTCGCGCCTTATCCGTTCGCTCTAGGACAGCGGACGCGGCTCAAGGCGCAGTACGCGGTGCCTGCGCCTCGGCCAGGATCAGCGCGAACAGCCCCTCGGGGTCGGTCCATTCCGCCACTGGCGTCCACCCGCCCGCGCGCAGCAGGATGCGGGCATCGCGCTCGCCATATTTATGGCTGTTCTCGGTGTGGATCGTCTCGCCCACCTTCATGTCGAACGGCCTTCCCTCGATCGTGAAGGATACGTCCTCGGCCGCCTCCAGATGCATCTCGATCCGGGCACGCATGTCGTTCCAGATCGCGTGATGGCGGAAACGATCGACAGGGATGGTGCCGGCGAGCTCGCGGTTGATGCGTTCGAGCAGATTGAGATTGAACGCCGCTGTCACCCCTTGCGCGTCGTCATACGCGGGCACGAGCAGGGCCGGATCCTTCAGCCGGTCCATCCCGATCAGCAGCATCGCGCCCGTATCGAGCCACATCCGCATCGCGCGCAGCAGGTCGACAGCGGAGGACGGGATCATGTTGCCGATCGTAGAGCCCGGGAAAAAGCCGAGCTTTGGCAAGTCGGCCACCCCCGCCGGCAGGGCGATCGGGTGCATGAAATCGGCCTCGATCGGATGCACGGGAAGCCCGGGAAAGGACCGCGCCAGCGCTGCCGACGATTCGCGCAGGAAATCGCCCGAAATGTCGATCGGCACATAGGCCGCCGGCGCAATCGCGCTGAGCAGCAGCGGCGTCTTTGCCGACGACCCCGATCCGAATTCGACGACGACCCGCCCGGCGCCAACCCGCGCCGCCACGGCTGGCCCGGTGTCGCGCAGGATGCTCGCCTCCACCCGCGTTGGATAATATTCGGGCAGGTCGGTGATCGCCTCGAACAATTCGGAGCCGCGCCGATCATAGAACCACCGCGCCGGGATGGCGCGCGGGCGCGATGCGAAGCCGTTCAACACATCGGCACGGAATGCCGGGTCGGCCAGGCTCGCATCGCCGTCTTCGATTTCCTGCTTCAGCATCGTTACAGGTCCTTGGCGAGCCGCACGCCCGTGAATTGCCAGCGCTGGTGCGGATAGAAGAAGTTTCGGTAACTGGCGCGAACATGGCCGCGCGGCGTCGCGCATGATCCGCCCCGAAGCACGCACTGGCCGCTCATGAACTTGCCATTATATTCACCCACCGCTCCCTCGACAGCACGAAACCCGGGATAGGGACGAAACGCGCTGCCGGTCCATTGCCAGACATCGCCGAAGAACGCCGGGCCGGCGATGGATGGCCTTGGTTCGACAGGCCCTGCCCGATCGAGCTGATTGCCGCTTTCAGCATCGTGCGCCTGTGCGGCAACCTCCCATTCGGCTTCGGTCGGCAGACGCGCGCCTGCCCAGGCGGCATAGGCATCCGCCTCGTAAAAGCTGACATGAGTGACGGGTGCTGCCGGATCAATCGGACGCCGCCCGTCCAGGCCGAAGCGCGTCCAGCCGGCATCATTGCACTGCCAGTATAAGGGCGCATCGACGCCTTCGCGCTTAACCCAGGCCCAGCCATCGGACAGCCAGTGGCGTGGTTCGCGGTAACCGCCATCGGCGATGAACGCCGCCCATTCGCCGTTGGTCACCGTCCGGTCGGCAATCGCGTGAGCGCTCAGAAGAACCTTGTGACGCGGCCCCTCGGCGTCGAAACAAAACCCGTTACCGTCATGGCCGATCTCGGCGATCCCGGTCTTTCCCTCAATCCAGCTGATCGGCCCGGGCATGGCGACGGGGATTTTCGGGGCTGCCGGCCACACCGCCGGGTCGATCGGATTTTGCGCGAAGAGATGCAGTATATCGGTGATCAGCAATTCCTGATGCTGTTCTTCATGATGACAGCCAAGCGCGACCAGTGACAGCGCCTCGGGCGGGAGGCCCGGCAGCGCGGCGAGCAGTGCCTCATCGACTGCAGCGCGGTAGCCTAGAACCTCGTCGAGCGTTGGCCGGGTGATCATCCCGCGCCGCCCGCGCGCGTGCCGCTGCCCCTCCGCCTCGTAATAGCTGTTGTAGAGGAACGGAAATCGATCGTCATGACGAACATAGCCGGTGACGAAATCGCGGAGCACGAATGTTTCAAAAAACCAGCTGGTATGGGCGAGGTGCCATTTGGCGGGCGACGCATCGTCCATCGATTGCACGCTCGCATCGGCATCGGACAGCGGCGCGACGAGGGACGTCGTCAGCCCGCGCACCGCGGCAAAGCGCGCCGCGAGCGGATGGGTCGCTGGTGAATGCCGCGCCTGCATTGGTCGTCCCTTCGATTTCAGCGGCTTGGGTGCCGCCATCCTGGCTATCGGGACGCGCCCGGCACCCACATAACGTCGCCAGTCGCATCAAGGTTCACGCGCCGCGCCGCCACGAACAAATAGTCCGACAGGCGATTGATGTAGGACAAGGCCAGTGGATTGATCGCCATCTGCTGCGCCGCTGCGACGGCGGATCGCTCGGCGCGGCGCGTAATCGCGCGGGCCAGATGGAGCGCCCCCGCAGCCGAAGTGCCGCCTGGCAAAACGAAGCTGGTCAGCGGTGCAAGCTCGGCATTCATCGCATCGATTTCATCCTCGAGCCGCTCCACTTGCGCAGCGACGATCCGCAGCGTCATCTGCGACGGGGTAAAATCAGACCCCGGTGTCGCCAAATCGGCGCCGAGATCGAACAGGTCGTTCTGGATGCGGGTCAGCGCCAGCGCCATCGGACCATCGCCGATCGCAACGACCGCGACCCCGATCGCGCTGTTGGCCTCGTCGACATCGCCGATCGCGATCAATCGCGGATCGGTTTTTGAAACGCGCGATCCATCGACCAGCCCGGTCGTGCCGGCATCGCCCGTTCGCGTGTAAATTCGATTGAGCTTTACCACAGGCGCCTCACCAACGGCGACGGCGCACGAGGATCAGGTACGGCCGTTCAGGAATAGGATCAGCACGACGATCATGATCGCCAGCGCCTGGAAAAAGATACGCGCCTGCATCGCCTTGTTCGATTTCGTGCTGGCGACGCTGGGTCCGGTGCCCTTCAGATCAGCCTCGGTCGCCTGCAGAAAAACGACGACACCGCGCACAAGGGCGGCAACGGTCGCGATCATCGCGGCCACGAGCAGAATGGCGAGAAAAACGGTCATGAAACGTATTTAGGCGATCGGCTCGCCGATGCCAATGGGCAGCCGCCCGGTTTCGATCGATTCGCGCAACATCGCGCAAACTGCGGCGCCTTTGGCTCCCGCTTGTCGCATCGCCGAAAGGGCAGGCGCTCCGTCACGTTTGGCGAGCCGCCTGCCCTCTGCATCGCGGAGCAGCGGGTGATGGTGATACTTGGGGGTCGGCAGGTCGAGCAGCGCCTGCAACAACCGGTGGATATGTGTTGCTGTGAACAGGTCATCCCCACGAACGACATCGCTCACATTCTGTGCGGCATCGTCGATCGTGACCGCCAGATGATAGCTTGCCGGCGCATCCTTTCGGGCAAGCACGACATCGCCGTGCGAAATCGGATCGGCGTCGATTACGCCGGCCAGCAAGTCATGCCAGTTGAGCGGCCCTGCCATCGCGACTGCCCGGTCCATGTCGATCCGCCAGGCATGGGGCTCCACCGCGCGGCGCCGTGAGGCGGTGGCGGTGTCGAGCGTGCGGCACGTGCGGGGATATACCGGCGCTTCGCAGGTCGCGTGCGGTGCCGACAGGCTGGCCGCGATTTCTCGAGCGATGTCTGCGCGCGTGCAAAAGCAGGGATAGAGCAGGTCAAGCGTGCGCAGCCGTTCGAGTGCGTCAGCATAAAGCGCCACCCGCGCCGACTGGAAAACCACCGGCCCATCCCACGCGAGCCCGAGCCATTCCAGATCGGCGACGATCCCCGCCACATGCTCGGGACGGCTGCGTGCGCCGTCGATATCCTCGATCCGAAGCAGAAAGCGCCCGCCGGCGGCGCGCGCCAGATCATGCGCCATGATTGCCGAAAAGGCATGGCCAAGGTGCAGCGCGCCCGTCGGGCTCGGCGCGAAACGGGTCGTCTTGGCGCCGAATAAATCCGGCGCTTGACCACGAGTCGCACTGGGTGTCATCATGTCGTCATCCTAGTCGGCGAAAGGCGACGGGGAGAAGCCTGGGAGGGAAAATGTATCATCCCGATCTGATCCGGCACCCGGATATGGTCCGGCATCCCGATAGCTGCCCCGCGCTCGTCCTGAACGCGGATTACACCCCGCTGAGCTATTATCCGTTGAGTGTCTGGCCGTGGCAGACGGCGGTGAAGGCGGTTTTCCTCGACCGGGTCGATATCGTCGCCAATTACGAGCGCGAGGTACGAAGTCCCACCGCGAGGCTGAAGCTGCCTTCGGTCATCGCACTCAAGCAATTCGTCCGGCCTTCGCAATTCCCCGCCTTCACCCGCTTCAACCTGTTCCTCCGCGACCGATTCACCTGCCAATATTGCGGTTCGGGTCGCGACCTTACCTTTGATCACGTCACCCCGCGCGCGCAAAAAGGCCGCACGACCTGGGAAAACGTCGTCACCGCTTGCGCCCCCTGCAACCTCAAAAAAGGCGGCAGGACGCCGAAACAGGCGCATATGCCGCTGCATGTCCAGCCGATCCGCCCGACTAGCTGGCATCTCCAGGAGCATGGCCGGCGCTTCCCGCCCAATTTTCTTCACGAGACATGGCACGACTGGCTCTATTGGGACGTTGAGCTCGAAGCCTAAAGGGGTCTTCGCCATGTCAATGACCAGATTAGCCGTCACCATCGTCGCGGCGCTCGCCCTCGGGGCCTGCGACAAGGACAGCGACCGCGACGCATATCGCGCCACCGCCGCCGGGTTCGAGCCGCCAGTGGTGATGAACCGATCCGATTTCGCGGCCAGGATCGACAAGCGTTTCGATCGCCTCGATGCCGATCACGACACGTCGATCTTCCCCGCCGAAATGACCCCGCGACAGCAGGCGTGGCTGATGAGCTATGACGCGGATCACAACGGCAAGATCAGCCGTGACGAATTCACCAAGGCCGAGCTCACCCGCTTCGACCGCGCCGACAAGAACGGCGACGGCACGGTGACCATGGCAGAGCGCAACGCCTATAAGTTTGCCCAATAAACCTGCCCGGCCGAAAGCGCGGCGAGCGGATGGAACTCCCGGCCACGTCGCGCGCTTTGCGCTGTGAAAAGGAAGTGTATGGCATTCCAGCGGCTTGACCCGACAATCCCGGTGCATGTGATCGACAAGGGGCCAGGTTTTGCCTTTGCCGTCATCGATTACGGGCAGGAGCATAACCTGATCTGGGTAACCGCGATCAACGAGACGGGCGAGATATGGTGTGCGCCCAATCCGCAGGTGCGTTTGCAGGGCAATTGGACGATGGGCCGCAGCCGGCCACCGGCGGCGGCAACAAAGCCCAGTGAAGATGCCTGCGCCAGGAGCGATTGACCAAGCGATTGCCGCAGCGCAGCATGGTAGACATGGCCGAGCTTCCCTCGATTACAAACAATCCCGACATCCGCTTTCTGGGCAAATTGCTCGGCGATGTGATCCGTAATGATGGCGGCGATGTCCTGTTCGATCGCGTGGAGGCAATCCGTACCGCCTCGGTGGAACGCCACCGTGGCCAGGATCGGGGCGATACAGGCGGCACCAGCGCAACCGATATGGCGCTGGACCGGCTCAGCCTCGATGAGACGCTCGATTTCGTGCGCGGGTTCATGCTCTTTTCGATGCTCGCCAATCTCGCCGAAGACCGACAGGGAATCAGCGCCGAGCCCGGCGCCGATATAGAGGCGGTCGTCGCCAGGCTCGTTGCCGAGGGAGTCGGTCGCCCGGCGATTTCGGCATTGCTCGAACGCGCGCTGATCGCCCCTGTGCTAACCGCGCACCCGACCGAAGTGCGCCGCAAATCGATGATCGATCACCGCAACCGGATCGCCGCGCTGATGAAGCTGCGTGATGCCGGGCGCGTCGAGACCGACGATGGTGACCTGATCGAGGAAGCGATCCTGCGCCAGATCGCGCTGCTCTGGCAAACCCGCGTGCTGCGCCGCGAGCGGCTTTACGTCGCCGATGAGGTAGAAACCGCGCTCAGCTATCTGCGCGATGTCTTCGTGCCCGTGCTGCCCGCGCTCTATCAGCGTTGGGACCGGGCGCTTGGCCAGCGCGTACCCAATTTTCTGCGCCCCGGCAGCTGGATCGGTGGCGACCGGGACGGCAATCCCTATGTTGTTGCCGATTCGCTCCGGCGCGCACTTTCCCGAGCGTGCGAAACGATATTGGGCGCCTATCTCGATGCCGTCCACGCGCTCGGCGCCGAGCTCTCGATCTCGTCCGATTATGGCGATGTCGACCCGCTCGTCGAAGCGCTCGCCAAAGCCAGCGGGGACACCGCCGATGCGCGTGCCGACGAGCCCTATCGCCGGGCGCTGTCGGGCATATATGCGCGGCTCGCCGCCACCCATTTGGCGCTGACCGGCAAAGCCGCGCCGCGACCGGCGGCGTTGAAGGGCGAACGCTACCGCACCCCGCAAGAACTGCGCGCCGATCTCGTCGCGATCGCGCACGGGCTTGCCGCCGATCATGGCGGGCCACTGGCGAGCGGTGGCGCACTCGGGCGGCTGATCCGGATGGTCGAGATCTTCGGTTTCCATCTGGCGACGCTCGATCTCCGCCAGAACAGCGCGGTGCATGAGCGCGTCGTCGCCGATCTGCTGAAGGGCGCTGGCGTCGAGGCGGATTATCTGGCGCTTGGCGAGGCCGAAAGGGTGGCGTGCCTGCGTCGTGAACTCGCCAGCCCGCGCCCGTTGATCAGCGACTATGCCCGCTATGCCGACGAAACGACGAGCGAGATCGAAATCCTGCGCGCCGCTGCGCAAGCGCACGCCAGTTACGGGCCGGCGTCGATCACCAACTATGTCGTGTCGATGGCGCAATCGGTTTCCGATCTGCTGGAGATCAACCTGCTGCTCAAGGAGGTCGGCCTGTACCGGCCCGGTGATCCTCCGGAGGCCGCGATCATGGCGGTGCCGCTGTTCGAGACGATCGGCGATCTGGAGGCAGCACCCGGCGTGATGGCGGATTGGTTCGCGCTGCCCGAAATCGCCGCGATTGCGCGCGCGCGCGGGCATCAGGAAGTGATGATCGGCTATTCCGATTCGAACAAGGACGGCGGCTATCTCACCTCGACCTGGAGCCTCAGCCGGACGTCGACAGCGCTCGCGCCGGTGTTCGAGGCTGCAGGCGTGGCGATGCAATTGTTCCACGGACGTGGCGGCGCTGTCGGGCGCGGCGGCGGATCGTCTTTCGCCGCAATCCTCGCCCAGCCTCCAGGTACCGTGCAAGGTCGTATCCGCATCACCGAACAGGGTGAAGTGATCGCCGGCAAATACGGTACGCGTGAGAGTGCGGCGACCAATCTCGAAGCGATGGCCTCGGCAACGCTTCTCGCCAGCCTCGAGCCACAGCGGCTGTCTGCGCGCGATTATCAGCGATTTGCAAGCGCAATGGATCAACTCTCCGACACCGCGTTTCGCGCCTATCGCGGCCTGGTCTATGAAACTGCCGGTTTTCGCCAGTTTTTCCGGCAGATGACGCCGATCGTCGAGATTTCGGGTCTCAAGATCGGATCGCGCCCGGCAAGCCGCAAGAAATCGGATGCGATCGAAGATTTGCGCGCCATTCCTTGGGTGTTCAGCTGGGCGCAGGCACGGGTGATGCTGCCCGGCTGGTACGGCGTCGGGCGGGCGGTCGATGCCTTCGCCGACAAGGGCCTGCTCATCGAGATGGCCGCTGCTTGGCCGTTCTTCGCCGCAACGCTTGCCAATATGGAGCAGGTGATCGCCAAATCGGACATGGCGATCGCCGGGCGCTATGCCGCCCTTGTCGAGGATCGCACGCTCGCCGAGCCGATTTTCGGCACGATCCGCGACAATTGGCACCTCGCCCGCGACGGGCTGCTCCACATCACCGGACAAGGCCGCCTGCTGGAGAAAAACCCGGCGCTCGATGCGTCGATCCGCCTGCGCCTGCCCTATATCGAGCCGCTGAACCTGCTCCAGATCGAACTGATCAAGCGGCGTCGGGCGGGTGATCTCGACGAACGTATCGGCGAAGGCATATTATTGTCGATCAACGCGATCGCAACCGCGCTTAGGAACAGCGGCTAGGTTGGAGAGGCAAAGAGTAGATTGGTTCGCGCAGAGGCGCGGAGGATGTTGCGGCACTGGCGCAGTCGGGAGACAAATAACGCCAGTCGGTTGACTCTGAGAATCGAATTGAAGGGTGCCGCCTTCCTTTTTTCTTCTCCTCGCCTCCGCGCCTCCGCGCGAACCAACCTTATGCTACCCCCGAGCCGCGTCCTGCCTTCTCAATCCCCCAGAAACGGCGCGGCAATCTCGGCACGGACCCGCAGCAGCCGCCCGGTTGCCCGGTCAAGCAAGGCCCATGTCGTGACCGCCTCCACCTTCACATTGCCATCGGCATCCACAAATCGCGCGTGCCGGTCAAAGCGAGCGCCTTTCGGCGGGTTCGGCACCCAGGTCTCGCCCGTCACGGTCTCGCCACTGCCGACATTGCCGCGATAATCGATCTCATGACGGGTCACGACCCAGACATGCGCAGCGAGATGCTCGGGCGGGGCGACGGCCTGCCAGTGCGCGGTCGCCAATTCCTGGATCCAGCGCACCCATACCGCATTGTTGACGTGGCCTAGTTCATCGATGTCGGCGGGCGTCGCGGTGATCGATCGCGCAAAGGGCAATCTAGACTTCCACGCCCAGCTGCCACAGCACGAAGGCATGTTCCTCCGCCGCCTCACGCAAACTCTCGAACCGCCCCGATTTGCCGCCATGCCCAGCGCCCATATTGGTTTTCAGCAGCAGCACATTGTTATCGGTTTTTACGTGGCGCAGCTTGGCTGCCCATTTCGCGGGCTCCCAATAAGTAACGCGCGGATCGTTCAATCCGCCCGAGATGAACATCGGCGGATAGCTTTGCGGCCTAACTTGATCATAGGGCGAATAGCCACGGATCAGATCGAATGCCGCCTTGTCGTCGATCGGGTTGCCCCATTCGGGCCATTCGCCCGGCGTCAGCGGCAAAGTCTCATCAAGCATGGTGTTGAGCACGTCGACAAAGGGCACGTCGGCGATCACCGCGCCCCACAGATCGGGATCGGAATTGACCACCGCGCCCATCAATTCGCCGCCCGCAGACCGACCGGCAATCGCGATCTTGCCGGCGCTCGTCCATCCCTGCGCGACCAGCCCGCGCGCGACATCGACGAAATCGTTGAAGGTATTCGCGCGCTTCTCAAGCTTGCCGTCGAGATACCATTGTTGGCCCAGATCGTCGCCACCGCGGATATGCGCGATCGCATAGGCAAAGCCGCGATCGAGTAACGACAGCCGCCCGGTCGAGAAGCCCGGCGGGATCGCATAGCCATAGGCACCATAGGCATAAAGATAGAGCGGCCGGCTGCCGTCCTTGGGGAAATCCTTTGGATAGACGATCGACACCGGCACTGGCGTACCATCGCGCGCGGTGATGCTGAGCCGCTCGGTCGCGTATTTCGATGCATCGTAGCCGCTGGGGATTTCCTGCACCTTGAGCATCGTCTTCGCGCCCGTCGCGACATCGTAATCATAGACGGTGCCCGGCGTCACCATCGATTCATAGCCGAGCCGCAGCACCTTCATGTCATATTCGGGATTGTCGCCAAGCCCGGCGTCATAGCTTGCCTCGGGGAATTCTATCCGCCGAGGGGCGCCGCCTTCGTAGGAATGGATCTCGATCTGATCGAGGCCCTGTTCACGGCCATCGACGATGAAGAAATCGGCAAAGCAGCTGATGCCCGTCATGTAGAAATCACGGCTCGGTGCGATCAATTCGGTCCATTCGCCCGGGTTGGCGATATTTGCGGTGCACAGCCGGAAATTGGGATCGGTATCGTTGGTGTGGACGAACAACGTGTCGCCGTGATCATCGATATCATATTCACGGCCGACCTTACGCGGCGACACGCACACCGGCTTGGCGAGTGGATCGCTCGCGGGCACCAGCCACACCTCGCTCGTCACATGATCGCCCGTCGCGATGACGATCGATCTGCGCGAACTCGTTTCCGAGACACCAACGCGGAAGCCCTCATCCGCCTCGTGGAACAGCTCGATATCGTCCTCGATCGCGGTGCCGAGCCGGTGGAAGCGAACATTGTCCGTCCGCCACTGTTCGTTCGCAAGACCATAAAGAAAGCCGCTGTCATCGGCCGCCCAGACGATTTCGGAAAGCATGCCGGGGATCACCTCGGGAAGATGCTCGCCCGTCGCGATCACCTTGACCCGCACCTCGAACCGCTCGGACCCATTGTCGTCGATCGCATAAGCGAGCAGCTTGCCGTCATTGCTGACCGACAGCGCGCCAAGCCGGAAATATGCCTTGCCCTCGGCAAGTGTCGGCTCGTCAAGGATCAGTTCGTCGTCCCCGCCCGCCACGGGCTTTCTCCACCATTTCCGGTACTGCCCACCGGTCTCGAACGCGCTCCAGTAAAACCAGTCGCCGTCCTTTTGCGGCACCGACGAATCATCTTCCTTGATCCGCGCCTTCATCTCTTCATAAAGCCGCTCGGTCACCGGTTTCAGCGGCGCCATCACCGCTTCGAAATAGGCGTTTTCCGCCTCAAGATAGCCGAGCACGTCCTTGTCGGTGACGCTTGGATACCCCGGGTCCTTCAGCCAGGCATAGGGATCCTCGATGGTCTGGTCATGGATGGTGAAGGCATGCAGGCGGCGCTCGGCCACCGGTGGATTGGGGAAATCGCTCATCCCCTGCCTTTAGCGTGACGTTCGGATAAGTCGAACCCTGCGCCTTTTGTCTCAGAGCGCGATCAGCAACGACGCGACGAGCAACGCCGCCATGCTCCAGTTGAACGCACGCAGCCGCGCCGGGCTGGTCAGCCAGCGCCGCATTACGGTGCCGATCGCCGCCCAGCTGCTGACCGAAGGCAGATTGATCGCGCCAAAGATCAGCGCGATCATCACAACCGACGCGAAATCATGCCGCGGCGCATAGACGGTGACTGCGGTCAGCGTCATCGTCCATGCCTTGGGGTTCATCCATTGGAACAGGGCCGCCTGGATGAAAGTCATCGGTTTGCCCGCCGCCTCTCCCTTGGCCACGGGGGGTGCCGCGTGCGCGATTTTCCACGCCAGCCACAGCATGTAGGCAACCCCGGCAATCTTCAGGATCATGAAAGACGGCGGCCAGAGCGCGAACAGCCCGACCAGCCCGACCCCCACCAGCACGATCATCAGCATAAAGCCGATCCCGACCCCCAGCATGTGCGGGATCGTCCTGCGCACACCGAAATTGGCACCCGATGCCATCAGCATCAGATTGTTCGGCCCGGGCGTTATCGACGACACGAACGCAAAGGTGACGAGAGCGAGTTGCGTGGAAGCGGTCATGTCACAATCCTATTGCATTTTGCTGCGATTTGGATTGCGTATTGATTGGTAGATGGAAGGCTTCACGCAACAGATGACCGAATTAGACCAAATAGGCCGAAATATATTGCGCGAACTCTCTAGCGACGGTCGGATGTCCAATCTCGATCTGGCCGAGCGAGTCGGGCTGTCGCCATCGGCATGCCTGCGCCGCGTGCAGGATCTCGAGCGGCGCGGGATCATCCGGGGTTACCGCGCGGTCCTTGATCGGACGGCGCTCGGCAACGGGTTCGTCGCTTATGTCGGCGTCGGGCTCACCAATCACAGCAAGGCCGTTCAGGAAGGCTTCGAGATCGCGATCAAGCACTCACCCGAAGTCCGCGAATGCCACAATGTGACGGGTGCGTTCGAATATATCCTGCGCGTGGAAACCGCCGATCTTGCCGCCTTCAAGCATTTCCACACCGAAGTGCTCGGTACGATCGCGCATGTCGGCGCGATCACCTCTTATGTGACGATGGGCTCGCCAAAGGACGAACGCGCCTGATCGCCGGGCCGTCCTCTCAATGCAGCTTGAGCCGTGGCCGGACGATCTGGTTGACGTGCCCGATGACGATCAGCGCGACGCCGCGGACCCAGCCGTGGATCGCGATCAAGTGCATTCGGTAGAGCGAGAGATATACCATCCGCGCGATCCACCCTTCGACGAACATCCGACCGCCCACCAGATTGCCCATCAGGCTGCCGACCGTCGAGAAACGGCTGAGCGACACCAGCGACCCGTGATCGTGATAGGTGAAATCCTTCAATTGCCTGCCCGATTGCACGCGGACGAGGTTGGTGAAGATCAGGCTCGCCATCTGATGCGCCGATTGCGCCCGCGGCGGGATGGGTTTGTCGCGCCCCGGGAGCAGGCACGAAGCGCAATCGCCAAGCGCATAAATCCGGTCATCCACGGTCGTCTGCAGCGTCGGCCGCACGATGATCTGGTTGCCCTTGGTCAGTTCCAGATCGCTCATCGTCGTAATTTCATCGGCCCCCTTCACCCCGGCGGCCCAAACGATCAGATCGGCGTCGATCACCTGATTGTCGCCCGTATGCACCGCGCGGCTTTCGAGTCGCACCACCTGCGTCCTATCGAGCACATGCACGCCGAGCGCCTGGAGTTCCTTTTTCGCGGTCTCGGCAAGCGCCTCCTCGAGCGCTGGCAGGATGCGCGGCCCCGCCTCGATCAACGACACTTCGAGCGCGGTCTCGTCGAACACCTCCAGACCGTAATGCCTCAGTGCTTTGGCGGCGTTATAAAGCTCGGCCGCGAGTTCCACGCCCGTCGCGCCGCCGCCGACGATGCTGACGCGCACCCGCGCAGCAGGATTGCCCGTCTGGTGCGCGTGGTTGGTCCGCAGGCACAGGTTGAGCAATTTCTGGCGGAAACGATCCGCCTGCGGGCGGTCTTCGAGAAACAGCGCATGCTCGCGCACACCGGGCACGCCGAAATCGTTGGAAATCCCGCCGATCGCCATCACCAGATAGTCATAGCGAATGGTGTGCCGGCCGATGATTTCGTCCCCCGCTTCGTCAAGCAATGGCGCGGTGGTGACGGTGCGCGCGGCGCGATCGATCGATTCGATGCTGCCGTTGAAGAAGCGATAGCCCCAGCGCACCGCATGCCCGCCATAGCCAACCTCATCCAGATTGGCATCGAGCGATCCCGCCGCGACTTCATGCAGCAGCGGCTTCCAGATATGCGTCAGGTTGCGGTCGATGAGGATAATGTCGTGCCGTTTGCGGCCATAGCGCGCACCCAGCTTGCGAACGAGTTCGAGCCCGCCGGCACCACCGCCTACGACCACGATCTGCGTCTTTTGACCCGGCATCGGTGTCTCCTCGAGGCACAAAACCGGCTTGATAGCGGCCCCGGCGTCGATCATCCCGGCAAGCGCCCGGATTGCAAGCCCAATGCTGCACTGGCGAAGGATTGGCTGCGATATTGCTTGTCGTGACAGCAAGGTTTCTGGCACGATATTCCTCTTGTTGTGGCGTCGCCCGCATGCGCGCCCTCTGCCGGGAACCGCCCATGTCCAGCTATGCCGATCGACTCTCAGCCCTTCGCGATCAACTCGCGCGCGATCGCCTCGATGGCTTCGTGGTGCCGCTGACTGACGAGCATATGAGCGAATATGTCGGCGATTATGCCCAGCGCCTTGCCTGGCTGACGGGCTTTCAGGGATCGGCCGGAACCGCCGTCGTCATGTCGCAGGAAGCGGCAATTTTCACCGACGGGCGCTATACGTTGCAGGTGCGCCAGCAGGTCGATGGCGATCATTGGGACTATGTCGGCGTGCCGCAGACGAGCGTGTCGGGCTGGCTCGCCGAGCACGCATCGGCGGGCGCGCAGATCGGCTATGATCCGTGGCTGCACACCCGCGCCTGGGTGAAGGAGGCCGAACGCGCGCTGGCCGAGCGCGGCGCCAGCCTTGTCGCCGTTGAAACCAACCCGGTCGATGCCGTCTGGCCCGATCGCCCGGCACCTTCCGATGCGACGCTGACCATTCAGGACGACGTCCGCGCCGGGCAGTCATCCGCTGAAAAGCGCGCCGGGATCGCCGACTGGCTGGCAACGCGCAAGGCCGATGCGGTGGTGCTGACGGCACTCGATTCGATCGCCTGGGCGCTGAACATTCGCGGCAAGGACGTCGCGCACACGCCCGTCGCGCTCGCCTATGCGATCATCAACGCCGACGGCACCGCCGATCTGTTCATTGCGCCCGAAAAGCTGACCGACGACGTCCGTCAGCATCTCGGCAACGCGATCCGCGTGCATGACCGCGCCGCCTTTGCCGGGGCACTGGGCGGGTTTGCCGGCAAGCGCGTCGCTGCCGATCCCGAACGCGCGGTCGCGGCGATTTTCGATCGGCTCGACACCGGCGGCGCCACAATCCTGGCGCAGCGCGATCCGGTGGTGCTGGCTAAGGCGACCAAGAACCCCGTCGAGATCGCCGGCCACCGATCGGCCTCGGCGCGCGACGGGGCAGCGCTTGCCCGGTTCCTGCGCTGGGTGGAGGCTCAAGCTCCCAAGGGCGCGCTGACCGAGCTCGATTGCGTCGCGAAGCTCCAGACATTCCGCGAGGAAACGGGCGTGCTTCTCGACACGTCGTTCGACACCATCTCGGCCACCGGCGCGCACGGGGCGAGCCCGCATTACCGCGTGGACGAGGCCTCCAACGCGCGGCTAACAACCGGCCAGCTCTACCTCGTCGATTCGGGCGGCCAATATGCCGATGGCACGACCGACGTGACGCGCGTGCTGCCCATCGGTGAGCCGACGCAGGAAATGCGCGATCGCTTCACGCGCGTTCTGAAGGGCCATATCGCGCTCGCCACTGCCGTATTCCCCCACGGCACCAATGGCGGGCAGCTGGATGGCTTTGCCCGCCGCCCATTGTGGGAAGTGGGGCTCGATTACGCGCATGGTACGGGCCACGGCGTCGGCGCCTATCTTGCGGTGCACGAGGGGCCACAGCGGATCGCGACGCCCAATTACCCCGGCGGTGGACCATCCGAGCCGTTGCGCGCGGGCATGATCATCTCGAACGAGCCCGGCTATTACAAGGCGGGCGAATACGGCATCCGCATCGAGAATCTGATCCTCGTCGAGGACCGCGCGATCGAGGGTGCGGAGGCGCCGATGCTGGGCTTCGAAACGCTCACTTTCTGCCCGATCGAGCGATCGCTGATCGTAGCCGACATGCTGAGCGCGGCCGAACGCGACTGGGTCGATGCCTATCACGCCCGGGTGATGGAGGTGATCGGCCCCCACCTCGAACCGGACGACCGCGTCTGGCTCCAGGCGAAGTGCGCGCCGCTTCGCTGAGACCCTGGATTTCTTGTTGGCTCTCAGGACGTAAATTGCCTTTATCGGGGGGCCTTTCCACATCGCCACCCCCTCCCTGCGCCGCCCTTGATCTGGCGATGTCAGTACGCAGACGCATCATGCCGCGTGGGTCAACCGAAGCTGGGGCTATCGGTCCCCGGGCGTATCCAAAGGGACCGACGGGGGATTGCCAGCATCGGTGCCGCCTCTTGCCTGCGCCTTGCGTCGCTTGAGGTTTTCCCGCAACGCCGCCGCCCGCCGCGCCACCTTCTCGTCATCCCCGGTCGCCACGTCGCCACGCACTCCTTGACAAGTCCTCGCCCAACGGCTCTTAGGCGCGCTCCTGCGGGGCTGTTCAAGGCCTTGCGGGAAAATGCTGCCGTAGCTCAGTGG
>JBBRMV010000027.1:0-41181 GCA_038230675.1 Sphingomonadales bacterium | reverse complement strand
ATTGTCGGTGACAGGACCGTACGCATCGAGCGCAACGACCATGCCCGCCTGCGCCAGCATCGCGGTCGCGGCAAAGGCGATGCCGATCACGCCTGCAAGCTGATAGGCAGCGATGACCGCGATCACGATGACGATCGTCGGCATCGCTGTCGATTCAAGGCTGATCGCGAGCCCCTGGATCACGTTGGTGCCGTGGCCCGTCTCCGATGCCTTGGCGATGCTGCGGACCGGGCGATAGTTGGTGCCGGTGTAATATTCGGTGATCCACACCAGCAGGCCCGTGACGGCAAGGCCGATCATCATCGACCAGAACAGCTTCATGCCGGTGATCGCCGATACAGCAGCACCTGCAATCGCTTCTGGCGTCGCGCCGCCTGCATCGAGGAAGCTATTGCCGCCAATCGCTGCATTCATGTCGCCAAGCGTATATTGCGTGGCGAAATAGATCGCGGGGACGGACAGCAGTATGCTCGTCCAGAAACCCTTGTAGAGAGCGCCCATGATGTTGTTGCTGGCGCCCAGCCGCACGAAATAGGTGCCGATGATCGAGGTGATGATGCACACCCCGCCGACGATGAGCGGCAGGCCCATCAGCGCGAGCAGATTGTCCGACCCCCGCAGCGCGAGCGCGATCGAGATCATCGTGACGCCGATCGTCACCACATAGGTTTCAAACAGATCGGCGGCCATGCCTGCGCAATCGCCGACATTGTCGCCGACGTTATCGGCGATTGTCGCGGGGTTGCGGGGATCATCTTCGGGGATGCCGGCCTCGACCTTGCCGACCAGATCGGCGCCGACGTCTGCGGCCTTGGTGAAGATGCCGCCGCCGAGCCGCGCGAAGATCGAGATGAGCGATGCGCCGAATGCCAGCGCGGTCAGCGCCTCGACGACGACGGGCGCCCCGGCGGCATTGCCCGCCGGGCCGATCAGATACCAGAACACGCCCGCAATCGACAGCAGGCCAAGGCCCGCCACCAGCATGCCGGTGATTGCGCCCGAACGAAACGCCATCGTCAGGCCGCCCTGAAGCGAGGTGCGCGCCGCCTCCGCCGTGCGGACATTGGCGCGCACGGAAATGTTCATGCCGACATAACCGGCAACCCCTGAGAGCACCGCGCCGATGACGAAACCGATCGTCGAGATGAGCCCCAATGTGACCGCGAGGATGATCGCGACGGCGACGCCGACGATCGCGATCGTGCGATATTGGCGACCAAGATAGGCCTGTGCGCCCTCCTGAATGGCGGCGGCGATGTCCTGCATCTTCTCATTGCCTGCCGGAGCCGACAGCACCTGACGGCTGGTGATGAAGCCGTAAAGCACAGCCAGCAGCCCACAAATCATGGCCGCATAGACGATCGTCATTCGCGCAGTCCTTCCCCGTTCGTTCTCATTTGGCGGCGCTGCCGACGAATGTCGCGCGCCGCTTCCCCTATCGGTAATGCCGGGCGACCTATAATGTCGGCACCTGCAAGCGCAAGCGCGCCGATATCGCCGGTCAGCCCGCGTGCTGGAAGCCGAGCCGCTCGGGCAACGCGATCGCTACGCCCCCATCGTGCAGGCTGATCCCCTGCCCGACCGCGAAACGCCCGACGGCGGTCGCAACCACCGGCAGTCGGATATCGGGAGCTGCGGCGAACAACAGCTGGTAATCGTCCCCCGCCGTGGCGGCAGCGAGGCGCGCCTCAAGCGATGTGCCTGCAAAGTCGCACAGCGCGGGCGACAAGGGCACGGCACCCAGATCGATCATCACCGCCAGCCCGCTTGCCGCCGCCATTCGGGCCGCATCGATGAGCAACCCGTCGGACACGTCCATCATCGCGCTGACATGGGGGGCAAGCATCAGCCCTTCCGCAACGCGCGGAACGGGGCGGCGATACGTGGCGAGCAGCGCGAGATCACCCTCAGCTTGCCGCGCAATCGCCAGCCCTGCCCCCGCATCGCCGATCACGCCCGTTACATAGAGCACATCACCGGCCCGCGCGCCTGCCCGGCTGACCACGACATCGGCCCTGCCGATCGCAGTGAGCGTCAGCATGCGCGGCGCGGCGCCGGGCAGCGTAACCGTATCACCGCCAA
Source organism: Sphingomonadales bacterium (assembly GCA_038230675.1). Lineage (GTDB taxonomy): Bacteria > Pseudomonadota > Alphaproteobacteria > Sphingomonadales > Sphingomonadaceae > Sphingomonas. Next base: position 39,099 of record JBBRMV010000027.1, on the reverse strand, counting down.
GCAGCGGGCAATCGAAATGACGCAGCGCTGCGTCAATCCCGGCGAGGAACGCCGCATCCCAACCCGCAGCACCGCCAATAGGATAGTTGAGCAGCACGCCGGTCGGCACCGCGCCCTTGGCCGCCAGATCGGACAGGTTCACCGCCAGCAGTTTCCACGCGACATCGCCCGGCGGGTCGTTGGGCAGGAAATGGACGCCCTCCACCAGCGTATCGGTCGTCAGCACCAAACCGTCGATCCGCGCGACATCGTCGGTTAGCCCATCGGCACCGGGATGCAGCGGCAGCCGCTTCAGCGCGGCCAGGAAATCGGCTTCGGTCATCAACCCCTTCGTAAAGCGGGACACAGCCCTTGTCGCCAGCGACGTCGCAGCGGGGCAACGTCCGATAGACTCCTGATAATCTTGGTGATAGCCGAGCCGAGGGGGAGATATTCCGGTTTTTTCTTTAGCCAGATTGCGGGCGGCCACGCCGTTTTTGATTGGCTGGTGGCTAATCGTGCCGGCGCCTGTGCTGGCGGCGACTTCCGATCGGTTATGTGCCGCAATACCTGACGTGACCGCCGATGCGGGCGCACTCGATCGCCGTGCTGCAAGCATCGAAGCGGCGGTTCAGGCCGGCACGATATCGCCCGCCGATCTCGATATCGAAACCCGCTCCGGCAAGCCAGCCGACGCTGCTTCACTTGCCGGCGCCCGTTATTGCATCGCCGCCGCCAAAGCCCTTCGTACCGCGCCCTGGGGTAGCCGAGCGGAGGCGCAGGCTTATCTGCTGATCGGCTTGCGCCGTGCGGAGGCCGCCCATGACGCGGCACTCGCAGGGCTTGCCGCCTACCGATTGGGGTTGACCGCTGCGACCTCGAGCGTCGCCACCGGCACTCGTGGCGCCAGGCGAATGGTTGCCGCGCCGGGCGAGGCGACGGGCGCGCCTGATGAATCACCGACATCCGATCCTTGCGCGACGATCCTCGATGCCGGATTCGTTAGGCTTCCCGCACGCGGGCAGGCGCGTGCCGCGCTGCTTTGCGCGGCCGCCCGCGCGCGCGCAGGCGGCGACGATGCGCTTGCGGCACTCGCCCAGTTACGGCTTGCGCGTGGTGCGCTGACGGCAGCGGCACGCGCACCCTTTGCGGCGCAATCGCTGCGCGATGAGGCGAACGCCAGTGCGGTCGCCGGGCTCGCCGATGCGCAGCGGATCGGCGACGCGCGCCAGCGGGCATTGCTGATCGGGCGGCTTGCTGAGGCCGCGCTCGATGCGGGCAACCTCGACAGATCGATCATCCTCGCCGGCGCGGTCGCAATGCGGTCGGCGGAACCTGCCGTACCCGAAACGCTCGCGGCGGCAGCAGGGATCGAGGGGCGGCTGGCGATCGCGCAAGGCGCAACCGGCGTCGCCCGCGCCAGTTTCCAGCGCGCGGTCTTCATCGAATCGACCCGGCCACAGCCGTTGAGGCTGGCCGAATGGCTGTTATGGCTCGCCCGTGCCGAGCCTGCGCGTCATGCCGAGCTCGTCGTCGCTGCCTATCGGGCGCTGCAATCGGTCCGCCCGCTGCTGCCGGCCGCCGATCCGCTGACCGAGGAATCGACCTTTGCCAAGCTGATGCAGCCGGTGTTCGAGGCGGCGGTGGCGGTCGAACTCGGGCGCCCGGCCGATGCCGATCCCGTCGCGCAGATCGACAAGCTGCAACAGATTGTCGAGGCGTACCGCGAGGCGGAATTGCAAAGCGCGTTCGGCTCGAATTGTGTGCCATCGCGCGATCCGGTGCGCCCCGCTGCGCTCGGCGGCGGCGAGATGCTGCTCTATCCGATCCTGCTCGATGACCGGGTCGAGCTGATCGTGTCGACGGGGAGCGGTGCGGCGGCCCATTATGAAAGGCTGCCGATCGGCGAGCGCGCGAGCCGGGCCGAGGTCAAGCGCCTGGTCAGCGATCTCGTCGCATCGATGAGCGAAGGCGGCGGCGATGGCTGGCGCGAGCCCGCAGCACGGCTCTATCAATTGCTGATCGCGCCGATCGAGGCTCGGCTGTCGCCCGGCGGCACGCTCGTGATCGTCCCCGATGGTCCCTTGCGGGCGCTGCCCTTTGCCGCGCTGGTCGATGCTGGCGGAAAGTTTTTGATCGAGCGGACGCGGCTGTCGATCGCCCCCGCGCTCGCCTATTCGCAGCCGGGTCGCACGCGCGATGGCCGCAAGCTCGATGTCGTGGCAGCAGCACTCGAGCGAGAAGTGGCGCTGCCCGCCGGGACTTTTCCCAAGTTGGAGGGAACGCATGACGAAGCCCAGGCGGCGGCTGGACCCGCGGGCAAAGTGATCGAGAATTTCCATGAGGCCGATCTTCGCACCGCACTCGGGCGGGGGCATGTCGATGTGTTGCATCTGGCGACGCATGCCGCCTTTAACGGGCGATCGGACCGGTCGTTCATCGTCGCCAATGACGAGGCGATCCCGATGGCCGATCTGCGCGGACTGATCCAGAATGGGCGCGCGCGGGGCGACGAATTGCTGCTCCTGGTGCTCAGCGCTTGCGAAACGGCGGTCGGCGACGATCAGGCGAGCATGGGGCTTGCGGGGGCAGCGGTGCAAGCCGGCGCACAAAGCGCGATCGCGTCGCTTTGGGAAGTCAACGATATCGGCACGCTGGCGCTGATGAAGGGATTCTACACCCGCTATCGCGGCGGGATGGGCAAGGCCGAGGCGCTTCGCGGCGCGCAGCTGGAATTGATTGCGGGCGGCGGTGATCTTGCCGATCCGCAGATCTGGGCGGCCTTTACCCTGCTTGGCGGCTGGCGATGAGGATCGCCTGCGTCCTCGCGCTGGCCGCAAGCACAAGCTGGTGCGCGCCCGCCACCGCCCAGACCGCGCCGGCGGCGCCGACGACGATCGTGCCCGATACCGCGTCCGACCGCACCACTGGCACGACGGCACTGCAACAGAACGGCACGACGACCATCGACGGAGGCACCCGCATCGGCACCAATTTGTTTCATAGCTTCCAGGCCTTTTCGCTTGGCACCGGCGATATTGCTGTCTGGCTGCGCTCAGCGAACGACGGCGCGACGATCCGCAACGTCGTCTCGCGGGTGACCGGCGGCTCACCCTCGAGCATCGACGGGACGATCGCCAGCCAGGGCCTGCCCAATGCCGATTTCTTCTTCATCAACCCCGCCGGCATCGCCTTTGGTGCCAATGCGCGCGTCGCGGTGCCCAATGCCGTGTATTTTTCGACCGCCGATTCGCTGTCGCTCGCCGATGGCGGGCGCTTTGCCGCGACGACCCCGGGGGGATCGACGCTCACCGTCGCCGCGCCGGCTTCCTTCGGGTTTCTGGGGCGCGGTGCGGCAATCTCGATTGCGGGCAACAGCAGCGGTCGGTTCATCGGCGCGACCAACCGGCTGGCGCTTTCCGCCGGGCGGATCGCGATCAGCGGATCGACGATCAACGCGGGCGCGATCGATCTAGCCGCCGTCGGCACCGGCACCGGATCGATCCGGATCGCCGATCCGATCGGATCGCGCTTCGGCAGTGGCGCGATCACCCTCACACGCAGCGCGCTTGCCGCCTCGGTCGATGCGGGGCAGCCCGGCACGATCCGCGCGGCCGCCGATCAGATCATGCTCGATACCAGCAGTGTATCGAGCTTTTCGACCAGCCGAACCGGCGGCGGGCTATCGATAAGTGCGGCGGGCCTGTCGGTCCGCGCGCAAAGCTTTATCGGCACGATGGGCAATGGCGCCGGGCAGGTTGGCCCGATCGTCATCGATGCGGGGCTGCTCGACATCGACAATGCCGAACTCGGATCGCGCGCCGAATCGACCGGCGCCGGCGGGCCGATGACGATCAGGGCGGACACGATCCGCATCCTCAACAACGGCCGGATCGCGTCGTTCGCCGGCACCCAGCCGAGCAGCACCGGCGGTGACATCGATATCACCACCCGCCTGCTGACGATCGATAGCGGCGGCGCGATCGATTCATCGACGACCGGCCCGGCGGCAGGCGGCATCATCGCCATTGCCGCAACGACAGCAACGATCAGCGGCAACGGCTTCATCGACACATCGACCTTTGGTGCAGGCGATGCCGGCGGACTTGCCTTCACGGCCGACACGCTGACGCTCAACGGCGGCCAGATCTATTCGAATGCCGAGGCCGAAAGCACCGGCGATGCCGGCATCGTCCAGCTCAATATCGGCACGCTGACGCTCGACAACGGCCAGATCTATTCGAATGCCGCAGCCGACAGCACGGGCGATGCCGGCGTCATCCAGCTCAATGTCGACACGCTCGCGCTGCGCAATTCAGGCGAAATCAATTCCGCGGCCTTTGGTTCAGGGGCGGGCGGGCTGGTCGATATCAATGCAAAACAGCTCAGCCTCGACGCGACAAGCAGCATCGTTGCCGATACCCGCGGAACGGGCGATGCGGGATTGATCGACATCGCGACGGGCAGCGCCACCGTCGCCGGGCTGATCGCCAGCGAGGCATTGGAGGGCACCGGTTCGGCAGGCGGCATCCGGCTCGTGGCGACGGGCACGCTTTCGATTGCCCCGACCGGGCAGATCACGACGTCGACCTTCACCGCCGGCGATGCCGGGCTCGTGCTGATCGAGGCGAACAACCTGTCGATCGACGGCGGCGCGATCCGGTCGGTCGCCAACGACGCCAATGTCGGCCAATCGGGCGCGATATCGGTCACCGCCCCAACGGTGACCCTCACCAACGGCGCCCAGATCGAGACGAGTTCAGCGAACCGGCTGACCGCTGGCGAAGTCGAGGTGATCGGTACGACAATTCGCGTCGATGGCACCGGCTCGGCGATCTTCAGCGAGAATATCTGGGAAGGCCGCACGCCGGCCGTAAATGCCGTCGCTGGGAACGGGGCAGCCGGGCTGGTTTCGGTCTCCGCGTCGCGTCTGGAGCTGACCAATGGCGGCGCGCTGTCGACCAATTCGCTCAACGGCCCGGCCGGCGATATCGTCCTAGACATCACCCCCGGAGGCTCCGTCCTGCTGCGCGGCGCGGTCAATTCGGGGGTCATCACAACCTCGTCGGGGCCGGGCACCGGCGGTCGGATTTTCATCTCCAACCCCTATCTCATCCTGTCGGACGGCGGCGATATCCTCGCGCTCGGCGATTCGGCGGGGGCCAATGTCGAGGTCACCGCCAATTTCTACATCCGCTCGGCAGATCGTCTCAATCTGCTTGAGGTCGACGGCGATCTGCTCGTCGACAGCCAGGTTGGCGATCTGTCTACGGGCGCAGAGCCGATCGATGTCAGTTTCCTCGACGCATCGGCGGTGCTGCGCGGGCAATGCGCGATCGGCGGGCGCGGGCAGAGCCGTTTCAGTGCGCGCGTCACCGGCCCCTATGCGGCCAGCGCCCCACCCGCGCCCGGCACCTCCCCTGTTGCTGCACTGCGCCGCGCCTTGTCGGACTGTCGTCGATGAGGGCGCGTGCATGGCGGGCCTCGCTGTTGGTCGGCTGTATGGCCGCCGTCCCCGCCGCAGCGCAAGAACGCCCCGCTGGCGACGCACTGCGCCCGCGCACCGGGCCGCAAGCCGCCGGCCCCGCTCTCCCCGATTTCGCGACGCCGCGGCCAGGCCCGGTCGCGCCGCCATCATCGGCACCCGCCAGCCCGGTTTCGCAAGGGGATGCGGCGCTGGTCATCTTCACCGATATTGTCGTGGCGGCCAATGCCGATGCTACCGCGTTGCCGCATCGCCGCTGGCGACCCGATCCCGCCGCTGACGGGCAGCCGGCCCTGACTGCGCCGGGCGTGCACGGATTTGACGCGCAATGGGTCCGCCGGCAATTCATCGACAATCATCTGGTCGGCGCACCGGTTTCTACCGATCGCGTGGTTGCGCTGATCGAAGCGATCAACCTCGCCTTCGTGCGCAACGGCTACATCAACTCTGGCGTCCAGCTTGCCGATCCACTCGATGCGGGCGGCGGCGTGCTCCATATCCGCCTCGTCTATGGACGATTGGTCAGCGGCACCGCAGCCCCTATCGAAGTGAAATGGGGCCCACGCGGCGCCAACGGCCTCACCGCCGATTACGTTCGCCACCGGATGCGATCGTCGACACGGGTGCCGATCGATGCCGAGGCGATCGAACGCGATTTCAGGCAGCTGACCGAAGATGCGGCGATCGCGACCGTCACCGCCGATCTGCGCCCCGGTGCCAATCCCGGTGAAGCGGTGCTGGCGCTGACGGTCGATCCGGCACCTCGCGGCGACGTTTATATCGCGGTCGGCAACAGCCGCTCGCCAGCGATCGGCGGGGAGCGCGGCGCGATCGGCGGCAGCTTGCGCAATATCGCCGTTGCCGGCGATGTGTTGATCGCAGAAACCGGGCTGACCGCGGGACGGCCCGATGCCACCGCCAGCTATTCGACACCATTCCTGTCGCCGCGAACGACCGCGACGCTGCGCGGCAGCTATAGCGATGCAGCGGTGGTCGATCGGCCGTTGCTGCCGCTCGATATCCGTGCCAGCGAATGGACCGTCGAGGGCGGGCTGGCTCAACAGTCGTTCGCCTCACCGTTGCTCCCCGATGGCCCGGGGAAATGGCGCGCGGCACGTTCGCTGACGCTTGGTGTTCGCGTGCTCCACCGGCAGACACGCGCTTTCCTGCTGGGCCAGCCCTTTTCGTTCAGCCCAGGCTCGGTGGCGGGCCGCGCGGAATATACCGCCGTGCGGCTGACGGCGGATTGGATCGAACGCGGCACCCGCCACGTCACCGCGCTATCGGCGACGGCGACGCAAGGGTTGGAGGGCACGCGTAGCGATGTGGCCGATATCGCCCGGCCAAGCCCCAGCTTTCGCATCTTCCAGCTCGATTTCAGCCACGCCTATCGGATCGACGATCACGGATTGGAACTGCGCGTGCGCGGCTATGGCCAGGTCGCCGACGGCATCCTGTATTCGGCCGAGCGGCTCTCGGCGGGCGGCGTCTATACGGTGCGCGGCTACCGTGAGACTTTGGTGCTGGCCGATAGTGGCGTGATCGGCTCGATCGAATTGGCGCGCCGCTTCAGCCTGACGGGCGGGCGGGCAGGCCCAAACGGTTTTGATCCCGGCGCGTTTTCAGCGTCGGTTTTCGCCGATGGCGCGGTGCTCCGCAACGAGACCAATCCGGCACCCGCCAATGACTGGCTGGCCAGTGTCGGCGCCGGACTGAGCTGGATCCCGTCCAGCGGGCTGACCGCACAGATCAGTTACGGCTATGCGATCAACCCGGCCCAGCAACTCGCGAGCCGCGATCTGCAGGATCGGGGCGTCAGCTTTTCAGCGACACTGCACCCGCTGAAACTGTTCAGCCGGTCACGCTGAAAGCCGCCGAACCGAGGCGTTAGAACCACGGCGCGCCGTAGATCGCGGCCGACTGGCAGGACATCGTCACCCATCCTTTTTCGGCCAGATACGCCGCGTTGACCGGATTGGTCAGGCAGCGCAGATCGCGGTGGCCGTCGGCGTAGAAATTGACCCTGACGGTAACATCGAGCGGCTTGCCGGCAAGCGCGCGGGTCGCCGTGCCGAAATCCGCGAACGTGTCGCACGCTTTTTCGGCGCCCTCGCAATTCCACGCTGCCATCGGGTAGCTCAGGTAAACGCCGCGCACCGAACCCCCGGGTATATCGATGATGTCGTCGCTATGTTCGATTGCCACCAGCCCGGGATGGACGATGCACCGCGCGCCGAGTTCGCATTGCCTGGCGGTATCGGCATCGCGGGTGAAAACGGGCTTCACCGTGGCGGCATAAGCAAATGCCGGCCCGCCGCGTATCGGCGTCAGCCGCGCCGTCATCAATACATCGCCCGCCTGGGTCGTAGTGTTGATCACCGCGACCCGGATCGCCATCGTCAGCACCGCCTTTGCCCCCTCGCCGTCGCGGTACAGGATCACCTGTTCGGGCTTTTGGACGACAAGCGTCGATCCCTGGATCGCATAGAACACGTTGATGATCGCGAGCACCGCCGAAAGCAGAAACCCCGATTGCGCCAGCGACATGATCTGCTTGGCTTGCTTTCGCCGCCTGACCGCCCTGCGCACCTTCGACACCGGTCGCGCGGGCGCAGTGGGTGGCGACACATCGGGCGGTTGCTGATTATCGCTCGGTGGCACCGGCTCGGTCACGCAGTCTTCCCCCCGGATACAATCGATTGCCCCGTCACCGTCACCGGACTAATACCGCCCGGCTGATACGTCGAGGGGAGAAGCGGGATGCGCGCAGGGACCATATTCATCGCCGGGGTCGCCATTTTGATGCCCGCATTGTCTGCCGCACCGTTGCTCGCTCAGGCTTTTCCGATCACGATGGTTCAATTCGATGGCGGTGCTGGCCAGACCGCACAGCTCAAGGAAGGCAAGGCGGTCGTCTACGGCGCTGACGATATGCCGCTCTATCAGGGGACGCGCGACTTCATCCTGAAATCGTCGGGCAGCGCCGATGGATCGGTGCTCGCCTGGGATATCGCCCGGCAGAAGGTGCGGATCAGCCCGGCGGGCAAGCCGCAGCACTGGCTGTCCTGCGCCGATCTGCAACCGATGACGGTCGCCTGTTCGACATCGCTCAGGATTTCGAGCGATGGCGCGCTGGTGATCGGCGGGGCCAAGGGCAAGCCGATGCGCGGCGCCGACATCAAGCCGCTCGATCCCGGCATCCGCACCCGGTTGCCGGATTGTCCAGGAGATCCGCGCTGCCCCTGATCCCAATGGGATAGGCAGTCAGGCCTGGTCGAGCGGCGCCTTTGCGGGCAGCGCAAGCGCAAAGGCGAAGGCGGCGGCGAGCGCGAACAGCGCGACCACGCTCATCACCGTCCCCGCGCGAAGCCCCGCTTGCAACAACACGCCGCCAAGGATCGGCCCGACGACCGCACCCCCGCGCCCGAGCCCGATCGCAAGCCCCGTTCCCGTCACCCGCAGCCGCGCCGGGAACGCGCGGGCGAGCGCTGCGTACAGCCCGACGATGCCCCCAAAGATGCCGATGCCAACGAACACCGCGAGCAGCTGAATCTGGTGAAGCTGCGTCAGATAGCCGAAACCGCCCATCGTCAGCGTCGTCGTGATCATCGCCGCGATCACCAGCCGCCTGAGCCCCAGCCGCGGCGCGAAAAAGCCGAGCATGCTGCCCCCGACGATCCCGCCAAGCGACATGATCGCCGAAGTACGGATCGCATCGGGGGTCGAAAACCCCATGTCGGTCATCAGCTTGGGCAGCCAGCCGGAAAAGAAATAAAAGGTCAGGATATGCAGGCAATAGGCCGCGATCAGCAGCAATGTCATCCGCCGGAAGGCGGGGCTCAGCAGCTCAGCAAAGCCACCAGCTGACCCTTGCGATGCAGGGCTTGCAGCAAAGGGAAGCGCGATCACCTCGTCGGCGTCATGCCCCATGCGGCGCAGCACGCTGGCAAAGACCTTGTCGGCCCTTGGCGTGCGGGTGCGCGCCAGATGCTGGATCGATTCGGGCACGAGCCACCAGGCAAGCGGCAGGAAGACAGCCGTAATCACGCCACCGAATACAAAGATCGATCGCCAACCGTAGACGGTGACGAATTGCGCCGCGATCAACCCACCGACAAGCCCGCCGGCCGGATACCCCACCGTCACCAGCGCCACCGCAAAATCGCGGCGCCGGTCGTTGGCGAATTCGGCGGCGATCGTCGATACCGTTGGCACCAATGCACCGATGCCGAGCCCGGTAATCACCCGCCACGCGCATAGCGGCCACAACGACTGCGCCGTCGCCGTCATCAACATGCCGATCGCCATCAACATCAGCGAGATCGGCAGGATCGGACGCCGGCCGAACCGATCCGCGCGCGGCGCGATGAACAGCGACCCGCCGGCCATGCCGACCAGGCCCGACGACAACGCCACCCCAAGGGCCGCCGGCTTGGTGCCCCAGTCGGCGGCGATGCCGGGCGCGGCAAAGGTAATCGCCAAAACATCGAATCCATCGAGCGCGCTGAGCGCAACCGACATCGCGACGGCCCCCACCTGAAGCCGGCTCATCGGCGCCCGTGCCAGCCGCCCGGCCAGCGTATCGACAGGCGGGTTCGTGTCCACGCGATCCAACAAACTTTCTCCCCTCGATGCCTCGTCCTTGCCGGACTGTTCGTTTTTCAAACCACCCAACTGCAGCATAGCTTATCGGCGTATCGCGCCCCAAGGGAACACAAAAAGCCGCGTCCGCCATTGAAAAATCGCCTCTTCGACAGCAATCGTCAATCAGGTCGAAAACGTCCAATAGCATTAGCTTATGGGCACAGTGCAAATCGGAATGGCTTTGACCGGGGCCCGTGCCTAGGGACACGGTGAATGGGGAGGATTTTATGCGCTTATTCATTGGCGTGGCCGCGGCTATGCTCGCATCGACGAGTGCGTTGGCACAAACCGCACCGGGCACTGCCCAGCCAGGAGCCGGCACGCCGGCAGTCGAGGACGAGGCGCCAGGCGACATCATCATCACCGCATCCAAGCGCGCCCAGTCGCTGCAGGATGTAAGTATCGCCGTCACCGCCGTCGGCGCAGACCGTCTGGCGACAGCACAGGTCAACAATCTGCAGGATTTGCAGACGATTGTTCCGTCGGTGAATTTCGGCAGCGATTTCAACCAGGCGAAGATCTTCATTCGCGGCGTCGGCGCCAACACATCGACCACGGGCAGCTCGACCGGCGTCGCCCTCCATGTTGACGGCGCCTATGTTGCCCGCGCCGAGGCGCAGCTGACGTCGCTGTTCGATCTGGAACGGGTCGAGGTGCTGCGCGGCCCGCAGGGCACGCTTTATGGCCGCAACGCGGTCGGCGGCTCGGTCAATCTCATCACCGCCAAGCCGACCAGCGAATTGTCGGGCTATGGCCGGCTGACCTATGGCAATTACAACCAGCTCGTCGGCGAAGCCGCCGTCAGCGGCACGATCTTCACTGGCGTTCGCGCGCGGCTTGCCGTCAAGACCGAGGATCGCGACGGCTTCGGGCGGAACCCGGTCACTGGTGCCGACATCGACAATCTCAATCGCCGGATGGGCCGCGTCCAGTTCGACATCGACCTCGGGCCAAAGGCGACGCTGCTGCTGAGCGGCGAATATTTCCGCCAGACCGACGCGTCGGGCGCGTTGCATTATGTGCGCGCCTCCTTCCCCGGCGTTGCGCGGCTCGCGCCGCTCGGTGTCGGCGGTTATGCGACCAATCCGCGCGATCTGGCGACCGAATCGCCGATCGGCACCGACAGTGAGAGCTATGCCTTTACCGGCACCTTCCACATCGACCTGTCGGATTCGATCGGCATCACCAATCTCGCCAATTATCGCCGGTTCCGAACCTCGCTGGTGCAGGATCTCGATCTGTCGGCAGTCGTCGATGGCCTCAATCTGAATGGCCAGGCGACGACCATCCAGGAACGCCGGATCGAAAGCAAGCAGTGGAGCGACGAACTCCAGCTCAACGTCAACACGCAGTTCGTGAAGGGCACGCTCGGCCTTTATTATTTCGACGAGCGCCAGCATCCGCGCGACACGGTCGGCCTTGCCGCGCGCAATGGCCTCGCCAGCAATATTCCGCTGCTGCAGGCCGCCGGCGTGCTCGATGCGGCCTATTTCTATTGCGGCTATTCGCCCGGTGCCGTCGGCGGCCCGGTGATCGCGCCGAAGCGGGTGTGCGCGCTTAGCAATCTGGGAACCCAGGCATTCGCCGCCTTCGGCCAGTTCAACGTCAATCTCGGCCTGCTCGGCGACGCGCTCGACACCTTCTCGCTGAAGCTCGGCGGGCGGTACAGCGATGAGCATGTGACGTCGGAAAACCCGTCGACGATCGTCGCGCGCAACGGGCTCGGCCCCGTCATTGTCACGACGGCGGCGGGCACGCATGTCGAGCGCAACTTCAGCAATTTCTCGCCCGAAGTTGGCCTCGAATGGAAACCTAGCCGTGGCCTGCTCTTTTATTACACCTATTCGGAAGGCTTCAAGGCAGGCTCGGGGGAGAATGCCGCGGGCAGCACCACGATCGTCAACCCGGAGACGATCCAGAACCATGAACTCGGTGCCAAGGTGGCGCTGGGTCGCTCAATCTCGGCCAATCTGGCACTCTACAGCTATGAGCTGCAGGGGCTGCAGCTCAATCGCACGATCTCAGGCGGTGCGGCGGGCTTCACGACGATCTTCCAGAATGCGGCGCGGACAGCCGCCAAGGGGGTCGAATTTGAAATCTTCACCCGGCCCTTCGAGGCATTTCGTCTCAACGGCGCGCTTTCCTACACCGATGCGCATTATGTCGATTACACGACGCTCGATCCGCTCAATCCCGCCAACATTCTGACCGCCGGCGCGCCTGCCTACAACGCCGTCACCAACCCCGATCCGACGGCGTTCGGCGCGCCGGGCGGCGGCAACATCCAGCTCGCCGGCAATGCGACGCGCAACAGCCCGCGCTGGTCGTGGAACGTTCACGGCGAGTATGACATCGAGGCGGCTTCGCTGAAGGGCAAGTTCACGCTCGGCGGCGATGTATCCTACAAGAGCCAGACCTATTTCACCGAATATAACCGCGCCTTTGAAGGATCGGCGGCGTTCACGATGGTCGACGCGTCGCTGGCTTATACGAGCTATAACAAGAAGTTTCACGGATCGCTGTTCGTCAAGAATGCGTTCGATGTCTTCCGCCCGGGCAGCACCTTCAGCCTGGCGACGGGCCGCTTGATCGGCCAGACTTTACTGCCGCCGCGCACCTACGGCGTATCGTTCGGCTATAATTTCTGATGGATCGGGGGCGCATCCTTGCATGCGCCCCCGATTGCCGCCGATGACTGATGCCGAGCCGCTGTTGCTGCTGCCCGGTTTGGGGTGCGACGCGACGATATGGGCGCACCAGTCGCGGGCCTTTACCAACGACCGCGATGTCCTGATCGTCGATTATCGCAACGCGGCGACGCTTGGCGAAATGGCCGATATGGCGCTCGCCGCGATCTCGGGTCCCTTTGCGTTGATCGGCCACTCGATGGGCGCGCGCGTGGCGCTGGAGATCATCGACCGTGCGCCCGATCGCGTTATTCGGCTCGCGCTGTTCGATACCGGCGTGCATCCGGTGCGCCCCGGGGAAATGGCGGCGCGGCAGGATCTGCTCGATTATGGCCGTGCGTTTGGCATCGCCGCACTCGCCGATCGCTGGCTGCCGCCGATGGTGCACCCGGACCGCGTCGACGATGACGCCTTCATGGCGCCGCTGCGGGCAATGGTGATACGCTGCGGGCTCGCGGGATTCGAGCGGCAGGTCGGCGCGCTGCTCCAGCGACGCGACGCGGAGCCGATCCTCGCCGACATCGCCTGCCCGACGCTGATCGGCGTCGGCGCGCAGGACGGCTGGAGCCCCCCTGACCAGCATCGCGGTATCGCCTCCGCGATCAAGGGGGCAAGGCTGACGATCTTCGAGGGGGCCGGCCACATGGCGCCCTACGAAACGCCGGGTCCGATCAATGCGGCGCTGGCGGATTGGCTTGCGGTGCCCGCCGGCTGACGCGTCGCCTCAATAGACGACCACCGAACGGATGCTCTCCCCCGCATGCATCAGGTCGAACCCCTTGTTGATCTCCTCAAGGCTCAGCACATGGGTGATCATCGGGTCGATCTCGATCTTGCCGTTCATATACCAGTCGATGATCTTGGGCACATCGGTGCGGCCCTTGGCGCCACCGAACGCGGTCCCGCGCCAGTTGCGCCCGGTGACGAGCTGGAAGGGCCGGGTGCTGATCTCCTTGCCCGCTTCGGCCACGCCGATGATGATGCTGGTGCCCCAGCCGCGGTGGCACGCCTCAAGCGCCTGACGCATCACGGTCGTGTTGCCCGTGCAATCGAAGGTGTAATCAGCGCCGCCATCGGTAAGCGCCACGAGATGCGCGATGAGATCGCCCTCGATATCCTTCGGGTTGACGAAGTGGGTCATGCCGAAGCGCTTGCCCCATTCCTCGCGCGCCGGATTGATATCGACGCCGACGATCATCCCCGCACCCGCCATCCGAGCGCCCTGCAGCACGTTGAGGCCGATGCCGCCGAGACCGAAGACGATGACGGTATCGCCCACCTGCACCTTGGCCGTATTCACCACCGCGCCAACGCCCGTCGTGACCCCACAGCCGACATAACAGCTCGACTGGAACGGCGCGTCCTCGCGGATTTTCGCGACCGCAATCTCGGGCACAACCGTGAAGTTCGAAAAGGTCGAGCAACCCATATAATGGAAGATCGGCTGGCCCTTGTGGCTGAACCGCGTGGTCCCATCAGGCATCAGCCCCTTGCCTTGCGTCGCGCGGATCGCGGTGCAGAGGTTGGTCTTGCCGCTCAGACACGACTTACACTGGCGGCATTCGGGGGTGTAGAGCGGAATGACGTGATCGCCGGGCTTCACCGACGTGACACCGGCGCCGACTTCGCGCACGATGCCTGCACCTTCATGCCCAAGCACGCTGGGGAACAGCCCCTCGCTGTCGAGCCCGTCGAGGGTGTAGGCATCGGTGTGGCAAATGCCCGTCGCCATGATCTCGACCAGCACCTCGCCCGCCTTTGGCCCCTCCAGGTCAAGCTCGACGATTTCCAGTGGACGCTTGGCCTCAAAGGCAACGGCGGCGCGGGTTTTCATGATCGATCGGTCTCCGGTACAAAACGCGTCAGATATCGCCCCAAACGTCGCGCGCAACATCGATCACCAGTCGCAGCTTATCGGCCTGCTGCCCCACTTCGATGTCGTTGCCGTGGACGGTCGATGAAAAGCCGCATTGCGGGCTGAGCGCCATCTGACCGAGCGGCATGAACTTCGCTGCCTCGTCGATCCGGTGCTTCACGTCGTCCGCCGATTCCATATCGCCAAGCTTGGTCGTGACGAGCCCGAGCACCACGGTCTTGTCCTTGGGCACATGCCGCAGCGGCGCGAAATCGCCCGAGCGGGGATCGTCATATTCCAGGAAATAGCCATCGACGGCGAGCTCGTTGAACAGCACCTCGGCAACGGGCTCATAGCCGCCCTCGGCCGCCCAGCTCGACCGGAAATTACCGCGGCACAGGTGGACGCACACCGTCATGTCGGCGGGGCGATCGCGGATCGCCTCGTTGATGAAACGGGCATATTGGCGGGGCAGCTCATCGGGGTCCATCCCGCGCTTGCGGGCATTTTCGCGCTGGGTGTCGTCGCAAAGATAGGCCAGGTTGGTATCGTCGAGCTGGAGATAACGGCAACCGGCATCGGCAAGGCTCGCAATCTCGGTGCGATAGGCCGCCGCCACATCGGCATAGAATTGATCGAGATCGGGATAGACCTCCGCATCGATCGCGTCACGACCGCCACGAAAATGCAGCATCGTCGGCGACGGAATCGTCACCTTTGGCGTCTGCTTCGTCACAGACTTCAGAAATTCGAAATCGGCTCGCTGGATATCATGGGCGTGACTGACGCGGCCCGTGACCTTCATGACGGGCGGTGCATATTCGAGCACCTTGCCGCCATGCTGGTGAAATTTCACCTGGCTGAAGCCGGCCTCGGCAATGCCCGTCAACTGCATCAGGAAATCGGTGTGGAAGAAGGTCCGGCGGAATTCGCCGTCGGTAATCCCCTTCAGGCCAAGCCCTTCCTGAAAGGCAACGACGTCGCGGATCGCATCATCCTCGACCAACCGCAGCGCCGCTGCATCGATCGTGCCCGCGCGAAACGCCTCACGCGCTTCGATAAGCGCCTTGGGACGAAGGAAGCTGCCGACATGATCGGCACGGAACGGGGGTGTGGTCGACATTGGGGCTCTCCAGCAGGAATCGCGATTCTTATAGGGTCGTCGCAATTGGTATGTGTTACATACAATTACGATAGGCGGCGAGCAATAGCTGCAGACAATTGGGGAGGGCGCCGATGACCTGGATCCGCAACCGCTGGTATGTCGCTGGATGGGACAGCGAAATCGATCGCAACCCGATTGCGCGCACGATCTGCGGCGAGCCGATCATGCTGTATCGCAAGCTCGACAGGTCCGTCGTCGCGATGCGCGACGCCTGCCCGCACCGGCTGCTGCCGCTGTCGATGGGCATCAAGGAGGGCGATTCGATCCGCTGCCGCTATCATGGATTGCTAATCGGCCCCGACGGCGTGGCAGAGCAGATGCCGGTGAAGGCCGAGCGGGTGAACAAGTCGGTTTGCGCGACGCTCTATCCCGTCGTCGAGCGGCACCGGTTCGTTTGGGTATGGATTGGCGATCCTGCATTGGCCGATGCCGCGACCGTCCCCAATTTCTGGCCGTGCAGCAGCGATGGCTGGACCTTCGATGGCGGCTATTATCACATTGCCTGCGATTACCGGCTCGCGATCGACAATCTGATGGACCTTTCCCACGAAACCTATGTCCATCAGGGCTCGATCGGCCAGCTCGAAATCAACGAAACCCCGATCGAGACCGAGACTCGCGGTGACGAGGTGATCGTGCGCCGCTGGATCCCCGATATCGATCCGCCGCCCTTCTGGGGCGATGCGCTGCGGCATGAGGGCAAGGTCGATCGCTGGCAGATCTGTTATTTTCTGCCGCCCTCCTCGGTCATCATCGATGTCGGCGTTGCCCCGGTGGAAGCCGGCGCGACACCCGAAGCCCATGACATGGGCGCGCGCGGCTTTGTGATCGACGCACTGACGCCGGAAAGCGAGACGACGAGCCATTATTTCTGGGGGATGGCGCGCAATTTCGATATTCATGACACCGGTTTCACCGCGCGGTTGAAGGCGCAACAGGGCGGCGTTTTCCAGGAGGATGTCGCGATTTTGGAAGCGCAACAAAAGTCGCTCTCGCTCAATCCTGACATGAAGCTGCGCGCCTATTCGATCGACCAGGGCGGGGTGCGGGCGCGGCGCGTCATCGATCGGCTCGCGGCGGTCGCTCAGGCGCCGGCGGAGAGCGCGCTTGCCAACTGATGTTGGCGCGATCGGCGAGATTCTCGGCTTCAACCTGCGCCTCGCCCACGGTGCAGTGGTGCGGCATTTCACCGAGCATTTCGCCGAACTCGACCTGACGCAGAAACAGGTTTCGGTATTGTGGCTGACGCATGACCAGCCCGGCATCGCGCAAACCGATCTTGCACAAGCGCTGCAAATGGACCGCGCGACGACAATGGCGATCGTCCACAAGCTCGAAGCGCGCGGGCTGATCGCGCGGCAGCCATCTCCTGATGACAAACGGCGGATTGCGCTGCGGTTGACGGTGGCTGGTGAAGAGGCGTTCGGCAAGGCGCGCGCCGCAATCGAAAGTCATGAAAAATGGCTGTGCGACCAGTTCAAGCCCGGAGAGGTCGCCGCTCTGCTGAAGCTGCTGCGGCGCATCCACCAATAAATGCTGCGCAAGATTGCTGCAGCATTTCCATCCTCTCAGCGCGTGGGGAGTTAGTTAGGGATGACATTTGCCCCGCTTGTTCCCCCGCGAAAGCGGGGGTCCAGAGCCACATGAGACGCCGCCTTTGGCCCTGGACCCCCGCCTTCGCGGGGGAACGATTCAAGCTAAGGTCGTCGCGACTAAACCGGCAGCCCGACATAATTTTCGGCAAGTGCGGTCTGCATCGCCACCGATTGTTCGATATAGGCCATTTCGGCGCGCTGCATCTGGTGCTCGAACGCGCCGTCTTCGGGAAAGCGGTGCAGCAGCTTGGTCAGATACCAGCTGAAGCGCGATGATTTCCACACCCGGGCCAACGCCGTAGCGCCATAACGCACCAGCCCGTCCTCATCACCGCGTCGATAATAGCCTGTGAGAGCGCGGGCCAGATAGACGACATCGGATGACGCAAGGTTCAATCCCTTGGCGCCCGTCGGCGGCACGATGTGCGCGGCATCGCCGGCGAGGAACATACGGCCATGCTGCATCGGTTCCGACACGAACGAGCGTAGCGGGGCGATCGATTTCTCGATCGACGGCCCGGTCACGACGTCACCCGCCACCTGACGGCCGAGCCGCAGGATCAGCTCTTCCCAAAAGCGATCGTCGGGCCATTCGTCGATCGGTTCGTCGAGCGGCACCTGGATATAATATCGGCTCCGCGTTGGCGACCGCATCGATGCGAGCGCGAAACCGCGCTGGTGGGTCGCATAGACGACTTCGTGCCGGCAGGGCGGCACATCGGCGAGCACGCCGAGCCAGCCAAAGGGATAGGCGCGTTCATGCTCGGTGCGCCGTGCCGGCGGAATTGCCCCACGCGCCGGCCCGTGAAAGCCGTCACACCCCGCGACAAAGTCGCAATCGATATACTGGCCGTCGCCATGCTCGATCCGCGGCGCACCGTCGATGTCGTGGATCGCCGTGACGGGTGATTCCCAATGAATCGTCAGCCCCCGCGCCTGTGCCGCATCCATCAGATCGCGCGTCACTTCGGTCTGCCCATAGGCGGTGACTGATTGACCGGTGAGCCCCGCACAGTCGATATTGATCAACCGATCATCGACCGCAAAGTTGAAGCCCTGATGCGGAACACCTTCTACATCGAGCCGATCGGCAACGCCGATGCTGCGCAGCAAATCGGTCGTTGTGCGCTCCAATATGCCGGCGCGGATCCGGCTCAGCACATGCGCGGCAGACTGGCGTTCGACGATCGCCACATCGATGCCCTCGGCATGGAGCAACAGCCCGAGCATCAACCCTGCCGGCCCGGCGCCGATAATGCCGACCTGCGTCTTCACACCGACAGCTGTTTTTCGAGCGCGTCGAGCACGCGGTAACAGGGCAGCACCTGCGCCACCGAACTGTTGGGCTCGCGGCCCTCGCGGATTGCCGCGACGAACTCGCGGTCCTGCAATTCGATGCCGTTCATCGACACCGCGACACGGCTGACATCGATCGGCTCCTCGCGCCCGTTCACGAGATCGTCGTAGCGCGCCAGATACGTGCCGTTGTCGCAGATATAGCGGAAGAAGGTGCCGAGCGGCCCGTCATTGTTGAAACTGAGCGAGAGCGTGCAGATCGCACCGCTCTGCGCCTTCAACTGGATCGACATATCCATCGCGATGCCGAGTTCGGGGTGATGAGGCCCAGCAAGGGCGTTGGCCTGGACGATCGGCCCCGCCTGATAGGCGAACAGATCGACGGTGTGCGCGGCGTGATGCCACAACAAATGATCGGTCCAGCTGCGCGCCTCGCCCTTGGCGTTCATGTTCTGGCGGCGGAAGAAATAGGTCTGCACGTCCATCTGCTGGATCGCGATCTCCCCAGCGACAATCCTGTCGTGCACATATTGATGGCTGGGATTGAAGCGTCGCGTATGGCCGACCATGCAGGTGAGCCCGGTCGACTGCTGTTTGGCGAGCACTCTCTCGGCATCCGCAAGGCTGTCCGCGAGCGGGATTTCGACCTGCATATGCTTGCCCGCATCCATGCACTGGATCGCCTGCGCTGCGTGCATCTGCGTCGGCGTACACAGGATGACGGCATCGACCTCGGGCATCGCCAGGCTCTCGGCAAGGTCGGTGCACGCATGGCCGATGCCGTATTTCGCCGCGATCGCCTGCGTTGGCTCGAGGCGGCGACCGACGAGCGAGACGACTTCTACCCCGTCGATCAGTTTCAGGCCGTCGAGATGTTTTTCTCCGAAGGCGCCGGCGCCGGCGAGCGCGATTTTCATGGCCGATTCTCCCCTGTTCGCTGACGCGACGTGGCTCAGTCTTGCGATCGCAGCACGATATGCCCGACGGCGGTATTGCTCGCAGGGACATGATAGAAGCGTCGCAATTCCTCGACCTTGTCGCCGAGCGCGCCGCGCATGATCAGCCACATGACGAGCTCGATCCCCTCGGAACCCGCCTCACGCAGATAATCGATATGCGGCAACAGCCGGAGCCGATCGGGATCGGTGGTCAGATCATCGAGGAAGGCGGTGTCGAACGCCTTGTTGATCAGCCCCGCACGCGGACCCTGCAGCTGATGGCTCATGCCGCCCGTTCCCCAGATCTGCACGTTCAGATCCTCGGGGAAACTTGCAACCGCACGCGCGATCGCCTCGCCGAGCCGCCAGCAGCGATTGCCCGTCGGCGGTGGATAGGTGACGACGTTCACCGCGACCGGGACGACCTTTACCGGCCACGCATCGGGCTGGCCGAACATCAGGCTGAGCGGGACCGTCAACCCGTGATCGACATCCATCTGATTGATGATCGTCATGTCGAATTCATCGAGGATGCAGCTTTGCGCAATGTGCCACGCCAGATCGGCGTGCCCGGCAACGCGCGGCACGGGGCGCGCGCCCCACCCTTCATCGGCGATCGCATATTCATCGGCGCACCCGATCGCGAAGCTCGGGATGATGTTCATGTCGAACGCCGATGCGTGATCGTTGAACACCAGGATGACGACGTCAGGCTTTTCCGCCTGCTCCCAGTCGCGTACCCATTGATAGCCGGCGAACAGCGGCGCCCAATATTCCTCGCCCGTCTTGCCGTTGTCCATCGCCGCGCCGATTGCTGGCACGTGGCTGGTGCCGACGCCTGCGGTGATCCGCGCCATCGTCAATTCCCCTCGCGCTTGGATCGGTTGCCCTCGACGGAACGCCCGCCAGCCACCATCATCGCCTGATAATCCTCGGTGGTCATCCCCGTCATCGTGCCGACCGCCTGGAGGAAGCTTTTGCCATCGGTGAAGAACACCTTGGCCAGGAAATAGACATTGCCGCCAAGATCGATCGCGCGGTTGTAATCACGGGTCAGGATCGATTGCTTCTGGTCCTCGGTCATCGGCCATTCGTCGAGATAGGCGCGTTCGTCCGCGCGAAAACGCTGGCGGTTCTCGTCCTTCATCAGGCTCATACAGAACTGGTTGAGGTGATAACCCTGCCGCGCACGGGAGGCGGTGAACACGCGGGTGCCGGGAATATCCTCGAACTGTGCGAGATATTCGTGGATAGTTTGAGTCACAATCCGCGTGCCTTCAGTTGGGCGTCGAGCCGGGGATAGACGCGGCGGGCATTGCCCTCGAACACCGCATGGCGCTGATCGGGGGTCAGGTCCGCCGCTTCGACATAACGCTTGGTATCGTCGAAAAACTGGCCGGTCATCGGATCGATCCCGCGCACCGCGCCGACCATTTCGGAGCCGAACAGGATATTGTCGATGTCGATCACCTCGAACAGCAGGTCGATCCCCGGCTGGTGATAGACACAGGTATCGAAATAGACGTTCTTCATCACATGGCTGGCCAGTGGCGGTTGTTTGAGCATGTCCGCCAGCCCGCGATACCGCCCCCAGTGATACGGCACCGCGCCACCCCCATGCGGGATGATGAAGCGCAGGTCGGGAAAATCGCGGAACAGATCGCCCTCGATAAACTGCATGAAGGCAGTGGTGTCGGCGGCAATATAATAGCTGCCCGTGGCGTGGAACGCCGGGTTGCACGATCCCGAGACATGGACCATCGCCGGCACGTCGAGCTCGACCATCTTTTCGTAAAACGGATACCAGCTTTTGTCGGTCAGCGGGGGCGCGCTGAAATGCCCGCCCGACGGATCGGGATTGAGATTACAGCCGACAAAACCAAGCTCGGTCACACAGCGTTCGAGCTCCGCCACCGAATGCGCGATCGGCACACCGGGCGATTGCGGCAACATGCACACGCCGATGAAGGTTTCGGGATAGAGATCGACGACGCGCTTGATCAGATTGTTGCACGCGATGGTCCATGCGCTGCTGACCGTCTCATCGCCGATATGATGCGCCATCGCGGAGGCGCGCGGCGAAAAGATCGTCATGTCCGCGCCGCGCTCCCGCAAGAGCCGGATCTGGTTCGCCTCGACGCTCTCGCGGATTTCATCGTCGGAGATTGCGGGATAGGGCGGGAATGGTTGGCCGGCGTCGAACGCGGCGCGCTGGGCGGTCCGCCATGCGTCATGGGCTGGCGGGGCGGTCGTGTAATGGCCGTGGCAATCGATGATCAGCGTCACGCGGCCTCATCCTTTTGCCGACGAAGCAGTTGATCGAACTTGCCGGCAAGCGCCCGCGTCGGGGACAATCCCAGCGCCCCCATCTCGCGCTGCCGCTCCACCGTCGCGCGCGTCATCGCGCTGCCGGTGCCGAGCGCATCGAGCGTCTTCACCGCTTCCTCCATTTCGGCCGCGCGGTGCGTGCCGTGCACCAGCATCCGGTCGAGATTGTAATTCGCGCGCGCCGCCCAATCCGCCCCCGGCCAGCTTGCATTCAACGAAGCGATGACGGGCGCCGTCACGCCCGCCGCTTCCGCCGCGAGGATGAATTCGGCGGTCAGCGCCTCGATGCCCTTGACCATCACCGAGCGGATCATCTTGACGGCGGATGCGGCGCCAACGGGACCGGCGAGCAGCTCGACATTGGTAAAACCAAGCGCGCGCAACGCTTCGGACCCGGCTTGGGCATGCGGCCCGCTGACCAATAAAGGCACGTGCATCCCCGCCGGATCGACGGGCGCCATCACCGCGACATCGACATAGCGCCCGTCATGTCGCTCGATTGCCGACGCTGCGGCCCGCTTCGTTTCCGGAGCAACGCTGTTGAGGTCGAGCCAGAGCGCGCCTTTCGCGAGCATCGGCGCGGCAATCTGCGCCGCTCTCAGTGCCTGATCGGCGGTCACGAGCGAAAACGCCACGTCTGCACCCGCCAGCGCGTCTGCAGCATTATCGGCTGACACTGCGCCGTGATCCTCGATCCGTCGCCGAATCGAAGCAGCGGTCGCTCGATCATCGACCTTGATGTCGAACGCGACGATATCGGCGCCGCTCGCCCGCCAGCCGCCGGCAAAGGCCGCTGCCGCCTCGCCGAATCCGATGCTTGCGATCTTCATGTTCATCACCGCCGGACTAGGCATGCGCCGCGGGGTGGGGCCATTCGGATTGGCTGCGATCATATTCATTTTTCGATATCGCCGTCGACTCAGCAGCCTCCGCAATCAGCTCGAGGAAGTGCGCCTGCAGCGCCGTCGGTCGCCAGCCGACGCGCGTCGTGATGCCGATATTGCGGACGCTGTCAGCGACGGGCGGGCCGATCAGCGCAAGAATGCCTGCCTCGATCTCGAGCGCGATCTGCGCAGGCGACAGCAGCGTGAGAAAATCACTGTCGCGAAGGACACCCCGGATCATCAGCACCGACCCGCATTCGATCGGCGCGGGCGGCAGTGGACGGCCCGCGAACATCGTCTCCCATTGCAGGCGAAGCGGGGTCGCCGTGCGCCCGACGATCCAGGGATATTGCGCAAGCTCGTCAAGCGTGGGCGTTGCCACTTGTGCCAGCGGATGACCGACCCGGCCGATCACCACCAGCCGGTTGCTGAACAGCGGGCGCTGCTCAAGATCGACCGGCGGGTCCGCCCTGAGCGCGCCGATCATCATGTCGATCACCCCGTCGCGCAGCGGATCGACCAGCTCGCGCCAGGCCCCCTCGACGATATCGGTCGTCACCTGCGGCGCGATGCGCGCCAACCGCGACACTGCGCGCGGGAGCAGCAGCGCGCGCGACAGCGGCATCGCGCCGATCGTGATCCGGGTGCCGCCCTCGGCAAGATCGGGGCGCATTTCACCCAGCGCGGCGCTGATCTCTCCGGCCGCAAGGCGCACCCCGCGCGCCAGCCGCCTGCCCGCCACCGTCAGCACGACGCCGCGGCCGCGTCGCTCGACCAGCGCGATCGCGGATATCTGTTCGAGATCGCGCACCGCACGGTGGAGCGCGGGCTGCGACAGGCCGGTCGCCTGTGCCGCACCCACAAAGCTGCCGACATCGGCAAGCCGCAGGAATGCTCGCAACTGGGTGGCGGTCATCAGCTGTTCGGGACGGGCAAACCCACGCGACCCCCGCGCCGCACTGCGCGCGGCCGTGGCAAGATGCGCGAATGCCGCCTCGGATCGCTCGGCAAGGATGCTGCCCTCCGATGTGGGCCGCACGCCGTCTGATCGGCGATCGAACAACCGCGCGCCCAGCTGCCGCTCCAGCTTGGCAAGCCCTTGCGTCAGCGCCGGCTGCGACAGGCTGACGGCTTCGGCACCAGCGCTCATGCTGCCCCGCGCAACGATAGCCGCGAGCGAGCGCAAATGCCGCAGGTTGAGATCGAAGGGATTGAGGCTCATGGCAAACTCATCGTAAAAACTTATTGCCCGACAGCAATTGTTAGTTGTGCGTCGGCAGGTCAACCGCCATTCGAATGGCGGCTTTGCGGGGAGGGTGCGTTGGCGGGAATAGTCGTACGATCGATCGCCCGTGCCGACCCTTCGGTCATCGACGGGTTGACCGCCGCCGGGGTCGCGACGGTGCATGAGGCACAGGGACGCATCGGGCTGCTCGCGCCGCGCATCACCCCCATTTACCCTGGCGCGCGGATCGCGGGGTCGGCGATCACGATTTCGGCGCCGCCGGGGGATAATTGGATGCTCCACGTCGCGATCGAACAGCTTCGGCCAGGCGATATTCTCGTCCTTGCGCCGACCAGCGCCTGTGACGACGGCTATTTCGGCGATCTGCTGGCAACCTCTGCGATGGCACGGGGATGTCGGGGCCTCGTGATCGATGCCGGCGTGCGCGATGTGCGCGATCTGACCGCGATGGGCTTTCCGGTGTGGTCGAAATGCGTCCACGCCCAGGGGACCGTCAAGGCAACGCTCGGCTCGGTCAACGTGCCGATCGTGTGCGCAGGTGCGGCGATCGAGCCCGGCGACGTGATCGTCGCCGATGATGACGGCGTGTGCGTCGTGAAGCGCGACGCCGCCGCCGGCGTTCTGGCAAAAGCGCGCGATCGCGAGGCGAATGAGGAGGCGAAACGGCAGCGGCTGGCCGCCGGCGAGCTCGGACTCGACATCTACGACATGCGCGACAAGCTAACCGCGCTTGGCCTCACCTATGTCTGACGGCGTCCGCTGCACCTGGATGCGCGGCGGAACATCGAAGGGCGCTTTCTTCGTGGCCGAAGACTTGCCGGCGGACCCAGCGACGCGCGACGCGTTCCTGCTGCGGATCATGGGATCGCCCGATCCGCGCCAGATCGACGGCATGGGCGGCGCCGACCCGCTGACGTCGAAGGTCGCGGTGGTGCGGCGATCGGCGCGCGCGGGGATCGACGTCGATTATCTGTTCCTCCAGGTGTTCGTCGATCAGGCGATCGTCAGCGACAGCCAGAATTGCGGCAATATGCTCGCCGCCGTCGGCCCGTTCGCGATCGAACATGGCCTGGTGGCGGGCACCGATGGTGAAACACGCGTCGCCATCTACATGGAGAATACCGGCCAGACCGCGATCGCGACGCTGCAAACGCCGGGCGGCGTCCCGCGCTATGACGGCGATGCGCGGATCGATGGCGTGCCGGGTACCGCGGCTGCCGTACCGCTGGAATTCACCGGCACGGCGGGATCGAGTTGCGGCGCGCTGTTGCCGACGGGCAATGCCGTTGACCGGATCGAGGGCACCGACTGTACGTTGATCGACAACGGAATGCCGTGCGTGGTGATGCGCGCCACCGATCTGGGCATTACCGGCTATGAAGACCGCGCGACGCTCGACGCCGACGCCGCCTTGAAAGCGCGCGTCGAGGCGATCAGGCTGGTCGCCGGGCCGATGATGCAGCTTGGCGATGTCAGCGAAAAATCGGTGCCCAAGATGATGCTGGTGGCCGCTCCCGCAGCAGGCGGCGCGATCTGTACGCGCAGCCTCATCCCGCACCGCGTCCATGCCTCGATCGGCGTCTTCGGCGCGGTCAGCGTCGCGACCGCCTGCCTGATCGCAGGATCGACTGCCGCCGATATCGCCACCGTGCCACCGGGCGACCGCAAGCTGATATCGGTCGAACACCCGACCGGCGAAATGACCTGCGTGCTCGAAATCGGCCCCGGCGGCGATGTCGCCTCGGTCGCGCTGTTGCGCACGGCACGCAAGCTGATGGAAGGACGCGTGTTCGCATGAGCCGAAGCAAGACCTGGGTCGATGCGCCCTCGAAGCCCGCCTTCGTGCCGCCGCCGGGCGCGGTCGACGCGCACGTCCATGTGTTCGGGCCCGAGGCCGAATTTCCGTTCAGCCCGGCGGCCAAATATCATCCCGAGGACGCGACACCCGAGATGCTGTTCGCGCTTCGCGACCATCTCGGCTTTGCGCGCAACGTCATCGTCCAGGCGAGCTGCCACGGGACCGACAATGCAGCGACGCTCTCCGCCATCGCCAAATCGAACGGCACCGCGCGCGGGGTGGCGGTCGTCGATCCGTCGATCAGCGACATGGAGCTGGAAATGCTCCACGCCGGCGGCATTCGCGGGGTGCGCTTCAATTTCCTGAAGCGGCTGGTCGATAACGCACCCAAGGACAAGTTTCTCGACATCGCGCGCCGGATCGAGCGGCTCGGCTGGCACGTCGTCGTCTATTTCGAAGCCGATATCCTCGCCGAGCTGATCCCCTTTCTCGAGGCGATCCCGACGATCATCGTCGTCGATCATCTCGGCCGGCCCGATATCGCCCAGGGGCCGGGCGGCGCGGACATCACCGCATTTCGGCGCCTGCTCGACGATCATCCGACGATCTGGACCAAGGTGTCGGGAGCCGAGCGCCTGTCCCCGCAAGGGCCGCCGTTCGACGATTTCGTCGAGGTGATCCGCCCCGTGGTCGAGGCCTATCCCGACCGCGTGCTCTGGGGCACCGACTGGCCCCACCCCAATATGGAACACCGCATTCCCGATGACGGCCAATTGGTCGATGTGCTGCCCCGGATCGCACCGACGCCCGAATTGCAACGCAAACTGCTCGTTGACAATCCGATGCGGCTTTACTGGGCCGATTAGGCGACCCGTATGCAAAACCGTTCGTACTGAGCTCGTCGAAGCACTGCCTTTTCTTTTCTACGGTCGAGAAGAAAGACAGCCCTTCGACAGGCTCAGGGCGAACGGAAGGTAGACCGCATTTAACACGCCGCGCCGTAAACGCTTGCGTCAGCTGACGACCACCTCGATCAGCGTCGGCCCCGCTGCACCAAACGAGCGGCGCAGCGCAGCATCGAGTGCGCCCGTCTCGCTTACCCGTTCGGCGCCCAGCCCCTGCGCCGTTGCCAGCGCGCAATAATCGATATCGGGCAGGTCGGTGCCGACGGTTTGCTGCAGCCCGAAGACGTGGCCGAATTCGACCAGTGCTGCGTAGCGGCGGTTGTTGACGATGACGAAACTGATCGGCAAGCCGAGCTGTGCCGCCGACCACAACCCCTGGATCGCATACATGCTCGATCCGTCACCGAGCAGCGCGATCACCTTTTCGCCCGGTCGTCCAAGCGCAACGCCGATCGCGGCAGGCAGGCCATGCCCCAGGCCACCACTCGCGCAGGTGTAAAAACTGTCGCGGATCGTGATCGGCAAATGATCGTGCATCGGCCCACGCGTCGTTGGCGCTTCCTCGACGATGACGGCACCGGCGGGGCGGAGCGCGGCGATCCGGTCCATCAGCAGCCGATCGTTCAGTACGTCGCGATTGAGCGCGGGTGCCGCTGGGCGCGGAGGTGGCGCAGGCCGCGTGATGGGATCGGGGCCCGCCAGCAATGCGGCCAGCGCGGGGCGCATGCTCGTGACGATGGCATCGCCGACGGGCGCGTAACTCGCCAATGCCGGATCGTCGGTGCACAAAATGACGCGCGTTCCCTCTGCCACATGGGGGCCGACCGCCTCGGTATGATAAAGCGACAATGGCCCGCCGAGCACCAGCACTAGATCATGCCCAGTCAGCGCGTCCACGATGCCCCCCCGTGCAGCCGGCAGGAAGCCGGCGAACAAGGTGTGATCCTCGGGGAAGCTGTTGCGCGCGTTGAAGGGAGCCGCCCACACCGGCGCTGTGTGGCGCTCGGCCAGCGCGATTACCTGGTCCCACGCATCCTCGCGCGCGATGCCCGCACCGACGACGATCGCCGGGCTGCGCGCCTTGGCGAGCGCTTCCGCCGCCTCTGCCAGCATCGTGACATCGCCGGCAATGCTGCGGCTGATGCTGCGCAGCATGACGGCAGTCGCCGGCATGTCCCAATCGTCCACCGGCACCGACACGAACACTGGCCCCTGTGGCGGCTGCAACGCGACATGAATGGCGCGGGCGATCGCTAATGGCACATCGGCGGCACGCGCGGGCTCGACCGACCATTTGACGAAGGGCTTTGGAAATTCGGCGGCGGCTTCGGCAAACAGGAAGGGTTGATAGGGAAGGATCGAGCGCGCCTGCTGCCCCGCCGTGATCACCATCGGCGTGTAGTTGCGAAAGGCGGTGAAGATGTTGCCCATCGCATGGCCGACGCCCGCCGACGAGTGGAGATTGACGAAGGCGGGCGTGCGGGTGGCTTGTGCAAAGCCATCGGCCATGCCGATCACGACCGATTCCTGCAGGCCGAGCACATAGCGGAAATCATCCGGAAAGTCGCGGAACAGGGGCAGTTCGGTGGAGCCCGGATTGCCGAAAATCGTCTTTATACCATGCGCGCGGAGCAGGGCGATCACGGCCTCGCGAACGGTCGTTTCTGCGGGCAAGCTGGCACCTCCTCGATCGCGCCGATGATCACGATCCTAGCCCGCAGCGACGACGCGACGCCATTAGAAAGACGCCGCCGCAGTCGATCTTGGAGTCGGGCCTAGGCGGCAAATCGATCGGTTGCGCGGATCAGCTGGTCGAGAATGCCCGGCTCCGAATAGGCATGCCCTGCGCCCTCGATCAGGTGGAAGTCGGCGTCGGGCCATGCGGCATGGAGCGCAAAGGCATTCCGCGCCGGGCACGGCATGTCATAGCGACCATGGACGATCGTCCCAGGGATGCCGCGTAATCGCGGCGCATCGCGCAGCAATTGCCCCTCTTCGAGCCAGGCGCCGTTGACGAAATAGTGGTTTTCGATCCGCGCAAAGGCGAGCGCATAATGCGGATCGTGAAACGGCGCTGCGTGGGCGGCATCGGGCAGCAGCGTGATCGTCTCGCCCTCCCAGATCGTCCACGCTTGCGCGGCGGCAAGCTTTGCCGCCTCGTCATCGCCCGTCAGCAGCCGGTGATAGGCGGCCATCGGATCGTGACGTTCGTTCTCGGGGAGTGGCGCCAGGAACCGCGCCCATTTCTCCGGATACATCTCCGACACGCCAAAGCGGTAATACCAGTCGAGTTCGGGCTTCGTCGCCATATAGATGCCGCGCAGGATGAGCGCGCTCACGCGCTCGGGATGCGTCTGCGCATAGGCAAGCGCGAGCGTGGAGCCCCATGAGCCGCCGAACACCAGCCATCGCTCGGCTCCGACAAGCTGCCGCAATCGCTCGATATCATCAACAAGGTGCCACGTCGTGTTGGCGTCAAGGTTGGCATGGGGCGTCGATTGCCCACAGCCGCGCTGATCGAACAGCAGCACGTCGTAAACCGCCGGGTCGAACAGCCGCCGGTGATTGGGCGAAAAGCCGCCGCCCGGCCCGCCATGCAGGAAAACCGCAGGTTTGCCGCCGGGCACGCCGCAGCGCTCATAATAGATGCTGTGGCCGTCGCCGACATCGAGCATGCCCGTCCGGTAAGGCTCGATCGGCGGGTAGAGCGTGCGCAAGATGGTCATGCCGGCATCCGTCAATTGTCGTAACGGACGAGCCTATAGCAGCAGGCGCCCCGCTCAAGCGGCAAGGTCGACGCGCGGACCGATATAGCGCGATTGCGGGCGGATCAGCCGACCCGTAGCCGCCTGTTCCCGCGCGTGCGCGATCCAGCCGAGCGTGCGCCCCATCGCGAACACGCAAGTGAATGCGGCCGCTGGAAACCCGATCGCCTCGAGCAACAGCGCGGTATAGAATTCGACATTGGTCTCAAGCACGCGGCCCGGCTTTTTGCGCCGCAAGACATCGAGCGCGGTCCGCTCGACGGCCTCTGCGAAGGCGAGCCTTCCGCCGTGCGTCGGCAACAGGGCCAGCGCCCGCTTGAGCGCGTCCGCCCGGGGATCACGCACCCGGTAGATGCGGTGGCCAAACCCCATCAGCCGAGCACCCGATGCGACTTCGCGCTCGAGCCAATCGCGCGCATCACCCCCACGCGCATCACACTCTGCCGCAATCGCGTCGAGCATCTCGATCACTGGCCCCGGGGCGCCGCCGTGCAGCGGCCCCTTTAACGCGCCCATCCCCGCCAGCACGCACGATGCGAGCCCCGTCCGTGTCGAAGCGACCACGCGTGCGGCAAAGGTAGACGCGTTGAGCCCATGATCGCACACCGTCACCAGATAGGTATCGAGCGCCTTGCCCGCCCCCGGCAGGTCACCGCCCAGCATCGCCACCACATCGTCTGCGTGCGACAGTCCGGGATTGGGCGGGATCGGCATCTCGCCGGCATTTTGACGGATCAGCGCGCACGTCAGCACCGCCGGCGCCGCGATGAGCCGCAACGCATCGTCGAGCCCGTGGCCGTCGGGTAACAGGGCGATTCCGGCACGCACGCCGTCGTAAACCTCCAGCCCGCCAAGCTGCGGCAAGACGTTCCTCACCCTTTCAAAGACATCCGCACGCGCCGCCGCCAGCGTCGATCGCAAGGCTGGCGCATCCGCAAGATCGTCGAAAAACCCTTCGAGCAACAAATGCACGACCGCCTCGAAACCGATCCGGCCGGCGATCGCCTCAAGCGGCGCGCCCCGGATGATCAATCGGCCCGCCGCCCCGTCCACGTGCGACAGCACGGTCTCCGCCGCAACCACCTGTTCGAGCCCGTAATCCAAAAGCCGCCTCCTTGACTGTTGCGGCGCACAATGCTCCGGTGATGATCTTCCATCAATCTTGATCAACTGAATCAATCTATGGCCGAGTGGATCGATCGAAACCGGGCTCTGGCGGCGCTGGGGGTGCGCGCCCAGACGCTGTATGCCTATGCGAGCAGGGGCCGGATCGAGCGCCGGGCCGATCCTGCGGACCCGCGCCGCAGCCTTTATCGTGCCGACGATATCGAGGCGCTTCGCCGTCGTCGCGATCGCGGACGCCAGCCGCGCGCGATCGCTGCGAGCGCCATCGCCTGGGGTGAGCCATCGATGGCGACCGCGATTTCGACCGTTATCCACGGGCGGCTGGTTTACCGCGGTGCAGACGCGGTGACGCTCGCCGACCACGCCGATTTCGAGGAGGTGGCCGCACTGCTTTGGGCACGCGCCACGCCACCCGACTTCAATACCCAGTCACCGCAGCCGCCGACCGATGCCTTTGGCGCGCTGGCGGCGCGGGTCGGGACGGCACCGCCGACGCTTGGCCGAAGCACCGAACGGCTGTGCCTCGATTCGACCGAAGTGATCGCCACGATCGCCTTAGCGCTTGGTACAGCGCCGATCACCGCACCAATGCACCGCCGGCTCGCCGCATGCTGGTCGCTCGATGCGCATGGCGGTGATCTGATCCGGCGTGCGCTTGTGCTGCTCGCCGATCATGAGCTGAACCCGTCGACCTTTGCCGCGCGTGTCGCTGCATCGACGGGAGCCTCCATCGCTGCCTGCATGCTGGCGGCGATGGGCACCTTGTCTGGCCCGCGCCATGGCGGCGCGGGGGCGGCGCTTGCCGGGCTGGTCGAGGAATCGGCGCGGGCCGGCGCGACAGTGAGCGTCGAGCGGTGGCTGGCGCAGGGCGCCGCGCTCCCGGGATTCGGGCACCCGCTCTATCCCGAGGGTGATCCCCGCGCCGCAGCGATCCTCGATCATGTCTCGGTCGATCCGCTGCTGTCGGCGCTCGCCACGACGGTCGCGGAGATGACGGGTGCTGCACCCAATATCGATTTCGCGCTCGCCGCCCTCACCCGGCATTTGTCGCTGCCCGCCGATGCGCCCTTCCGTCTGTTCGCGATCGCGCGCAGCATCGGCTGGGCCGCACACGCCATCGAACAGGTGCAGTCGGGTCAGCTGATCCGACCGCGCGGCGTCTATGTCGGCAAGCCGGCGACATGAACGGGGGATATTTGTTGCTTGCGGTGCCAGTGCTGGCCGCAAGCCAGCCTGTTGCCGCACAGACGAGCAAGGACGGTAGCGAAATCGTCGTGCTCGGCACGCCGCTCGCCGCACCGCCCGGTACGCCCGCTTATGGATCGGTGGTGATAGAGCGCGACCGGCTGACAAGCGACGCTTCGGGCCGGATCGAGGATATCCTCGCCGATGTGGCGGGCTTCCAGCAGTTTCGCCGCTCCGATAGTCGATCGGCGAACCCGTCGGCACAAGGCGTCACCTTGCGTGCGCTTGGCGGCAACGCGACCAGCCGAACGCTGGTGCTGCTCGACGGGGTGCCGATCGCCGATCCCTTTTTCGGCTATATTCCCTTCAACGCGGTGGGTCCCGATCAACTGGGCAGCGCTCGCGTGACACGCGGCGGCGGATCGGGCGCGTTCGGGGCGGGGGCAGTGGCGGGGACGATCGAACTGATCAGCGCTGCGCGGCGCGATCTCCCCTTGCTTGCCGGCGGGGCGAGCTATGGCAGCTTCAATGCGCAGGTCGTGAATGCGGCGATCACGCCCGGTCTCGGCGCTGGCTTCGCGACGCTTTCGGGCCGGTGGGAACGTAGCGACGGGTTCTTCACGACGCCGCTCGCCGACCGTGTCGCCGCGACCGCGCGCGCCGCCAACCAGGATTGGTCGATCACCGCGCGCGCCGTGGCACCCATCACCGCCGACACCGAAGTGCAGGCCCGGCTGACCGCGTTTCGCGATGATCGCACGCTGCGGTTCAAGGGCGCCGACAGCGTGTCGCAGGGCGAGGATGCGAGCCTGCGCGTGATTCACCGGGGCAATTGGCAGGTCGATGCGATCGGCTATCTCCAGGCGCGCAATTTCGCCAATAAAGTGATCAGCGCGACCAGCTTTCGCCTCACGCTCGATCAGCGCGCGACGCCGTCGACGGGAATTGGCGGCAAGATCGAGCTGCGGCCGCCGGTGGGTGGGGGCCATGTGATGCGTTTTGGCGTCGATGTCCGCGCGGCGAGCGGCACGCTTTTCGAGGATGCCTATGCCGCGTCGGGCGCCGTCAACGCGCGTCGAACGGCGGGCGGCGACACGCGCACCATCGGCGCCTTCATCGAGGATGACTGGACGATCGGGCGGCTCGTGCTGACGGGTGGCGCGCGCGTCGATCGATGGACGATAAGCGGCGGCTTTTTTCGCGAAGCCGCAGGCAACGGCGCGCCGACCACCGATCGTGGTTTCGTCGATCGCAGCGGCACCGAAGTGACAGGGCGCATCGGTGCCCTGTGGCGCGCCGGCCGGGCTCTCAGCCTGCGCGCCGCTGCCTATACCGGCTTTCGCCTGCCGACCCTCAACGAGCTTTATCGCCCCTTCGTCGTCTTTCCGATCACCACCCAAGCCAATGACGCGCTTGCGCCAGAGAGGTTGCGCGGCGGCGAAATCGGGCTTGAGCTTGCGCCCGTGACGGGGGTCAAGATCGGTGCAACGGTTTTCTACAACCGGCTTGGCGGGGCGATCGGCAATGTCACGATCGGCCCCAATGTTCGCCAGCGCCAGAATTTTCGCGCCATCGAGGCCGTTGGACTCGAGCTGACCGGCTCGGCCAGGCGCGGCCCCTGGTCGCTCGACGCAAGCTATGCCTTCAGCGACAGCCGGGTTCGTTCCCCCGGCACGCTCGATGGATTGCGCCCGGCACAAACGCCGCAACACAGCGTCAGCGTGACGCTCGCCTGGGCGCTGCGCGCGGGCGCGTCGCTATCCGCGACCGTGCGCCATGTCGGCAGCCAGTTCGAGGACGATCTGCAAACCGATGTCCTGCCGCCCGCAACCACGCTGGACGCCGTCGCCCGCTTTGCCCTGACAAAAAGGGTTGCGCTGCTGCTGCGCGGTGAAAACCTGTTCGATGAAGCCGTCGTCACGCGCAACGCCGGCGGCTCTGTCGATCTCGGCACGCCGCGAACGCTTTGGATCGGCATCCTGCTGACGCGGTGAATGGAGTATAGTTTGTTATCAATGGTTGCTGGGTGAACTGTTTATTTTTGGCCCCTTAGGATAAGACGGTGTCGGGGATTGCCCAAATGCCGGGGCAAAAAGAGGGGCGGGCCATGAGCGAGAGCATTTTCGAGCCCGATTTGGCCGAATTGGTGGTGGAAGAACACGCAGCGCTGGCGCCGCCGGCGCCGCTCGATCGAGCGGCCACACCGGCGGCACTTGCGACGACGTTGGCGCTTGCGGCGTGCAGCGGCGGCGGCGGCACTGTTGCGCCAACCGCCACCACGCCAACCCCGACGCCCGCGGTCACACCCGTGCCCGTGGCGATCACGGCAACGCAGGCCAGTCGCTTCCTCCAGCAAGCGACCTTTGGTGCAACCAGAACAGACATCGCGCTGGTCCGCTCGCTCGGCATCGACGGCTGGATCACCGACCAGATCGGGCGCCCGCGCACCCAGCATTGGGACTGGCTGATTACCAACGGCTATAATGTCGCAGCGAACATCAACAACACCACCGGCTTCGACAACACGGTGTGGCGCCAGATCATCACCGAGCCTGGCCAGTTGCGCCAGCGCGTCGGCATGGCGCTCTCCGAAATCATGGTCGTCGGCATTGACGGGCTGACGCTGCAATGGCGGCAATTCGCGGCTGCCGCCTGGCTCGATGTGCTGCTCGACAATGCGTTCGGGAATTTCCGGACGCTGATGGACCGGATCACCTACAATGCGGCGATGGGCCAGTATCTGACCTATCTCAACAATCGCAGGGCCAACGCCACTACCGGCTCGGTGCCCGACGAAAATTACGCGCGCGAACTGATGCAGCTGTTCACGATCGGCCTGAATCGGCTGAACATGGACGGCACGCTGCAGCTGTCCGGCGGTCAGCCGATCGAGACATACACCCCGACCGACGTCTCTCAAAACGCCCGGGTTTTTACCGGTCTGGTGCTGGATTCGAATGATTCGACGACGCCGGATCGCTTGCGCCGGTCGCTGATCATCAACGCATCGCTGCATGAAACGGGCGCTTCGACGGTGCTGGGCACGACCATCCCCGCCGGCACCGACGGCGCAGCCGCGATCCGGATCGCGCTCGACACGATCTTTGCGCATCCCAATGTGCCGCCCTTCATATCCAGGCAGCTGATCCAGCGGCTGGTGACCAGCAACCCGAGCGCTGCCTATGTCGGGCGCGTTGCTGCCGTATTTGCCAATAATGGCTCGAATGTGCGCGGTGACCTGACCGCGGTCGTGCGCGCGATCCTGCTCGACAGCGAAGCCCGCAACGATGCCGGGACGGGTGCTGCGGCTGGCGGCAAGCTTCGCGAGCCGGTGATCCGGCTGACCAACTGGGCGCGCTCGTTCGGCGCAACATCGACCAGCGGTCTGTGGCCGATCGGCGACACGTCAAGCTCCAGCACGCGGCTTGCCCAATCATTGGGGCGAAGCAGTTCGGTGTTCAACTTCTTCCGGCCGGGCTACGCGCCGCCCAATACCGCGATCTCGAACGCCACACTTGTCGCGCCCGAGTTCCAGATCACCAACGAGCTCTCGGTGGTCGCCTATATCAATTATATGCAGGGGCTGATCGGCAGCACGACCAACGATGTGCGCGGCGACTACACGGCGTTGCTGGCGCTTGCGAGCGACAGCGCGGCGCTGGTCGATGAGGTCAACCTGCTGCTTGCGGCGGGCCAGTTGAGCGCTGCCACCATCACGGCCATCCGCGCGGCGGTCGACAGCATCTCGGCAACCGCGACCACTGGCCCCGCCAATCGCGTCTATACCGCGATCCTGCTGACGATGGCGTCGCCCGAATATATCACTCAGCGCTAGAACAGGCAGACAAAACCATGTCCACCGATCAATCGCGCCGTGCCTTCCTGAAGCGAACCGCCGCGTTCGGCCTTGCCGGGTCAGCGGCGCCCTTTGTCACCAGCCTGGCCGCGATCGGCGAGGCGGCCGCTGCCACCGCAACCGATTACCGGGCGCTGGTGTGCGTCTTCCTCTATGGCGGCAACGATTATGCGAACACCGTCACGCCTTATGATCAGGCAAGCTATGACCAGTATTTCGCGGCGCGGCAGAATATCGGTTATACCCGCGCGTCGCTGACGCCAACGGTCCTTACCCCGTCGACGGCGCTTCCCGGCGGTCGTCAATATGCGCTCGCGCCGACGCTGGCGCCGCTGCTCCCGATATTCGATGCGGGCAGAATGGCGGTCATCCTCAACGTCGGCACGCTCGTCGAGCCGACCACCAAGGCGCAATATACCGCCAACTCGGTGCGGCTGCCGCCAAAATTGTTCAGCCATAATGATCAGCAAAGCTATTGGCAGGCAAGCAACCCCGAAGGCGCCTCGTCGGGGTGGGGCGGCCGGATCGGCGATATTTTCCAGAGCGGCAACGGCACCTCGACGCTGACCTGCATCAATGCCAGCGGCAACGCGGTATTCGTCACCGGGCGCACCGCGATCCAGTATTCGGTGGGCACGACGGGGCCGATCGCGCTGCTCAACAACGGCACCACGCTGTTCGGATCGAGCGCCGCCGCGGGCACGCTGCGCACGTTGATGACGGGCACCAACGGCAATGTCTTTGCCAATGAGCATGCAACCGTCAGCCGGCGCGCGCTTGACACCTACGCCCAGGTCAACACCGCCCTTGCCAGCGCACCGGTTGCGAATTTTCCGCTTTTTCCCGCCGGCAGCAGCCTGGCCAGCCAGCTCCAGATCGTCGCGCGGCTGATATCGGTCAGCCAGGAACTCGGCGCGAGGCGGCAGGTGTTTTTCGTGTCACTCGGCGGCTTTGATCTTCATGACAATCTGGTCGCCCAGCATCCCGGGCTGCTCACCAATGTCGGCAGTGCGATCCGCGCCTTTTACGATACCACGGTGTCGCTGGGGATCGCCAACCGGGTGACGACCTTCACCGCATCCGATTTCGGCCGCACCCTGCAATCGAACGACGATGGTTCGGATCATGGCTGGGGCAGCATGCATTTCGTCGTCGGCGGAGCAGTGAACGGCCGCCGATTTTACGGCACGCCGCCCGCGATCGGCAACAACACGCCCGACGATGTCGGTCAGGGCCGGCTGCTGCCCGCGATCTCGGTCGATCAATATGCCGCGACGATGGCAAGCTGGTTCGGGGTCAGCGCTACCGACTTGCCGACCGTTTTGCCCAACATCGGCAACTACCCGCCGGCTACGCGGAACTTGGGCTTCGTCTGACAAGCGACATCCGGATGATATGACCGGCATTTGCGAGGGCGTGTGTTAGCCCGGCCTTTCGCCTCGTACCGGCAATTTGAACCGTCACCCCAGGACAGCTCGGCGCCCCAAGCTATCGATCGTCGCGCCGGCGGCGATTGCCTTCGCCGGAGCGTTGCGCATCGGTATGTGGCAAATCGCTCAGCCGCAGCACGCCACGGTTATCGGGATCGAGCAGCGAAAATCGCCGGGCCGCCGCCTGCCGAAGTTCAAACGGGGTGATCGTGCCGTCAAGGTTGATATCCATCGACGTGATCGGTTCAGGAATATTGATCATGCCGTATCGTCCGGCGCCCAGGATCGGCGTATCATCGTTGGCGCGTGGCGGCGGCGCCTGGATGTTGCTGCCGGTATCCTGACCTGTGCCGCCCGCAATCTGCTGGCGCGGTCCTTCGCTGCCACCGCGTGCGCCGCCCCGCCCCCTGCCACCCCTTGGCCGCCCGGCGGGGGAAAAGCCACCGAAGCTGCTGTCCCCGGCGGCGACCTCGGGCAGGATATCGCGCTCATATCGAGTGATTTCGGACGGATCGAGCGCAGAATCGTGATTGAGGTCGAGCACTGCAAAGAAGCGCGTGAAATCGGCGGCGAATTCGGTGCGGTCGATCTTGCCGTCATGATCGCTGTCGGCCTGCGCGAACCAGGTTGCGCTTGGATAGGGCGTCCCCGGCTCAGCGCGAAACGGTTCGCCGGCGGGTGACACGAACAATTGTCCCCGCGTGCCGATCGCGCGGCGGGCGTCGGGCGCGTCGGCCGGCAATTCGGGCAGGCCGGGAAAGCGATAAAGCGGCTTTTCAGGCGGCGCCGGCTGCGTCTGAGCGGAGGCTGCGAAAGCGAGGGTCAGGCTGGCGGGGATCAGGCTGGCAAGAACGATAAGCCGACGCATCAACGACATCCCTTTGCAAATGCAATGACCGGGCAACCGGGGAATTTGCCCCCGCCAGCAGCTCGAATCATCATGGTTCCTCTGCCACGCCGAAACGCCGTTGGCGAGCGCCTCTGCGTAACCGCTCGTGGCCGTTGCGAAAAAGGGGCCCGCGTCGCCGCAGGCCCCTTCTCTATCCCCTCCCGAAACTTGGACGTTCGGGTATCAGTCGCGATCGTTGTTGAGGAAAGCGGGCGCGAATTCGGGCGCCGGGCCGTCATCCTTTTCCGCCGACCGCTCAGGGCGCGGGCCACGACCTTCGCCGCCACGACCACCGCCGCCATCACGACGCGGGCCACGATCGCCACGGCCTTCACCACGACCGCCACCGTCGCTGCGCGGACCACGACCACCATCGCCGTCACGACGCGGACCGCGCGGACCGCGATCACCGCCCTCGCGTGGTTCACGCGCAGGCCGCGTATCTTCCAGTTCGGCGCCGGTTTCCTGATCGACGACGCGCATCGACAGGCGCACCTTGCCGCGCGGATCGATCTCTAGGACCTTGACCTTCACGGCCTGGCCTTCGCTCAGCGCATCCGACACCTTTTCGACCCGCTCGTTCTTGATTTCGGAGACGTGGACGAGACCGTCCTTGCCGCCCATGAAATTCACGAACGCGCCAAAATCGACGAGATTGACGACCTTGCCGTCATAGACTTTGCCGACTTCGGCTTCCTCGACGATGCCACGGATCGAGGCGATTGCCGCCTCGATCTGCGCGGTGTCGGAGGACGACACCTTGATGTTGCCCTCGTCATCGATATCGACCTTGGCGCCCGTCGTCGCGACGATCTCACGGATCACCTTGCCGCCGGTGCCGATCACGTCACGGATCTTCGACTTGTCGATCGTGATCGTCTCGATGCGCGGGGCGTGGGCCGACAATTCCTCACGGGTGTGATCGAGCGCCTTGGCCATTTCGCCCAGGATGTGCGCGCGGCCTTCCTTGGCCTGTTCAAGCGCCTTGCGCATGATCTCTTCAGTGATGCCGGCGATCTTGATGTCCATCTGCATCGTGGTGAT
>JBBRMV010000026.1:0-41409 GCA_038230675.1 Sphingomonadales bacterium | reverse complement strand
GGCGCGGTTGCAAGCTGGGCGGCGGTCGCCTCGATCCGGTCGGCAGCGTCGGCGATGATGGCGCCAGGATCGCGGGCCGCATCTGGCCATACCGGCGCCACCAGGAACAGGACATCAGCTAACCGATCGAAGATCAGCACGACGGTTGGCCGCACGAACATCATGTCGGGCAGGCCAAGCGGGTCCGCTGCCGGTCGATCGAGCTTTTCGACCAGCCCCACGGTCTCATAGCCGAAATAGCCGACCAGGCAGGCGAGCGCGCGCGGCAGTTCCGCCGGTACGTCCATCAGGCAATCGGCAACGAGCGCGCGCAGGGCATCGAGCGTCGGTGCGGCGCAGGGTTCGAATGCGGTCGGATCGGTGAGCCAGCGTCGGTTGATCGCAGCTTGCGATCCCTCTGCGCGGAAAATGAGGTCTGGGGCGAGGCCGATCAGGCTGTGCCGCCCGCGAATCGCCCCACCCTCGACTGATTCGAGCAGGAAATCGCCGCGCCCCGGCGCGATCAACTTTAACGCCGCAGCGACCGGCGTTTCGGTATCGGCGATGCGGCGTTGCCACAACAAGGCGGGCCGCCCGGCGTCAAGTGCCAAGCGTGCCGCCGCGATTCCCTGAACGTCGTCCCCGCTCAGGGTTGTGCGCCCGCTTGGCCGAGCAATTCCTGCCGCGCCTTGGCGATCGCCGCCTCATGCTTTGTCACGCCCACCTGACGGCGGACCGCTTCCGAGAATTGCTGGACGAGTTCGCGGCCGATGGTCTTGCCGATATCGGCGCGCATCGCGTTGATGACGGCGGGCTTGCCGGTCGCATCGGCGGCCTCGATCTGGTCG
Source organism: Sphingomonadales bacterium (assembly GCA_038230675.1). Lineage (GTDB taxonomy): Bacteria > Pseudomonadota > Alphaproteobacteria > Sphingomonadales > Sphingomonadaceae > Sphingomonas. The sequence continues at coordinate 40,582 of JBBRMV010000026.1, read as the reverse complement.
AGATAGACGATCAGCCAGCCACCCTGTTCGGGTGCCTCGAGAAGCTTGGCGGTCTTTGCCTTCATCGCAAACATCAGTGCGAGCGGCGGCGGCGCACCGTTGGGGTTTGCCACCAGCGCCGCCCGTGACGTCGCGACTTTTTGCACCGGCGCCAGGCTCAGCTTGGTTTGCGCAAGGGCATCGGCGAGCGCCAAGCCCTTGTTGACCTGCGCGACCAATTGAGTGGCGACGATGCGGGCCTTGCGCCGGGCGCGGTCGATCGTGAAATCGCGCAACAGCACTTCGCGCAGCTGCACGGCGGGCGGGGCGGCTGCCGGTACGACACGTTCCAGCGACACCACCGCGAACGTCCCGTCGGCGCCCGCCGGCACGAGCTGAGGATCGTCGCCCGTCTCGGCGGCAAAGCCCGCCTTAATGATCTGGCCGAGTGCGGGATCGGGCTTTGCCTCTGGCTGTTCGACGTTGCGGCCGTCGGCAAGCAGCGCCGGCGTGGTCACTGGCTGCAGTTTCTGATCGGCGACGATTTCGGCAAAGGTCGCCTTGTTGCTGATCGCATCGTCGATCCTGTCGTGCAGATCGGCAAAGGCGCGCGCGGCCTTGTCGGCGCCGAGTTCCTTGGCGAGTTCCGGCCGCGCCTGGTCGAGCGATTTTGCCGGCACCTGTTCGATGCTGTCGACCTGAATGACCGACCAGCCGAGCGGCGCCTGGAGCGGCCCGACGACTGCGCCGCGCGCCACACCGAACACTGCACCCGCGATGGCGGATGAAGTCTGACCGGCATAGCCCTTGCGATCAACGCCGGTGATCTTCGCCGCATCGAGGCCGATAGCCTTTGCCGCATCAACGATGGCGGTGCCCGATTTCACCTTGGCGGCAAAGGCTTCGGCCGCCGTCTTGTCACCGATAACGACCTGGGAAAGCGTCCGCTTCTGGCTGGCGGCAAAGCGCGATGCCTGTTGCTGATACGCAGCAACAATCTCCGTCTCGGTCGGTATGGCCGCTTGCTTGACCCGATCCGGCGAGATCAGCGCATAGCGAATGACGCGCCGCTCGGGGATCGTGTAGCGCGCTCGGTTGAGCGAATAGAAGGTCGTAAGCTCGGCATCCTTCGGCACATCTCCGGCACCCATCGCGCGGTACGGCACGAAGCCGAGCTGACCGCTGCGCTTTTCAAGCAGCAGCGAGGCATAGGGGAGGGCGAGCTGATCGGGCACCTGGCTCGCGCCGACGGTCGGCGCGGTCAGCTGATTGGTCAGGATACCGCGCGCAATCTCCGCACGGATTTGCGGGTCGGTCAGCTTGCGTTGCTGCAGCAGGCGTTCGTAGACGGTCTGGCTGAATTTGCCGTCGGGGCCCTGAAGCGAGGGGATGCTGGCGATTTCGCCATCCACCACCTGCTTTGAAACACGCATGCCCTGGGCATTGCCGAACTGCTCAAGCGCAATCGAATTGATCATCCGTTCCAGCGTGCCCTCAAAGCCGCCGCCGTTGACGAACTGGGCGAGATCGAGCGTCGGCTGTTGCTGGCGAAAAGCCTGCATCTCGTCTTGGACGCGCTTTTCCAGTTCGACGACGCTGATCGATGCCCCGCCGACGGTTGCGGCGTTGGCGGTCGACCCCGGGCCGACATTGCGCAGGCCGGTGACGTCGCCTGCGGCAAAAGCAAGCGCGATAACGCCGAGCACGATGAAGGCCACGATCACCCCCGTGCGCGAATTGATGATCCGGCGGAAGAAACTGAGCATGCGAAATAGGGCCGTTCGTTGGGGTGCCGGCTTGGCGGGATGGCCACGCTTTAGGGGCGGTTGGCGGCGGCTTCAAGCTTGTGCGCGGTGGCGGGGCCGCTATCGATGCGGAGGAACGGTCTGATCGCTTAAGGAGAACGGGATGCGGCGCAAGCTGGTGGTCGGCAACTGGAAGATGAACGGCAGCCTGTCTGCGCTTGCCGAGCTGGATGCGGTCGCGGCGTCGGCGGGTGACCATGGCGAGGTGCAGGTCGGTGTCGCGGTGCCGGCCACGCTCATCACGCCGGCAGTGGCGCGCGTGCCCGGCTTGATGATCGGCGCGCAGGATGTCCATCAGGCCGAGGCCGGCGCGCACACTGGTTGTGTTTCGGCAGCGATGGCGCGCGAGGCTGGCGCACGGTTCACGATCGTCGGCCACAGCGAACGGCGCGCCGATCAGGGCGAGACCGATGCCGATGTGAAGGGCAAGGCAGAGGCGGCGCACCGCGAGCAGCTGGAGGTGATCCTGTGCGTCGGCGAAACGATGGCCCAGCGCGATGCGGGTGCTGCCGAGGAAATCGTCACCGCGCAGCTTGCCGGGTCTTTGCCGGCGGGCGCGGACGGGGGGTGGTTGTCGATCGCCTATGAACCCGTCTGGGCGATCGGCACCGACCGTGTCGCGAGTGTTGGTGACGTGATCGCGATGCATGCTGCAATCCGGGCCAAGCTGTCACGCCTGATCGGCGATGCGGCGCATGACGTCCGGCTGCTATATGGCGGGTCGGTCAATGCCGAGAACGCGACCGGGCTGCTGGGAGCGGCCAATGTCGACGGTGCGCTGGTCGGCGGTGCCAGCCTGAAGGCGGCATCGTTCGTGCCAATTATCGCCGCTGCCGGTCAGGCATAGCGGTCCTTCAACACCTTCCATACCGCGCGCAGGCCAAGCGCCTCGCCGCCTTTTGGCCGCGCTGGTTTGCCGGTCGGGCGCCAGGCGAAGGTGTCGAGATGCGCCCAGGCGATCCCCTTCGGCACGAAGCGCCTGAGGAACAACGCCGCAGTCACCGATCCCGCAAAACCGCCATCGGGGGCGTTGACGATATCGGCGATGTCCGATTTCAACATCTCGTCATACCCGTCCCACAACGGCAGCCGCCAGAGTGGATCGTGCACCGCATCCCCGGCCGCAAGCAGTGCCGCCGCAAGCGCTTCGTCATTGGCGAAGGTCGCCGGCAGATCGGGGCCGAGTGCCACCCGCGCCGCGCCCGTCAGTGTCGCAAAATCGATGATCAGCCCGGGCAGCGTGCCGTCGGCCCCTTCGCCTGCCTTGGTGAGCGCATCGCCGAGGATCAGCCGACCCTCGGCATCGGTATTGGTGTTCTCCACCGTCAGCCCCTGCCGCGTCGGCAGCACGTCGCCCGGGCGAAAGGCATTGCCGGCAATCGCGTTTTCGACCGCCGGGATCAGCAGATGGAGACGGAGCTTCAAACGGCCGGCCATGATGAGGCCGGCAAGCGCGAGCGCGTGGGCGGCACCGCCCATGTCCTTCTTCATCATCCGCATGCCGCCCGCCGGCTTGATATTGAGCCCGCCCGAATCGAAACACACGCCCTTGCCGATGATCGCGACGCGCGGATGCGCGGGGTCGCCCCATTCGAGCTCGATCAGCCGGGGCGCCCGCTCACGGCTTGCTGCCTGGCCGACGATGTGAATCATCGGAAAGCCGCTCGCCAACACATCGCCGCGCGTCACCGTCAATGTGCCGCCATGTGCCGCGGCAAGGGCCGCTGCTTCGGCTTCGAGTTCGGCAGGGCCCAGATCGGATGCGCCGATATTGACGAGATCGCGGACCTTGGCGGTCGCGCTCGCCAGCCGCACCGTTTCGTCGATCGCCGCCGGATCGCTCGTCAGCAGCACGCGCGGGCCGGCGGGATCACCCTTTTTGTAACGCTCGAACCGGTGCTGCGCGAGCAACCAGCCGAGCCCCGCCGCACCAAGCGGCCCCGATGCGAGCCGGTATGTCCCCTCGGGCAGCATTTCGCCCTGCGAGGCGATCCGCCAAGGCGAAGTTTCGGGTTCATCGCAAACGAGCAGCGCGGACCAATCCTCTGGCGCGTCACCGGGCAGGATCGCCTTGTTGCCCGCCTTGCCCGTTACCTTTTGCGCGGCGAGCAAGGCCCGGATGCGTGGCGGCTGGTCAGCGAGCCATGTCTCGAAAGCCTGCGGGTGGATGACGTGGATTGAACGAGCGGGCTGCCCCTTGTCCGGCTGCAACAGCGACGAAAAATCGGTCATTCGGCGGGCATGATCAGGAATTGCTCATAGCGGCCTTGGTCGCCCGGCTCGGCATAGGTGATGATCCGCAATTTTCGGTCGCCATAAGTCACGCCGTAATTGCGATTGACGAAGCCGCCGCGCAACCGGGCAGGCCCGAGCAGCACGAATTCGCGCGGCTCGCCCAGCGGCGACAACGACCTGCGGTAATCGTCGGCGACGGTGCGGGTGAAGAAATAATTCCAGTCCTCGGTCATCAACGACTTGTCGAGCTTGCCGCTGCGTACCGCATCGAAGATGGCGCGCGCCTGCGCGGTTTTGGCGGTCTCGTCGCCGGCTGCGGCGGTTTTGGCTGGCGGCAGGATCAGGTCGCCAATCCCCTTGGCGATCGTCGATTGGGCATCGCCGAAATCGGCGTTCACCGCGACGACGATCGCGGCCTTGTCGTCGGGGTAGACGATGTTGGTGGTCAGGAAGCCGACTGCCTCGCCACCATGTTCGATGCTTCGATGGCCGTGGTGGCTCGATATCACCACGCCCAGCCCGTAATTCGTCGCCCGACCGTCGGCGAGGATGGTCGGCGTTTCCTGCGCCGCCCAGTCGTCTGCCGGCATGACCGCACGATCGATGCGGGCGATGTCCCACTTCGCCAGATCGGTCGGCGACATCGACAGCTCGCCCGCGGCGAACAGCCACCCGCGCGCCGCCGGCTCCGCCAGCCGCACGGGTCCAAGCGCAAAGCGGTGATACCCTTGCGGATAATTGCCGCCCACCGCCAGATCCTGGTCCATGGCGGTCATGCCCAGCGGTTTGAAAATCTGCGCCTGAAGGAAATCGATCAGCGGCATGCCCGCCACCTTCTCGATGATCATGCCCGCGACGACATAGCCGGTGTTCGAATATTGCCACTGCGTGCCCGGTGGATAATCGAGCGGCTTCTTGGCCCAGCGGTCGACGATCTGCTGCGGCGTGGTCGGCGTTTCCATCGCCTGAAAGCTGTAATCCTGCGGCCAGAAATCCTGCAGGCCCGATGTGTGGGTAACCAGCTGGCGGATCGTGATCGTGTCGCCGCCGGTCACGCCGGGCACATATTTGCTGACATGATCATCAAGGCTCAACTTGCCCCGATCCTCCAGCAGCAAAAGTGCCGCCGCAGTGAACTGCTTCGATACCGATGCGATTTGATAGGGGGCGGTCACACTCGGCTTGGCGCCCGCCTCCGATTGCTTGCCATAGGCCCTGGCGAAGACGATGCGGCCACCGCGTACAACCGCGATCGAGGCACTCGGCACCCCGGTTTTTGCAAGGCTGTCGGCAACGATCGCATCGATCCGCGCGGTTTCCGCAGGCGTAATGGATTGAGCGCCCACCGCAGCGGGCATGGTGGCAGCGACCAGCGGCAGCAGGCGCAGGGCGATCGAACGCATCGGCGAAATAACCTTTCGGCTGGGTAGGCGATGATGCGTTCTTACAGATCACGCCATCTCTTGCCAGAGGCCATGCTTGCCGAACCAGCCAGTGGCGTTACGCTTGCCGCAAACAAGGGTGGAGGACGGGGATGGGCGCGATCGTCGCAAAGCGGATTGTCACGGCGCTGATATTGGCGGCACTGTCCGCGCTTGCCATCGTCGCGCTGTTGTCGATGCTCGGGCCCGACTGGGCGAAATACGCGCCGGCGACCTGCACCAGCACGCGCTGCTTTTGTGAGACGCCGCGCATCGGTGCGCTGATCGTCCAGCCGGCGAACAGCTGGTCTTCCTATGGCTATGTCTTTGCCGGGTTCCTGATGATCGTGCTGGCCAGCGGGCGCGACTGGGCATCGGCGATGCCGCGCGGCGCGGCGATCACCTTTGGCGTCGCGGCGATCGCCGTCGGGCTCGGATCGGTGCTGCTGCATGCCACGCTCACCTTGTGGGGCCAGTTTTTCGACGTGCTCGGCATGTATCTGGTCGCGTCGTTCATGCTGGTGAGCGCGCTCGCCCGCTGGCTGCGCATTCCCGATCGCGCCGCGATTGCGCTTTATGTGTTGCTGTGCGCGGTCCTGGTCGGCGTGCTGGCAGCCGAGCCTGAGGTCAGACGCTGGCTGTTCGCCGTAGAGCTGATCCTGGCGATTATCATCGAGCTGACGTTTGCGCGACCGCGCCGGCCGGGTGTCGTGCTGCGGTATTATTTGCTGGGTATCGCCGCCAAGGCCGTGGCGTTTGCGATCTGGAACCTAGATCAGGATGGCATCGTCTGTTCGCCGACCAGCTTCCTCCAGGGCCACGCCATCTGGCACCTGCTCGGCGCGACCTCGATCTGGCTCAGCTTCTCCTATTATCGCAGCGAGCGGCCTGCCGGGACTTGAATAATGGTGTAGATGCACTTATTATGGAGGCATGACGACACCGGTTCTGCCATCGCCGCAGCAGTTCAGTATTGACTGCATTTGCCTGAACACCCAGCGCGCGGCGCGGGCGGTGGCGCGGCGCTATGACGCCGCGTTTCGTCCGATCGGGATAACTTCGGGACAATTCTCGATCCTCGCCGCGCTCGATCAGTACGGTACGGTCAGCGTCGGCGATCTGGCGGATGGGCTCGGCCTCGAACGGACGACACTGACCCGCAACCTGGCTCCCATCGAGGCAGCGGGCCTTGTTCGATCCGATGCGGCAGACGGCGACAAGCGGGTACGTGGCCTGTCGCTGACCGCACAAGGGCGGTCCAAGCTCGCGCTGGGGATGCCGCTTTGGCAGGCGGCCCAAGCCGAAACTCAGGCCCGGTTGCAACGCGACGAATGGCGCACCGTGCAACCCGTGCTCGAGCGGTTGGCAACAGGCTGACCCTTTTTTTAGGTTGAAACGTGTAACTACAGGAGAAACGACGATGGCAACACGGTATGAAGATCAAAACCGCACTGGACCAATCTTGCTCATATTGCTGCTGCTGTGGGCGGCGGCGATTTCCGCTGCAGCCTTGGCGGGCTGGCTGGCGGCAATGCCGACGATCGGCGTACCGGCGATTACCACCACGGGGATCGCGCTGCCGATGCTCATCTATGCCGGCAGCCCCGCCACGCGCCGGTGGTTCGAAGCGGTGGGATTGAGGCGGCTGACGCTGTTCCACGCCTGGCGGATCGGCGCTGCCGGCCTGTTTTTCGTGTTCGGCGCAAACGGTGCGCTGCCGCCGACGCTGGTGCGCGATGGCGGCATCGGCGATCTGCTGGCAGGTGTGTTCGCGCTGATCGCGGTCGCGTTGCCGTTTGCGCGCTGGCGCTATTGGGGCGTGCATGTGTTCGGCGCGGCAGACCTGATCGTCGCGATGGGAACGGGCATCTATTTCTCGTTCACCGATCCGGCATCGATGGCCAATGTCCGTTTGCTGCCCTTTGCCTTGATCCCGATGTTCGGCGTCGCGGTCACCTTTACCGCCCACCTCATCGCCTTCGATCTGCTGCGTCGGGGGAAGGAGGCTTAAGCCGGAACGCCGAACAGATCGTGCTCGTAGGCATCCTCGATGACGACGGGCACGATATCGCCCTGCGCCAGATGGCCTGCATCGCGCAGGTGCACTTCGCCGTCGATCTCTGGAGCATCGGCTTGCGACCGCCCCGTCGCGCCGCCGCTTTCAGCGTCAACCGCATCGATGATCACGTCGAGCGTGCGGCCGACCTTTCCGGCAAGCTTTTCGGCCGAGATGCGCGCCGTCAGTTCCATCAGCCGCGCGTAACGCTCTTCCTTGATGGCTTCGGGTACCGGGTCGGGCAGGGCGTTGGCGGCGGCGCCCTCAACGGGTTCGAAGCGGAATGCGCCGACGCGGTCGAGCCGCGCCTCTTCGAGCCACTCCATCAGATAGGCGAAATCAGCCTCGGTCTCGCCGGGAAAGCCGACCACGAAGGTCGACCGGATCGCGATATCGGGGCAGATCGCGCGCCATCCCTTGATGCGTTCGAGCACCTTGGCTTCGTTCGCAGGCCGTTTCATCGCGCGCAGCACCGATGGGCTCGCATGCTGGAACGGGATGTCGAGATAGGGCGTCACCAGCCCTTGCGCCATCAGCGGCACGACCTGATCGACATGCGGATAGGGGTAGACATAATGGAGCCTTACCCACGCCCCCAGCGACCCGAGTTCGCGCGCCAGATCGGTCATGTGCGCGCGCACTTCCCGGCCATGCCATTCGCGCGGCTGGTGCCGGATGTCGACGCCGTATGCCGACGTATCCTGGCTGATGACGAGCAACTCGCGCGTCCCCGCCGCGACCAGTTTTTCGGCCTCGCGCAGGATCGCGTCGGGCCGCCGGCTGACGAGATCGCCCCGCAGCGACGGGATGATGCAGAAGGCGCAGCGGTGGTTGCACCCCTCCGAAATCTTCAGATAGCTGTAATGGCGCGGGGTAAGCTTCAACCCGCTTTCGGGGACCAGATTCAGAAACGCATTGGCCGGCATCGGTGCTGCTTCGTGGACCGCGCCGACGACTTCCTCATATTGATGCGCGCCCGTCACCGCGAGCACATTGGGAAAGCGCGTGCGGATCATCGCCGCTTCCTTGCCCATGCACCCCGTCACGATCACCCGGCCATTTTCGGCGATGGCCTCGCCGATCGCCTCGAGCGATTCCTCCTTCGCGCTGTCCAGAAAGCCGCAGGTGTTGACGAGCACGACATCGGCGCCAGCATAGTCGGCAGACATCGCATAGCCATCGCTGCGCAGCTTGGTGAGGATACGTTCGCTGTCGACGAGGTTTTTCGGACAGCCGAGCGACACCATGCCGATCTTGGGTGGGGAGGGGAGGATGGTGGCCATTGGAGGCGCGCACATAGGGATTTCTGGTGGTTTTGAACAGGGCGCCGTTCCAGCCATTGCGTGGCGCGCCCTGCGGTCTATCGTGACGCCATCGTCATGGCAGGGGGGAAATCGGGATGGGCACGCAAATTCACTGGATCGCGGTGCTGGTTGCTGCAGTCACCGGGTTTGGCATTGGCGGCATCTGGTATGGGCCGCTGTTCGGCAAGGCGTGGCAGGCGGCGCGCGGCATCGGCGACGATGCGATGAAGAATGCCAATATGCCGATGATCTTTGGCCTGACTTTCGTCCTCAATCTCGTCGCCGCGTTTATCCTCGATCATACGCTGGCGACATACACCGGGCTCGATTTTACGACGAAGGTGATGATCGCCTCTGGCGTGGCGCTCGGCTTCATCATCCCGGCGATCGGGGTAAATTACCTGTTTTCGCGGCAGTCGCTGAAGCTGTTCCTGATCGATGGCGGCTATTGGTTTGCGATCTATACCGCGATGGGCGTGGAATTCGCGCTTATCGGGATGTGAGGGAGTCGGTCGAACCTGCCGTGCACCTTAGTGTAGTGAATATTCCCTTCCCCGGCGAAGGCCGGGGCCCAGCACCGGAACGCCATAGATGGCGGAAAACGCCTATGTCTACATCATGGCCAACAAGCGGAACGGCACGATCTATCTTGGCTCGACCGACGATCTGGCGCGCCGGGCATGGGAGCATCGCTCCGGTGTCGTTGAAGGGTTCACGAAGCGCTACAATTGCAAGCTTTTGGTCTGGTACGAAGCTCTCCCGGACCTGATGGCCGCCCGTCGCCGAGAATACCAAATGAAGGAGTGGAAACGGGCGTGGAAGCTCCGCGAAATCGAAGGGCTGAACCCCGAATGGGACGATTTGTTCGAGCGGATTGCGCAGTAATGAACGACCGCGAAACTGGGCGCCGGCCTACGCCGGGGATGCGGTGATGGCGGTTTACTCACTGCAGCTGCATCCGGACGCGCAAAGTACGGCTATCACATCGATTATGGTCGAGCTTAAACGCCCGACGGAGACAATGCTGACGCTGCGGTATAAGGCCGCTGGCGCGTTGGCGAACATTGTGATCCCGGACGAAGTCGAGCCCGGTTTCCAGGAAGGCTTATGGCGCGAAACCTGTTTTGAAGCATTCATTGGTCGAGCCCACCGACCGGAATATGTAGAGTATAACTTTTCGCCATCGGGGCGCTATGCAGCTTATACCTTCAACGATTACCGTCATGGCATGCAGCCATCGCTCAGTCCGAGGATCGGTAATTGTCTTGGCGCATTTGGCGAGACCGATTGGATTGAGCTTTGTTGGTGGATCGAATTGAACCGCGATTGCGATGTTGGTCAGATCGGCTTGTCCGCCGTCATTGCGGGCATCGACGGCATGAAATCCTACTGGGCGCTCGCCCATGCGTCCGGGCCCCCGGATTTTCACAATCGCGACTGCTGGACCGCGGCGCTGCCGGTGCCCGACTCCTCTTGACCCTTCTCGCTTCCCCGGCGAAGGCCGGGGCGCAGCAACGACCAGCCCGCCACTGGGCCCCGGCCTTCGCCGGGGAAGCGAAGGTGAGAGGATGAAGTTAATCCCATGAACTTCGGTATCGATCGCCTGCTCGCCGACCCCGCCTTGCGTAAGCCGCTTGAGGGCAAGCGCGTTGCCCTGCTCGCGCATCCCGCGTCGGTGACGGCGGACCTGACGCACAGTCTGGATGCATTGATCGCTGCTGGTCTCAACGTATCGGCGATGTTCGGCCCGCAGCACGGCGTGCGCGGCGATCTGCAGGACAATATGATGGAATCGCCCGATTTCACCGATCCGCGCTATAATATCCCGGTGTTCAGCCTCTACGGCGAAGTGCGCCGCCCGACCGGGCAATCGATGGGCACCTTCGATGTGATACTCATCGATCTGCAGGATGTCGGCTGCCGCATATATACCTTCGTCACCACCCTCCTTTACGTCCTCGAAGCCGCTGCCGCGAATGGCAAGGCGGTGTGGGTGCTCGATCGACCCAATCCCGCGGGGCGGCCCGTCGAGGGGCTGACCTTGCTGCCCGGGTGGGAGAGTTTTGTCGGCGCCGGCCCAATGCCGATGCGGCACGGGATGACGCTTGGCGAGCTCGGCCACTGGTTCATCGATCACTACAAGCTCGATGTCGATTACCGCGTGATCGAAATGGAGGGGTGGGCGCCGGGTGCTGCGCCCGGTTTCGGCTGGCCCGAAAGCAGGGTGTGGATCAATCCCAGCCCCAATGCGGCAAACGTCAACATGGCCCGCGCCTATGCCGGCACGGTGATGCTCGAAGGCACCAATCTGAGCGAGGGACGGGGCACGACGCGCCCGCTGGAATTGTTCGGCTCGCCCGACATCGATGCGAGCGCGGTGATAGCGGAGATGCACAGGATCGCGCCCGAATGGCTCGCGGGATGCACGCTTCGCGATATCTGGTTCCAGCCGACCTTCCACAAGCATGTCGGCCAATTGTGTCACGGTGTCTTCATCCATGCCGAGGGCGCGGGCTATGACCATGCCGCATTCAGGCCGTGGCGGGTGCAGGCGCTTGCGTTCAAGGCGATCAGGCGGCTCTATCCCGATTATGATCTGTGGCGCGATTTCCCTTACGAATATGAATTCGGCAAGCTGGCAATCGACGTAATCAACGGTGGGCCCGGCCTGCGGCTATGGGTCGACGATGCGGCAGCAGCGGCGGGCGATCTGGAGTCCCTTGCGCGCCGCGACGAGAGCGACTGGGACGAGAGACGGCGGCAATGGGCAATTTATTGAACCGGCATTGCGCATCATGGCGATGATGCGTGCCGAAGCCGACCAGCGGTTGCGCGCCGGCATCGCTGCGTTGACGCGTGGCGACCTCGCAGCGGCGCGGCGAGAGGTTGAGCCGATCACGCAGAGCGCGCACGCCGGCAAGGATGCTTGGCTGGTGTTGGGCATTGCGGCCAATCTGATGGGGGATCTCGCTGCGAGCGAGCCTGCGGTGGACAAGGTGCTTGCCGTCGATCCGGGCAATCTGCGCGCCATGATGATCAAGGGCGATTGTCGTGCCGTCGCGAAGGATGCACGCGCCGCAAGCAGCTTTTACCAGGCGATCATCGCCGGCGCCGGGGCGAGCCCCCCCGCCGATATCGCGCGCGAACTGCCGCGAATGGTCGCCTATTGCCGTGAGGCCGAGCAAGATTACCGGCGGTATCTGGAAGAGCACATTGCGCGTGCGGGCATCGCCTTGACACCGCGATTTGCCGAATCACTCGATCTGATGTTCGGGACCAAACAGGTGTTCCTGCAACAGCCGACGGTTTTCTATTTTCCCGGCCTGCCGCAAATCCAGTTTTACGAGCGCGACGCTTTTCCGTGGCTCGGCGAGGTGGAGGCCGCGACCGACGAAATCCGTGAAGAATTGGTCGAACTGCTCAAGACCGAGCAGGGATTCGATCCCTATGTCGCGAACGAGGCGAACCGCCCGGGCGGCGATTTTCACGGGCTGAACGACAATCCCGACTGGAGCGCGCTGCACCTCTATGAAAAGGGCGTGCCACACGCCGAAAACGTCGCGCGCGCGCCGCGCACCTTCGCGGCGATGCAATCGGCGCCGCTATGCCACTGTGCGCAGCGCACGCCGAGCGTCATGTTTTCACTCCTTCGGGCGGGAACGCGGATACCGGCGCATAACGGCATGCTCAACACGCGCCTCATTTGCCATTTGCCGTTGATCGTGCCGCCCGGTTGCGGCTTTCGCGTCGGCAACGAGGTCCGCGAATGGGAAGTCGGCAAGACGCTGATCTTCGATGATTCAATCGAACATGAAGCCTGGAATGACAGCACCGAGGACCGCACGATCCTGCTGTTCGATATCTGGCGCCCCGAGCTGAGCCTTGAAGAGCGCGCCGCGGTGACAACGATTTTTGAAGCGATCGACAGTTATTCGGCAAGCTAAGCCGGGAATGGCGCTAGCCGCTATCGGTTAAGCAACCCGGCGAAACGCCTCAGCCGCATGGATCGGGGGCAGCTGCTCGATCGCCGGCTTTGCAAAGAGATAACCTTGATAATAGCGGATGCCCATGTCGCGGAGCGCCGCAAACTCCGCCTCGCTTTCAACCCCCTCGGCGATGATCACGATGCCCATCGCCACAGCCATTCGCACCACGCCGTGAACGATCATTCGGGCAGGCAGTTTCTGATCGATGTCGCGAATTAATCCCATATCGAGCTTGATGAAATCCGTCTGAAATCGCGAAAGCAGGCTCAGCCCGGCATGCCCAGCTCCGAAATCATCGATCGCGGTGCCAAAGCCCATCTTGCGATAGCATTCGACGATCGACTTCACATGCTCGGGATCGACCATTTTCTCGTCTTCGGTGAATTCGAATATCAGGCGATCGATTGGCAGCCGGGCGGCTGCCGCAGTTTTCAAAGTCAGCTGGATGCATGCTGCGGGCGAATAAACGGCGTTGGGCAGGAAATTGATCGATAGACGCGCCGGGGTATCCAGAATGCCGGCGGTAACGGCATGATTAATCGCGGCAACGCGGCATTGCTGATCGAAAGTATAGCGCGTCGTATCGTCGATCCTATCGAGGATCGATGCTGCCGAAGCGCCATCGGTGCCCCGCACAAGGGCCTCATACGCAAAAGGAGCTCCGGTCTCGATATCGACGATCGGCTGAAACGCCATCGTGAAGTTGAAATCGAGCCCGCTGCCATTTTTGCAGCCCGCACACGGTGCGGCTGAACCACCGTTTATCCGCATTCGCTGTTTCCAGTTTTTATCGCTTTCACAACCATATCACTGGAATGATTAACGTTATTCTTCCGAAACGGAGAGGTACGTTATCGCTTCCGGGTCAGCTCCCGCATCCCCTCGTCGAGCCCGGCCAGCGTCAGCGGATACATCCGGTTGTTCACCAGTTCCTTGATGATGCGGATGCTCTGCGAATAGCCCCATTGCTCCTCGGGCACCGGGTTGAGCCACACCGTTGCGGGATAGGTCGTCGTCATCCGGTGCAGCCACACCGCACCCGATTCCTCGTTGAAATGCTCTACCGAGCCGCCCGGATGGGTGATCTCGTACGGGCTCATCGATGCATCGCCGACCAGGATCATCTTGTAATCATGCCCGTATTTGTGGAGCACATCCCACATTGGCGTGCGCTCCGAAAAGCGCCGGCGATTGTCCTTCCACACGCCTTCATACGGGCAATTGTGGAAATAGAAGAATTCGAGGTTCTTGAACTCGCTGGTGGCGGCTGAAAACAACTCCTCGCACAGCTTCACCCAGCCATCCATCGATCCGCCGACATCGAGGAACAGCAGCAGCTTCACCGCATTATGCCGTTCGGGCCGCATCACCACGTCGAGCCAGCCTTGTCGCGCGGTGCCGTCGATCGTCGCATCGATATCGAGTTCGTCGGCGGCGCCTTCGCGGGCAAAGCGGCGCAGGCGGCGTAGCGCCACCTTGATGTTGCGGGTGCCCAGCTCGCGGGTGCTGTCTAGATTGCGGAATTCGCGCTGATCCCACACTTTCAGCGCGCGCTTGTGCTTGCTCTCGCCGCCGATGCGGACGCCTTCGGGATTATAGCCCGAATTGCCATAGGGGCTCGTGCCGCCGGTCCCGACCCATTTGTTGCCGCCCTGATGCCGGCCCTGTTGCTCCTCGAGCCGCTTTTGCAGCGTCTCCATGATCTCGTCCCACGATCCGAGCGCCTTGATCGCCTCCATTTCTTCCGCCGATAGATATTTCTCGGCAACCGCACGCAGCCATTCGGCGGGAATCTCGGCGGTCTGCTCGCCAAAGGTCGTGGCGATCCCACGGAAGACCTTGGCGAAAACCTGGTCGAACTTGTCGAGCAGTCCTTCGTCTTTCACATAGACGGCGCGCGAGAGGTAATAAAAATCCTCCGGCGTGCGATCGATCACGTCACGATCGAGCGCTTCGAGGAGCATCAGATGCTCCTTCAGGCTCGCCGGAATGCCCGCCGCGCGCAGCTCATCGAGGAAATTCAGGAACATTGCGGCGGCGCTTTCGCGGAAGGGGTCGGCTTGTCCCGATGGTAGCGCCCACCGCCGCGGTTTCAAGTTAATCGCTCATTAGGGATGCCGCGATATGTCAGCGAGTTGTCCGCATAGGGAAGAGTGAATGGCTGACGGGGCCTCGGTCGAACAGGTAATCAACGAGGTTGCTCGGCGCTGCGGTGAACTCGTCATCGAGTGCGCCGATGTCGGCGGTCACGTATCGTCGGCGTCGAACCGGATGGACGAGACGATCGATGAACTCGATCGCTTCGATGCCGTCGCGGCCGCCCTAGCGCGCGATCAGAACAACGTAGCCGCCGCGATCGATCAGGCGCGCCGCCTTTCCGAACAGGTCAAATCGAAACTTACCCAGGGCCGCAGGTCGATCATCGAATCGGTATCGGGATTTGCCGATCTGACGACGATGGTGATCGAATTGAGCGACCGGATGGCGCGGATTGCGGGTGCGCTCGCCGATGTGCAGCAGGTTTCTTTCCTGATCGGCGGCATCGCCAAACAGACCAACATGCTCGCCCTGAACGCCGCGATCGAGGCTGCGCGCGGCGGCGAGGGTAGCGACGCCTTTGCCGTCGTCGCCCGCGAAGTGAAGAAACTGGCGCAGGACACCCGCGATGCGACGCGGCGGATCGACGACACGGTCGAGGCATTGTCGTGCGAGGCGACGGCATTCGGCCAACAGATCACCCACGGCGTCGAGCAAAGCCGCGCCGCCCAGCAACGGCTCGAAATGATCGAGACGACGGTTGCCGATATCGGCTCGATCGTGGTGCTGGTCGACGAACAAACCGACGGCATCGAACGCAGTACCAGCCAGATGCAGCACAGCATTTCTGCCGTGCAAACCGAGATGGCGGCGTCCGCAGCGGCAACGCGCGCGACCGGTACGACACTTCGCTTGGCCCGCGAGCGGCTCGAGGGCCTGGAAACCGCCGGTAATCTCATGCTCGATCGGCTGGCCAACAGCGGCGTCAGGATCGACGACAGCGCCCAGATCGACATCGCGATCAAGATCGGGGCGGAGATCACTGATCTGGTCGAAGCCGGGCTCCGGCGAGGCGACATCGCCATGCACGATGTCTTCGATTTTGATTACCGCCCGGTTTCAGGCAGTAATCCGGAGCAATTCACAACCCGTTTCAACGCCTTTGCCGATGCGCATATCCGCCCTCTGCTAGACCGTGTCACCGCCCAGACGCCGATGTCCATCGGTTGCGTCATCAGCGACATCAACGGGTACCTGCCCACCCACCTGAGCCTTCGTTCGCAACCTCAGGGCCCCGACATCGAATGGAACAGCACATGGTCGCGCGATCGCCGCAAGATGATGGACGATTGCACGCAGCGTGCCGTCGACAGTACCGCACCGGCGATGCTCGCCTGTTACAGGATGACGCTTGGCGGGGGTGATTTCCTTCCGCTCAAGAACGTGTTCGTGCCGTTGATTTTCTGCGGTCGGCGCTGGGGCAACTACGAGCTCGCCTATGTCGATCAGTTTTCGGCAGCGAGCGACATGATCTCGTCGGCGGCACTTGAGCAGAGCCTGGCTTCGGTGCGGGGTGCCAGACCGCAACCGGTACGGCGGGCAGGCTAGGGCCGGATCGGCGCGCCGCGGGCCGGGGCATAGGCATCGATCAGCGCGCCGATAAAATCGGGCCGCTGGCTGCTCAACTCTGCTGCCGCATGAGCCGTCGGCGCACCGCCTTCGCCATTGCCATAGATGAATCCCGATACCGGATAGGCCGACGTGCCGAGACCGTCATTGTCGCGGTACCAGACGCGGACTTCGCTCCAGTCGCCGCGATCGGAGACATCGGTGAGCGTGACATCTTGTTCGATATGCCCGCGCACGCCGTCGAGCCGCGACCAATTGGCGTGCGTCACCATCAATACGCGCCGATCGACGATCCGGCTCACCACCGCGACATGCCCGCGCGGCAACCGCGAGGATTGCGCGAACACGATCACTGCGCCGATCCTGGGTTCGAAACCGCGCCGATAGCGACCTTCGGCCTTGTCCCACCACGTCCAGGCATCGCCGAAGATCTGAATGCCCGATG
This sequence comes from Sphingomonadales bacterium, assembly GCA_038230675.1. Lineage (GTDB taxonomy): Bacteria > Pseudomonadota > Alphaproteobacteria > Sphingomonadales > Sphingomonadaceae > Sphingomonas. Next base: position 23,685 of record JBBRMV010000026.1, on the reverse strand, counting down.
CGGCACGGGCGAAGGGCACGCATTCGCCGACATAATCGAGCAACGATGCCTTCGCCGGCACCGTCACCGCCGCTGCAGCGAGCGAGGCGGCGAGCGCCATTATGCGGAAGAATTTTGCCATTGCCGGCAAATCCTTGCCGCACGGCGCGTATCGGAAGCGTTTGACGGCGTGGTTTAGAGAACGCTTACCAACAATCGGCCTGACGTTTTCCCGACGCTGGCCCTTGGCGAGCATTTGCACGGACAACCTTCGCTGCATCTAGCCGCGCGCGTTCGTTCGGCCGGTGCGCGGGCTTGCACTTGCCCGATCCGGGTGCTTTGATCTGCGTTATGCCATTGCTTTCCCTAATCCTTGCGGCGGCGGCCTCGACCTCGCCCGTCATTTCACCCGCTGAAATCAAAGCCGATGTCCGCGTTCTTTCCGGCGACAGCTTTGCCGGTCGTGGGCCGGGGGAGGCGGGCGAAACGGCAACGCTCGCCTATCTCGAAAAGCAGTTCGTCGCCGCTGGGCTCGAACCCGCCGGAGAGAATGGCGGATGGTATCAGGATGTCCCGCTCGTCCGGCTCGACCGGCTGCCCGGGGCGACGTTGTCACTGTCGCTGTCGGGTCGCGCGGTGCCGCTCGTCATCGGGAAGGACGCGTCACTGGCGTTTCCCAATGCGGGGCCGACGCAGGTTACCGATGCTCCGTTGGTTTTCGCCGGTTTCGGCATTGTCGATCCCGTCACCGGACGGAACGATTTCGCCGGCGCCGACATGACGGGGAAGGTGGCGCTCGTCCTTGCCAACGATCCCGACTTCGAAGCGGGCAAGGATCTGGGGTTCGAGGGCAGGCGGCTCGTGCTCTCTGGCCGGATCGGATCGAAATTCGCAGCGGCGGCGAGGGCCGGGGCGATGGGCGTCCTGGTCATCCATGAAGATGCCGCCGCGAGCTATCCCTTCAGCCAGGTCGCCCAACCGCTGCCCAGCGCGGTTCCTGCGCCATTGCGGCCGAGCCCGCTCAAGATGACGGGGTGGCTGGACCGGTCCGCCTGGGCGCCGCTCCTGAAATCGCTCGGGCTCGATCTTGCCGGATTGAAGGCGCGGGCGCGGGGGACTGATTTTCATCCGATGCCGCTCGCCGGGGTGAGCGTGGCGGCAGCAGGCGAGGTGCGGGCGACCCCGTTCACGAGCCACAATGTCATCGGCAAGTTGACGGGCAGCGCACGGCCCGACGAGAGCCTGCTCTACGGGGCGCATTGGGACGCCAACGGAACGAACGGCCCCGATGCGACGGGCGATGCGATCCGCAACGGCGCCGTTGACAACGGCATCGGCACCGCCGAGTTGCTCGCCGTCGCCCGGGCGTTTGCCAAAGCCCCCCGGCCTTCGCGCACCGTTGTTTTTGCCGCGTGGACCGCTGAGGAAAAGGGGCTGCTTGGCTCCGATTTCTATGCGACGCACCCGTTGCAGCCGCTGGAAAAGACCGTCGCCGTCATCAATCTCGACCCCCATGTAGCGCTCCCGACCTCGAAGATCGTTGAGCTTATCGGCGGTGGACGAACCACGCTGGAGGCCGATCTGGCACGGGTCGCAGCCACGCAAGCGTTGCGCGTCGTGACCGAGCCCAATCCCGAGGCCGGATGGTATTTCCGATCGGATCACTACTCCTTCGCGCGCTTGGGCGTCCCTGCGCTCGCCTTTAGGATCGGTCGCGATCTGGCGCAGGGCGGCGTTGCCGCGGGCAGCCGGATCGTCGATGCGTACAACATCCGGTGCTATCATCAGCCTTGCGATCAGTTCGACGCAAAATGGACGGCGGAAGGGGCGGCACAAGAGGCGCGCATCGCCTATGCGATTGGCCGAGACCTCGCAAAGGGCCAGTCGTGGCCCGATTGGACCGACGCCAGCTTGAAGGCGATCCGCGCGAAATCGGCGGCCGCTCGTGCCCCAGCGACCAAGGCGGATCGCTAGACCGATCGCGCTCGCGTTACGGCCCTTCTGACTGTCGCGAATCCGGCGGCATGGGTCGGTGGAGCAACGACACGAGCACAAACGAGATGATCATCAGCAAATACCAGGCGCCGAGTTTTGCAGGAGGCACCAGGGCCCAGCCATGCGCCTGCGACGGATAGATCCACGCTCTTGAAAATGTGGCGAGATTTTCCGCAAGCCAGATGAAAACGGCCACCAGAAACCAACCGATCAGCAACGGCATAGACCGGGCCCGGCGAAACGGCTTGAACCAGACCCGCGTCCGCCAGAACAGGACCGCCGTCACGACGAACAGCCCGAGCCTGATATCGGGCAGCCAGTGATGCGTGAAAAAATTGACATAGATCGCCGCCGCCAGCGCAATCGTCGTCCAGCGCGGCGGGAAATGATCGTAGCGGAAATCGAAGATGCGCCAGACGCGGGCGATATAGCTGCCGACGGCGGCGTACATGAACCCGGAGAATAGCGGGACGCCGCCAATGCGCAGCACGCTCGGCTCCGGATACAGCCATGATCCGTGGGCTGTCTTGAACAGCTCCATCGCCGTGCCGACGATGTGAAACGCCAGGATCACCCGCGCTTCCCGCATGCTTTCCAGGCGAAAGCCAAGCATCGCGGCCTGAATCAACACAGCGCCGATCGTCAGCGCATCGTATCGCGCGATCGGGCTGTTTGCCGGATAGAATAGATGCGTTGCCATCAGCATCGCCAGCATCAGCCCGCCGAACAGGCAGGCCCAACCCTGTTTGAAGCCGAACAGCATGAATTCCAGCGTCCAGCCGCGCCAGCCACTGGGAGGCTCGAATGCCTCTAGGCGGGCTCGGACGCCGGCAAACCGCGTTGCGCCGCGCGGGGAAGGAATCACCCCTTATACCAAGTCTCCTGGAGTGTGACTCAGCGCGGGGGATTCCCAAGTTGGTCATGATCTGATTCAACACCGCAGACAGTTGGAGGTTTGCGGTGGCATCAGCGGTTGGGCTTCGGGATGATTTTGACGGGGCGGGTCTTCGAAGGCTGGCGCGTTTGAGCGGTGACGCCAACCAGGTCCGGCGGCTGCTGGCGCTGGCGGTGATTTACGATGGTGGTGCGCGGCACGCGGCGGCACAGGTCGGCGGCGTTGGTTTGCAGACGGTTCGAGACTGGGTGCTGCGCTTCAATGCCAGCGGGCCCGATGGCTTGCTCGACGGCAAAGCCCCCGGTCCCCGTCCAGTGCTGGGCCCCGAGCATAAGCGGGCGCTGGCCGAGATTATCGAACAGGGCCCCATCCCGGCTTCACACGGCGTGGTGCGCTGGCGGATCGTCGATTTGATCCAGTGGCTGCTCGACGAATATGGTGTGTCGGTCAGCAAGCAGACGCTGAGCCGCGACCTGCGCGCCATGGGCTACAGGAAGCTGACGGCACGGCCCCGCCACCATGCTCAGGGAGCCGATGCCATCGACTTTTTTAAAAAGACTTCCCAGCCCAGGTGGCAGCGATCAAAGCCACGCTCCCAGGCGGCACGCCCATAGAGTTGTGGTGGCAGGACGAGGCGCGGGTCGGCCAGAAGAACGGCATCACCCGGCGATGGGCCAAGCGCGGGACACGGCCGTCAGCGCCCAAGGATCAGCGCACGACCTCGGCCTATATCTACGGCGCCATCTGCCCCGCCGAGGGCAAGGGCGCAGCGCTTGTCCTGCCCCGCTGCAATACCGAGGGCATGACGCTGCACCTCGCCGAAATATCCGCCGCCGTGGAGCCCGGTGCCCATGCCGTGCTGATACTCGACCAGGCGGGCTGGCATCTCTCGGCGGGGCTCGTTGTACCCGCCAACATTACCCTGCTGCCGCTGCCACCGAAATGCCCCGAGCTCAACCCGGTCGAGAACGTCTGGCAGTTCATGCGCGACAACTGGCTGTCGAACCGCATCTTCAAATCCTACGACGACATCTTGGATCATTGCTGCTTCGCCTGGAACCGCCTCACCGATCAGCCGTGGCGCATCATGTCGATCGGTCTGCGCTCATGGGCGCATCGGTTCTGATCAGAGAGTCTTGGTATTATTCTGTTGCCGCTTGGCCATGAAGGCGAGCCGCTCGAACAGCATTACGTCCTGCTCATTCTTCAGCAGTGCGCCGTGGAGCGGCGGAATCGCCTTGGTCGGGTCGCGGTTCTGCAACACCTCGAGCGGCATATCTTCGTGGAGCAGCAGCTTCAGCCAATCGAGCAATTCAGACGTGCTCGGCTTTTTCTTCAGCCCCGGCACCTCGCGAACGTCGTAGAATATATCCATCGCCTTGTTGACGAGGATTTTCTGAATGCCGGGGAAGTGGACGTCGATGATCGCCTGCATCGTGTCGCGATCGGGGAACTTGATATAGTGAAAGAAACACCGCCGCAGGAACGCGTCGGGCAGCTCCTTTTCATTGTTGCTGGTGATGACAACGATCGGGCGTTCGGCGGCGCGCACCGTCTCCTTGGTTTCGTAGACGTGGAATTCCATCCGATCGAGTTCCTGGAGCAGATCGTTCGGGAACTCGATATCGGCCTTGTCGATTTCGTCGATCAGCAGGACGGGCGGCTTTTCACGGGTGAAGGCTTCCCATAACTTGCCGCGCCGGATGTAATTGCCGATATCGTGCACGCGCTCGTCGCCGAGCTGGCCGTCGCGAAGCCGGGCGACGGCGTCATATTCATACAGCCCCTGCTGCGCCTTGGTGGTCGATTTGATGTTCCACTCGATCAATTCGGCGTCGATCGCCTTGGCGATTTCATAGGCGAGTACGGTTTTTCCCGTTCCCGGCTCACCCTTCACCAGCAATGGGCGGCGCAGCGTTACGGCGGCATTGACCGCGACTTTCAGATCATCGGTGGCGACATAACTCTGCGTGCCTTCGAAGCGCTTCATTCACCATCCCCGACAGTTCGAATATCGGGTTCGGGGATAGAAGGGTTTTGCCGCCGAGTGCAAGCGTTGCGCAAGGGTCAGAGTTGGTCGCGCGCGCTCGCTCTTGCTTCAAGCAAATCCCACAGCCCGCGATGCTGCGCCAGCACCTGCTGCGCGCCGAATGCCATCGCGCGCTCGGTCGCAGGGTTTTCGCTCGATGCGGCAACGATCGTCGCGGTTTCGACGTCGGGTGGCATTCGCGATGCCTGGGGAACGAGTCCAAACCGCCGCGCAGCCGCATCGAGCACAAGGCGGATGGCGGCCCAGTCGATTACCAGCGCAACCGAAGCGCCAATCGCGCATCCTTTCCGGTCGGACTGGGCGAGCATGTTCAGCGCGTGGTGTTGGGAGATGATCGCGCTTTCGGATTCGGCCTGGCCGGGGGTAGACGGCAAAGGCCCCGCTGCCGATGCCAGGCGCGCGAGCAAGGCGCGCTCGACCGCAAAGGCTTCGACCGCAACCTCGATCCAGCCTTGCGCAGCGGGCATCGCGTTGCGCGCGATCGTGTGCTCCAGAACGCCAGGCTGGTGTCCGTGCAGCATGCACAACGACAATACCGCATCGGCGATGTCACGCACGGGCACTTGCGGATCGGTCAGTCGGCGCGACATCGGATGTCGGGCGCTGCCGTCGCTTTCGGCAAACGCGGCGATCATCGTCCAACAGGCGCCCGTCGGTGCGAAATGTGCCGGATCGAATGGCATTAACTGTGGTCCACCCCAACATGTGCGATCCGGCCCCGCCGGAAGACGCTCAATCTATGGGGATTGCGATATACCGAACCACGTAAAGACGGGGTTTATAGCGGCTTAAGCCTATTTCAATGCGCCGGGACAGGTGCCCGCCAATCGCAACGATCGACGATGGCGAGCGCGACCCCGGTCACCGGGCTGCCACGTCGGACCGGGGCCATGCCGATGCGCACTGGCCGTTCATGCTGTCCGCCGACGAGCAAGGCGGCATCGACAGCCGCTGTTTTGCCCTGCGCGAGTACAATCTCGATCGCGTCATCGACTGCAACCCGCGTGTGACGCGCGATGAGGCCGGTGAACCGTACCCCGACCAGCGCCTGATCGCCAAGCCCGGCCATGTGAGCCAGGCCAACGGGCAGAGCGTCGATATAGCCGCGCAGATTGAGCCGCGCCGTCGCTACATCGCCGATCGCGTCGATCGCCGCGCTTTCGGCGTGATATTCGGCGCGCGCGGCGTCCAGCTCATCGACAATCGTCACATCGCGCGCGACGGCGGCGACGCCGCGCGGGTGAGGGAACATCGTGAACGCCAGTTGTCGCGCGGGATAGGGGCCGCCAACTTCGATCGTCTCACCCAGACCGCTTGACAGCACGCGGCGCAGGGCCTGATCGAGCATCGCCTGACTGTCACGCTCGACAAGCTGGGCGACGGGAATTCCGCCCGCTGGAGTGACCCCGAAATAGCGCCGTGCCGCTGCACTCGATTGCACGACGCGCAGATCGGCATCGAGAATGAGGATGATTTCGGAGACGAGATCGAGCAGGGCCGCGTCATCCGCGGTCGCAACCATGTCCGGCACGTCGCCGCGAATCGCGCATAATTGCTGCATCGTTTCAACCGAAGTCATCACGAAACGCGGCCTGCCACGGTGGAGGATATACACGGGCGCTCGCGACGCGCGCTCCTGCCAATGGCCGAATTGCCGGACGAAATCCGACGTAGTGACGACGACATCGCCTTCGGGCCGTGCGTGCTTTGACATCGGGAGCCATAAGGCCGCCTGCTGGCCCGTCGCACAAGGGATCGCCGCCATTTCGGATGCACATTACATGCATCCAGCAGCGGCGCGCCCCCCGCCAATCGCCTTTATTGATCGAGGAACGATCGCATCTTGCGGCTGCGGCTCGGGTGCTTGAGCTTGCGCAGCGCCTTCGCCTCGATCTGACGGATACGTTCGCGCGTGACCGAGAATTGCTGGCCGACTTCCTCGAGCGTGTGATCGGTGTTCATGCCGATGCCAAAGCGCATCCGCAGCACACGCTCCTCGCGCGGGGTCAGGCTCGCCAGCACGCGGGTGACTGTCTCTTTCAGATTGGCCTGGATTGCCGCATCGACCGGGATGACCGCATTCTTGTCCTCGATGAAATCGCCAAGATGCGAATCCTCCTCGTCTCCGATCGGCGTTTCGAGGGAGATCGGCTCCTTGGCGATCTTCATCACCTTGCGCACTTTTTCCAAGGGCATGGAAAGGCGCTCGGCCATTTCTTCGGGGGTCGGCTCGCGGCCCTGTTCGTGCAGGAACTGGCGGCTGGTGCGTACCAGCTTGTTGATCGTCTCGATCATGTGGACCGGAATGCGGATCGTGCGCGCCTGGTCGGCGATGCTGCGCGTGATCGCCTGCCTGATCCACCACGTCGCGTAGGTGCTGAACTTGTAGCCGCGGCGATATTCGAACTTATCGACCGCCTTCATCAGGCCGATATTGCCTTCCTGGATAAGATCGAGGAACTGAAGCCCGCGATTGGTATATTTCTTGGCGATGGAAATCACGAGCCGCAGATTGGCCTCGACCATTTCCTTCTTGGCGATACGTGCCTCGCGCTCGCCCTTTTGCACCATGTTGACGATGCGGCGGAATTCCCCAAGCGACATGCCGGTGGCCTGGCTGATTTCCGCAATCTCGATGCGGATCCGGTCGACTGCATCGCTTTCATTGGCGACGAACGCGCCCCATTTCTTGTCGAGCTTGACGACGCTGCCCAGAAAACCCTCGTCGAGCTCGTTGCCGATATAGCGATCGAGGAAATCCTTGCGCGGCACCTTGTGACGCTCGGCAAGCCGCAGCATCTGGCCGCCAAGCGCGGTCAGCCGCCGGTTGAAGGCATAAAGCTGATCGACGAGATATTCGATCTTCGCATTGTGGAACTGCACGCTTTCCACCTCGGCGGTCAGCTCCTCGCGCAGTTTCTGGTATTTTCGCTCATCGCCGTTGGAAAGCTCACCGCCGGCCGCCATCGCGTCGAGCCGGCCCGCCTGCATCTTGGAGAATTTCTTGTAGAGGCTGGTGATGTTGGCGAATTTTTCCAGCGCCTGAGGCTTCAGCTGCTCCTCCATCTGCGCGAGCGAGAGGGTGTTGTCCTCTTCCTCATCGTCCGACGGGCGCGGCGTGCGCCGCTCGGTCATCGACTCCTCGTCCTCGTCGACCGATGCCTCTTCGGGCTCGGCCTCTTCCTTGAACGAAGGACCCGCGTTCTTTTCCGAAATCTCACCGTCGCCCGATTCGGCGTCGTCGGTCATGCTTTCAGGCGCCGGGTCCTTTGACAGCATCGCATCGAGATCGATGATTTCGCGCAGCTGCATCGTGCCTTCGTTGAGCGCGGTCGACCAGTCGATGATCGCGTTGAAGGTGATCGGCGATTCGCACAGGCCAAGGATCATCGTATCGCGGCCGGCCTCGATCCGCTTGGCGATGGCGATTTCGCCCTCGCGGCTGAGCAACTCGACCGCGCCCATCTCGCGAAGATACATCCGCACCGGATCATCGGTCCGGTCGATGATTTCCTTCTTCTTGGTTTCGAGCGCTGGCGCCGATTCCTCGGCGGCATCGACCGATTCGACCTCGTCATCGGCCTGATCATCGGCATCGGCGTCGTCGCCGGCCTCTTCATTCTCGACGATATTGATGCCCATTTCGCTGAGCGCGGCGGTCACATCCTCGATCTGGTCGGAGGACATGTCCTGCGGCAGCCCCTCGTTGAGCTGGTCATAGGTGATGTAGCCGCGCTTCTTGGCGCGGGCGACCAGCTTCTTGATCGAAGAATCGTTCAAGTCGATCAGCGGCGCGTCGCCCGATTCAGTCGTGTCGGAAACGTCCGCCATTGTCGCCTTCGCCATTAATTGCCCTCAGTATCAAGAGTTCGTGCGTCTTCGTTCGCTTGGCACAGATTTGCAAGCCGCGCATCCAGCGCCTGTCGTTCCTTCACCAGCGTCACCTGCCGCGCAAAAGCGTCTTCTGAGAAACGCTCTTTCAGGACAGCCGTTGCATCGGCAAGCGCGGCATCGACTTCGGGTCCTGCGACAAGGATCGAAATCGCCTCGCCAAGGTCGGCACTGGCCCGCCCCGGTTCGGCAGATTTTTGCGTGAAAGAATAAGGCGTTGCGTCGGCCCGGAGCAAATCTGTGGCCATCTGATCGAATCCGGAACTTGCCAATATGGTGCGCAGTCGCGTGCTATCAAGCGCCTGATCCTCAATCGCCACATCGACGACGGCTTCAAACAATCGCCCCAGCGCACCGCCGGCGAAGCGCAGCGACCCCAAAATCTCGATATGGCGAGCGATTTCGGCCGGGTGGCGGATAAGTCCCGCGAGTACGGCCTTGGCAAGGATCGGATCGATCCCGCCCGCGCTGACGCCGCGCGCCAGCGGATGATCGCCGCCCGCAACCGGCGCGGGCGCCCAACGCCCATTCTTCATCGCACCCCTGGTCCGGGTCGGGTTCCAGACACGCGGGGCGGCGGCGAACTGCGCATCGAACCGACGCCGGAAATCGGCGAGATATTCCTGCCGCACCGATCGATCGGCGATCGATTGCGCCAGCGTGGTCAGTCGCTGCTTCAATCCGGCGCGTTCCTCGGGCGTGCCGAGCGGGCCGGCGGCAAGCTCGCTCGCCCATAGCCGGTCGACCAAGGGCTGGGTGTCGCCGAGCAGCGCCTCAAACGCGGCGGCGCCTTTTGCGCGGACCAGATCGTCGGGGTCCTGACCTTGCGGCAACGTGACGAAGGCAAGGCTGCGGCCCGGCGCCAGCATCGGCAGGGCGCGGTGGGCGGCGCGAAGGGCGGCCTTTTGCCCCGCCGCATCCCCGTCGAAACATAATATCGGCACATCGGCGAGCCGCCTCAGCCGCTCCAGCTGCGCCTCGGTCAACGCGGTGCCGAGCGGCGCGACCGCTTCGCTAAAGCCCGCCTGCGCAAGCGCGATCACGTCCATATAGCCTTCGACGACGATCACCCGGCCTGATTTCCGCGACGCGGCAGCCGCCCGGTCGAGATTGTAGAGTGTGCGCCCCTTGTCGAAGAGCGGCGTGTCGGGAGAATTGAGGTATTTCGGCTCGCCATCCCCAATCACGCGCCCGCCAAACGCGATTACGCGCCCGCGCGGGTCGCGGATCGGGATCATCAGCCGCCCTCGAAACCGGTCGTAAGGCTCTTTGTCGTCCACCTTGATAAGCAATCCGGCCTCAACCAGCAGCGGATCGCCGTAATCCTTCAACTGCGCACGGAGCTTGCCACGTGAATCGGGCGCAAAGCCCAGCCCGAACGCCTTGGCCGTCTCCGGCTTGATCCCCCTCCGTTCCAGCACGCTGCGCGCCTCGCTGCCGGCAATCCCCATTAACTGATCGGTGAACCAGTCAGCGGCGTCCTGCATCGCCTCATACAACCCCTTCTCGGCTTCGGCTTTTTCCGCGGCGCGCGGGTCCATGGCAGGCATGTCCATCCCGGCTGCCTGCGCGAGTTCCTTCACCGCATCGATGAACGGCAGGCCACGCTGATCGGTCATCCAGCGGATCGCATCACCGTGCGCCGAGCAGCCGAAGCAGTGATAAAACGCCTTGTCGTCGTTGACGTAAAAGCTCGGCGTCTTTTCCTGATGGAAGGGGCAGCAGCCTTTATATTCGCGCCCGGCCTTGGTGAGCTTCACCGACTTTCCGACCAGCGCCGAGAGCAGCGTGCGTGCGCGCAGTTCGTCGAGGAATTGCGGGGTGAGGGTCAAAAACTCCCCTCCCGCTCGCGGGAGGGGTTGGGGGAGGGCATGGCCCCCAGCGCCCGCTCGATTTCCAGAATCACCCCTTCGATCCGATGGATCACGTCGTTGTTCCAGAACCTTATCACAGTGTAGCCGTGCGACTCGATCAATGCCGTTCGCCTTGCGTCCTCTTCGGTTCGCCAGCCATGCTGACCGCCATCTACCTCGATCACCAGCTTCGCCCCGCGTGACGCAAAATCGCAAATGAACGAACCGATGACGACCTGGCGATTGAAACGGACACCTCCAATCTTGCGCGCGCTGATTGCCCGCCACAATATTCGTTCAGCCTCGGTGGCTTCGCGGCGGAGGGTGCGCGCTCTGGTTCGGATTGTATTGTGATCCGTCATGCCCTCCCCCAACCCCTCCCGCCAGCGGGAGGGGAGTTTCAGCTCAATGCGGCCTTCACCGCGGCGCTCGCCTTGCTCATGTCGAGAGTCGTTGCGTGGCGGGCTTTCAGTTCGGCCATCACGCGGCCCATGTCCTTCATCCCGCTCGCGCCGATCTCTGCCTTGATCGCCTCGATAGCGGCGGCTGTTTCGGCCTCGCTCATCTGCTGCGGCAGGAATTGCTCGATCACGGCGATTTCCGCTGCCTCGGCATCGGCGAGCTCCTGCCGATTGCCCTTCACATACATGTCGATCGATTCGCGGCGCTGCTTCACCATCTTCTGGAGCACTTCGACGACCAGCGCGTCGTCGCTGTCGGGCGCCTTTCCCTCGCGCGATTGCGGCGCACGCGCTTCGATATCGCGGTTCTTGATCGACGATTGCACTAGCCGGAGCGTTGCCGTTGCCGCCTTGTCGCCGCCCTTCATTGCGGTGACGAGGGCGGTTTTGATATCGTCGCGAATCATCGATCGGTCCTTTGCGGTAATCCCCGGCTTTACCGCCGCCGCCGCCATTTTAACAGATTGACGCTGCCGCCCCGGCTCATTAGCTGCGGCGTCTTAGCGACATCGCCAGCTTGAAGAGGAGCGCCCACACCAATGGCCGACGCCATGCCCCTGTCCGCGTCTGCGCCCATGCCCGAAGGCGCGACCGGCGTTCTGGTGCTGGCGGACGGCACCGTCGTGTGGGGCAGGGGCTTTGGCGCAGAGGGCGCGGCGGTCGGCGAGGTCTGCTTCCACACCGCGATGACGGGCTATCAGGAGATCATGACCGACCCGAGCTTTGCCGGGCAGATGATCACCTTCACCTTTCCCCACATCGGCAATGTCGGCACCAACGCCGATGATGTCGAGGCCGACGATCCCCACGCGCTCGGCATGATCGTGCGCGAGGACGTGACGAGCCCGAGCAATTTCCGCAACACCGAGCGGCTGGACGAGTGGATGAAGCGGCATGCGCGGATCGGCCTGTCGGGCGTCGACACGCGCGCGCTGACGCGGCGGATCAGGACCGGCGGCGCGCCCACCGGCGTGATCGCGCATTCGGCGGACGGCAAGTTCGATATTCCGGCGTTGCTGGCACAGGCGCGAGGCTGGCCGGGGCTTGAAGGCATGGACCTCGCCAAGGCCGTCAGCACACAGATGCATTATGGCTGGGCGGGCGGCGTGTGGCGGCTGGGCGAGGGCTATAATGGCGATGGCGAAGGTGGCGCGGCGATCCGCCCCCATGTCGTCGCGATCGATTATGGCAACAAGCGCAACATCTATCGCAACCTCGTAAAGGCCGGTGCGCGCGTGACCGTGGTGCCCGCGACCGCAAGCTTCGACCAGATCATGGCGCTGTCACCCGACGGCATCTTCCTGTCCAACGGCCCGGGCGATCCCGCCGCGACAGGCGAATACGCAGTACCAGTGATCCGGCAATTGCTGGAGACGGGCAAGCCATTGTTCGGCATCTGCCTCGGCCACCAGCTGCTTGCGCTGGCAGTCGGTGGGCGCACGATCAAAATGCACCAGGGCCACCGTGGTGCGAACCACCCGGTCAAGCGGCTGAGCGACGGTGCGGTTGAGATCACCAGCATGAACCACGGCTTCGCGGTGGAACGGGATAGCCTGCCGGAGGGCGCACGCGAAACCCACGTGTCGCTGTTCGACGGCAGCAACGCGGGGATCGAACTGGAAGGCGGTCGGGCGTTCAGTGTGCAATATCATCCCGAGGCGAGCCCGGGGCCGATGGACAGCCTGTATTTGTTCGAGCGGTTTGTCGGGATGATGGGAGCTAAGAAATGACGTTCTCTGATTTAGAAGAAAAGCTGCTCATGGCGCTGTATCAGGAGCAGGCGGATGGCGGCCAATCAGAAGTGATTTTCTTTCACGATCTCGCAGAGAAATACGAACTGGAGAGAAAACCAGGTTGGTTGTTGAGCGCGCAAAAGGATTTGATTTCGCAGGGGCTGATTGTTGGCCCAGGTAGCTCACAAAATGATGAAATGGCTGGCGGTAAAATTACCGGAGCTGGGATGCGAAAGATTGAAGAAAAATATGGTGACAAGGACGGCGTTGGCCAAATTTTAGCTCCGCTTGCTAAAGAATCCGCTTTTATCGAGGCCGAGGACGGTTCGCCTATGTCGAAGGAGGATGGTGCTTATATTTTGGCTGAAAGCGCGACCGAAAATTCAAGTAATATCGCGCGGGTTATATCAAGCGCTGACTGGACCGGCATTTCTATACGCCTTCAATCTGACCCGGCAGTTGTTAGTATGATTGCGTCTCACATTGGCGAAATAGACAATCTAGTTGAACGGACCGGTCTAACGAATACCGAAAGACAGAAAGCCAAAGCGATTACAGATTCGCTCAGGTTGCTAGTGGCGTCACCGGAACCGGAATGGAAAGCGATCGCTACCTTGCTTACATCTCCAACACTAACAGCAATATTAAATGTTGCGACCATCGTTCAACTGGTCCTCGGAATATTTGGACTTGCTAGTTAAATGCCCAAACGCACTGACATCTCCTCCATCCTCGTCATCGGCGCTGGCCCCATCGTCATTGGTCAGGCGTGCGAGTTCGATTATTCGGGCACGCAGGCGATCAAGGCGTTGAAGGAGGATGGCTATCGGATCATCCTCGTGAACAGCAATCCCGCGACGATCATGACCGATCCCGAGCTTGCGGATGCGACCTATGTCGAGCCGATCACGCCTGAAATCGTGCGCAAGATCATCATCAAGGAGCGGCCCGATGCGGTGCTGCCGACGATGGGTGGGCAGACCGCGCTCAACACGGCGCTCGCATTGTTCAACGATGGCACGCTGGCGGAATTCGGCGTCGAGATGATTGGTGCGGATGCCGAAGCGATCGACAAGGCCGAGGACCGGCTGAAATTCCGCGATGCGATGAGCAAGATCGGGCTTGAATCGGCACGTTCGGGCATCGCCCACACGCTCGACGAAGCGTTCGCCGTGCTCGAGCGGACCGGGCTGCCCTCGATCATCCGCCCGAGCTTCACGATGGGCGGCACCGGCGGCGGCATCGCTTATAACCGCGAGGAATTCGAGACGATCGTCCGCTCCGGCCTCGATGCCTCGCCCACCACCGAAGTGCTGATCGAGGAATCGCTGCTCGGCTGGAAGGAATATGAGATGGAGGTGGTTCGCGACCGTGCGGACAACGCCATCATCATCTGTGCGATCGAAAATATCGATCCGATGGGCGTCCACACCGGCGACAGCATCACCGTCGCGCCCGCGCTGACGCTGACCGACAAGGAATATCAGATCATGCGCAATGCAAGCATCGCTTGCCTGCGTGAGATCGGCGTGGAGACGGGCGGCTCCAACGTGCAGTTCGCGGTGAACCCGAAGGACGGCCGGCTGATTGTCATTGAGATGAACCCGCGCGTATCGCGCTCCTCCGCGCTGGCGTCGAAGGCGACGGGCTTTCCGATCGCCAAGGTCGCGGCAAAACTCGCGGTCGGCTATACGCTCGACGAGATCATGAACGACATCACCGGCGCTACGCCCGCCGCGTTCGAGCCTACGATCGATTATGTCGTCACCAAGATACCCCGCTTCGCGTTCGAGAAGTTCAAGGGCGCCGAGCCCTTGCTGAACACCGCGATGAAATCGGTCGGCGAAGTGATGGCGATCGGCCGCAACATCCATGAATCCTTGCAAAAGGCGCTGCGGGGGCTGGAAACGGGCCTCAGCGGGTTCAATCAGATCGACGAGCTTGTCGGCGCACCACGCGCGCAAATCGAGGCGGCGCTGGCGCGGCCCACGCCCGATCGGCTGCTGGTGGCGGCACAAGCACTGCGCGAGGGCTTCACCGTCGCCGAGGTGCACGCGATCGCCAAATATGACCCGTGGTTTCTCGAACGCATTGCCGAGATTATCGCTGCCGAGGATCAGGTGTGCCGCAACGGCCTGCCGCGCGATGTCGCGGGCATGCGCAAGCTGAAATCGATGGGCTTTTCGGACAAGCGCCTGGCCTATCTCGCGCTCAAATCGGTCAACATGCGCGCCGGCTCCGAAGCGATGGCGCGCAGTTCCGGCCTGATCGGTGACGTCGCAAAGGCGATGGCGGGCGCCGTGACCGAGGCCGAGGTCCGCGCGCTGCGGCACAAGCTCGGCGTGCGCCCCGTGTTCAAGCGGATCGACACTTGTGCCGCCGAATTCAACGCCAAGACGCCGTACATGTATTCGACATATGAAGCGCCGAGCTTTGGCGAGCCGGAGTGCGAGAGCCAGCCAACCAACGCGCGCAAGATCGTCATCCTGGGCGGCGGGCCGAACCGGATCGGGCAGGGGATCGAGTTCGATTATTGCTGCTGCCATGCCTGCTTTGCGTTGCACGATGCGGGCTATGAAACGATCATGGTCAACTGCAATCCGGAGACCGTCTCGACCGATTACGACACATCGGACCGGCTTTATTTCGAGCCGCTGACGGCGGAGGACGTGCTCGAAATCCTGCATGTCGAGCAGGCGAACGGCAGCCTGGTGGGGGTGATCGTGCAGTTCGGCGGGCAAACCCCGCTCAATCTGGCAAAGGCGCTTGAGGATGCGGGCATCCCGATCCTCGGCACCAGCCCCGATGCGATCGACTTGGCCGAGGACCGCGAGCGGTTTGCAGCCCTCATTACCAAGCTCGGCCTGCTTCAGCCCGCCAACGGCATTGCCCGCAGCCGCGACGAGGCGATCGCAGTGGCTAACCGGATCGGCTATCCGGTGTTGATGCGTCCTTCCTACGTCCTTGGTGGGCGGGCGATGGAGATTGTCGACGGGCCAGAACAGCTCGATAATTACATCCAGACGGCGGTGCAGGTTTCGGGCACGTCACCCGTGCTGATCGATCAATATCTGCGCGATGCGATCGAGGTCGATGTCGATGCGATTTGCGACGGCACCGATGTGTGCGTGGCTGGCGTGCTCCAGCATATTGAGGAAGCCGGTGTCCATTCAGGCGACAGCGCGTGTTCGATCCCGCCCTATTCGCTGACGCCCGAGATCATCGCCGAGATCGAGCGCCAGACGACTGCGCTTGGTGCCGCGCTGTCGGTCAATGGGCTCATGAATATCCAGTTCGCGGTCAAGGACGGCGAAGTTTACCTGATCGAGGTCAATCCCCGCGCGAGCCGGACGGTGCCCTTCGTCGCCAAGGCAATCGGCGCGCCGATCGCGAAAATCGCCGCGCGGGTGATGGCGGGCGAGAAGCTCGCAGACCTGCCGCCCGTTAATCGCCACATCGATTATTACGCGGTGAAGGAGGCGGTGTTTCCGTTCGGTCGCTTTCCCGGCGTCGATCCGGTGTTGTCACCGGAAATGAAGAGTACCGGCGAAGTGATGGGAATCGATCCCGATTTCACGCTCGCCTTCGCCAAGGCGGAACTTGGCGCGGGCACCGTCCTCCCGCGCTCGGGCAGCGTGTTCGTCAGCGTGAAGGACAGCGACAAGCCCGTCGTCCTGCCTGCGGCCCGCATTCTGGCGGATCAGGGCTTCACGATCGTCGCGACGGGGGGCACCGCTGATTATCTGTCGGCACACGGCGTGCCCGTCGAGCGCGTCAACAAGGTCGCGCAGGGGCGGCCGCACATTGTCGACCGGATCAAGGACGGCGGCATCGACATGATCTTCAACACCACCGAGGGCTGGCAATCGCTCAAAGATTCGCAGCCGATCCGCGGCTGCGCCCTGCAACAGCGCATTCCTTATTTTACGACCGCACCTGCTAGTGTCGAGGCGGCACGCGCGATCGCGGCACTTGCCACGCAAAGTCTTGAAGTGCGGCCACTGCAATCCTATTATTCCACTTCGCACAACTGACCCCCGACATAAAAGATTGCGTGCGGGCGGACCTTTTGGGTCTGCTTGGGGATTGGGATTTGGGACGAAGGACGTAAGGATGGCGACCGTTGAAAAGATGCCGATGCTCCAGGAAGGCTATGACAAGCTGACCTCGGAATTGAAACGGCTCAAGGCGGAACGCCCGTTGATCGTCGATGCGATCGAGGAAGCGCGCGCGCATGGCGATCTTTCCGAAAACGCCGAATATCATGCCGCCAAGGAGCGTCAGGGTCAGATCGAGGCGTCGATCAGCGACATCGAGGACAAGCTGAGCCGCGCGCAGATCATCGATCCGAAGGAAATGTCGGGCGACAAGGTCGTGTTCGGCGCAACCGTCACATTGCTCGATGAGGACGACAAACCGATCCGCTATCAGATTGTCGGCCAGACCGAGGCGGACGCCAATGTCGGGCGTATCTCCTACAATTCGCCGCTCGGCCGTGCGCTGATCGGGCGCAAAGCCGATGACGAGGTCGAGGTAACGGTGCCGTCGGGCGATCGGTATTACGTCGTCTCCAAGGTCGAATTCATCTGAGCCGATCCTCGCCAATCCAGGCGGCGCTGCATGAAATTCCGGCGACGACAGTGATCGCCGGGATGACGATCCTGATATCGTCGCTGATCACCTTTACCGGGCATCAGGCGGTGGCCGCGATTATTGCCGGCTTCGTGCCGGCGACAGTGACCATGCAGGTGCTTGCGCCTGCTGGCCTGTGGCTGCTGCCGGTGTGGATCACGCCGCTGACCGCGACGCTCGTGCATGGCGGGTCGCTGCACCTCGCGCTCAACATGGTGATGATGATCTATTGCGGGCGCGCGCTGGAACGGGCGATGGGGTCTGCGGCGCTCGTCGTGCTGTTTCTGGTTGGCGCCTATGCAGCCGCCGCCGCGCAATGGGCCCTCGATCCGGCGTCGCTCGTCCCCGTCGTTGGGGCCAGCGGTGCTGCCTCTGCATTGATTGCGGCGTTCGCGATGCTGTTTACGGAAAGGCCCGTGCCCGCGATCGGCCCTATCCCCTCGCGGGTCGTCCGCGTGGCATGGCTGGCGATCGCCTGGATCGGCATTCAGGCACTTGTTGGCTTTGCCACGGCCATTGGCGAGCAATCGATCGCGATCGGCGAACATATTGGCGGCTTCATCGCCGGTTTGGTACTCGCGCGTCCGCTGCTCTTGTGGCGCTACCGCAACGCCTGATCGCGTCAGTCGGCCTTTGGTGCCGGCGCCATCAGATCGGGTTCGAGCAGCCGGTGGAGATGGACGACGACGAATTTCATCTCGGCATCGTCAACGGTCCGCTGCGCACTCGCCCGCCATGCTTTTTCAGCACTCGCATAATCGGGAAAAAGGCCGACGATTTCGATCGACGCCAGATCGTCGAAATCGAGCGTCTGCGGATTGGAAACGCGCCCGCCAAAGACGAGGTGGAGCTTGCTCATTGCCGGAAAATTCCTCAAATCGCCGGCAACGCGCCGCATCACCCCGCTTTAGCGCGAGACATAGCCGCTTTGAAGCACTCTATTGCGGCTTTGCAGCCTTGGTCGCGGCGTCGCCAGCGCTTTTCACGGCGCCCATCACGGTGTTGATCAGCTTGTCGACTTGAGCGCGCGCCGCGTCGCTGCTGATGCCGGCTTCGACCAATTCGGCCTTGCCGGCGTCGCGCGCGGCACGGGCGGCTGCGGCGGCGCCTTCGGTGATCTTCTTCCCCATCGGCCCCAGCAGATCGGTTTCGCGTGCGGTCTTGGGCAGCAAGGCGCCGGCGAGGACACCCACGGCGATGCCGCCAACCAGGACCGACAGCGGGTTGCCTTCGATTCCCTCAACCGTTCGGCGAGCGGCGTCGGCCGCACTCTCCCGTGCAGTTTTGAGCGCGCCGGTGACGGTTTCGCGCGCGGTTTCGATGTTCTGGACCACCGCATCGCGCGGGGTGGGGCTGGTGCTTGGTGCGGTGTCATTCGCGGGGGCGGCGGGGTCAGTCATTGTTGGTTCCTTCATCGGGGGCGGGCCTGTTGTCGGTTAAACGCGGGTCGGTTTTGACGGTTGCATTGGGTTTCAGGGCAATTGCCTCGGCGATCCATCCCCGGGCGAACAACGCAATCAGGGTCGCGCCGATCGCCATCATCGATCCTGGATTGCGTTTTGCCGCGGACAGGCCAGCGCGGATCGCCTGAGTGCCGGCCTCGCGGATTTCATCGATCGCGTCACGCGCCAGGGCACGCGGGTTGATGCGCGACTGGATGTCGACAAGCGTCGCGGTCAGCCGCGCGCGCGCTTCGCGTGACTTGGCCTCTGCATCGGCCAATTCCGATTGCGTCTCGGTCATGGTCGGTCGATCACGCTGTCATCCTCGATCTCGGTCGCTTTATTGAGTTTGCCTAACGCAATCCATGCAAGCAGTGTGGCGACGATAATTGATCCGCCAACCACGCTCGCGGTCGCGCCAACCGCGCCAAGCACTGGCCGCAAGATGACGATCATACCCACCAGCAGCGCGATGATCGCCGATTGCGCAAGCAAAAAGCCGATCAGGATCAGGATGATGGCGCTGCGTGCCTCCGCAAGGCGGCTGAACAGATCGGCGCGGTAGAGGCGAAGTTCGGCGCGAACGAAGCGTTCGGCATCCTCGATCAACCGCGCAAACAGACGCGCAATGCTCTCGCCGCCTTCGCCGATGCCCGCCTTTTCCAGGTCGTCGTGCTGCATTACCCCCGCCGAACGATCAGGCGTCGGGCGATTTAGGGCGCGATGGCGCTGACTTCGCGGTGTCAGTGGGCGCCGGGCCATCGGCGATCGTGTCGGCGGCATCAAGCCCAGCCTTTACCAGACGGGCGACGACGAATCCGACCGCTGCCGCGACGCCGATCGCTACTGCCGGGCTCTTGCGCACGAAGCTTTGCGCATCAGCCACCAGATCCTCGATCTCCTTGGCTTTCAGGCTTTCGGAAAAACCAGCAAGCCCCTCGGCAGCGGTCCGTGCATATTGGCCATATTGGGGGCCGAGCTTTTCGTCGACCGTTGTCGCGGCATCGCTCATCATTTTCGACATCTCATCGAGCGCGCCGCCAGCGCGGCTCTTGCCCTCGCTCACATAATCGCGCGCCTTGTCCGTCGCCTGCTTCGCCATCTTGCCCGCACTGTCCTTGAGCGTCTGGGCGGCGCTGGCGGCCTTGCTGGAGATCTCCTCTGCGGGCGCCTGGTTGAGTGCCACTACCGCACCGGCCTGTGCCTCGTTTATCGATGGAGGAGCTTTGGCTGCTGATTTCGCTTTCTTGATCGGTTGCTTCGTGTCTTCGGCCATGTCGAAAGCCCTTTCCCGTTGGTTCAAGGACAACGGCCACGGGTCGATCGCGTTCCGTCATCCGAGGCGAATTGCCCACCGGAGGCGAAGCGGATAGAGCCGCGCGACGCCGCTGACCGCGCGAGTGACAACCTAGAAGGATCATTCCATGACCGCAATCATCGACATCCACGGCCGCCAGATCATCGACAGCCGCGGCAACCCGACGGTCGAGGTCGATGTGATGCTTGAAGACGGCAGCTTCGGGCGCGCGGCCGTGCCCTCGGGCGCGTCGACCGGCGCGTATGAGGCGGTCGAGCGGCGCGATGGCGACGAGGGCATGTGGCTGGGGAAGGGCGTTCAGGGCGCGGTCGACGCGGTTAACGCCGATATCGCGGTGGCGGTGCTCGGGATGGATGCCGAGGATCAGGGCGATATCGATCGGGTGATGATCGAGCTTGACGGCACCCCCAACAAGAGCCGGCTCGGTGCGAACGCCATTCTCGGGGTCAGCCTTGCGGTTGCGAAAGCGGCGGCGGACGCGCGTGGGATGCCGCTCTATCGCTATGTCGGCGGCGTTGCCGCGCATCTGTTGCCGGTGCCGATGATGAACATCATCAATGGCGGCGAACATGCCGACAATCCGATCGATTTCCAGGAATTCATGATCGTCCCGGTCGGCGCGGATACGATGTTCGATGCGGTGCGCTGCGGATCGGAGATATTCCACACGTTGAAAAAGGCGCTGCACGACAAGGGGCTGGCGACGGCGGTGGGTGACGAGGGTGGCTTTGCCCCCAACATCGCCTCCACCACCGAAGCGCTCGATTTCATCATGAAGAGCATCGAGGCGGCGGGCTACACGCCGGGTGACGATGTGATGCTCGCGCTCGATTGCGCGGCGACCGAATTCTTCAAGGACGGCGCCTATCACATCAGCGGCGAGGGCAAGGTGCTGACGCCGTCCGAAATGGCGGGCTATCTGGCCGATCTCGCGGCGCGCTACCCGATCTTCTCGATCGAGGACGGGATGAGCGAGGATGATTTTGAAGGCTGGAAAGCGCTTACCGATATGATAGGCGACAAGGTGCAATTGGTCGGCGATGATCTGTTCGTCACCAATCCGCTTCGGCTGAAGGATGGCATTTCGCGCGGGCTTGCCAACTCATTGCTGGTGAAGGTCAACCAGATCGGCAGCCTTTCCGAGACGCTCGCCGCGGTCTCGATGGCGCACCGGGCTGGCTACACCGCGGTGATGTCGCACCGCTCGGGTGAGACCGAGGATACGACGATCGCCGATCTCGCGGTGGCGACCAATTGCGGACAGATCAAGACCGGCAGCCTCGCGCGGAGTGACCGGCTCGCCAAATATAACCAGCTGATCCGCATCGAGGAAGAATTGGGCGACATGGCGCGCTATGCGGGCCGGGATATCCTGCGCTAAAATTGCGCCTTATCCCGGTCGAATATGCTTGATCCGCGAGTCGCGGTGCGGCAGAATCGCGGCATGGCAGGCACTTCCAGATTTCGCACGATCCTTCGCCGCGCCGGCCCGCCGGCGATCGCGCTGATCGTCATGGCGTTTTTCGGCGGTTATGCGGTGCTCGGCCCCAACGGCATCCTCGCTTATGGCGATTACAAGCGCCAGCTTGCCAAGCGCGAGGCCAGCTATGCCGCGCTCGACAAGAGGCGCGCGGTGCTGCGCAATCATGTCGCGTTGCTCGATCCGCGTCACGCCAATCCAGATATGGTCGATGAGCTGGTCCGCCGGCAGTTGAACGTCACCAATCCCGACGAACTGATCGTCCCGATCAAGCGCTAGATCGCGCCGCCTGTAGCCAAGTGATTGCGCGGTGAGGTCATCTCGGCTTATAGGCTGGCACTCCCTGCTCCCCTAGGAAAATGAGGTCCCCGAGACCGTGGCCAAAGCACCCGCGCCCAAGGACTCCGCGCGAACCCGCAAAAGCGAACCCGCCGCTCCCAATCGCGAACGTCCGGACGAGCCGAAATCCTTCGATGCATCGAAGGACCAGCTGCTCGAATTCTATCGCCAGATGATGCTGATCCGCCGGTTCGAGGAAAAGGCGGGGCAGCTTTACGGGCTGGGGCTGATCGGCGGGTTCTGCCATCTCTATATCGGCCAGGAAGCGGTTGCGGTCGGCTTGCAATCGGCGCTGTCGGACAAGGACAGCGTGATCACCGGCTACCGCGATCACGGCCACATGCTGTTGTGCGGCATCCCGCCCAAGGACGTCATGGCCGAACTGACCGGGCGTCAGGCGGGCATTTCCAAGGGCAAGGGCGGCTCGATGCACATGTTCAGCGTCGAGCATAAATTCTACGGCGGACACGGCATCGTCGGCGCTCAGGTGTCGCTCGGCACGGGGCTTGGTTTTGCCCATAAATACAAGGGCGATGGCGGCGTGTGCCTCGCCTATTTCGGCGACGGTGCGTCGAACCAGGGCCAGGTCTATGAAAGCTTCAACATGGCCGAGCTGTGGAAGCTGCCGGTCATCTACGTCATCGAGAACAATCAATATGCGATGGGGACAAGCGTCAATCGCTCGTCATCCGAGGACCAGCTGTTCCGTCGCGGCGAAAGCTTCCGTATCCCGGGTCTGCAGATCGACGGCATGGACGTGCTCGCCTGCCGCGGTGCCGCCGAAACCGCGCTCGAATGGGCGCGCAGCGGGAAAGGGCCGATCATCCTCGAGATGAAGACCTATCGCTACCGCGGCCATTCGATGTCCGATCCGGCCAAATATCGCAGCCGCGAAGAAGTGCAGGCGGTGCGCGACAAATCCGATCCGATCGAGCACGCCAAGAAGCTGCTCGAGGAACTGGGCGTGACCGAGGCCGAATTGAAGGCGATCGAGCAGGACATTCGCAAACAGGTGAACGAAGCCGCCGATTTCGCGGAAAGCACCGAAGAGCCGGCCCCGGCCGAACTCTATACCGACGTGCTCGTGGGAACATATTGATGCCGATCGAGATCAAGATGCCCGCGCTGTCGCCGACGATGGAGGAGGGCACGCTCGCCAAATGGCTGGTCAAGGAAGGCGATAGCGTCAAGTCCGGCGACATCATGGCCGAGATCGAGACCGACAAGGCGACGATGGAATTCGAGGCGGTCGACGAGGGTACGATCGGCAAGATCCTGGTTGCCGAGGGCACCGACAATGTGAAGGTCGGCACCGTCATTGCAACGCTTGACGGGGAGGGCGAGGAAGCAACGCCTGCCCCGGCAGCTGCGAAACCGGCCGAGGAAAAGCCCGCCGAGAAAGCGGTCGAGAAGCCGGCTGAGCCAGCGCCAGCCGAACCCGACAGCGGCACTGCCCAACTTGCCACCGACAAGGCGGCGGTCATGGCTGATCCAGACATCCCCGAAGGCACCGAGATGTTGAAGCTCACCGTCCGCGAGGCTCTCCGCGATGCGATGGCGGAGGAAATGCGCAAGGATGAGCGCGTCTTCGTGATGGGCGAGGAAGTCGCGCAATAT
>JBBRMV010000025.1:0-45663 GCA_038230675.1 Sphingomonadales bacterium | reverse complement strand
TGGTAAGGACGAGATATGGCACTGACCGATCCCATTGGTGATATGCTCACCCGCATCCGCAACGGGCAGCGCGCGCGCAAGGACTCTGTCCTGACGCCGGGCTCAAAGCTGCGTGCCCGCGTGCTCGACGTGCTTCAGCGCGAGGGTTATATCCGCGGCTATACCGAAGAAGAGATGGGGCCTGCCAAGGGCATCCGCATCGAACTGAAGTATTTCGAGGGCCAGCCTGCGATCAAGCATGTTGCCCGCGTTTCCAAGCCTGGCCGCCGTGTCTATTCGGGATCGCAGGATCTGCCCCGGATCATGAACGGCCTTGGCATCACGATCGTCTCGACGCCGCGTGGCGTTCTGTCCGACGCCGAAGCGCGCGAACAGAATGTCGGTGGCGAAGTGCTGGCGGAGGTATTCTGATGAGCCGCATTGGTAAAAAAGCGGTGCCGATTCCTGCCGGCGTAACCGCCAGCATTGAAGGCGGCATCATCTCGGTTAAGGGCCCCAAGGGCACGCTGACCATGCCATTGGTGGACGACATCAGCTATGTCGTCGAAGCTGAAGGCATTTCGGTAAAGCCGGCCAATGACACCAAGCGCGCCCGCGCGTTCTGGGGCATGCAGCGCACGCTGGTGCAGAACCTGGTGACGGGCGTCAGCGACGGCTTTTCGAAGGTGCTGGAAATCACCGGCGTCGGCTATCGCGCCGCATCGCAAGGGCGCAACCTGAACCTTCAGCTGGGGTATAGCCACCACGTCAACTACGCGATTCCTGACGGGATCGAGATCAAGACGCCTGATCAGACCACGGTCGAAATCAGTGGCATCGACAAGCAGAAGGTTGGCCAGGTTGCCGCCGAAATCCGCCGCTGGCGGCCGCCGGAGCCCTATAAGGGCAAGGGCATCAAGTACCGCGGCGAGTTCATCTTCCGCAAGGAAGGGAAGAAGAAGTAATGAGCAAGGGAATGTCTCTGTTCGAGAAGCGGCGCCGCCGCAATCGCACCGCGCTGCGCGCGCGTGGATCGGGCCGTCCGCGGCTGTCGATCCACCGTTCGGGCAAGCACATCTATGCCCAGGTGATCGACGATGCCGCTGGCAAGACGATCGCGGCCGCCTCAACGCTCGAAAAGGATGTGCGCGGCACTTCCGGCGCGAATGTCGAAGCCGCATCGTCGGTGGGCAAGCGCGTCGCCGAAGCGGCCAAGCAGGCGGGCGTGACTCAGGTCGTGTTCGATCGCGGCGGCTTTCTTTTCCACGGCCGTGTCAAGGCGCTGGCGGATGCCGCGCGCGAAGCCGGATTGGAGTTTTAAGACATGGCTGACGAAATCCAGACGCAGGGCGCACCCGATGCCGGCGCACCGGCAGGCGACAATCGCGGTGGTCCGCCACGCGGCGGTCGTGGTCGCGGTGCCCCGGGCGGCGGCGGCAATCGTGATGGCCGCGGCCGTGACAGCCGTGGCGGTCGTGACAATCGCGGTCGTGGCGGCCCCGGCGGTGACGATGGCGGCGAAGAGCTGATCGAAAAGCTGGTTCACATCAACCGCGTGTCGAAGACGGTGAAGGGCGGCAAGCGCTTCGGCTTTGCAGCACTCGTCGTCGTCGGCGATGGCAAGGGCCGGGTCGGCTTCGGCCATGGCAAGGCGCGCGAAGTGCCCGAGGCGATTTCCAAGGCGACGGCTGCTGCCAAGAAGGCGATGGTCCGCGTGCCGTTGAAGGAAGGCCGCACGCTGCATCATGACGGTCGCGGCCATTTCGGCGCGGGGCTCGTCACGCTGCGCTCTGCACCGCAGGGCACCGGGATCATCGCTGGCGGTCCAATGCGCGCCGTCTTCGAATCGCTCGGCGTTGCCGATGTGGTGACCAAGTCGGTCGGCACGTCGAACCCGTACAACATGATCCGCGCCACCTTCGAGGCGCTCACGGCGCAGACCAGCCCCAAGGCAGTCGCTCAGCGTCGCGGCAAGAAGATCGCCGACCTGCTCGGTCGCGGCGGTTCGCAAACCGCCGAAGCCGATGCGCTCGCGGTCGTGGAGTAAGATAGATGGCGAAGAAAGAAGCAGCCAAGGACGCGGCAAAGATGGTGAAGGTGACCCAGACGGGGTCGCCGATCCGTCGCACCAGCGATCAGCGCGCAACGCTGATCGGCCTTGGGCTCAACAAGATGCACCGCACGGTGGAGCTGACCGACACGCCTGAAGTGCGCGGCATGATCCGCAAGGTGGCCCATATGGTGAGCGTGGCAGATTAAGCTACAGTCCCTCTCCCCCGAAAGGGAGAGGACTAACTACAAACGCGCGACAAAAGCGAAAGCGAGTGCACAATCATGAAACTGAACGAACTTCGAGATAATGAGGGCGCCCGCAAGTCGCGGATGCGCGTTGGCCGTGGTATCGGCTCCGGCAAGGGCAAGACCGCAGGACGCGGGCAGAAGGGCCAGAAGAGCCGCGAGGGCGTCTCCATCGCCGGCTTCGAAGGCGGCCAGATGCCGCTCCACATGCGGTTGCCAAAGCGCGGCTTCAACAACATTTTCGCCAAGGACTATTCCGAGGTCAATCTCGGCGCGATCCAGAAGGCGGTCGATGCCGGCAAGATCGACGCCGGCGCAACGCTCGATCAGGCCGCGCTCAATGCCGCTGGCCTGACGCGCGGTGGCAAGGACGGGGTTCGTCTGCTCGCCAAGGGCGTTTTGACCACGGTCCTGAATTTCACGGTTGCCGGCGCGTCGAAGAGCGCGATCGAGGCAGTCGAGAAGGCAGGCGGCAAGGTCGATGTGATCCACGTCATTCCGGCCAAGGAAAAGGCCGCCGCCAAGAAAGGCGTCAAATACCGGGAGCGTCAGGCGCACAAGGCTTCGTTCAAGGCGTAACCGCGCCGGGCTTCGCACGACCCACGCGTGGCCCGGTAAAGTCCCGCGCCATCCGAAATTGGGATTGGGGCTTAGACAAGCCGGATCGGCACCCTATATGAGCGGCGGGACGGTCAAACGATCCCGCCGTTTTTGTTTCCAGGACGAGCATATTTTATGGCATCCGCAGCCGAACAGATGGCCTCCGGCATCAGCTTTTCAAAGTTTTCGCAGGCGACCGACCTCAAGAAGCGCCTATGGTTCACGATCGGCGCGCTCATCGTCTTTCGGCTGCTCAGCTATGTGCCGCTGCCCGGCATCGATCCGACCGCGCTCGGCATGCTGTCTCAGCAGACACAGGGCGGGGTGCTCGATCTGTTCAACAGCTTTTCGGGTGGTTCGCTCAAGCGGATGAGCCTGATCGCGCTCGGCGTCATGCCCTATATCACCGCCTCGATCGTGGTGCAGCTGTCGACGTCGCTGTCGCCAACGCTCGCGGCGATCAAGAAAGAGGGTGAAAGCGGGCGCAAGCGGCTCAACCAATATACCCGCTACGGCACAGTCGCGCTGACGATGGTGCAGGGCTATTTCATCGCCGTCGGCCTTGAGACCTTCGGCGCGAGCCAGGGTGTCGCAGCGGTCGTCGAACCGGGCATCATGTTCCGCATTGCCGCCGTGATCAGCCTGGTTGGCGGCACGATGTTCCTGATGTGGCTGGGCGAGCAGATCACCAGCCGGGGCATCGGCAACGGCGTTTCGCTGATCATCATGGCCGGCATCGTCGCCAGCTTGCCGACCACTTTGTATAACCTGTTCGAGGGCAGCCGCACCGGATCGATGAATCCGGTAACGCTGATCGCCATCATCGTGGCGGTCGCCGCCCTCGTTCTCGGCATTTGTTTCATGGAAAGGGCGCAGCGCCGTATCCTGATCCAGTATCCGAAGCGACAAACCCAACGCGGGATGCAGGCCGATCGCAGCCATCTGCCGCTGAAGATCAATACGGCCGGCGTTATCCCGCCGATTTTCGCGTCGTCGCTATTGCTGATGCCGTTGACGATCACGCAGTTCGCCGGTTCCTATGCTGCGGGGCAGAGCCAGTGGGGCGATTTCGTCATCACGCTCAACCAGTATCTGCAGCATGGCTCGCCACTGTACATGACGCTGTACGGCGCAGGCATCATCTTCTTCTCGTTCTTTTACACTGCCGTCGTGTTCAATCCCGAGGAAACGGCGGACAATCTGAAGCGCTATGGCGGCTTCATCCCCGGCATCCGGCCTGGCAAGAACACCGAGCTGTATTTCGATTACGTGCTGACGCGGATCACCGTCATCGGTGCCGGCTATCTCGCGATCATCTGTCTGGTGCCCGAATATCTTGTCACCTGGCTGTCGATCCCCTTCTATCTTGGCGGAACAAGCTTGCTCATCGTCGTGAATGTGACGATGGATACCGTGACCCAGATACAAAGCCATCTGCTCGCGCATCAATATGGCGATCTGATCAAGAAGGCGAAATTGAAGGGCGGCCGGCTCCGATAGAGGGCCGGCGCTGAATGAGGGGATTTGCTGCGTTGAACATCATCCTCCTGGGACCGCCGGGGGCGGGCAAGGGAACCCAGGCGAGCCGGTTGCAGGCCGATCGCGGCATGGTCCAGCTTTCCACCGGCGACATGCTTCGCGCCGCAGTCAAGGCAAACAGCGCGGTCGGGCTGAAAGCCAAGGCGGTGATGGAAGCAGGCGCGCTGGTTTCCGACGATATCGTCTCGGGCATCATCGGCGAACGGCTTGACGAGCGCGATACCGAACGGGGCGTCATCTTCGACGGATATCCGCGTACCGCTCCGCAGGCGCATGCACTCGACGCCCTGCTGTCAGAACGCGACCGCAAGCTTGATTACGTCATCGAGCTCGACGTTGATGAGGAGGCGCTCGTTGCGCGGATCGTCGGGCGGTATAGCTGCGCCAAATGCGGCACCAACTATCACGAGGTGTTCAATCGGCCCAAAACCGACGGCGTCTGCGATGTCTGCGGATCAACCGAATTCAAGCGCCGCCCCGATGACAATGCCGAAACGGTGCGCACGCGGATGGCCGAATATCGCGCAAAAACCGCGCCGATCCTGCCGATTTACGAAGCGCGCGGGCTTGTGCGGCGGGTCGATGGCATGGCCGATATCGATCATGTAACGCAGGCGATCGAAGCGATCCTCGACAGCGGCGCCTGACGCGCATCGACCTGCATTGCTTGATGATGGCAATGGCCAAGCTTACGACCCCGGGGGAATTTGCCATGCGCGCGTTGATCGCCTCGATTGCTGGGTTCCTGCTCACGCTTCCGTCAGCGGCGGCGGCGGATGTCGTTTCGGCGAGCGCGGACGGATTTGAGCTGTCGATCGCCCAGACTATCGACAAGCCGGCCACGGATGTGTGGGAAATGCTCCGCAGCCCGCAAAAATGGTGGGACAAGGATCACACCTATTCCAACGATAGCGCGAACCTCTATCTCGATGCCCAGGCGACCGGCTGCTTCTGCGAAAAGCTGCCGGGCAAGGGCAGCGTTGAGCATGCCCATATCGTTTATGCGCAACCGCCGCGCGTGCTGCGGATGACAGGCGGGCTCGGCCCCTTGCAGGTCGAGCCGGTGACGGGGGTATTGACCTTCAAGCTCGATCCAGAGGGCAGCGGCGCCACCCGGGTAACGATCAGCTATGTGGTCGGCGGTCATGTCCGCAGCGGCACCGAGGCGATGGCGGTGACGGTTGACCGCGTGCTGGCGACGCAACTCGCCGCATTGAAGGCGGCAGCCGAGGCCGCGCCTGCGCCCGAGGCCAAATGATCAGCCCTTCGATCCGATCGCCGCGCCACCAGGTTTGATCGGTTGCACCGCGCTGCGGGTGCCTGGCAAGCGGCGCAGGAAATAGATGATAATGCCCATGCCGATCGTGCCGGGGATCGCCCAGATAACGGGGTTGAAGGCATGATCGGGAAACATTTCAACCAGCCCGACCGACAGGAAAGCCGTGTAGGCCGCGATCCCCGTCGCCACCATCGCTTTCAGATGTTCGGGGATGTAGTCGCTCCGCCCCGGCGCGTTGCGGAACATGTACCACAGATAGGTGCTCGTCGTGCCGAACCCGATGATCGCCACCCCGATCATCAGCGGCTGACCTAGCCAGATGCCTTGCGCAAAGCAGTTGATGCCCGTTGCCAGCACCGCGACCTGCAACAGCACCATCGACCAATGCCGATTGGCGGGGTGATTGCGCTTGTTGGCGATCATCTTCAGTCCGTAGCGCGTCATGCTCATCGTCAGCAGCGCGAGATAGATCATCATCCAGCCGAGCAGGCCACGATACAGCGCGGCGTCGGTCAGCCCCTTGTGCATCGCCAGCGGCCAGCGCAGCGACAGCAACCCCATGCCGAGCGCCATGAATGAGGCGGTATAGATGGCGGTTGCGAACACCTTGCCCCAGCGGCGATGCGCCCGCCCGCCCTTGCGCGTCAGCACGGCCGCCCAGAAGCTGGTGAGCGCTGCAAGACCTGCGCCGACATGGACGGCAAGGATCAGCGTAAACAGCCAGGGCAATTTCGGTAATACCTCGTGTCAGACCAGGCTTTTGCGGGCCCGCCAAGACTGTTATAATCGCGATCGATCCGCAAGCGCGCAATCTTTCCAACACGCGCGCTTGACAGGCATGTGGTGCGGGGTTAGTGCCGGCGTCTTCCGATAGTCCGGTAGCCGGCGGCGCTTTCGCGCGCGCCGGTGTCATGCGTTTATCGGTTTCAACGCGATGAGATGGAGCCGCGCAGCCATGCCGAGCCCTGTGGAGCAGGAGATTTCGTTTCATGGCACGTATTGCGGGCGTCAATATCCCGACCAACAAGCGCGTGGTGATCGCGCTGACCTACATCCACGGCATTGGTAACACCAAGGCCCAGGCTATCACCACCAAGCTGGGTATTGCGCCCGAGCGTCGCGTCCAGGATCTGACCGATCAGGAAGTGCTGCAGATTCGCGAGACGATCGATGCCGATCACATGGTCGAGGGCGATCTGCGCCGTCAGACCTCGATCAACATCAAGCGACTGATGGATCTGGCCTGCTATCGTGGGCTTCGCCACCGCAAGGGTCTTCCCGTTCGCGGCCAGCGCACGCACACCAATGCGCGCACGCGCAAGGGCAAGGCCAAGCCGATTGCCGGAAAGAAGAAGTAATTCGCGCGGGGCGTGAATTACTCCGCCGGAGGCAGGCTCGAAGCGAACCGCCTCCCGGTCACAGCATCAGGATATAGGACTTTCACTATGGCACGCGAACCTCAGCGCATTCGTCGGCGCGAGCGCAAGAACATCTCCTCTGGCGTCGCGCATGTGAACGCCAGCTTCAACAACACGATGATCACGATCACCGATGCCCAGGGCAACGCGATTTCGTGGTCATCAGCGGGCACGATGGGTTTCAAGGGGTCGCGCAAATCGACGCCTTATGCCGCTCAGGTCGCTGCCGAGGACGCTGGCCGCAAGGCTGCCGAACACGGCGTCCGCACGCTCGAAGTCGAGGTGAAGGGCCCGGGTTCGGGTCGCGAATCGGCGCTGCGTGCGCTTCAGGCGGTCGGTTTCCAGATCACGTCGATCCGTGACGTTACGTCGATCCCGCATAACGGCGTTCGCCCTTCAAAGCGCCGCCGCGTCTGATTTCCGCTGATCGGCGCGCGGTTGATCGCGCGGCGCCTGTTCAGTCTCCCACCGGCCGGAGCCAGCCCTAGCTCCCGCCCAAAACCAAGGGGAAGCCCGTGTCCGTAAATGCAAAGAACTGGCAGGAACTCAAGAAGCCGAGCAGCCTGGAACGCAAGGCTGGCGGCGACACCAAGCGCAAGGCGACCTTCATCGCCGAGCCGCTCGAGCGCGGGTTTGGCCTGACGCTCGGCAACGCGCTGCGCCGGGTGCTGCTGTCGTCGTTGCAGGGTGCCGCTGTCACCTCGATCAAGATCGAGAATGTGCTGCATGAATTCTCGTCGCTGGCCGGCGTTCGCGAAGACGTGACCGACATCGTCCTGAACGTGAAGCAGATTGCGCTGCGCATGCAGGGCGAAGGCCCCAAGCGGCTCCAGCTTTCGGCGACCGGCCCCGGCGAAGTGACGGCAGGCGACATCGCGGTTTCGGGCGATATCGAAGTGCTCAATCCCACGCTGGTGATCTGCCACCTCGATGATGGCGCCACGCTCAACATGGAGCTGACCGCCGATGTCGGGAAGGGCTATGTCGCCGCCGTTGCCAACCGCCCGGCCGACGCGCCGATTGGCCTGATCCCTGTTGATTCGCTGTATTCGCCGGTGCGTCAGGTCAGCTACAAGGTCGAGAACACTCGCGTCGGGCAGGAGCTCGATTACGACAAGCTGACACTGACGGTCGAGACCGACGGCACCGTGACGCCTGACGATGCGGTCGCCTATGCAGGCCGCATCCTTCAGGATCAGCTCGCTTTGTTCGTCCACTTCGACGAATCGGCGATGGTGCGTTCGGCACCCGTCGGTGTGGCTGCCCCCGCGTCGAGCGGGGAGATTTCCGGCGATGCCCAGCAGATCAATCGTTATCTGCTCAAGAAGGTCGACGAGCTCGAGCTGTCGGTGCGTTCGGCGAATTGCCTGAAGAACGACAACATCATCTATATCGGCGATCTGGTGCAGAAGACCGAAGCGGAAATGCTGCGGACGCCGAATTTCGGCCGCAAGTCGCTCAATGAGATCAAGGAAGTGCTGTCGAGCATGGGCCTTCGTCTGGGGATGGAAATCCCCGGCTGGCCGCCTGAGAATATCGAGGAAATGGCCAAGAAGCTCGAGCAGGAGATTATGGGCTGAAGCGCACCGGATTAGCGTGCTAATCCGGAGACGCTGAAAGCCCGGGGGGCGGGCCTTTAGGCCCGTCTGACGAGTTTCAGGTGCAAGACGCCCCGCGTCTTGCAGATTATGCTGGGAGCATAATCGACCTGAAACTGGCTTTGCCGCGGCGGTGTTTTTTGAAGGACTGGGCTCCCGCCTTCGCGGGAGCACGACAAAGGCAGTTGGTGGCGGCCTGAACGGCCACCTGCTCTGGAGTACCTTGCACGGCTCCTTAACGAACGAAGGATGAAATCATGCGTCACCGCGTAGGCGGCCGGAAACTCTCGCGGACCTCGGCCCACCGCACTGCCCTTTTCCGCAACATGTCGGCAGCGCTCATCAAGCATGAGCAGATCACGACCACGGTCGCTAAGGCCAAGGAATTGCGGCCTTATGTCGAAAAGCTGATCACGCTCGCGAAGAAGGGCGGGCTTTCCAATCGCCGCCTGGCGCATGCCCGGCTGCTCGACGAAGCACAGCTTACCAAGCTGTTCGACGCGCTCGCCGCTCGTTATGCCGATCGCAATGGTGGCTATACTCGCATCATCAAGGCGGGCCCGCGCGGTTCCGATGCAGCACCGATGGCGATCATCGAATTCGTCGATCGCGACATCTCCGCCAAGGGCCAGGATTCGGGCCCGGTGATGGGCGACGAGGATTATGATCAGGCGGCCTGACGGCCCCGAATCGATGATCATCGAAGGACGTTGAGAAAGGAGTCGCGCCTGCTAGGGTGCGGCTCCTTTTTTCTTGGCCGAAAGTCCATATCGATGCGCCTCGCCCTTCCGCTCATCCTGCTGACGCTGCCTGCCGCTGGCCTTGCCGCGCCCAAGAACGACCCGGAGATTTCGACCAGAATGACCGCCAAGATCGCCTATCCGCAGACCAAGCGTGTCGACGTCGTCGACGATCAGTTCGGCATCAAAGTCGCCGATCCCTATCGCTGGCTGGAAAATGACGTCCGCAAGGACGATGCCGTGCGCCACTGGGTCGATGCCGAAAACGCGGTGACCAACGCGTATCTGGATAGCTTGCCGGGTCGCGACGTGTTCAAGGCACGCATGACGCAGCTTTACGATTATGAGCGCTTCGGGGTGCCGCTGAAAAAGGGCGGCAAGTATTTCTACAATCACAATTCGGGCCTGCAGAACCAGGCGACGATGTTCGTCGTCACGGCAGGTGTAAAGAGCGAAGCCGAGGGCAAGGGCACCCCGCTGATCGACCCCAATAACTGGTCGAAGGACGGCGCGACAGCGCTAGGCGAATGGGTCCCCTCCGAAGACGGCACGCGGATGCTGTATACGGTGCAGGACGGTGGCACCGATTGGCGCACCATCAAGGTCGCCGATGTCGCCACGGGCCAATTGCTGCCCGACAGTGTCGAATGGGTGAAATTCTCCGGCCTTGCCTGGGCAAAGGACGGATCGGGATTTTATTATTCCGCATTCCCGGCCCCGGCGGCGGCGGAAAAATTCCAGGCGCTGAACGAAAATCAGAAGGTGTTCTTTCACCGGCTGGGCACCAAGCAGGCCGATGATACGCTGATCCACGCCACCCCCGATCATCCGCGTTACGGGCATATCGCGCAGGTGACCGATGACGGTCGCTGGCTGGTGATTACCACGACCGAGGGCACCGACAATCGCTATGCGATGAGCGTGCTCGATCTGACGACGCCCGGCGCGAAGGTGCGCTCGATCATCCCGGGGCTCGACAATGAATGGTCGCTGGCCGGCAATATCGGCAGCATATTCTACTGGACGACCAACAAGGATGCGCCGCGGCTGCGGATCGTGTCGATGGACGTCACCGAGGCGACCCCGGCAATCCATGAGATCGTGCCAGAGGACAAGGCCACGCTCGAGGGTGCCGGTATCGTCGGCGGCGTGCTGCTCGCCTCGTATCTGGCGGATGTGAAGACCGAGGTCCGGCGGTTCGATCTCAACGGGAAGTCGCTCGGCAAGGTGCCGCTGCCGGGCATCGGCACGGCGAGCGGTTTCAACGGCGATGCGAGCGATCCGGAGACGTTCTTCGCCTTCACCAGCTTTGCGACGCCGACGACGATCTATCGCTATAACGCAGCGACGAACAAGGCGACGGTCTGGGCGACGCCGAAGGTCGATTTCGATCCCTCGGCCTATGTCGTCGAGCAGAAATTCTACAAGTCGAAGGACGGCACGCGGGTGCCGATGTTCATCGTCCACCGCAAGGACCTGCCCCGCCGCCCGGCGCCGACGCTGCTTTATGCCTATGGCGGTTTCAACATATCGGTGCCGCCGGCATTTTCGGCGACGCGGCTGGCGTGGATGGAGCAGGGAGGGGTGCTCGCCGTCGCCAATATTCGCGGGGGTGGTGAATATGGCAAGGCGTGGCATGACGCGGGTCGGCTCGCCAACAAGCAGAATGTGTTCGATGATTTCATCGCGGCGGGCGAATATCTGATCGCACAGAATATCACATCGAAGGACAAGCTCGCGATCCAGGGCGGCTCCAATGGCGGACTGCTGGTGGGCGCGGTCGTCAATCAGCGGCCCGATCTCTTCGCCGCAGCGCTGCCCGCCGTTGGCGTGATGGACATGCTGCGTTTCGACAAGTTCACTGCCGGGCGGTATTGGGTAGACGATTATGGCTATCCGTCGAAAGAGGCCGATTTCAAGACGCTCTACGCTTATTCGCCCTATCATAATGTGCGTGGCGGCAGCGAATATCCCGCGATCCTCGCGACGACCGCCG
The DNA here is from genome assembly GCA_038230675.1 of Sphingomonadales bacterium. GTDB lineage: Bacteria > Pseudomonadota > Alphaproteobacteria > Sphingomonadales > Sphingomonadaceae > Sphingomonas. The sequence goes on along the minus strand of JBBRMV010000025.1, from coordinate 34,216 downwards.
ATACCGACGACCGCGTCGTGCCGGGCCACACCTTCAAATACACAGCGGCGATCCAGGCCGCCGATATCGGCCCGAAGCCGCACCTCGTCCGCATCGAGACGCGGGCCGGGCATGGCAGCGGCAAGCCGATCACCAAGGTGATCGAGGAAGCCGCCGACCTGTGGGCGTTCGCGGCCAAGTGGACGGGCATGAAGGTTGAGAAGCCGGCATCGGGGCGTGGCAATGGTGGCGCCGGCAACTGAGGTGGCAGCGCGGATGGCTGGCGTTGGCGTCCGTCAGGCCCTATCTGGCGGCATGACACAGCATCCCGATTCCATCCTGATCGTCGATTTCGGCAGCCAGGTGACGCAACTCATCGCCCGGCGGGTTCGCGAAGCGGGGGTCTATTCGGAGATTGCCCCTTTCAACACAGCGGCCGATGCCTTTGCGCGGATGGCGCCGAAGGGGGTGATCCTGTCGGGCAGCCCGGCGTCGGTGCTCGATGCTGGCAGCCCGCGCGCGCCGCAGATCGTTTTCGACAGCGGCGTGCCGGTGCTCGGCATCTGCTACGGCCAGCAGACGATGATGGCGCAGCTCGGCGGCGAGGTAACGCTCGGCGATAGCGGCGAATTCGGCCATGCCGTAATCGATGTCGCCGATGATTGCGGCTTGTTCGACGGGCTATGGAGCGAGGGCGAGGCGCACCAGGTGTGGATGAGCCACGGCGACAAGGTAACACGGCTTGCCCCCGGTTTTCGCACCGTCGCGACAAGCCCGGGCGCGCCGTTTGCGGTCATCGCTGATGATACGCGGCATTATTACGCGATGCAGTTCCACCCCGAAGTCGTCCACACGCCTGACGGCGGCAGACTGATCGCCAATTTCGCGCAGGCTGTGTGCGGGCTTGCCGGCGACTGGACGATGGCCGAATTCCGCCAGACCAAGATCGACGAGATCCGTGCGCAGGTGGGGAAGGGCCGGGTGATTTGTGGGCTCTCCGGCGGCGTCGATTCAGCGGTCGCGGCGGTGCTGATTCACGAGGCGATCGGGGAGCAACTGACCTGCGTCTTCGTCGACCACGGCCTGATGCGATCGGGCGAGGCCGAGCAGGTCGTTGGCCTGTTCCGCGATCACTACAACATTCCGCTCGTCCATGTGAACGCCGAAGCGCTGTTCCTGGGCGGCCTGGCCGGCGTCACCGATCCGGAGGCCAAGCGCAAGTTCATCGGCGCGACCTTTATCGAGGTGTTCGAGGCCGAAGCGAAGAAGGTCGGCGGCGCCGATTTCCTGGCTCAGGGCACGCTTTACCCCGATGTCATCGAGAGCGTCAGCTTCACCGGCGGGCCCTCCGTCACGATCAAGAGCCACCACAATGTCGGCGGCCTGCCCGAGCGGATGAATATGCAACTCGTCGAGCCGCTGCGTGAATTGTTCAAGGATGAGGTGCGCGAGCTTGGCCGCGAGCTTGGCCTGCCCGATATCTTCGTCGGGCGGCATCCGTTCCCCGGCCCGGGTCTCGCCATCCGCATTCCCGGCGAAGTCACGCGGGAGCGCTGCGACATTTTGCGCAAGGCCGATGCCATCTATCTGGAGGAAATCAGGAACGCCGGGCTGTACGATGTCATCTGGCAGGCGTTTGCGGTGTTGCTGCCCGTGCGCTCGGTCGGGGTGATGGGCGATGGCCGCACCTATGACAATGTGCTCGCGCTGCGTGCCGTCACCTCGACCGACGGCATGACAGCACAGGCGTTTGAATATCCCGCCGGCTTCCTGCCGCGTGTCGCCACCCGCATCGTCAACGAGGTGCGCGGCATCAACCGCGTGACCTATGATTACACCAGCAAACCGCCCGGCACGATCGAGTGGGAATGATTGCGGGGCGCGCAAATGGCTGACGTCTTCGTCCTCACCCTGTCCTGCGCGGATCATCCCGGCTCGTCGCGGCGGTGGCGAGCTGCCTGTTCCGGCACGGCGGCAATATCCTTGAGGCGCAGCAATTCGACGATGTCCTGACGGGGCGGTTTTTCATGCGCGTCGAATTCACGTGCGCGGCGACGCCGGGGATCGATCCGTTGCGGACCGCATTCGAGGAGACCGCCAGCGAGCATCACCTCGACTGGTCGCTGCGCCCTGCCACGCAGCGCAAGCGAACGCTGATCCTTGCATCGAAATTCGATCATTGCCTCGCCGATCTGATGTATCGCTGGCAGACGGGCGAGCTTGCGATCGACCCGGTCGGCATCGTCTCGAACCATCCGCGCGAAACCTTCGCCCATCTCGATTTCGGACCCGTGCCGTTCCATTACCTGCCCGGGACGCCGGGCGACAAGGCCACACAAGAGGCACGGCTGCGCGACATTTGTGCAGCGGCAGACGCAGAGCTTGTCGTGCTCGCGCGGTACATGCAAATCCTGTCCGACGATCTGGCGCGCGATCTGGCTGGCCGGTGCATCAACATCCACCACAGTTTCCTGCCCGGATTCAAGGGCGCGAAGCCCTATCACCAGGCGCATGCGCGCGGCGTCAAACAGATTGGCGCAACTGCGCATTTCGTCACCGCCGATCTCGATGAGGGGCCGATCATCGAACAGGATGTCATCCGCGTCAGCCACCGCGACACCCCCGACGACCTGATCCGCAAGGGCCGCGATATCGAACGCCAGGTGCTGATGCGCGCGGTGCGTGCGTTTTGCGAGGATCGCGTGCTGATGAACGGCAGCACCACCGTCGTCTTTCCCGCCTGAGCCCGGCGCCGCCGGTTCTCTCGATCAGCTCGCTGCGAGCCCAACCGCGCGGAGCAATTGCGCGCCCTCGATCACCGACAACAGGCGATAGGCGGCGGTGCGGCGGGTAACCGGATCGTCGATCGCCAGCCGGTCGGCGATCCATTTGCAAAATCCTTCGGCGATAGCGGCGCCGACCCGCCGATGGAGCGGGTCGCCTCGAGCAGAGAGCGCGGCGATTTCAAACCACAAACAGGTGAATGGCCAGAAATCGCCGCCTGCCATCATGCCGAGCAGGTCCGCCTCGAGCGCGGCAGCGGTGCGCGGTCGGTCGTCGATCGCGGCATCGAGCAATATCGTCAGCTGCGCCGCCCCTTGTGCAAGCGTTGCCGCAAGCACCTCCTCCTTGTCGCGAAAATAATAGAGCAGCATTCGGTCGCTGATCCCGGCGGCCTCGGCAAGCGGGCGCAGGCTCGCCGCACCGAGCCCCTCCTTCAGCAGGAAATCGACCAGCCGGCTGATGATCTCGGCGCGCTTGGTGTCGGCTTTGGACATTGGCTGGCTAAGCGCGGACGATCACGCCGGTCAGCGAATTGGGTCCAGCGGCGGCAATGTCGATCTCGATCAGGTCGCCGATCGCACCGTCGTAGATCACGTGCGCCGATTGCAGCCACGGGGTCTTGCCGAGCAACTGCCCCGGTTGCTTGCCGGTCCGGTCGAGCAGGACGGTGCAGCGCGTGCCGACGCTCGTCGCATTGAACGCAGTCTGATCACGATTGAGCGCCGCCTGCAACCGCTGAAGCCGATTATCCATCACCGCCGGATCGATCTGATCCGCCATGGTGGCGGCTGGCGTGCCCGGGCGCGGGCTGTATTTGAAACTGAATGCCTGGGCATAGCCGACGGCATCGACCAAGCTCAGCGTGTCGTCGAAATCGCGATCGGTCTCGCCGGGGAAACCGACGATGAAATCGCCCGACAGCGCGATATCGGGGCGGGCTGCGCGCACCTTGTCCATCAGCCGCAGGTAGCTGTCGCGCGAATGGCTGCGGTTCATGGCCTTCAGCACGCGGTCGCTCCCCGACTGCACGGGCAGGTGGAGAAAGGGCATCAGCTTTTCGACGTCGCGATGCGCGGCGATCAGGCCATCGGCCATGTCGTTGGGATGGCTCGTCGTGTAGCGGATGCGCGCCAGACCCTGAATTCGGTCGAGCGCCACGATCAGATCGTGCAGACCGCGCCCGTCGTCTTCCCAGGCATTCACATTCTGGCCGAGCAGCGTGATTTCCCTGGCGCCTGCATCCACGAGCGCTTTTGCCTCGTCGATGATGTGCTGCCACGGCCGGCTCACTTCGGCGCCGCGCGTATAGGGCACGACGCAATAGGTGCAGAATTTGTCGCAGCCCTCCTGTACCGTTAGGAACGCGCTTGGTGGCACGCGGCGGCGCGCGGGCAGGTGCCCAAATTTCAGATCGACGGGCATGTCGGTGTCGAGCGAAGGCCGACCGGTTGCCGCGCGCGCGACCAGGCCCGGCAGATTGTGATAAGCCTGGGGGCCAACGACGACATCGATCTTGGCGCGGCGAATGATCTCTTCACCTTCGGCTTGCGCCACGCAGCCGGCGACTGCGATCATCGGATCGCTGCCGTGTTTCCGCAGCCGCCCGATGTCCGAATAGACCTTCTCGGTCGCCTTTTCGCGGATGTGGCAGGTGTTGAGAATGACGAGATCGGAGGCATAGGCGTCGTCGGTCGCACTCATGCCTTGCGCCGTCATCAGTTCGCCCATCCGGTCGCCGTCATAGACGTTCATCTGGCAACCGAATGATTTGACGTGAAAGGTCTTGGGGGCAGGCTTCATCGTCGGCGCTATAGCGGGGCAGGGTCGGGACGACAAATCGGCTGATCCGCGTATCAGGCGGGTTGGCTAGTCCACCAGTCATGCCCGCGAAACGGCGTCAGCGGCGCGCCGACCTGCCGGACGAGCGCTTCCTCGATGCGGTGACGGCTTTCGGCGGCGATTGCCTTGCGCCCCGGATAGTCGCGCGGGTGGAAGGGTTCGAGGAACTCGACCATTACCCCGATGGTGCCAGCGCGCGAAAGCACACGCAGCGCGTTGTCCTTGCCGCTTTCCTCGCCGATCCAGGCGATCTCATAACCGGTATCGCCGCCGTACCAGATGAGAACCGGCTGAACCATCACGCCCGGCGGCGGCGGCTCGAGCACCTTGAGCATCGGCGTCTTGAAGGGCAGCAGCGATCTGCCGTCGGTGGTGGTGCCTTCGGGAAACACCGTCACCGACCAGTTCTCGGCAAGTGCCGCGCGCAGCCGGTTGATCTGCTCGGCAACCCCCAGCCGATCCTCGCGCTCGACAAAGACGGTGCGGTTCATCTTCGCGAGCGCGCCGACCACGGGGGCATCGGCGAGTTCGGCCTTGGCGACAAAGGCGGTGCCACTCGCGCTCGATATCGACAATATGTCGAGCCAGCTGACATGATTGGCGATGTAGAAAACATCACGCCGCAGCGGCACGCCTTTAATCCGCACCCGTGCGCCGCACAGCCGCGCCGACAGCGTCATGAATAGGCGTGGCCAAAAAGACGGCAGCCGCAGCAGCTGAAACAGATAGTGCGCGGGGATCGAGATGAAGGCGATCAGCGCAAGGCCGCTGACCCGCGCGACGATCCGTGCCCAGCCGATTGCAGTGATCGGTGCGGGGTAGCCCGCAGCCGCTGCCTCACGGACGGGATCGGCGGCTGGCGATATATCGATTGGCGCCGGCAGTGCCGCCTCGATCGTCAAGATCAGCCCTTGCGATCCAGTGTGACGCCGTAAAGCTCCATCCGGTGATCGACGAGGCGAAAGCCAAGCCGCTCGGCGATCTGCTTCTGCAATTGTTCGAGCTCGGGATCGACGAATTCGATGACCTTGCCGGTCTCGACATCGATCAGGTGATCATGATGCGATTCGGGTGCCGGCTCATAACGCGCACGACCATCGCCGAAATCGTGGCGGTCGAGGATACCGGCTTCCTCGAACAGGCGGACCGTGCGGTAGACGGTGGCGATCGAGATGCCCGGGTCGATTGCCGATGCGCGTTCGTACAGCTTTTCGACATCGGGATGATCTTCGGCATCGGACAGCACGCGCGCAATGACCCGGCGCTGCTCGGTGATGCGCAGGCCCTTTTCGTTGCAGAGCGCTTCGAGATCGATTTTGCGCGCCATTGCCTGGTGGTGATTCCCTTGAGGCCGATGATCAGGGTGTAGAAGCAACGCGGCCCGAGGGAAAGTGCCCCTCCCGGTTTTGCGGGAGGGGCGATTTCAGCTCAGCGTGTTTTGCGGCGCTTGGTGCCGAGGCCGATCTTCTTGGCCAGCGTGCGCCGCTGTTCGGCATAGTTGGGGGCGACCATCGGGTAATCGGCCGGCAAATTCCACTTGGCGCGATATTGCTCGGGGGTCATCTGATAATGGGTCATCAGGTGGCGCTTGAGCATCTTGAGCTTCTTGCCGTCTTCCAGGCACACGATGAAGTCGGGCTTTATCGACGACCGTATCGATACGGCGGGTTCTTGTTTGACTTCGGGTTCGACGACAGGCGTCCCCAGACCAGCCAGCGCGCCATGGACATTGGCGATCAGCACCGGCAAGTCCGAAACTGCCACGCTGTTGTTGCTCACATGCGCAGCAACAATATCGGCGGTCAGCGTGATCAGTGTTTCCTGAAGTTCAGCGTGTAGGTCCATCGTCGTCCTTTCGACCAAAAAACGGATACAAATGCATGGTCATGCAGGATCGGCTATCAGCCTATTGTTGACGATGTGCAAGCAACAAGGATCGCATTTGTTCAAAACGCGTCCAGCTCGCGCTGAAATGTCAGCGCGTCAAACACTTGATCGTTGGTACCACGATAATAGCCTTTTCGCTCGCCGACCTTGTTGAAACCTAATGATCGATAGAGGCGTATCGCGTCATTGCCTGAACGAACTTCAAGAAACAGTCGGGTAGCGTGACGGTCCTTGGCGCCGCGCATCACCGATCGTAACAGGGCACCACCGACACCATGTCGCCGCACTTCGGGCAGGGTGGCAAGCAACAGCAGCTCTGCTTCGTCGACGGTCGCGCGGCTCAGCGCAAACCCCGCAATGTTGCCGTCGATACTGGCGATCGTCAGCCATACCCCCGGCAGCGCAAGCATGCCGAGACATTGCCCCCGCGTCCAAGCTTCACCAAAGCGCGGATCGAACGCGCGCTGCATGATCGCATCGATCTCGCCGAGATCGGCCGTGCCGCCGCTGCGCAAATCGATCAGCTTAAGCGCGCTCATGCGGGTGCCATCGGCTTGGCATCGGGCGCCCGGCCATAAATCGGCGTTGGGGGCAGTTGGGCAAAGCCAGCGGGCAAAAGTGTCGCCGCGCGCGCCAGCGGCAGCGCTTCTGCCAGGTTCAGCTCCGAATTCAACGCCGCCAGATATCGGATGCCGTTGCCGATGCCGCGACCCTCGCCAAGCGCTGCGAGCGCCGCTTCGGGGCGTAGCGACACGACCGGGCCGGTCGATGCAAAGGGCGACATGGCGAAGTGCTGCATGAAGACTTCGCCATGCCCGCCTTCGAGAATGACGGCAAGAGAGGCCAGACCGGGATTGGCCGCAAAATCGGTGGTCGCGAGCAGCGCGAGCGAGGAATAGCCGGCAATAGTCGCCCCCCAGCCGAGCGCGAGGCCGCGGGCCGCGGCGATGCCGACGCGGATGCCAGTGAAGCTGCCGGGCCCGCAATCGACAAGGATATGGCCGGCGCGTCCCCCGTTCGGCAACGTCGCGATCATCGGGATCAGGCGCTCTGCGTGCCCGCGTCCGGTGACCTCACACGCTTCGGCGATCACATCGCCGTTATCGATCAGGGCGACCGAACAGGCGGCGGTGGCGGTGTCGATGACGAGTGTCAGCAACGCGGGAGGGTCAATCGATCCGGTTGAACTTGTCGAACGCCGGTCGCGGCAGCCGATCGAAAATCGTCGAAGGGTCGCCATAGCCAAGCGTCGAGATGAAGTTCGACTTCACATGCGGCGTCTTGGCGAAGAAGGCGGCGTCCACCGCCTCATTGTTAAAGCCCGACATCGGCCCGGTATCGAGCCCGAGCGCGCGCGCGGCGATGATGAAATAAGCGCCTTGCAGCGTTCCGTTGCGCATCGCCGATGTCTTGCGCAGCGCTTCGTTGCCGTCGAACCACGCCTTTGCGTCAGTATGCGGGAAAAGTTCGGGGAGATATTCGTGGAAATTCTCGTCCATGCCGATGATGACGCTGACGGGTGCGCTCCTGATCTTGGGCGCATTGGCGCCGCTTGCCGTCGCCGCGAGCTTTTCCTTCGCCTTGTCGGTAACGCACCAGATCAGTCGCGCGGGCATCTGGTTGGCCGATGTCGGCCCCCATTTAATCAGATCCCAGATAGCGTGCAGGTCAGCCTCGGCAACGGGACGGTCGAGATAGCCGTTATAGCTTCGCGCGGTGCGAAAGATCGTATCGAGCGCCGCGTCTGACAGCTTCTCGCCCATCGTCTCTTGCCTTTCGATCATCATCGGACGGCGGATCAGACCGCGCGGACCTCGGTCACTTCGGGGACATAATATTTCAGCAGTTGCTCGATACCGTTTTTCAACGTCGCGGTCGACGAAGGGCAGCCGGCGCACGCGCCCTGCATCTTCAGATACACCTTACCCTTGTCGAAGCCCTGATAGATAATGTCGCCGCCATCATTCGCCACCGCCGGGCGGATGCGCGTCTCGATCAGGTCCTGGATCTGAACGATGATATCGGCATCGGCAGGGTCGTCGTTGAAGGCAGTGGCTTCGCTCGGCACCGCGATGCCTGCAGCACTGCCGCTGCGAAACAACGGCATCGCGGCGGAAAAATGATCGACCAACACTGCGAGCACATCGGGCTTGAGCGATGACCAGTCGGTGCCGGGGCCGGCCGTGACCGAGATGAAATCGCGCCCGAAGAATACCCCCGTCACGTCGCCGAGCCCGAACAACGCCTCGGCAAGCGGCGACACTTCGGCTGCCTCGGGGCTCGCGAAATCGCGGGTGCCTGCTTCCATCACGGTCTGGCCGGGGAGGAATTTGAGCGTCGCCGGGTTCGGCGTCGATTCGGTTTCTATCAGCATGGTGTCCATGTGGGCCGCGCGCGGGCAGCGATCAAGGCCGTGCCGTACTAATCGGCGCGTGCGTGCGCCGGTGAATGGCCTGTCCGTCCCAAACCGGCCATGAACATTGGCTGGCGGAGCGGGCCGGAGAGGGCTAGATGGGCCGATGACATCGTTCCTGCGTATGCGCCTCCGCCCGCTTGTATTCATTCTCCTGGCGGGGCTCGCGTTTCCCGCCGGTGCCAAGGAAGCGGGGTCGCGGCGGCCGGCCAAAGCGCCTATCGCTGCAAAAATCACGCAGGCGGCTCGTCCGGCCGCCGATCAGCCTTCGTGGCTCTACAAGGGCAGCGACATCACCCCCGATCCCGAATGGCATTTCGGGGTGCTGCCCAATGGCCTGCGCTATGCCGTCAGGCGCAACGGCGTGCCGCCCGGGCAGGTTGCGGTGCGGGTGCGGATCGATGCCGGGTCACTTTATGAAACCGAGGCCGAGCGCGGCTTTGCGCATCTCATCGAGCATCTGTCGTTTCGCGGGTCGGTCTATGTACCCGATGGCGAGGCAAAGCGCGTGTGGCAGCGGATGGGCACCACCTTCGGGTCCGACACCAATGCCCAGACGACACCGACCGGCACGACTTACAAGCTCGATCTGCCCGCCGCCACGCCGACGGGGCTCGACGACAGCCTGAAGATTTTGTCAGGCATGATGGCGCAGCCCAACATCACCACCGCCGCGCTGAACGCGGAGCGCCCCGTCGTGCTTGCCGAACAGCGCGAGCAACCCGGCGCGCAGGTCCGCTTTGGCGATGCGCTGCGCCAGACGTTCTTCGCCGGACAGCCGCTCGCCGACCGATCGCCGATCGGTAACATCAAGACACTCGAGGCAGCGAATGCGGAAGGGGTAAAGGCGTTTCACGATCGCTGGTATCGCCCCACCCGCGCCGTCGTGATCATTTCGGGCGATATCGATCCGGCAGCGGCAGAACAGCTCGTCGCCAAGAATTTTTCGAGCTGGCAGGGGATTGGCGCCAATCCCGCCGATCCCGATTTCGGCAAGCCCGATCCCGCGCAGCCGACGACCACCGCCATCACCGAACCGTCACTGCCGACGGTCGTGTCGATCGCCACCCTGCGACCCTGGATTTATCACGACGATACGATCCTGTTCAATCAGCAGCGGCTTGTCGATCTGCTCGCGCTGCGGCTGATCAACCGGCGTCTTGAACAACGCGCGCGTGGCGGCGGGAGCTATGTGTCGGCCAATATCAGCCTTGAGGACGTGTCGCGTTCGGCAAACGGCACCTTCATCCAGCTGCTGCCGATTGGTGAAAACTGGAAGGCTGCACTGCGCGATGTTCGCGCGGTGATCGCCGATGCAGAGGCGGCGCCCGCATCGCAGGCCGATATCGATCTCGAGCTTTCCGAATTCGACATCGCGATGAAGAACGAGGCCGATACCGCCGCTGCAGAAGCGGGTGCCAAGCAGGCCGATGATCTCGTCCAGGCGATCGACATCCGCGAGACCGTGACGACGGCGGCAATTGCTTACCAGATTTTGCAGGACGCCAAGGCCAAGAACATGTTTTCGGCGGCGGCGCTGCTGGCATCGACGAAGCGCATTTTCCAGGGCGATGCAACGCACGCGATCGTCAATGCGCGTGCTGCCGATACGACGGCAGCGGCTGAATTGAAGGTCGCGCTCGCCGCCGATGTCTCGGGGCTGGCAAGCGCGCGGAGCACCCGCAAGGCGGTGACCTTTGCCGATCTTCCCAAGCTCGGCAAGCCTGCCACTGTTGTCAGCCGGACGCCGATCCCCGAATTCGGCATGGAAAAGATCGTCTTTTCAAACGGCGTCCACCTGATCGTGTTCGCCAATTCGGCCGAGGCGAACCGGGTGTATGTCCGCGTTCGCTTCGGCGGCGGATTTCAGGCATTGCCCGCCAATCGACCGACGGCTGCCTGGGCGGCCCCGCTCGCATTGATTGCCGGCGGCATCGGCAAATTGGGGCAGGAGGAGCTCGACCAATTGACGGCGGGGCGGCGGATCAACCTCGATTTCGGGACCGACGACGACGCCTTCCAGTTTTCGGCATCGACTTCACCGGGCGACCTGGCCGACGAGCTGACGGTGATCGCGGCGAAGATGGCCTATCCCGCCTGGGACCCCAATCCGGTGATGCGCGCAAAGGCAGCGTCGCTGGTCGGCTATGACGGTTATGATTCGTCGCCGACCGGCGTGCTCGGGCATGATCTGGAAGGGCTGCTCCACGCGGGCGATCCGCGCTGGGGCGCGCCCAGCAAGGCGCAGATCGAGGCGACGACGCCGCAATCTTTCCGCGCCTTGTGGGAGCCGATCCTTCAGTCCGGCCCGATCGAAGTGTCGGTATTCGGCGATGTGAAGGCAGACGATGCCATCGCTGCGGTGGCGCGCAGTCTGGGAGCGCTCCCCTCGCGCCCGGCAAGCAAGACTGCCCCGGCTGTCGTCCGTTTTCCAAAGCACGCAGCGGCGCCAGTGGTTCGCAATCACAAGGGACCGGCCAACCAGGCCGCCGCCGTCATCGCGTGGCCAACGGGCGGCGGCATCGACGGATCGGCGGAGCGCTGGCGGCTTGAACTGATCGCCCAGATCTTCGGCGATCGGCTGTTCGACCGGCTGCGCTCGGAGGCGGGCGCGAGCTACAGCCCGAGCGTGCAGAGCAGCTGGCCGATCGGTATGCCGAGTGGTGGGCGGGTCGCGGCGATTGGTCAGGTGCCGCCTGACAAGGTCGCGTTCTTCTTCAAGCTGGCGCGCGAAATCGCCGCCGACCTGGCGACCAAACCCATCGAGGATGACGAGTTGAAGCGCACGATCCTGCCGTTCAGGCAGTATCTGGCCCGCGCATCGACCGGCAACAGCTTCTGGCTGTCGCAGCTTGGCGGAGCGAGTTTTGATGATCGTCGGATAAAGGCGCTGACCGCGCTGGCGACCGACATTCCGATGATCACGCCCGAAGCTCTGCGTGAGACGGCGAAGAAATATTTCCTCCCCGAAACCGAATGGACGATGGCGGTGCTGCCGGCGGGGATGACAAAGGTGGCAGGGGCGGTGGCTGCGACAGCGCCACCTGCAGTTGCACCAGAGGCCCAACGGGCCGTGCGCGGTGCCCGATAATATAAGTGAAAACCCGGCCGTTTCCCTTCCATGAAAACGGCCGGATTGGGTGCTCAGCCCGCGTCGACCGCGGCCAGAATCTTGTCGTTGCCCGGACGGACCTTGTAATCATCCGCGGTCAGCTTCTGCTTCACCACGCCGTTGGTGCCGATCACCAAAATGGTCGCCTTGGGCACACCATACGCGAAGCTGTCCTTGGGATATTGCGGGTCGCGCAGGCCGAAGGCGTCGATCTGCTTCGAGCCGTTATCCGAGAGCAGCGTGTAGTTCACTTGCTGCTTGGCAGAGAAATTGGCGAGCGTATCGGGCGCATCATAGCTGATCGCGGCAAGCGTATAGCCACGTTTTTGCAGCTCGGCGGGGAGCGCGCGGATGTCCTTCAGCTGCGCCTGGCAATAGGGGCACCATTTGGCCGAGCGGAAGAAAATCAGGACGACGCCCTTCTTGCCCGAAATCGACGCGAAGTTGCGTGGCTTGCCGGCGCTGTCGACGGCGGCGAAATCGGCGGGGACATGCGCGCCAACTGCGATCGGCTGAGCGGCGATGGCGACGGTGGTCGCGGTGGCGGCGAGCGGCACGGCGAGAGCGAGCGAAAGGGCAAGGCGCATGGGGGTATCTCCAATAAGAAGCGGGGTGAACTGCCGCATTCTATACGCCGCATTTGCGGGATCGGTTACAGCGGGACGATAACGCACGACGTCTCCGCGTGGCGGCACGCGACTGCCGAGCCTTATTGGCGATAAAGCGCGTCGAGCCGCGCGCCGTAAACCTGTTTCAGCACATGCCGCCTGATCTTGAGCGAGGGGGTAAGCTGCTCATTCTCGATCGCAAAGGGCTCATCTGCGATCACGAAGCGCCTGACGCGTTCGATTACCGACAAATCCTTGTTGACGCGCTCAACAGCGGTCGCCAGCGCTGCGCGATAATCGGCATTTTCAGCCAGCGCCGCGAAATTGCAGCTAGTGCCAGTGCTGGCGCAAAATTCCTGCGTCCATTCAGGATCGGGCACCAGCACTGCGACCATGTGCGGCCGCTTGTCCCCGGCGATCATCGCCTGCAGGATTTCGGGCTGGAGCGTCAGCATACCCTCGACCTTTTGCGGCGCGACATTGTCGCCCTTGTCGTTGATGATCAGGTCTTTTTTGCGATCGGTGATCTTGATGCGGCCCTTGGCATCGATCTCGCCAATGTCGCCGGTGTGGAGCCATCCGTCTTTCAGCACCCGCGCGGTTTCATCGGGATTGCGCCAATAGCCGTGCATCACGAGCTCGCCACGGACCAGGATTTCGCCGTCCTCGGCGATCCGCACTTCGGTTTCGGCGAGCGGCGGACCGACGGTGTCCATCTTCAGCCCGACCTTGGGGCGATTGCACGAAATGACCGGCGCGGCCTCGGTCTGGCCATAGCCCTGCAGCAATGTCAGCCCGAGAGATTGGAAGAAGATGCCGATATCGGGGTTGAGCGGCGCCCCGCCCGAAACCATCGCCTTGAACCTTCCGCCAAAGCGCGCGGCGATCTTTGGGCGCAGCGTGGCGCCAAGCACGAGGTTCATCGGCGCATCGAACAGCGCCTTCTTGCCCGTCGCGTTGCGCCCGCCGATGGCGAGTGCCGATCGCATCAGGTAATTGGAAAGCTTGCCCTGTTTCTCGACCGATTTCAGGATGCGCGTGCGCAACACCTCGAACAGGCGCGGCACTACGACCATGAAGGTAGGGCGCGTCTCCTCGATGTTGGAGGCGAGCTTTTCGAGCCCTTCGGAATAATAGATTTGCGCGCCGAGCCCGATCGGCATGTGCTGGCCGCCGGTGTGTTCATAGGCATGGCTGAGCGGGAGGAACGACAGGAACACCTCGTCGTCGCCCCAGCCGAAATCCTCGTCGATGACGACGCAGCAGCCGTTGACGTTGTGCAGGATCGCCCCGTGATGCTGCATCACGCCGCGCGGCGCGCCGCCGGTGCCGCTGGTGTAGATGATGCAGGCAAGGTCGTCGCGCTTGAAGGTCGCGCCCGCCTCAGCGGCCTCGGGTGAGGTCGGGTGATCGGTAATCAACGTGCTCCACGCGTGATAGGCGATATCGCCAGACTGGCCGATGCGCAGATCCTCGATGCCGATCACGATCCGTGCCTGGCTCGCCCGGATGACCGCGGGGAGCAATGTGCGCGCAAGTTTGGCGTTGGAGACGATCACCGCGCGCGCACCGCTGTTTTCGATGATGTGGGCATGGTCGCGTTCGGTGTTGGTCACATAGGTGGGCACCGTCACGCAGCCTGCGGCCATGATCGCCAGATCGCTGATGCACCATTCGGGGCGGTTTTCGGCGACGAGCATCACGCGGTCGCCGGGCTGCAGACCGATCGCCTTCAACCCGGCGGCAAGGCTCGCCACCTGTTCGGCGGCTTCGCGCCAGCTGCGCGATACCCAGGCGCCATTCGCCTTGTGCCAAAGGAACGGCTTGTCCCCCAGGGCACGCGCCCGCGTGAAAAACATCGTCACGAGATTGGGGAAATGTTCGAGCTTGCGCATCGGAACTCCTACGGGGCCTCTCCTGGACGCAAGCCTCTGGCGGGCTTGGCGTTTATTCGCTCAGTGCAACGCCGACGCTGCGCGGATCGGCGGCGCCGACCCATCCCTTCGGCGTCAATTCAGCGGCATTCGCCTTGAGCCCGAGCTTGGCGATCGTTACCTTATGGCCAAGCTTTTCGAGTGCCGCCTTCATCGGTTCGAGCGCCGTGTCCTGTTCGAGAACAAGCCCCTGGCCGCTGAAATAGACGAGTCCCTGGCCGATCGCGTCGCGTGCCGGCATGCCCCAGTCGAAATGCGCGATCAGCGCTTTTGCCACCTGCATGATGATCGTCTTGCCGCCCGCTGCACCCACGGTGAAGATCGGTTTGCCCTTTGCGTCATAGACGATCGTCGGCGACATTGACGACAAGGGCCGCTTGTTGCCCTCAACGCGGTTGGCGACGGGGGCGCCGTCCTTTTCGGGTGCGAAGGTGAAATCGGTGAGTTCGTTGTTGAGCACGAAACCGTTCGCGAGCAGTTGGCTGCCGAAAGGTCCCTCGACGGTCGACGTCATTGTCGCGACGTTGCCAGCCCGGTCGACGGAAACGAAATGCGTCGTCCCCGCGACTTCGGAAGACAGCGCCGCAGTGCGTGGTTCGGCACCGGGCGGTGTTCCGGCATCATGGCTGGGCAGCGTTTTGTCGATCGAAATGAGCTTCGATCGCGACCGGACATAGGTGGCGTTGAGCAGGCCGGCGACCGGCACCTTCACGAAATCGGCGTCACCCAGATATTTCTCGCGGTCGGCATATGCCAGCAGCATCGCCTCGCCGATCAGGTGCCACGATACCGGGTTGTTCGCGCCAAGCTTTTTCATGTCGAAGCGTTCGAGCATGCCCAGGATCTGCAGCACCGTCGTCGCGCCCGATGAAGGCGGCCCCATCCCGCAAATCCTGTAGCCGCGATAACGACCGCAAACGGGCGCGCGTTCCTTGGCCTGATAGGCCGCGAGATCGGCGAGCGTGATGTCGCTTGGGTTCTTGATCGAGCCTGTGGCCGCCTTGACGATTTCGTCCGCAATCGGGCCGCTATAGAACGCCTCCGGGCCGCCATCGGCGATCGCGCGCAGCGTCTTGGCGAGCGCCGGGTTCTTCACCGTCTCGCCGACCGCATAGGGCTTGCCGTCATGGGTATATTGCGCGGTGATCGCCGGGAAACTCCCCCAGACCTGGCTGACATACCCCATGCCGGCGGCCATTGGCGCAGTGACGGTGTAGCCTTCCTCCGCAAGCCGGATGGCGGGGGCGAACAGCGCTTTCCACGTCAGCTTGCCGAAGCGCTTGTGCACCATCGCCATCAGCCGGATGTTGCCGGGCACGCCGACCGAAAGCCCGCCGGGCACCGCCTGAAAGAACGGCGTCGGCTTGCCGTTTGCGCCGACAAAGCGTTGCGGCGTCGCAGCCGCAGGCGCCTTTTCGCGGCCATCGATCGTGTAGAGCTTGCCGGTTTTTGCATCCTGGTAAAGAAAGAAGCCGCCGCCGCCGATTCCGCTCGATTGCGGCTCGACGACGGTAAGCGCCAGCATCATCGCCATCTGTGCATCGGCCGCGCTACCGCCCGCGCGCAAAATCTCCTGCCCCGCAGCGGCGGCCCGTGGATCGGCGGCGGAAACCACGCCCCGGGCAGAAGCGCAGGACGGGAAGACGAGCAGCGCCAACAGCGCGATCAGCCAGTTTTTCATCGCCCGGAGCCTAGCGGGCTTTGCCGGGCAGGCAAGACGCGAACGTCATTTCGCGCCGATGGCGTCATTTCGCGCCGATGGCGTCGGCAATCGAGGCGAAGCCGTCGCGTCTGGCAAGCATCGCCAGATCGGCGTTGATCCGGCGGGGGAGCCCTGGCCCGTGATAAACGAGCGCCGAGTAAAGCTGCACCAGGCTGGCGCCGGCACGGATGCGCGCATAGGCCTCCGCCCCGCTGTCGATGCCGCCCACCGAGATCAGCGGCATACGGCCGCCGGTCGCCGAGCGAACATCGGCCAGCCGCGCGCGCGACAGGGCTGCAAGAGGCGCACCCGAAAGGCCGCCTGCCTCACCGCGACTGGATGATCGCAGCGAGGGTGGGCGGGTGATCGTCGTATTTGCGACGATCAGCGCATCGATGTGGTGGTCGTGCGCCGCGCAAGCGATATCGTCCATGGCGAGCGAATCGAGATCGGGCGCGATCTTCAGGAACAGGGGCACCTGCTTTCCCGGCAGCTTGCGCGCTTCGTCGGCTGCAGCGAGCAATTCGGCCAGGGCAGCCCCGTGCTGCAGATCGCGCAAGCCCGGCGTGTTGGGCGAGCTGATGTTGATCGTCACATAGTCCGCGATTGGGGCTGCGCGCGCCACGCCTGTTCGGTAATCGCCGATCCGGTCGACCGTATCCTTGTTTGCGCCGACATTGATGCCGAGCATGCCGCTTCGCCGCGCGATACGGGCGCGGGGCAGGGCGGCGTCGATGCCGCCATTGTTGAAGCCAAGCCGGTTGATCACCGCGCGGTCCTCGACAAGGCGAAAGATGCGCGGGCGGGGGTTGCCGGGCTGGGGAAGCGGGGTCAGCGTGCCGATCTCGACGCTGCCGAAGCCAAGGCCAAACCAGCCGTCGATCGCAGCCCCGTTCTTGTCGACGCCCGCCGCAAGCCCGAGCGGGGTCGCGAAATCGACCCCCGCCACAGAGGTGCGCAGGCACGGATCGGGGGCTGGTGCGGCGAACGGACGGCCGATCGCAGCCCAGCCAGCGAGCGCGTCGATCGTCATCCCATGCGCGCGCTCGGCATCGATCGCAAAGAGCAGGGGACGGATGAGCGGGAACATGCGGGGCGTTTGGCAGGCAGAAGACGGAGTAGCAACTCCGGCGGCGTGAGTGATGATGGCGGGCCATTTGTTCGCGCGGAGGCGCAGAGGCGCGGAGAAGAAAGAAGGCAAGCGCCGGCGCAGCCGCTTATTTCAAGCTAACAAGCATTTTGAGCGCTCCGCGTGTCCGCGGCGCCCCCCCTCTGCGCCTCCGCGCCTCCGCGTGAACCAACCTTCTTATGGTTCAAGGGGCACATTGCCATTGACGCAGCCATCGGTGATCGCCATCTCAATCGGATCGAATCAATCCGATTAGGATTCCATGCGCCTTTCCAGCCTTGCCGATTATGCCGTTGTCATGTTGTCGGCCAGCGCGCGCCATTGCGGGGTCGCGGTGCGGCTCAACGCGACGATGCTGGCCGACGAAACCGGCATCCCGCTGCCGACGGTGCAGAAGCTCGTAAGCCGATTGTCGGCCGCCGGGCTGATCGAGAGCGCGCGCGGCACGGGTGGCGGCTTTCGGCTTGCGCGCCCGGCGGCGGCGATTTCGCTCGCCGACATTATCGAGGCGGTAGAGGGGCCGATCGCCATGACGGCCTGCGTCGATGAAGGGCGCCACGATTGCGTCATCGAGGAAAACTGCCGCGTGAAGCCGCACTGGAACGTCGTCAACGGCGCCGTTCGCGGGGCATTGGCGGGGGTTTCGCTGGCCAGCCTGAGCGCCGGGTTACCAGCATGAACTGCTTGCAGCGCGCAGCGCAATCAACCCTTTCGCTTTGTGCCTTCGTGCCTTCGTGCGAGAAAATCTTGCTCGCACAAAGCCACAAAGGCACAAAGAAGAGGGGACGAAATACAGGGGCGTCCCTTTCGTTCTTTCTGACTGATGAAGCAGGCGCTTCGCGCGTTGCGCTGGCAAACCGCCTCCGCGTCGCCGCGCCTCCGCGTGATCAAATTTTAGGCCGCTACGCGGCAGGAGCCCGATAATGGCCACCAAGAACGCCGAAGCCATTGCAGCGGCCAACAAGAAATATGAATGGGGTTTCAGCTCGGACATCGAGCAGGAATTCGCCCCTAAGGGCCTGTCCGAAGACACGGTTCGCTTCATCTCGGCCAAGAAGAACGAGCCCGAATGGATGCTCGACTGGCGGCTGAAGGCGTATCGCCACTGGCTGACGATGGAAACGCCCGACTGGGCCAAGCTGCAGATCGACCCCATCGATTATCAGGACGCGTACTATTACGCCGAGCCCAAGGCGAAGCCCAAGCTCGGCTCGCTCGACGAGGTCGATCCCGAAATCCTGCGCATCTACGAAAAGCTGGGCATCCCGATCGCCGAGCAGAAATTGCTCGCAGGCGTCGAAGGTGGTGAAGAGGGCGGCTTGCCCGCACGGCGCGTGGCGGTGGACGCGGTGTTCGACAGCGTCTCGGTCGCGACCACCTTTCGCAAGGAACTGGAAGCGGCGGGGGTCATCTTCCGCAGCATCAGCGAGGCGATCAAGGAATATCCCGATCTGGTGAAGAAGTGGCTGGGGAAGGTCGTCCCCATGCACGACAATTATTTCGCGGCGCTCAACTGCGCGGTTTTTTCCGACGGAACGTTCGTTTACATTCCCGAGGGCGTGCGCTGCCCGATGGAACTGAGCACCTATTTCCGCATCAATGCCGAGAACACCGGCCAGTTCGAACGCACGCTGATCGTCGCCGACAAGGGCGCGTATGTGTCCTACCTCGAAGGTTGCACCGCGCCGATGCGCGACGAGAACCAGCTCCACGCCGCCGTGGTAGAACTCGTCGCGATGGACGATGCCGAGATCAAATATTCGACCGTCCAGAACTGGTATCCCGGCGACGAGAACGGCAAGGGCGGCATCTATAATTTCGTGACCAAGCGGGCGCTGTGCCAGGGCGCGCGCAGCAAGGTGAGCTGGACGCAGGTCGAGACGGGCAGCGCGATCACGTGGAAATATCCGTCCTGTGTGCTGGCGGGGGACGGATCGGTCGGCGAATTCTATTCGGTCGCGGTGACGAACAACCGCCAGCAGGCCGACACCGGCACCAAGATGATCCACCTCGGCAAGAACACGCGGTCAACGATCGTGTCGAAGGGGATTTCGGCCGGGCGTTCTGACAATACCTATCGCGGGCTGGTGCGCGTTTCGCCGACCGCGGAAGGTGTGCGCAACTTCACCCAGTGCGATTCGCTACTGCTCGGTGACCAATGCGGCGCGCACACCGTGCCGTATATCGAGGTTCGCAACCCGTCGGCGCAGATCGAGCATGAGGCGACTACGTCGAAGATTTCCGACGACCAGCTGTTCTACGCGATGCAACGTGGGCTGGATCAGGAAGCGGCGGTGGCGCTGATCGTCAACGGCTTCGCCAAAGAAGTGCTGCAGCAGCTGCCGATGGAATTCGCGGTCGAGGCGCAGAAGCTGCTGGGGATTTCGCTTGAGGGGAGCGTGGGGTGAACTGCGCCTATCCTCTTTGGCATGTGCCGGAAGGCGACGAGCACAAAGAGCAAGCGAAGCTGATCGGCATTTATGCCTCAGCGAGCGATGCTCAGGCGGCGATCGAAAGGTTGAGATCGCAGCCGGGTTTCATCGATTATCCGGAAGGATTTGAGTTCGAACCCTACCAAGTAGGTAAGGACCACTGGACAGAAGGCTTTGGCTTTGTTGAAAATTGAAAACCTCCACGCCGCCATCGACGGCAAGGAAATCCTCAAGGGCATGTCGCTCACCGTCAACGCGGGGGAGGTGCATGCGATCATGGGGCCGAACGGCGCGGGCAAGACGACGCTGGGGTATGTCCGCGGCGGGCGGCCCGGCTATGCGGTGACGTCGGGGGTGGTGCTTTCCCACTCGCGCTTCCCCGGCGAAGGCCGGGGTCCAGTCGCGGACGGGTCGATGCTGGACCCCGGCCTTCGCCGAGGAAGCGAAGAGGGGGAATGGATCGACCTGCTCGCCCTCGCCCCGCACGAACGCGCTGCAGCTGGCCTGTTTCTTGGTTTCCAATACCCGGTCGAAATCCCCGGCGTGTCGAACGTGCAGTTCCTGCGCGAGGCGCTCAATGCGCAGCGCAAGGGCCGCGACGAGGTGCCGCTTTCGGGTGGCGAGTTCCTGAAGATCGCCAAGGCGCAGGCCGAGGCGATCGGCATGAATTACGACATGCTCAAGCGCCCGGTGAATGTCGGCTTTTCGGGCGGCGAGAAGAAGCGCAACGAGATGGTGCAGATGGGCATCATCGCCCCGCGCCTGGCGATCCTCGACGAGACCGACAGCGGGCTGGACATCGATGCTTTGCGTGCGGTGGGGGACGGCATCAACCGGATCATGCGCGCCCCCGACAAGGCGGTTGTCCTGATCACGCATTACCAGCGGCTGCTCGACTATGTCGCACCCGATTTCGTCCATGTGCTGGCCGATGGCAGGATCGTGAAATCGGGCGGGCCAGAACTCGCGCTTGCGCTCGAAGCGGATGGCTATGCCGAGGTGCTCGCATGAGCGCCGCAGGCGGATATCTCTCCTCTTTTCTTCGTGGCTTTGTGCCTTTGTGTGAGAAAAATTGCCTCACACAAAGGCACAAAGGCGCAAAGAAGAAGGTGGCTTCGCAGTGACGGCGCTCGCCCTTCCTACTCGGCGTGACGAATCGTGGCGCTATTCCGATCTTGAGGCTGTCGCCTCGGTTTGGCCAATAGCTGCGCCCGAGCGGATCGTCGTGCCCGCTGGTGAGGCGGTCGCGCGCGTGATCGTGCAGGATGCCGCTGCCGATGTCGTTGCGATCCATGATTATGCCGTAGTCCTCGAAAAGGGCGCCCGCGCGACCTTTCATGTGCTCAATATCGGCGGACGGCTGGGCCGGGTGACGATCGACGTAACGCTGCATGAAGGCGCGCATTTCGAGCTTGGCGCGGCGATGCTGGGCGGGGGCGAGCAGACGCTGGAGATCGTCACCACGATGCGCCACATCGAGCCGCATGCGACCAGCAATCAGGTCGTGCGATCGGTGCTCGGCGGGCGGGCGACGGGAAGTTATCTCGGCAAGGTCGCGGTGTCGCGGCATGCGCAGAAAACCGATGCGTCGCAGAGCGTGAAGGCGATGTTGCTGGCGCGCACCGCGACCGCCAATGCCAAGCCCGAGCTCGAAATCTACGCCGACGACGTGAAATGCGCACACGGCGCGACCGTTGGCGAGCTTGACGCGAACGCGCTGTATTACATGCAGAGCCGGGGCATTCCGCCGGCTGAGGCGAAGGCGCTGTTGTTGCGCGGTTTCATCGCCGGCGTGTTCGATGATGTGGCCGATGAGGCGGCACGCGCTTCCTTGGAAGCAGCAGCGGGTGCGGCGCTGGAGCGGATGTTGTGAGCGTGATGACCGACATCGCCGCGATCGACGTCCGCGCCGATTTCCCCGGGATCGCCGGTGGCTGGCATTATCTCGATACCGCCGCCACTGCGCAGAAACCGCAGGGCGTCATCGATGCGATCGCGCGCGCTTATGGCCCCGATTACGCGACCGTCCACCGCGGCGTCTACAAACGCTCGGCGGACATGACGCTGGCTTACGAGGCGGCGCGGCGGCGGGTGGCGGGCTTTATTGGCGCAGGCTCGGCAGACGAGATCGTTTTCGTGCGCGGTGCGACCGAAGGGATCAATCTGGTCGCTACATGCTGGGTGGCCGAGCAGTTACAGGCCGGAGACCGCATTCTGCTCAGCCAGCTCGAGCATCATTCCAATATCGTGCCATGGCAGATGGCAGCGGAGAAGATCGGCGCGCAGATCGATGTCGTGCCGCTCACCGCCGATCACTGCATCGATCTCGACGCGATGGCCGCGATGATCACCCCGGCGCATAAGCTGGTGGCACTCGCGCATGTATCGAACGTGACCGGCGCAGTGCTCGATGCGCGCCGCGCCGCCGATATCGCGCATGCGGTAGGCGCAAAGATCCTTCTGGACGGGTGCCAGGCGGTGCCGCGCCTGACGGTCGACATGCCCGCGCTCGACTGCGATTTCTACGTCTTTTCAGCCCACAAGCTCTACGGCCCCACCGGGTTCGGCGTGCTGTGGGCACGGCCTGAATTGCTGGAGGCGATGCCGCCTTATCAGGGCGGGGGCGCGATGATCGACCGCGTCACCTTCGCCCGCACCACTTTTGCCCCGCCGCCGGGCCGGTTCGAGGCGGGCACGCCGCACATCGTCGGCGCGGTCGGTCTGCACGCGGCGATCGATTATGTCGAGGGCATCGGGCTCGATCGCATCCACGCGCATGAAACCGCGCTGGTGCGGCAGACCCACGACGCGCTGTCGCAGATCAATTCGGTCCGGCTGTTCGGGCCCGAGCACGCGGCCGGCATCGTCAGCTTCGAGATCGAGGGGGTTCATCCCCACGACATCGGCACCATATTGGATGAGGAAGGTGTGGCGATCCGCGCCGGGCATCACTGCGCACAACCGCTGATGGATGTGCTGGGCGTACCGGCGACGGCGCGGGCAAGCTTTGGCGTTTACAACACGCCCGACGATGTCGAGGCGCTGATCAAGGGCATCGAACGCGTGACGCGAATTTTCGGTTAGGGATGGATATGGACGAAGAACGCAAGATCGCGGTCGAGGAAGTCGCATCGGTCGAGGCGCCGCCCAAGGCGCGGGTCGAAACCGCTGGCGAGACATTCGAGCGCAAGCGCGATTATCTCGAAGGGTTTTTGAGCCAGAAGCCGCAGGCTGCCAGCCCCGGCGAACCGGGTGGCGAGACGTATGAAGCGGTGATCGCCGCGCTCAAGGACATTTACGATCCCGAAATTCCAGTGAACATCTATGACCTGGGGCTGATCTATGGGGTCGATGTGACCGCCGAAGGCCATGCCGCGATCACGATGACGCTGACGACACCGCACTGTCCGGTTGCCGAAACCATGCCCGGCGAGGTCGAAATGCGCGTCGGCTCAGTGCCCGGTGTCGGCTCTGCCGAGGTCAATCTGGTGTGGGAGCCCGCCTGGGACCCTGCCAAGATGAGCGATGAGGCCCGGCTTGAGATGGGAATGCTGTAATTTGCTCCCCTCCCGATTGCGGGAGGGGTCGGGGCTGGGCCTATCATGGAGTACCACCTCGAGATATACTGGCCCACCCACCGACCCCTCCCGCAAGTGGCCGGGGGGAGACAAAGAATGACCGAACTCAAAACCCGCCAGCGCCCCGCCGCGCTCAACCTGACGCCCGCCGCTGAAGCGCGGATCGCCGACCTGATGGCGCGCGCGCCCGAAGGGGCAGTGGGGGTGAAGCTGTCGACGCCGCGGCGTGGCTGTTCGGGGCTGGCCTATTCGGTGGATTATGTCAGCGAGGCCAAGCCTTTCGACGAGCGCATCGAAACGCCGGGCGGCACCTTGTTCGTCGATGGCGGTTCGATCCTGTATCTCATCGGCAGCAACATGGACTGGGTGGA
Source organism: Sphingomonadales bacterium (assembly GCA_038230675.1). Taxonomy (GTDB): domain Bacteria; phylum Pseudomonadota; class Alphaproteobacteria; order Sphingomonadales; family Sphingomonadaceae; genus Sphingomonas. The sequence continues at coordinate 10,448 of JBBRMV010000025.1, read as the reverse complement.
GGATGATTTCGCCGCCGGTTTCGTGTTCGAAAATCCCAATGCCAAAGGCGCGTGCGGGTGCGGGGAGAGCTTCACCGTCTAAGCATGGCGCGGCGATGGAACGGATTTCGTAACGGCAGCGTTATTCCCATGTCAAAGCCGTCAACATGATGGCTCAACAAGGGAGAGCGACCATGCTCTGGACCATCGTCGGAATTCTCGTCGTTCTCTGGCTGCTCGGCTTTTCGCTGCATGTCGCAGGCGGCCTTATCCACCTGCTGCTCGTCGTCGCCGTCGTGGTCGTGCTGTTCCAGCTGATCACGGGTCGCCGCGCGGTCTAGCGATCAGGCGGGCCGTTTCTGCAGCAAAGCCGTGCGTAGGCATTCGCACACGGTTTCGGCTCGCTGATTGATCATCTTGTGCCGCCATGTGACCAGCCCGGCGTCGGGGCGCGACTTGCTTTCGCGAAGTTCGGTCACTTCGCTGGTCGCATGGAGCGTGTCACCGATGAAGACGGGCTTGGGCATCACCAGCTTGTCGTAGCCGAGATTGGCAACGAGCGTTCCCATCGTCGTCTCAGCCACCGTGATGCCCACCATCAGGCTGAAGGTGAAGGTGCCGTTGACGAGGATTTGACCGAATTCGCTGGCGCGCGCAGCCTCTGCATCGAGATGAAGTGGTTGCGGATTGTGGGTCATGGTTGACCACAGCAGGTTGTCGGTCTCGGTCACCGTGCGGCGCAAAGGGTGGTCGATTGCCTCGCCGATCTGCCATTCGTCATAATATGTGCCGGGCATTAAATCCTCCCCGGCACGGGGAGGTGGCAGCGCATCGCGCTGACGGAGGGGGCGGGCCGCGCGTGACCACCTTGTGGCCCGCCCCCTCCACCATGCTGCGCATGGTCCCCCTCCCCGTACCGGGGAGGATTCAGGGTCATGATCATACGCTCTGCTCTCCCCGCACCACCTTCACCAGCACCGTCCCCTCGCTCACCTGCGCGCCGGGGGTGGCGTTCATTTCCTCGACCATCCCGTCGAACGGCGCGGTCAGGCTGTGCTCCATCTTCATCGCCTCGAGCGTCACGAGCCGCTGGCCCTTGGTGACGACATCGCCCGCCGCAACGTCGACCGCCGTGACACGGCCCGGCATGGGGGAGAGGATGGCGCCGTCGGCGGCGGTGGCGCCTGCCCGTGCGTCTTGGCGTAACGTCACGCGGTGCGGACTGCCATCTTCGAACAGGATGATGCCGTCACCATCGCCCACAAACCGATTGCCGAAATCCTCGTCCATCGCGAGGTACGCGAAGGATCGCGCATCCAACATTGCTTGCCGCGCCGCGCCATCGACGATGACCGCCGCCGTCTCGCGGGCCGGCGCATTGAGGCGAAAGCCCGTCAGCCTGTCGCCGATCGGCCATTCGCCACGTGCACTCTCCCGCAGCAGCGACAGGCCATGGCTTGCCAAGGCGTCGGATGCCGGGCTCGTCACCGTTAGCCGTTCGCCGTGGCCGGCAATGAAGCCGGTGGTTACATACCCGGCTTCGAAATCGGGTTCGCGCAACAGCCTAGCGAGAAATGCGGCATTGGTGCGGACGGGCCAGACCTCCACCGAGCCGCAAACATCGGCTAAGCGCCCAATAGCGTCCGAACGGTTGGCTGCTTTTACAACAAGCTTGGCGATCATGGGGTCATAGAAGGGCGATACTGCCGATCCGGCTTCTACCCCGGTTTCGACGCGGAGTGGCGGTGGTGGAGACCACGACACTTCGGTGCCTTCAAATCCCTGCGCTGCGAAGGCCGACATCATGCCGAACGGCGGTGGCATGGCCGTGTCGAGGACAAGATGATCCAACCGCCCCACGCTCGGCAAAAACCCCTTCGCAGGGTCTTCCGCATACAACCTAGCCTCAATGGCCCAGCCGTTGATGCTCAACTCATCCTGTCGCTTGGGTAGCGGTTCTCCGCTCGCGACGCGCAATTGCCATTCGACCAGATCGACGCCAGTGATTTCCTCGGTGACGGGGTGTTCCACCTGCAACCGCGTGTTCATTTCCATGAACCAGATGCGATCGGCGCGGAGGCCCTCGCTGGCGTCGGCGATGAACTCGATCGTGCCGGCGCCGACATAATCGACCGCTTTAGCCGCGCGCACGGCGGCGGCGCACAACGTCTCGCGGGTTTCCTCGGACATGCCGGGGGCCGGGGCTTCCTCGATGACTTTCTGGTGGCGGCGCTGGAGCGAGCAATCGCGCTCGAACAGGTGGACGACATTGCCGTGGGTATCGCCGAACACCTGCACCTCGATATGGCGCGGCGAGAGGATATATTTTTCGATCAGCACGCGGTCGTCGCCGAAGCTGCTCGCGGCCTCGCGCTTGCAGCTTGCCAGCGCGTCGGCGAAGTCGGCGGGCCCTTCCACGCGGCGCATGCCCTTGCCGCCACCGCCTGCCACCGCCTTGATGAGGACGGGATAGCCGATCTTGCCCGCCTCCGCTGCTAGCACATCGGGCGACTGATCCGCGCCCAGATAGCCCGGCGTCACAGGCACGCCCGCCGCGATCATCCGTTCCTTGGCGGCATCCTTCAGCCCCATCGCGCGGATGCTGTCGGGGCGCGGACCGATCCAGATCAGCCCGGAGTCGATCACGCCTTGCGCGAAATCCGCGTTCTCGCTCAGGAAGCCATATCCGGGGTGGATCGCCTCCGCCCCCGTCGCCTTCGCCGCCGCGATGATCTTCTCGCCGACCAGATAGCTTTCGCGTGCCGGGCTCGCGCCGATATGCACCGCCTCATCGGCCTGGCGGACATGCAGCGCCTTGGCATCGGCGTCCGAATAGACCGCGACGGTGCGCACCCCCATCGCGCGCGCGGTACGGATGATGCGGCAGGCGATCTCGCCGCGATTGGCATTGAGGAGGGAGGTGATCAACGCATCTGCTCCATCGAGCCGCGCGCAGCGCATTCAAATTCTCTTCGTGGCTTCGTGCCTTTGTGTGAGAAAAATTTGCTCACACAAAGGCACCAAGGCACGAAGAAGTGTGAGTCTTCCGGTCGTGAAGGCGGAGAATCAGGACTCACCCCCCGCAGCCTGTCGTGCGGCTCGACCAGGTCAGGTTGGCGATTTTCCACGTGCCGCCCTCGCGGACCATGTCGAAATGATCATAGCCGCAGTGATGCAGCTTTCCGTCGATGTAGAAATCATAACGGCCCCACACATAGGCGATGTCGCCGTCGATTTCGATCGCGGGGTCGATCAGCCGTTCTTCAAAGCGCTCCTTGCCGGGTGTGAAGCGCGCCGTCAGCTCGGCCCAGCTCTGGTGTGTGACGGTGCGGGTGCCGTCGGCTTTCTCGGTGGCGATGGTCGCGCCACCGCCATCGCGCAGCAGCGGCATCATCGCCTGCCCGTTGCGCGCGGTAATCGCGGCGAACAGCGCGTTCACCGGCCGCATGACCTGCGCTTCCTCGGTTTGCGGCGGCGGCAAGCCGGTGCCCTTGGGCAGCGGCTGGACGGGGGTGATTTGACCAAGGGTGGCGGCGAGCATCAGAACGAGCGGCATAAGCATCCTTTGCGCGAGGGTATCACATCCGGAACACGCCGAACGACGCGCGTTCGGGGATTGGGGCACTCAGGCAGGCGGCGAGCGACAGGCCAAGCACGTCGCGGGTTTGTGCAGGGTCGATGATGCCGTCATCCCACAGCCGCGCGGTCGCGTGCCAGGGGTTGCCCTCGTCCTCATATTTCTGGCGCACGGGCGCCTTGAAGGCTTCGGCCTCTTCCGGCGTCCAGCTATCGGCGTCGCGGTGGACCGTTGCCAGAACTGACGCCGCCTGCTCGCCGCCCATCACCGAAATGCGCGCATTGGGCCAGGTGAACAGGAAACGCGGTCCATAAGCCCTGCCGCACATGCCGTAATTGCCAGCGCCAAAGCTGCCGCCGATCAGGATCGTGATTTTGGGCACGCTCGCGGTGGCGACGGCAGTCACCAGCTTCGCACCGTGCTTGGCGATGCCCTCGGCCTCATATTTGCCGCCGACCATGAAGCCGGAAATATTCTGGAGGAACAGCAACGGAATGCGCCGCTGGCAGGCGAGCTCGATGAAATGCGCGCCCTTTTGTGCGCTTTCGCTGAACAGCACGCCATTGTTGGCGAGGATCGCGACCGGCATCCCCCAGATATGCGCGAAACCGCAGACCAGCGAGGTGCCATAGAGCGCCTTGAATTCGTGAAATTCGCTGCCGTCGACGAGCCGGGCGATGACTTCGTGAACATCGTAAGGCGCGCGGACGTCGCTGGGGACGATGCCGTAAAGCTCCTCGGCGTCGTATCTTGGGGGGCGTGGGCCGGTCAGCGCGATGTCGGGCGTGCGATTGGCGGGCAGGGTCGAGATGATGTCGCGTACGATCGTCAGTGCGTGCTCGTCATTCTCTGCAACGTGATCGACGACGCCCGATTTACGGCCATGCGTATCCGCACCGCCCAATTCTTCCGCCGAGATCACCTCGCCCGTCGCGGCCTTGACCAGCGGCGGGCCGGCGAGAAAGATCGTGCCCTGCCCACGCACGATGATCGTCTCGTCGGACATTGCGGGCACATAAGCGCCGCCAGCCGTGCAACTGCCCATCACGCACGCGATCTGCGGGATGCCGAGCGCGCTCATATTGGCCTGATTGAAGAAGATCCGCCCGAAATGATCGCGATCAGGAAAGACTTCCGCCTGATGCGGCAGGTTCGCGCCGCCCGAATCGACGAGGTAGATGCATGGGAGCCGGTTCTCCTGCGCGATTTCCTGTGCGCGCAGATGTTTCTTGACGGTCAGCGGATAATAAGTGCCGCCCTTCACGGTCGCGTCGTTGCAGACGATCATCACCTGTCGCCCGGAAACGCGACCGATGCCAGCGATGACACCCGCACCCGGAATGTCGTCGTCATAGACCCCGACCGCCGCAAGCTGCCCGATTTCGAGGAAAGGCGAGCCCGGGTCGAGCAGCCGCTCTACCCGTTCGCGCGGGAGCAGCTTGCCACGCGACGTGTGGCGCTCACGACTCTTCTCGTTGCCACCGAGTGCTGCCTTCGCGACATCGGCGCGAAGCCGATCGACCAGCGCACGATTATGCGCCGCATTGGCGCGAAATGCGTCGCTATCGGCGTTCATCTTGGTGTCGAGCACCGGCGCGCTCATGCGGGCATCCTCTTCATCTGCCCGCTTGCGTAGCTTCCCGTTGCACGCATGGGAAGCCGGTTGGACGCGCTTCCCGGTGCGGTGGCTAATGCGCGTCGCGGGGCGGCGGGCCGCCAAGGGGTGGGGGCCTGCAGAACGGGACCATGACCAGGGCAGCGATGAAGATATAGGCCATTAGCCGAAACACATCGTCGAACGCGAGCGTCAGCGCCTCGCGACCCGCGATTCGCCCCAACACCGCCTCCGCCATCATCCGGGCACGCCCGGGGTCGGGGGTGAAATGCTGCATCCGCTGCGTCAGCCCGGCGATCGCTTGCTCCGCCATTTGCGCCTGCGTGCCCATTGCTTCGCCGAGGCGCAGGAAGTGCAGGCGGCTATTGTCCTGCAGCCAGGTATTGACGACGGCGATGCCGATCGCACCGCCCAGATTGCGCATCAGATTGAACAGACCAGAGGCATAGCGCAACTCCGGCCCCGAAAAGCTGCCAAGCGCAAGCCCGACCGAGGGGACGATGCACAGCATGATTGCAAAGCTGCGCACCGCCTGCGGCCAGAACAGCGCGGCAAAGCCCCAATCGGGGGTCATGTACGAAAACAGCCACAGGCCCGTTGCAAACAGCGACAGGCCAAAGCTGATGATGATCCGCTGATCGACCCGCTGCGAGAGCGCGGCGGCGATCGGCACGCCGAGCAGCTGCGTCAGTCCCGCGATGAACACCGTGCTGCCGATTTCCGCCGCGTTATAGCCGCGCACCCGGCCGAGAAAGACCGGCACCAGATAAGTGCCCGAATATAATCCAAAACCGATCACCAGATTGAACACACAGGCAAACGCGAATGTGGGTTTGCGGAAGGGCGTGAGCACCACGATCGGCGCGCTCGACCGGAAGGATCGTTCGAGGAACAGGCAAAATGCGACGACCGAAACCCAGCCAGCGACCGCGATCCGGTCATCGCCGAACCAGCCGTTTTTCGGACCTTCCTCAAGCACATATTCAAGCCCGGCGAGAAAGACCGCCATCGATGCCAGATGCACCCAATCGATTCGTCGCAGCATCGAGATATTGGCGCGATCGACACGGATCAGGGCGACCGACAGCAACGTCACCGCAACGCCCGGCGCCACATTGATAAAGAATACCCATCGCCAACCGAGCCCATCGGTGATCCATCCGCCAACGCTCGGCCCCATCGTCGGCGCGAGGACCGATACTAAGCCAAGGATCGCCGGGATCATCGCGCGCTGCTTGCCCTCGAACAGCACATAACCCGTTGCGAACACCGTCGGGATCATCGCCCCGCCGACAAACCCCTGCAGCGCGCGAAAGGCGATCATCGATTCGATATTCCACGCCAGGCCGCACATCATGCTGGCGATCGTGAACAGGCCAGCCGACAGCGCGAACAGCCACCGCGTCGATATCGCTTGCGCCAGGAAGGCGGAGAAGGGGATCATCACCAGTTCGGCCATCAGATAGGCGGTCTGGACCCAGCTGATCTCGTCTGGTCCGGCCGAAAGCCCCGCCTGCACCTCGTTCAGGGAAGCGGCGACGATCTGGATATCGATCAACGCCATGAACTGCCCGAACGCCATCACCGCGAAGATCAGATATTTGCGCGCATTGGGGAGCGACGCCGGACTGGCGACCGCGCGCGGCGTTGGATCGTTGTTCGACAAGGTCGACGCTGCATCGCTGTCGCCCATGTCCGCCCCCTTTTTCCAGCCCCGGCATCGTTGCCGGATTTCCACGACTTGCCACGCTCGGTCTATTATATTACATGCATCATATCAAAGGAGTTTGCAAGCAATGCGCTATTCGGGTGACCACAAGCAGGAAACGCGAAAACGCGTCCTCGACGAGGCGACGCGGGAAATTCGGGCCAAGGGTCCAGGCGGTATCGCGGTCGCCGGTATCATGGCGCGTGCGGGGCTGACGCATGGCGGGTTCTACGCGCATTTCCCGTCGCGCGACGCGTTGATCGCAGAGGCGATCGGGGAGATGTTCGTCGGCGCGCGTCGGAATTTCGACGCGCTGCAGGGCGATGGTCGGCCGCCTGCCGAGGCGCTTGCGCGTTATATCCGTTTCTACCTGTCGCGCAGCCACCGCGACACACGCGACACCGGATGTCCGCTCCCTGCGCTCGCTGCCGATCTGGCGCGGCTCGAACCGACGGCCAGGGCACGCTTCGGCAAGGGCGTGGAGGCGCTGACGGAGCGGCTTGCTGCTTTGCTGGAGGCTTATGGAGCCGAGGCGCCACGAGAGGCGGCGGCGTCGCTGCTGTCGGAATTGGTCGGCGCGGTCTCGCTGGCACGCGCGGTCGACGACAAGGAACAGTCGGATGCGATCCTGGCGCGGACGCGCGCTGCGCTGTTTGCCAGGTTCAAGCTGGAGACTACGCAATGAGCGACACCGCCGCCGACGACACGTCGCCAACCAGCCTCGCCTTGATCCGCATGATGATGCAGCACGATTCACAGCCGCCGATTGGCAAGACGCTGGGGTTTTCGCTGGTCGAGGTCGAGGAAGGACGCGCCGTGTTTGAAGGCGATCCCGATGAACGCAGCTACAATCCGCTCGGCGGTGTGCATGGAGGCTATGCGGCGACGCTGCTCGATTCGGCTTGCGGCATCGCCGTACATTCGCGGATGGCCCCGGGGCAACGCTACACCACACTCGAACTCAAGGTGTCGTATCTGCGCGGGATGACCGCCGACACCGGCACTGTCAGGGCCGAGGGCGTCGTGACCGCCATGGGCCGGCGCGTCGCCTTTACCGAAGCGAAGCTGACCGATGCTCGTGGTCGATTGCTGGCGACCGCGACGTCGACGTTATTGGTGATCAACGACTGATGGCAACGATCACGGCCGATACCCCCGCCGATATAAAATCTCCGCGCAGACTGGGCCGCAATCCGCTGATCATGGCGGCGATCGCCATCGTCATCGCAGTGGCTGGCATTCTGTGGCTATTGTCGCCACGGGTGAGCGAGACGACCGACAACGCGTATTTGAAGGCGGACAGCAGCGCGGTCGCGCCAAAGGTCGGCGGGCTAGTGGGCGCGATCCTGGTCAGGGACAATCAGCGTGTGCGCGCGGGCGATCCGCTGATCCGGATCGATCCGCAGGAATTTGACGCGCGCGTGGCCGCAGCGCAGGCAACGGTTGCCGATGCCGACGCGGGCGTGGCCACCGCGCGTGCCTCGCTCGCGGCGCTTGGCGCGGATCAGGCGCTTGCCGCTGCCCGGGTGCGCGCGGCCCAGACGTCTATCCAGTCTGCCGACGCCGAATATGTCCGCGCCGCCGCCGATCGCAAACGGTTCGAATCGCTGATGGCGCAAGGCTTTGTCACGCGGCGCGATGCCGAGCGTGTTCAGGCGACAGAAGTCGGGGCGGTGTCCTCTGCTGAGCGATCGCGTGCCGATCGCGATGTGACCAGCGAGCAGGCGGCGGTGACGGAGGCGCGCCGCCCGGTCTTGCGTGCCGCCCTTGCGCAGGCGCTGGCGACGGCGGCAAAGGCTCGCGCCGCGCTCGATCTCGCCCTGCAGGATCAGCGTCACACCATCGTCACCGCGCCGGCGGACGGCATCATCGGCAACCGCCAGGTGCAGATCGGCGATTTCGTCCAGCCGGGGTCGCATCTGTTGACGCTGGTGCCGACGAGTGCGCCCTATGTGATCGCCAATTTCAAGGAAACGCAGACGCGCGAAATGACGGTCGGGCAAAAGGCGACGGTCGCGATCGATGCGCTTGGCGGGGAGAGACTGGTTGGTCGTGTCGAAAGCCTGGCACCGGCATCGGGCAGCGAATTCACGCTGCTGCCGTTCGAGCCGGGATCGGGCAATTTCACCAAGATTGTCCAGCGCGTGCCGGTGCGGATCGCGCTCGACCCCGGGCAGGCGGCGTTGGCGCGGCTGAGGCCGGGGCTTTCGGTGACGGCGACAGTCAGCTTGCGCTGAGCCGCGAGCACGCCTAGTTACGTAGTGACTGCTACATAACTAGGGATCGCTCATGCTCGGTTTCAGGATTTTGCTCGCGGCGATCTTCGCCACCATCGTCGCTTATACGCTAGCGGTTGGCGCGGCGCATGGTTGGGACCTAATCCCGGTGTTCTTCGCCGCGATCGGCGCGATGACGTGGCAGGGGCAGTTCAACGTCGATTTCTCGTGCTTCCTGATCTTGTCGGGATTGTGGGTCGCCTGGCGCAACGACTTCTCGCCGCTCGGGCTGGCCATGGCCCCCGTCGCGAGCTTTGGTGGTGCGCTGTTCCTCGGCGCCTATCTGCTGATCGTCAGTTTCCAGGTGCGGGGAGATGCGGCCGCAATGCTGCTCGGAACACGCCGCGCTAATCGATGATGTGGCTGGTGCCTTCGGCCTTCATGCGGGCAAGACCGTCCTTCATCGCCTTGACCTGATCCGGCGCATGGCCCTGCCACTGCGTGACCTCGGCGATGATGCGCAACGGCGCGCGCGAGCGGTAGGACAGCGTGGGGTTGCCGGGAAATTTCTTGTCGGTCAGGTTGGGGTCGTTCTCGATCGCGCCGGTCGGCTCGACGACATAGATGCGCCCGGGCAGATCGCCGGCAGCGAGCTCGGCGCCCCAGATCGCGGCGTCGAGCGTGCCGGCAAAATAGACCCAGGACAGTGATCCGGCATCGGTGAAGTTCGACCGGTGGCCGACGACGATGAGGTCGCCGGGTGTCAGGTCGGCGCGCGTACCGTGGAAATAGGCTTGCGCGAAGACGGTGGCATTTGCCGGCATCTTCCGATCTCCCATGCCCTTCGTGTCAGTCTGCCGCGCCGATCAGCTCACGCCCGATGAGGAACCGCCTGATCTCGTTGGTCCCCGCGCCGATGTCATACAGTTTGGCATCGCGTAAAAACCGCTCGACCGGCCATTCCTTGGTATAGCCGGCGCCGCCCAGCGCCTGGATCGCCTCAAGCGACACCTTCACCGCATTCTCGCTCGCCAGCAGGATCGCACCTGCCGCATCGAAGCGTGTCGTCTTACCGGCGTCGCACGCGCGCGCCACCGCATAGACATAGGCGCGCGCCGAATTGAGCGCGACATACATGTCGGCGACCTTCGCCTGCATCAGCTGGAAACTGCCGATCGCCTTGCCGAACTGCTTGCGCTCGCGGACATAGGGCAGCACCACGTCGAGGCACGCCTGCATGATGCCGAGCGGCCCCGCCGCCAGCACCGCGCGCTCATAATCGAGGCCCGACATCAGCACGCCGACGCCGCCGTTCATCGGCCCCATCACATTTTCGGCGGGCACTTCGCAATC
>JBBRMV010000024.1:0-46187 GCA_038230675.1 Sphingomonadales bacterium | reverse complement strand
CCCATCAACTCCGCCCCAAACTGTGAACCCGCGATGAGACAGGCGCTTGGGACCCATGCGCCCTGCCTGCGGCTACACGACGCCTGCGCTGACCCATCGGCTGAGAAACGCTGCCGGTGAATAGATCAGGTTAGTGTGTAAAGCGGAGAAAATCGAGTGAAGAGATCAATGATTGACTGTGATTTGATCATAAAGCTGGGTCGGCGTTCAACAACAGGTGCGCTATAATCCTGAATAGGTCCGATATTTATCTACGACTGATTTGAACCCAAGTTAATGCAGATGGTGACTGGACCGCGTGATGATCACCGGCCAGCGCTGAAGCGATCTGGCTATTGAAAGGATGACATATGACCAGCGGCACCGTGAACGGGGTCGACCCCGGGATCGATCTCGGGATCGACAAGGCGAAGTTCGGGCAGGTGGTGCTGGTGCTTCAGGGCGGCGGCGCTCTCGGGGCGTATCAGGTGGGTGTCTTCCGCGCGCTGCACGAGGCCGGCATCGAGATCGACTGGGTAATCGGCACGTCGATCGGCGCGATCAACGCGGCGCTGATCGCGGGTTCGGCGCCCGGTGACCGGTTGGCCAAGCTCACCGAGTTCTGGCACCGGGTGGAACGGCACGATCATCTGCCGCCAGGCTTTCCCGAATGGTTCGGTGCTGCCGCTCGCAACATGCTGGCGGTGACGACGGGTATCCCGGCATTCTTCTCGCCCCAGCCGCTTGCCTTCATGAGCCCGCACGTCTCGCTCGGGGCTGAATCGGCCGGCTATTATTCGGTAGCGCCGCTGCTGGAAACGCTGGGCGATCTGGTCGATTTCTCGCTGGTCAACAACGGGCCGACCCGGCTCACCGTTGGCGCGTCGAACGTGCGCACCGGGCAGATGCATTATTTCGACTCGCGCGATATGGCGCTCGATGTCCGCCACGTGATGGCATCGGGCGCGTTGCCGCCGGCGTTTCCTGCTGTGCGGATCGACGGCGATCTTTACTGGGATGGCGGCATCTTGTCGAACACACCCGTCGAGGCGGTGTTTGACGATATTCCGCGCCGCAACGGGATGATCTTTGCGGTCCACCTCTGGAATGCGGAGGGCACCGAGCCGGAGACAATCTGGGAGGTGACCAACCGGCAGAAGGACCTGCAATATGCCAGCCGCGCCGGATCGCACATCCACCGCCAGCGCCAGATCCATAAATTGCGCCACATCATCACCGAGCTTTCGGACATGCTGCCGCCCGAACTGCGCAAGCAGAATCATGCGAGCGAGCTCGCAAGCTATGGCTGCCGCACGCGGATGCACGTCGTCCGGCTGCTCGTGCCTGCGCTCCAGAACGAGGATCACTCGAAGGACATGGACTTTAGCGCCGGCGGAATCGCCGATCGCCGCGATGCCGGCTATCGCCACACGATGGAGGTGCTCGAACAAAAGCCGTGGGACGCACCGGTGGACGAGATGGAGGGTTTCGTCTTGCACGAAGCCTGTGGCGGGTTGATGCAGACGCCCGAGGGCGGCATCTGATACCCCCTGTTTCGGAAAAGGGGTATGATGCAGCGTTTCGATATCGTCATCGTCGGCGCCGGGCATGGCGGCGCACAGGCCGCAATCGCGCTGCGCCAGCTTGGTGCCGAGGGATCGATCGCGATCATCGGCGATGAACCCGAGCTCCCTTATGAGCGCCCGCCGCTGTCGAAGGATTATCTGGCGGGCGACAAGCCGTTCGAGCGTATCCTGATCCGTCCTGCTGTTTTTTGGGCGGAGCGCGACGTCACCCTGCTGCCAGGGACGCGGGTCGTCGCTATCGATCCGGTGGCGCGGACCGTGACGACGGGGCAGGGGGAGGCGATTGGCTATGGTGACCTGATCTGGGCGGCGGGGGGCGCGGCCCGTCTGCTGTCCTGCGAGGGGCATGATGCGGCAGGGGTCCACACGGTGCGGTCGCGCGCCGATGTCGATCGGATGATCGCCGAACTGCCCGATGTGTCGCGCGTCGTGGTGATCGGCGGCGGGTATATCGGTCTGGAAGCGGCGGCGGTGCTGACCAAGCTGGGCAAGCAGGTGACCGTCGTCGAAGCGCTTGACCGCGTGTTGGCGCGGGTCGCGGGGGAGGCCTTGTCGCGCTTCTTCGAGGCCGAGCACCGCGCCCACGGTGTCGATGTCCGGCTCGGCGCGTCGGTGGCAGCGATCGTGACCGAGGAGGGCAGGGCGATCGGCGTTCGGCTCGCCGATGGCACGATCCTGCCCGCCGAGATGATCGTCGTCGGCATCGGCATCGTGCCTTCGGTGGCGGCGCTGAAGGACGCGGGGGCCGACGGTGCCAATGGCGTGCGGGTAGACGCACAGTGCCGCACCAGCCTGCCGCACATCTACGCGATCGGTGACTGTGCGGCCCATGCGAACGCCTTTGCTGCCGGGGCCGAAATCAGGCTGGAATCGGTGCAGAATGCCAATGACCAGGCGACTGTCGCAGCGAAAACGATCCTGGGGCAGGAGGCGCATTATCACGCACTTCCGTGGTTCTGGTCGAACCAATATGATCTGAAGCTCCAGACCGCCGGGCTGTCGACGGGGCATGACCTGGCGCTCACCCGTGGCGACCCGGCAAGCCGCAGCTTCTCGATCGTCTATCTGCGCGGTGGACAGGTGATCGCGCTCGATTGCGTGAATGCGGTGAAGGATTATGTCGCCGGGCGCACGCTCGTTACCCAGGAGTGTCGCGCCGATCCGACGGTGCTCGCCAGTGCCGACATGCCGCTCAAGGACTTGATCGAGCGTTGATCGACGCCGAAACGTACCATAAAAACTCCTTTCACGATAAAATAGTAATTAAATTATACGATATGGCTTGATTTGCATATCTTATGTCTCTAACGGCGTCGCTCGCATAAATCGATGGCGCGGTGTACGGCGCTGCAAAATTGCAAGGACTGGTGATGAGCGAGAAATCCGGAGCCGATATCCTGATCGAGGCGCTGTGCGATCTCGGCGTGGAAGTCGTATTCGGCTATCCGGGCGGTGCGGTGCTGCCGATCTATGATGCGCTGTTCCGCCACAACGCCAAGGGCGGACGGATGAAGCACATCCTCGTCCGCCATGAACAGGCGGCAACGCACGCAGCGGAAGGCTATGCGCGATCGACCGGGAAGCCCGGCGTGGTGCTCGTCACCTCGGGGCCCGGCGCGACCAACGCCGTCACCGGCATCACCGATGCGCTGATGGATTCGATCCCGATGGTGGTGATCACCGGGCAGGTGCCGACATCGCTGATCGGGACAGACGCGTTTCAGGAGGCCGATACCGTCGGCATCACGCGCCACTGCACCAAGCATAATTATCTGGTGAAGGACCCCGCCAGGCTTGGTGCGATCGTCCATGAGGCGTTCCACATCGCGACATCGGGCCGCCCGGGCCCCGTCGTTGTCGATATCCCAAAGGACGTTCAGGTCGCGCAGGCGCGCTATACCAAGCCAGGACCCATCAAGCACAAGACCTATCGCCCGCAGATCAAGGCCGACCCCGCCGCGATCGAGCAACTGGTGGATATGCTCGCTGCCGCCGAACGGCCGATATTCTACACCGGCGGCGGGATCATCAATTCGGGGCCGATCGCGAGCCAGATGTTGCGCGAACTCGCCCGCATCACCGGCGCGCCCGTCACGTCCACGCTGATGGGGCTCGGTGCGTTTCCGGCATCGTCGGACCAGTGGCTCGGTATGCTCGGCATGCACGGCACGTATGAGGCCAATTGGGCGATGAACCAGGCCGATCTGATCATCGCGATGGGCGCGCGCTTCGATGACCGGGTGACGGGGCGGCTCGACGCTTTCAGCCCGCATTCGCGAAAAGCCCATATCGATATCGACCGCAGCAGCATCAACAAGACGGTGCGCGTCGACCTGCCGATCATCGGCGATGTCGGCTATGCGCTTGAGGCGATGATCCGCGTCTATAAATCGCGCCAGCATCCCAAGCCCGATCTGACCGAATGGTGGCAGCGGATCGAGGGCTGGCGAGCGAAAAACAGCCTCGGCTTTGCTGATTCCGCGACCGAGATCATGCCCCAGCGCGCCATCAAGGCGCTATGGGAGGCGACGCACAAACGCTCGCCGATCATCACCACCGAGGTGGGCCAGCACCAGATGTGGGCGGCGCAATATTTCGATTTCGAGCTGCCCAACAAATGGCTGACGAGCGGTGGGCTTGGCACGATGGGGTATGGCCTGCCCGCCGCGATCGGTGCGCAGATCGGCAATCCGGGCGCGCTGGTGATCGACATCGCCGGCGAAGCATCGATCCAGATGAACATCCAGGAGCTGGCAACCGCGACGCAATACCGGTTGCCGGTGAAGATCTTCATCCTCAACAACCAGTATATGGGCATGGTCCGCCAGTGGCAGGAGCTGACATATGAAAGCCGCTACGCCGAAAGCTACAGCGATTCACTGCCCGATTTCGTGAAGCTGGCCGAGGCGTATGGCTGGAAGGGCATCATCATCGAGCGGCCCGGGGATCTCGACACCGGCATCGCTGACATGCTTGCTTATGATGGGCCAGTCATCGTCGATTGCCGCGTGTCGCAGCTTGCGAATTGCTTCCCGATGATCCCGTCGGGTGCCGCCCACACCGACATGATCCTCGCCGCCGATCAGGTCACCGGCGTGATGGACGACGAAGCCAAGGCGCTGGTCTGATGCACATCACGCAGGAAAAGGTCGAACGCCACACGCTGGCGGTGGTGGTCGATAACGAGCCGGGTATCCTCGCGCGGATCGCCGGGCTGTTCACCGCGCGCGGCTACAACATCGAAAGCCTGACGGTCAGCGAGATTACCGAGGACAAGGCGGTCAGCCGGATCACGATCGTGACATCGGCAAGCCCGCCGGTGCTCGAGCAGATTGTGGCCCAACTCGACCGACTGGTGCCCGTCCACACCGTGACCGACCTGACGGCGGCCGGCGCGCATGTCGAACGCGAGCTGGCGCTGATCAAGGTGGCGGGCACGGGCGATCACCGGATCGAGGCGCTGCGGCTAGGCGATGTCTACCGCGCCCGCGTCGTCGATGCGACCACGTCGAGCTTCGTGTTCGAGGTCACCGGCGGCACCGACAAGATCAACAAGTTCATCGAGCTGATGCGCGAAGTCGGCCTGATCGAGGTCGCGCGCACCGGCATCGTCGCGATCTCGCGGGGCAGGGAAGCGGCATAAATTTAAGACGGCGATCAACTCCCCAACCACCACGATCGTCATCCCCGCGAAGGCGGGGATCTCCCGGTTCGGGCGCGTCGCCCAAGCCGCTTGAGATGCCAGCAGGCGCTGGCGTGACGCAAATTTGAAAGGGCATGAAATGAAAGTCTATTATGATCGCGATGCCGATCTCAACCTGATCACCAGCAAGAAGGTCGCGGTTGTCGGCTATGGATCGCAGGGCCATGCCCATGCCCAGAATTTGCGCGACAGCGGCGTCAAGGAAGTCGCGATCGCGCTGCGCCCCGGCTCCGCGACTGCGAAGAAGGCCGAGGCCGCCGGTTTCAAGGTGATGTCGAATGCCGAGGCCGCCGCCTGGGCCGATGTGACGATGATCCTCGCGCCCGATGAACATCAGGCCGCGATCTATGCCGATGATCTCCACGCCAACCTGAAACAGGGCGCGACGATTGCGTTCGCGCACGGCCTCAACGTCCATTTCGGCCTGATCGAGGCGCGCCCCGATCTCGACGTTATCATGATCGCACCGAAGGGCCCCGGCCACACCGTGCGTAGCGAATATCAAAAGGGCGGCGGCGTGCCGTGCCTGATCGCCGTCGCGCAGGAAGCCGAAGGCGGAACGGGCAACGGCTATGCCAAGGCGCTGGCGTTGTCCTATGCGAGCGCCGTCGGCGGCGGGCGCAGCGGCATCATCGAGACGAGCTTTCGCGAAGAATGCGAGACCGATCTGTTCGGCGAGCAGGCGGTGCTCTGCGGCGGGATCACCCACCTGATCCAGGCCGGGTTCGAGACGCTGACGGAGGCCGGCTATGCCCCTGAAATGGCCTATTTCGAATGCCTGCACGAGACCAAGCTGATCGTCGATCTGCTCTATGAAGGCGGCATCGCCAACATGCGCTATTCGATCAGCAACACGGCGGAATATGGCGACATCAAAACCGGCCCGCGCATCATTACGGCGGAAACGAAGGCGGAGATGAAGCGTGTGCTCGCCGACATCCAGGCGGGTCGTTTCGTCAAGGATTTTGTCCTCGACAACCGCGCCGGCCAGCCCGAGCTGAAGGCATCGCGCAAAGCCGCTGCTGCCCATCCTATCGAAAAGGTCGGTGCCGAATTGCGCGCGATGATGCCGTGGATCGGCGCCAACAAGCTGGTCGACAAGGCCAAGAATTAACGTCGTTCTTGGTCAGGTCGATCGGCCACTTTCCGCGCCGCCAAAGCCTCGATCAGGCGAGGCTGGCGCGAAACAGTCCGGCGATTTCGGCGCTGACCTCGTCGATCGGTGTTGCGCTCTGCTGGACGCGCGCCTGAAGCAACGCGCCCTCGATAGCGGCGATGGCCATGATGGCGAGCCGACAGGCGCGGGTCGGGTCGCAGCCATCGCCGAGGAGGGCCCGTTCGATAACCGCTGACCATGCGGCAAAGGCGGCGGCGCCGGCGGCGGTCGTGGCGCGATCGTCGGGCGCTACCTCAAGCAGGGTCGTCGCAATCGGGCAGCCTGCGCGATAGCCCGATTTCGTCATCCAGCCGCCGAGCAAGGCGCCATAGCCTTCGACCAATTCGGCAGCTGATGCCGAAGCCGACGCCAGCTGCTCGAGCGTTTGGGTAACGACATCGCCCGCCATCGCCACCGCTGCCGCACCGATCTGCGCCTTGCCGCCCGGAAAATAATGATAGAGCGACCCCTTGGGCGCGCCGCTGCGGGCGACGATCTCGTTCAGGCCCGTCGCTGCATAGCCCTGCTGCCTGAACAGGTCGGCGGCCGCCCTGACAATAATGTCTCTCTGCCCGATTGGCGCCGACACGCATGAACTCCCTTGCAGCTGACGATGTCGTTCTATATAGACTGGTCTAGTTGGATTCGAGGAAAAAAGATGCGGCAGCTTATCTTCGTTCGTCCCGATCTTGTCGAGTGGCGCGACGCTCCCCAGCCAACGATCGAGCACGCGACCGATGCGCTGGTGCGCCCGCTGGCCATCGGGCGCTGCGATCTAGACCATGCCTATGTGACTGGTGCAGCGCCGCTCGCCCCCGGCCAACCCGTCGGCCATGAGATGATCGGCGAAGTGGTGGATGTCGGCGACGCGGTACGCATTTTGCCAGGCACGCGCGTCATCGTGTCGGCGCAGATCACCTGCGGGCTGTGCCGAATGTGCCGGCGCGGCTTTACCGGGCGCTGCGAAAGCGTGCCCTTCGGCGCGTCGTTCGGCATGGGTCGGGAGGGTGGCTATGGCAGCCTTGCCGCAGAGCTTGTCCGGGTGCCGTTTGTTGACGCGATGCTGTATCCGATCGCTGCCGATGCCGATCCGCTGGCGCTGGTCGGTTGTGCCGACATGGCGCTCGATGCGTGGCGCGCGGTGGGGCCGCAGCTTGCCGAGCGGCCCGGCGCGCGGGTGCTGGTGATGGGCGGCAAGGCGGCCGTCATCGGCATTTACGCCGCCGGCTTGGCCCGCACGCTTGGCGCGGGCGAGGTGATCTACGCCGATAATGATCCCGTCCGCCGCGCCGCCGCCGGGCGGCAGGGCGCGCGCGCGGTGCTGCCCGGCGAGGTCGAGGGCATGTTCGAGATCGTCGTCGAAGCATCGTCGGACGCCGCCCTGCTGCTTCAGGCGGTCCGCGCGACCGAGCCCGAGGGGCATTTGACCAGCGTCGCGATTCATTTCGGCGCGACGACGCCGATGCCGCTTCAGGAAATGTACTGGAAGGGCATATATTTCCGCACTGGCCGGCCGAATGTGCGCGCGGATATGGCACCGGTGCTGGCCGCGTGCGCGCATGGCTTTCATCCCGAACATATCGATGCCGAGCTGTTCGGCTTCAACGACGCGCCCGCCGCCTGGATGAGCGGTGCGCTGCGCACCGTAGTGCGCGGACCTGTTGCTTGACGGCCACCGATCCTCCCGATGGCTTTGTTCGCCATTTTCGCCAAAGCGGCCTGACCGATCCGTGGGAGCCGCTTTATTCGCGAACCATCGATCAAGCGGTGATCCTTGGGCTGCGGGCCGGGCCAGCACACGTCAACAGCCGGGGCTTCGTGCATGGCGGGCTCATTTCCGCACTCGCCGACAATGCGATGGGGCTCAGCTGCTCGCTGGCAACCGGGACCATCGGAGGCCTCGTCACGGTGTCGCTCGCGATCGATTTCATCGGCATTGCGCGGGTCGGCGAATGGCTGAGCATCGAGACCGAATTCGTCAGGCCGGCCAAGACCTTGTGCTTTGCTCAATGCTTTGTCCGCGCCGACGGCGCGATCTGCGCGCGCGGCAACGCCGTTTTTCGCGTGATCACCCCAGTCCCTGCGCCACCCCGGCGCTTGGTCGAACCAGCCTTAGGAGGGCCAATCCCATGAACTTTGCCACCCGCATCGTCGCCGCCGCATTGCTGGCCGGGGGCCTAGCAAGTGCCTCTGTGTCGCCTGCATCCGCACAGGAAGCTTATGCCGGTCCAGTCGCCGTCATCGTCGCCATTCCAATTCCGGCTGGCCTCACCCGCCCGGCCATCGATGCGCTGTTCATCAAGACCGCGCCGATTTATCAGGCGATACCCCAGCTCAAGCAGAAATACTTCACCGTCAACGCGACGCGGGCCGGCGGCATCTATCTCTGGACGAGTCGGGCAGCCGCCGATGCCTATTACAACGACACGTGGAAGGCGCGCGTCACCAAGACCTATGGCGCGCCGGCTGAACTGACCTTTTTTGACGTGCCACTGGTCATCCAGGGTGCCGCGGGCATGAACGCCCAACCCGCGCAGAAATAGCGCCGGAGCCGCTACAGACGCCGAAATCGAACCCAAGCCGAAGCCGCATTTGAAAAGATGCTGCCCGGCTTGGGCAGGCCTCTTCGTGACAGAGCGCATCGGATGGCATGCGGAATCGAACCGGGCGATTTTTGCCATCTGGCCGCAGAATGGCGACCCCCTAGCGCACGGTCAAAGTGGCCTGCCGGTTTCCGCAGACTCGGCGTCGTACCGATTGCGCAGCATGAGCTTCATCGTCCATCGCCCGGCTTCGAGCGCGATGGCGATGTGGCCCGCCCCGGTCGTCCATCCGCGCGGCGCCCCGCCGGCCGTGACCTCGGTCACCGTCAACCACGGTGGCACCACAATTTCCGTGGGCTGATCGATGCCTTGATCGACATCGATCGTGCACCGGAACACATTGCCCGCGTCCCAGGTCTGCGCGACGAGATTGCCCTGCGCGGCACGGACATAGGGGCGACAGAAACCGGCAAGCGCTCGGGCGCCCGCGTCCGGATCGGCGGGGTCGCCCATCTGATCGATCGACCAGATCGACAGATCCTCCTGGTTCCAGCCGTCCCCCACCATCGCGTCGTTGCGGTTGGAAACCGTGTAGTTCCACTGCGTCGACGATAGCAGCAGTGCATCGATCGCGTCGTACATTGCCGATAGCGCCGCGATGTGCGGCCCCCACACCTCGTCGCCGCGCTCGCCCGCCGCCCAGCGTCGATAGGCATCGCCGCCGTTGAGATCGAACGGGATGCCGAATTCGCCGACCAAACTCGGCACACCTTCCCCCAGCGTATCGCCGATATCGGCAAGCCGCCGGAGCCCGGCGGTGTAGGCAGCAACGACTTGCTCGCGCCCTTCATGCACGTTGCCGGTCAACAGATCGGCGACGCGCCACGGCGTGAACCGTTTCGTCACCAGCGTCCCCAGATCGTACCAGTGGCTGGCGTTGACAGTGCCGGCGGGACATCCCTGGGGCAGCCCGTGGCCACCGAATGGATCCGCTTCGGCGAACAGTAACCAGTCGCCCCGGACCGAACGCACGGTGTCGGCAACGCGGTGGTAGAAGGGGCGCATGAAATCGCGGCCCATGTCGATCGGCGCACCGTCCATCGTCGTGAAATGATTGGGGCGCAGCGCGCGGGGGGCGCCGTCCGGGCCGATGTCCCAGACACCGGCGGCACGAAAAGGGTCCGTCGCCGGATCGCGCCAGATCGACACTTGGGCGGCGTTCATCGTCTGCTCGCCCCCTTCGAGCAGCGGCAGTGTGCGCGACATGCCCGATGCGACCGCCAATGCGTCGAGTGGCGACCAGGCGGGGCCACGCAACAGGCCGCGTCGTTCCTCGAGCCACTGGCCGATCCACCCGCTGCCCGGCTCATTGAGCGAATCGAAACCGATCACATGCGGCAGATCAGCGACGCGTTCGGCGACGGCGCGCATCGCGCCCAGATAATGATCCTGCAGGTAAGTGCCGATATTGCGTCCTTCGATGGACGCGGCCGGGCAAAAGACATGACCGCCAAAGAACAGCGTCCACATGATGCCGTTGGCGGGCATTCGGTAATTTCTGCCCCAGCTCATCTGCGGATAGCTGTCCTGCCGCCCGCCCGCCTGAGCGTCGTATCGGTACGCCATGACGTGCGCCGCATCGGCGGCGTCGAACCGTGTGAAGTCGAGCCCCGCCGCCTCGAACGTCCAGCCCGGGGCTCCGTCGCCGCCCGACATCCGCGACCAGACATCCTGGTGGAAATCGATGAACACGTTGAGCCCGTGGTCGCCCGCGCGCCGCGCCACCGTTGCGAAATAGTCGAGATATGCATCATCGAAGATGCCCGGGCCGGCATGTTCCACCGCCTCCCACGTCGTCAGCAGCCGCACGCAGTTGAAGCCCCATCGTGCCAGACGGCCAAGGTGCGCATCGGCTTCGTCGAGCGAAAATGGCCTGCCGATGAAGCTGACGCTGGCATGATCGGAGAAATTGGTTGGCAGATAGCTGTGGCCATCGGGGGTAGTCGGCATTTTGCAATCGCCGCCCAGATTGACCCCGCGCAGGATGACATGGCGGCCATGACGGTCGCGAAAGCGCGTGCCGTCTGCCGAAATCATCGATCGCCGATCGCTGCTCTCCATAACTGTCCTCCGATGAGTTTATATCGACCAGGCTCGTCCAGCATCGTGCGGGCTTGCAGGTCGAAGCCAGCGCGCACCGCGCCCGGGACACGTTGCAGATACTGCTGGCGACGCTCGAGGCCGCAATGACCCAGCGAACGATCGAGATTAATCCATTGCCGCGAAACTGATCGCATAAACCTACCCGGCGTCAAATGGTGACGCTGCGGCGCTCGTCCACGGAACGCGTCGTTTCGGCTCGACGAACCGCCTTGCTCTTTCGGCGCCAAGCGCTCAATTTCTGCCGTCCTGTCATTCTGCGGTCAACGATCAGATCACCATTTTCGATAGTTCCGGCATTGCACTTCAGCACTTGGCGATAGCGCAATTCGCCCTGGAATCAGCCATCGCAAGGCGCCAAGCGATTGTCCTAGATTAGCGGGACTTGGGCTTGCTACGCAGCAACCTTTTCAACGGTCGGAAGTCGTTGTGCCACGGGCCGGAGAACGCGGGTTAGGCCAAGCAGCGGCGATACAGTGTCTACGCACCGAGGCATCAACGAGAAGAAAACCGCCAATTCCGCCAATATTGGCGGGTGTGGTGACCCCTACGGGATTCGAACCCGTATTTCAGCCGTGAAAGGGCCGCGTCCTAACCCTTAGACGAAGGGGCCAAGCCCGAAATCGGGATTGCGTCGATGGCGACTAGGCAAATGGCGGCGGCGGGTCAAGCCGGTCCATCAGCCGTATCGTAGCGGCGGTGGCAAACCGCCTGCAGCTTGTTCCCGTCAGGATCGCGAATATAGGCCGCGTAATAATTGGCGTGATAATGCGGGCGGAGCCCGGGCTCGCCTTCGGATTGGCCGCCATTTGCCAGGGCTGCGGCGTAAAATGCATCGACAGCGGCGCGATCGGGCGCGAGAAAGGCGATGTGTTCGCCATTGCCGTGGCTCGCCAGGCCGCGATCGAACGGCGCGCCGATAAAGATCTTCGCGCCCGCCATATCGCCGAACACGATGCTGCCGGGCAGCTCGAACGGCTCGCTCAATCCCAGCATGGGCATGACCGCGCGGTAGAATGCGCGGGCGCGTTCGATATCGTTGGTGCCGAGCGTCACATGGCTGAACATCGCATTGCCCCTTCAGTCCGCCCAGGCGGCATCGTCAAGATGGATTTCGGCGGCGGGGCGTGATGACCAATCGTCGATCCGCGCTCGCCCGGCGATCCACAAGCGGCGATGCGCCGGTGCGCCAAGCAGCGCCTGGCCAAGCGCGCTGTCCGCCTGCCGGAACGCCATTGTCTTGATCCGCCCGCCATCGTCGCCCGATACGACGGCACGGACATGGCCGTTGCCGACGATATCGGCCTTGATCACGCGCACCGGCCCGGCGGCTACGCGCGGGGCTGGCCAGCCCATGCCGTAAGGCCCGCCAAGCTCGAGCGAATCGACGAGCGCTGGCGTTACCCCACCCGGCGCGACCAGCGCGTCGAGCAGCAGCGCGCGCGACCCTGTCGATTGCGCCACGCCGCCGGCCAGTCTTTCCTCGAGGAAATCGGCGAAGGCGCCGATGCTGCCCGCATCGATCGTCAGCCCCGCCGCCATCGCGTGCCCACCGCCCGCGACGAGCAAGCCGTGGTCCTTCGCCGCCAGCACGGCGCCGCCGAGATCGACCCCCGACACCGACCGTCCCGATCCCTTGCCGATGCCCGCCTCATCGAGCGCGATGACGATCGCTGGCTTGCCGAATTTCTCCTTCAGCCGCCCGGCCACGATGCCGATCACGCCCGGATGCCAGCCATGCCCCGCGACAACGATAACCTGCCGGTTGCCCTTGGTGGCAGCGATCGTTTCGGCAATCGTCTGCACGTCGCCTTCGATCGTGCGGCGTTCGTCGTTCAGCCGATCGAGTTCGGCGGCGATGCTGCGCGCCTCGTCGGGATCGGTGGTGGTGAGCAGCCGCACCCCCAGATCGGACTTGCCGACGCGCCCGCCGGCGTTGATCCGCGGGCCGAGCGCAAAGCCGAGATCGGTGGCCGTCGGCGCACGCGTAAGCCGCGATGCCTCGATCAGCGCGTTGAGGCCGATATTGCGCCGCGCCGCCATCACCTTGAGCCCCTGCGACACGAACGCCCGGTTCAATCCGCGCAGAGCGGCGACATCGGCCACGGTGCCGAGCGCGACAATATCGAGCAGATCGAGCAATCGCGGCTCAGCGCGGGTCTCGAAATACCCCCGCGCGCGCAGCGTCCGGATGAGCGCCGCGCCAAGCAGAAACGCAACGCCGACCGCCGCCAGATGACCATGCGCGGCGCCTTCCCCCTCATCGAGACGATTGGGGTTCACCAGCGCATAGGCTTTGGGAAGTTCGGCCGCGCATTTGTGATGATCGACGACGATCACATCGACGCCTGCCGCCCGCGCCATCTCGAGCGCTTCGAACGCTTGCGCGCCGCAATCGACGGTGACGATCAGGGTCGCCCCGCCGCTTGCGATCTTCACCAGCGCCTCGCCAGACGGGCCGTATCCCTCCATCAGCCGGTCGGGGATATAGGCGCTCGCGGTCAGCCCGAGTCCGCGCAGCAATAAAATCATCAGCGCGGCGGAGGTGGCGCCGTCGACGTCGTAGTCGCCGAAGATGGTCACGCGTTCCCCCGCGATCACGGCGGCTGCAAGGCGTTCGGCGGCGCGGTCCATATCACGGAAGATTGACGGATCGGGCATGAAGGCGCGGATGCTGGGCGCCTTGTGCGCCTCCAGCGCATCGCGCGGGCACCCCCGCGCCATCAGCAATTGCGTGACCAGATCATCGGGCGCGAAGCCCGGATCACGAGCATCGGCGGCGAGCGCGCGCCAGCGCCAGGGCTGGCCCAGAATCGAATGTTCGATGTTGAGAACGGTGGTCATCGCCGCGACGTTAGCCGGTTGCGTCACCGATGGGAATCGGATCGGCGTCGCTAAGCTTGGCGGTCAGGCTCGGCTGGGCGCCGTCCAGCCAGAAAGAGCGCCACGATCGAACAGTTTCTGCGTCACCAGCACGGCAGCAGGGGCGTTGGGCGCGGTCGCATCGGCGCCGACTTCGGCAACGAGTTCGGGTTGTTCATTGAACATCGGCCCGCCGACCATGATGCCGATGGAAGGGTTTGCCGAAGATGCCCGCACCGCCGTGATCACATCGCGAAGCACACCGATCCGGCGGTCCGATCCCAGCGTGAAACCGGCAACCGCGAACCAATTGCCGCGCACCGCCGCTTCGATCACCTCTGCGGTGGCCTCATGTTCGGCCTGCACCATCCAGCCGCCGGCGCGCAGGAATTTCTCCACCATCGCCACGCCGAAATAATGCTGATCGCCAGGGGTCATCGCCATCAGCACCTGGCGCCGTTGGTGGAACGCCGGCACATCATGCGTGCAGTTGAAGATCGCCAGCAGTTTTTGCAGCCGCGCGACCCCGAGCGTCACGTCGATGAAGTCGCACTCGTCATTGTCCCACATCTCGCCCAGATGGCGCGCCGTCGGCTCGAGCAGCTCGACGAACAGCGTGTCCATCGCCAGCCCGCGATCGCGCAGCGTGGCGACATAGGCTGCAGATGCGCCAAGGTCGTCACCGAGCACGATATGCGCGAGTTCGTCGATCTCCCCTTCGGTCGGCCTGACATCGGCGATGATGTCATGACTTTGGGTGATACTGTGCAGATGGAGCAGGCGCGGCACGATGTCGCGCGACACGATCTGCGCGAGCTTCATCTGCCGCAGGGCGACGTCGTCACGCCCATGAATTTCAGGCGCGATGAATTGCGTTTCCAGCATGCGCAGGCTCGATCGGTCGATCGATGACATCTGTTGAACGCGTGCGGCTAATGCCATTCTAATCTCCCCCGCAT
Organism: Sphingomonadales bacterium; assembly: GCA_038230675.1. Lineage (GTDB taxonomy): Bacteria > Pseudomonadota > Alphaproteobacteria > Sphingomonadales > Sphingomonadaceae > Sphingomonas. The sequence continues at coordinate 31,239 of JBBRMV010000024.1, read as the reverse complement.
CCCTTTTATGGGACGTCTACCACATTTCAAGCATAGCCGGATCGCTGAGTCGATACGGCATTCGGGGAGGTCGCCAGGCGTCTGGGCTTTGGCGAACCCATGGTGGACATTGCCGCGCCGTTATAACAGGCTGAAGCTCAGGAATTTCATCCCAGGGTGCGCCAGTTGAACGATTTGCCACGCAATTTCAGCGATGATCCCGCGTTTTGGGCGCCGCCGCTCGCCGATGCTGTGCCGCGCGATCTGTGCACCGATTGCGGCATCTCTCGCACGCCGCAGCACAAGAGATGCGGCACCGCCTGCCAGTTCATCAAGCCTGATTATGCGGCGATGGAGGCGCGCGTGCATGGTCGCGCACGGGACCCGGCCCGCGGCGACGAGCGGTTCTTCGGGCCGTATCGCCGGATGCACCGCGCAAGGCTGGGCAAGGCGCTTCCTGGCGCGCAGTGGACTGGCATCACCTCGCGGATCGGCGAGCGGCTGCTGGAAACCGGCGCGGTCGATGCGGTGCTGACGATGGCGCCCGATCCCGAAGATCGCTGGCGCCCGGTGCCCGTCATCGTCACGCGCGCCGAAGGGATGGCGCAAGTGCGCGGCATGCGGATGGGCTATGCGCCGCTGCTCGCGCTGCTCGAGCCGGCGCGCGCGGCGGGGCACAGGCGGATCGCGGTGATCGGCATCCCCTGCCAGGTGCATGCACTGCGTGCCATAGAAGCGAGCCTGGGTTTCGATCGGCTTTACGTGATTGGCACGCCGTGTTCCGACAATACGACGACCGAGCGCTTCCACGAATTTCTGGCGCTGTTGAGCGAGGATCCGGACAGCATCACCTATCTGGAATTCCGTGCCGATTATCATGTCGAGTTGCGCTTCGCCGATGGAAGGGTGAAGGCCATCCCCTTCCTCCAGCTACCGATTTCGCAACTGCCAGCCGATTTCTTCCCGCTCACCTGTCGCACCTGCGTCGATTACACCAATGTCCTCGCCGATCTGACGGTCGGCTATATGGCGGGTGAGGGCGATCAGTGGCTGGTCGTGCGCAACGAGCGGGGTGAAGAACTCGTGGCGTTGCTCGGCGATGAAGTGGTGCTTGCATCGCCCGGCAATGCCGGCAAGCGCGCCAATGCGGTGAAGGGGTTCATCGCCAACGTCGAACGCGCGGCGGGCGGGCTGCCGCTGCGGCGAATGCCGCAATGGGTGCGGCCGATCGTCGGGTGGCTGATGCCGCGCTTTGGCCCGCGCGGGCTGGAATTTGCGCGCACGCGGCTGGAGATGAAGGCGGCCGAGACGATCGTTCACTTGCGGCGTGAAAAACCCCGCCGGCTGAAGACGATGGTGCCCCCGCATGTGTGGGCACTCGTTGCGCCCTACGGCATCGCGCCGGAGCCGGAGGAGATGCCGACCCCAGCGGTCGCCGACCGCCCGGCGGGCTAGCGGATCCAGCTGCCTTCCCGAAACCACTTCGTCACGATGTATTTCACGCCTTTGACGACCGGCATGCCTTCGTGGAGCGTCAGTCGGTTCGGGCTGCCGTCAAGCGCCATGTTGTTCCAGATAAGCACCAAGCCACGCTTCGGCGCCACCCGGATGCCGGCTTGCGGAAACCACGTCGCGCCGCCTTCCTGAACATCGTTCAGATAGACCATTGCGGTCCATGTTCGTTGTCCGCCCTCAGCGGTCACTTTCTTCCAATAGCTTTCCGTCTCGAAGAAATAATCGTGATGCGCGCGGAAATGCTGGCCGGGGGCATAACGCTGGCCCTGCATGGTCTCGCCCTGTTTCGGGTCAAGGCCGAGCAACGCCGCCAGGCTTTCATCGACAGGGCGGACCCCGGCTGACCAGCGGTCCATGTCGCAGCTTTCGCTCGTCCGGAAATCGGGATCGGCCCGGTCGCTCAGCAACGTCGAAGGGCGGCGATTGGCGTCGATCAGGTCGATCAATTGCCGACAGCTTTTACCGTCCAGAAAATCGTCGCGACAATATGCCTGCACGCCCTCAATCTCGATCCGATGGACCGTCGGGTCGGCATCGAGATGCTGCCCAACGCGAACGCCGATTTCGGCGCGGACGGCCGAGCGTTCTCCGCGCGATTTCATGAAGCCGAACATCACCGCTGGAAATCGCCGTGCTGCCAAAAAAAAGCAAGGCCCGGGAATGACCCCGGGCCTTGCCTCACTCACGCGACGAAAGCGTTACCAGAAGATGTCGTAGACGGTATCGACGATATAGCCGGTGCGGATATCGACGAGCAGCGCGTCGTTGTAATAGCGCACCCATTCATACGGGCCATAAGCCGGCGGCAGACGGTAATATTCGGGATCCTCGATCCAGTAATTCTGGCTGAACAGAATGGAGCTCAGCGTGAAGCCGATCCCGAACCGGCGATAGCCATAGCCCCAGCCGCCCGGCGCATAATAGCGCGGGAGCCGGAAGGCATCGCGGTTGTAATTGCGATAGCCCAGCCAGTTATAGCTGTTGTTACCGCGCCAGTCGCGGTTCCACGCTCCCCGATTGCCGAAATCACGGTTGCGATAGCCATTGTCATAGCCGCGATTGCGAGACCCGTTGTCGTAACCGCGATTGCCCTGGTTGAAGCGATTGCCGTCGTAGCGATTGCCATCGTTGCGGAAGCGGTTGCCGTTATCGAAGGCACCATTGTTCTGCCCCCGAAACCCGTCATTGCCGCGTTGGCGGAAGTCCGGCCGCCCGTCGCGCTGCTGGTTCTGGAAAACCGGCGGGTTTTGGACCTGCCCCTGGCCGCGCTGGAAATCGGGTCGCCCGTCGCGCTGCTGATTCTGAGGCTGGTTCTGGAACTGGCCCTGAAACGCCGGGGGCGTCTGCGCCTGGGCCTGGCCGCGCTGGAAATCCTGGCGATATTGCCCACGCTCCCCAAAGCGACCTTGGTTGAATCCCTGGTTCTGGCCGAAACCGCCCCGGTTCTGGTTGAAGTCGCCGCGCTGCGGCTGGCTTTGCTGGACTTGCACAGGGGCAGCCGGCGCCTGTTGTACCGGTGCCTGCTGAGGCTGCGGCGCTGCCTGGATAGGGGCCTGCCGCTGACGACCGCCGCCATCGCCGCGTTGACCACCATCGCCGCGCTGGCCGAAATCGCGCTGCCCTTCAAACGACGCGCGCTGAGGACGATTGCCCGCGTCACCCCCGGATGCGCCCGGCGTTCCCTGGCTGAAATCCTCCCTCTGCTGGGCAAAGGCCACCCCGGGAAGGGCGGCAGCGGCCGCCAACAGGCCGACAAAAAACGATCTACGCATGACTACCTCCAATGGCGTCGACCGAACAGCCGGAAGCGACGATGTCATGGCTATGCAGCAGCGTCGATGAGCGCGTTGTGAACCCGAGTGACAGCATTCAGAAAGCTTATCGCTTTGATCGCTGCTCGACAGGGGTCAGCGCCGGTACCAGCCGGGCGGCATCTGCGGCGCTGATATCGGGGCGCGGCGTGTTCGCGACCGTTTCATCGCCGCGCTGGATTCGCGCCGCCAGTTGCACTGCCTCGATCAGCCGGGGATAGATGCCGCAGCGACAGATATTGGTGATCGCCGCTTCGATATCCTCATCGCTCGGGTCGCGGTTTTTCTTGAGCAGGATGGCCGCGGCCATGATCACCCCGGGGATGCAGAAGCCGCATTGCGGCACGTTCTTGGCGATCAGCGCCTGCTGCACCGGATGGTCGCGCTCGCGCGAAAGGCCCTCGATTGTGGTCACGAACGCCCCTTCGATCGACGCGATCGTCGTCTGGCATGACCGGACCGCTTCGCCGTCGATATCGACGGTGCACGCGCCGCAATGGCCCGTGCCGCAGCCATATTTCGCGCCCGTCAGGTTCGATGCATCGCGCAGCGCCCACAGCAGCGGCGTCCTGGGGTCCATCCGATATTCGACCGGCTGGTTATTGACGGTGAACTTGGTCATGCGCGCCTCGGCGCTGGCCTGGCGGGGCTGGCCCGGTCGGATACCATGCGCTCGCCATCGATCACGATCGGGCTGGCAACCCCGGGCAGGCCCTCGCGCTCGATCCGCATGCCGCGCGCGATTACCTGCGGGTCGGCGAACACCTCGTCGACCCGGTTGATCGGCCCGGCGGGTACGCCCGCTTGCTCGAGCGCCTCGTACAGATCGGCCTTGAGCCAGGTCGCAATGGCGCTGGCGATGAGCGGGATCAGTGCCGCCCGGTTCTCGACGCGCGCCGGGTTGGTCGCGAAGCGCGGATCGTCGGCAATCGGCAGCTTCAGGACGGCGCATAATTTGGCGAATTGGCTGTCGTTGCCGACCGCAACGATCAGATCGCCGTCGATCGTCGCGAACGACTGATACGGCGCCAGATTGGCGTGGCCATTGCCCATCCGGTGCGGGACCACGCCGCTCGCCATCCAGTTGAGCGCTTGATTGGCGAGCACGGCCACCTGCGTGTCGAGTAACGCCATATCGATATGCGCGCCGCGTCCGGTGGAATCTCGTTGTCGCATCGCGGCCAGGATCGCGACCGCCGAATAGACGCCGGTGAACAGATCGGCATAGGCGATGCCCGATTTTTGCGGCGCGCCGTCGGGTTCGCCCGTCATCGACATGATGCCGCCCATCGCCTGGATGATGAAGTCATAGCCCGCGCGGTGGGCATAGGGGCCGGTTTGGCCAAAGCCGGTGATCGAGCAGGTGATGATCCGGGGATTGATGACGCTCAGGCTGGTATGATCGAGGCCGTATTTGGCGAGCCCGCCGACCTTGTAATTCTCGATCACCACATCGGCATCGGCAATCAGCGCGCGGACCTGCGCCTGCCCCTCCGGCGTCGCGATATCGATCGAGAGCGAGGATTTGCCGCGATTGGTCGAATGATAATAGGCCGCGTCCAGATTGGCGCCGTCGGGCCCGATCATGAACGGCGGCCCCCAATGGCGCGTGTCATCGCCCGCGCCGGGCCGCTCCACTTTGGTGACTTCCGCGCCCAGATCGGCAAGCAACTGCCCGCACCAGGGCCCGGCGAGGATGCGTGCGAGTTCGATGACCTTGATGCCGGAAAGAGGCCGCATGCTCAGAACGCCGAAATCCCCGTGATCGCGCGGCCAAGGATCAGCGCATGCACATCGTGCGCGCCTTCATAGGTGTTGACCGTCTCCAGGTTCATCAGATGCCGCATCACCTGATACTCGCCCGAAATGCCGTTGCCGCCGTGCATGTCGCGAGCGGCGCGGGCAATGTCGAGCGCCTTGCCGACATTGTTGCGCTTGACGATCGAGACCATCTCCGGCGCGAATTTATGCGCGTCCATCAGCCGCCCTACGCGGAGCGACGCCTGCAGCCCCATCGCGATATCGGTCTGCATGTCGGCGAGCTTCTTTTGGTAAAGCTGCGTCGCCGCCAGTGGTCGCCCGAATTGTTTGCGGTCCAGGCCATATTGGCGCGCGGCGTGGAAGCAGAATTCAGCCGCGCCCATCGCGCCCCAGCTGATCCCGTAGCGCGCACGGTTGAGGCAGCCGAACGGCCCTTTTAGTCCCTGCACATCGGGCAGCAGCGCATCCTCGCCGACCTCGACCTCGTCCATCTGGATCATGCCGGTGATCGACGCGCGCAGCGACAGCTTGCCCTCGATTTTCGGCGTCACCAGCCCCTTCATCCCCTTTTCCAGGATGAAGCCGCGAATGCCGCCGCCATGCGCGTCCGATTTCGCCCAGACGATGAAGACGTCGGCAATCGGCGCGTTCGAAATCCACGTCTTCGCGCCCGATAATTTGTACCCGCCATCGACCTTGACCGCCTTGGTCGTCATCCCGCCGGGATCGGAGCCGGCATCGGGCTCGGTCAACCCGAAACAGCCGATCCATTCGCCGGTCGCGAGCTTGGGCAGATATTTGCGCTTCTGCTCCTCCGATCCGAAGGCGTGGATCGGGAACATGACGAGGCTCGATTGAACCGACATCATCGATCGATACCCCGAATCGATCCGTTCGACCTCGCGCGCGACAAGGCCGTACGCGACATAGGAGGCGCCGACGCCGCCATATTCCTCGGGCACCGTCGGCCCGAGCAACCCGAGCGCGCCCATTTCGCGGAAGATGTCGGGGTCGGTCGTCTCATGCGCAAAAGCATCAATAATGCGCGGCGCAAGCTTGTCCTGCGCATAGGCAGCCGCGGTGTCGCGGATCATCCGCTCGTCCTCGTCGAGCTGATCGTCGAGATTGAAGGGGTCCGCCCAATCGAACCTGCCCATGGTGCTCATGCCGATGCTCCTGTCACGCGAATTCCAGTCTTATCGGTGACCTCTTACTGTGTTCCCGCGCAGGCGGGAACCCAGACTGGACCCCTGCCTTCGCAGGGGTACAATAGCGGGATGAACGGCATTGCCTTCCGCCCATTGCGCAGCGCGCTCTATCTGCCCGCGTCGAATGCCCGTGCCATCGAGAAGGCGGGCTCTTTGCCCGCCGATGCGATCATCCTCGATCTTGAGGATGCGGTGGCGCCCGAGACCAAGGAAGCAGCGCGGACAGCGGCGGTGGCGGCATTCACGGCGAGCGGTTTCGGGCGGCGACTGAAAGTGCTGAGGGTGAACGCACGCGACACGCCATGGGGCGGAGACGATCTCGCCGCCGCCGCCACGCTCGATATCGATGCGGTGCTGGTGCCCAAGGTGAACGGGCCCGAGGATATCGCGTATTATGATGCCGCACTCGCAGGCGCAGCGCCCGGCGTTGCGCTTTGGGTGATGATCGAGACGTGTCTGGCGGTCGGGCAGTTGCAGGCGATAGCCGATTGCGCGCGCCATTCGCGGCTCGGTGGGTTTGTGATCGGCACGAATGATCTGGCGCTGGAGATGCGCATGCGGACTACCCTAGCTCGGGCCGCGATGTTGCCGATCCTGAAACTGGTGCTGGCAGCCGCGCGGTCGCGCGGGCTGATCGCGCTGGACGGGGTGTGCAATGATTTTACCGACCTCGATCGCTTTGCGGCAGAGGCAGGACAGGGCGCTTCTCTCGGCTTCGACGGCAAGACGCTGATCCATCCCGCACAGATCGGTCTTTGCAACGCGGCGTTTTCACCGACTGCTGAAGAGGTTGCTCATGCCCGCAGCATAAGTGCAGCATTTTCTCTAGCGGAGCATGCGGGGAAGGGCGCGATCCGGGTCGATGGACGAATGGTCGAGCGCCTGCACCTTGTCGAAGCGGAGCGAGTATTGGCGATGGCTGCTTCGCCGGATCAACGCCCACCATCCAGCTAAATCATCAATACGGGGCTCGTTCCTCGCAACAAGCAAGCATTGTGTCCCCGCGAAGGCGGGGACCCAGTCTGGGCTCCTGCCTTCGCAGGAGCACAACGAGATTGGGAAGTGGTCGCGCATTCTCGCCAATTGCGCAAATCGACGCGGTATGGTCTGGTGTGCGCGGGAGAGAAACAGAATATGGCGACCGTCCTCGACAAGGCATCCACCTTCCCGTCGCCGCCGTCTTTGCCCGTCGTGGGGCATCTCCACCAGATCATGCGGCACGGCCTTATCGGCTATTTGCTGCATGCCGGGCGCGATTTCCCCGAGGGCATTTTCAAGCTGAAATTCGGCAGTCGGGTCGGGCTGTTCGTCACCAATCCCGATCTTGTCGCCGAGCTTTGCGACGAGACGCGGTTCCGCAAGATGCCGGGGCCTGGCCTGCGGGTGGTCCGGCGGTTCGCGGGCGACGGGCTGTTCACCGCGTTCAGTGAGGAGGAGAATTGGGGCAAGGCGCACCGCATCCTGCTGCCCGCGTTCAGCCAGCGTGCGATGAAGGGCTATTTCGACATGATGCTGGAGGTCGCGGACCAGCTTGTCGAGAAATGGTCGGCACTGTCGGGCAAGGACGTGCTTGTCGCCGATGACATGACCCGCTTTACGCTCGATTCGATTGCGGTGGCGGGGTTCGGGCACCGGTTCAACAGTTTCCAGATGGAAGAACTCGATCCGTTTCTCGAAGCGCTTGGCCGGGCGCTTGGCGAATCGCTCAACATGATCACCCGGCTGCCGATGCAGCAGCGCTTCGCCAAAAAGGCGGAGCGCCAGTTCGAGGCTGACATCGCCGAGATGAACGCGCTCGTCGACGGGATCATCGCGCAGCGTCGGGCCAATCCCAATAACGGGAAAGACCTGCTCAACCTTATGATCAGCGCGACCGATCCGGAAACGGGCGAAATGCTGGACGACGTCAACATCCGCTACCAGGTGCTCACCTTTCTGATCGCCGGGCATGAGACGACGTCGGGGATGCTCACCTTCTCGCTCTATCATCTGCTCCGCAATCCGCATGTGCTGGCTCAGGCCTATGCCGAGGTCGATCGCGTGCTGCCCGGCGACACGCGCCCCGATTACGCGCAGAACGCGCAGTTGGTGGTGATCGAACGCATCCTGAAAGAAGCGCTGCGGCTGTGGCCGACCGCGCCCGCCTTCACGCTCGCGCCGTTCGAGGACACGGTGATCGGCGGGGGGCAATGGGCACTGCGCAAGGACCGTCCGGTCAACGTCTTTTCGCCCGGGCTCCACCGCTTTCCCGGCGCTTGGGACAACCCCGACGAATTCGATATCGATCGCTGGCTGCCCGAGAATGAGGCCAGGCATCACCCGCACAGCTACAAGCCGTTCGGCAATGGCGAGCGAGCATGCATCGGGCGTCAATTCGCGATGGTCGAGGCCAAGCTCGCGCTCGCGATGATCCTTCAGAAATTCGCGATCGGCGATCCGCACATGTACCAGTTGCGGATCAAGGAGACGCTGTCGATCAAGCCCGATCAGTTCTTCATGCGGGTGCGGCTGCGCCAGCCGCACGAGCGGATGAGCGTGCCCGCCCCCGCCAAGGCGCCGACCGAGGAGGCGCCCGCCGCCGCCGTATCGGGCAACGGCCAGCGCTTCACCGTGCTCTACGGCACCAGCCTGGGAACGGCGCGCGACATCGCCGAGGAAATTGCCGAGCGCGCGAGCGTGGATGGTTTCGAGACGGCGGTAAGGTCGATGGATGAATCCTTCGTCGAGGGGCATCTGCCCGAGGACAAGGTGATCGTGATCGTCACCGCAACCTATAACGGCCGCGCGCCCGATAGCGCGGTCGAGATCGAGCGGCTGATCGATTCGGGCAAGGTCGATGTGCTCGACTGGACCGGCGCGAAGTTCGCGGTGCTGGGGATCGGCAACAGCCAATGGCCTAATTATCAGCATTTCCCCAAACGCATCGACGACACCATCGCATCGCTTGGCGCGACCCGGCTGGTGCCGCGCGCGGAAGCTGACGGGCAGGGCGATTTCGACGGCGCCGTCGCCGCCTTCGTTCGCGATTTGTGGAAGGCGCTGGGCAGCGAAGTGGCACCGAGCGAGCAACGCTCCACCCTGTCGCTCCAGCCGGTCGATACCGTCGCCACCCGCGCGCAGGTGCTGCCCGAACACGCGCAGCGGCTGGAAATCATCGCCAATGACGAGATGGTGCAGCCCGCCGATGGCCTGTGGGATTTCAGCATCGAACCGCCGCGGCCCTCCACCCGCTTCATCCGGGTGCGGCTGCCCGAGGGTCAGCGCTATCACACCGGCGATCACATCGCGATCTATGCGCAGAACCGCCCCGAACTGGTGGAGCGCGCGATCGCCCGGCTCGGGCTCGACGGCGCGGCGCAGTTGCGGATCGACGGGCAGGGCGGACGCTTCCGCCATTTGCCGCTGGGACAGACGGTGACGGTTCGGCATCTGCTCGCGGAATTCGTTGAACTCTCTGACACGCTGCCCAAACGGGCGCTCGCCGTTATTGCAGCGCAGACCCGTTGTCCGAATACCAAGGCAGAACTTGCCCGGCTGGAGGGCGCCTTCGATGCCGAGATCGCGGCAAAACGCCTGAGCATCCTCGATTTGCTGGAGATGCATCCGGCGGCGGAATTGTTGCTCGATAGTCTGGTGGAATTATCCTCCGCCATCGCGCCGCGCTTCTATTCGATCGCTTCGTCGCCACTCGTCGATCCGCAGGTCGCCGATCTGATCGTCGGCACGATGGAGGCGCCCGCCTGGTCGGGGCTTGGCGAGCATCGCGGCTTTGCGTCGAGCTATATGCAGCGGGTGATGCCGGGGGATGCCGTGTTCGGCTATGTCCGCCGTCCCAATCCTCCCTTTGCGCCGCCCGAAGATCCGGGCATGCCGATGATCCTGATTGGCCCGGGCACCGGCTTTGCCCCCTTGCGCGGCTTCATCGCCGAACGCGCGGCACAGCAGGCGGCGGGTACGCCCGTCGCGCGCAGCCTGTTGTTCTTTGGTTGTCGCCATCCTGATCATGACTGGTATTGCCGCGCCGAAATGGAGCATTGGAGCGACAAGGGTGTCGTCGAGCCCTTCGTCGCCTTTTCCGCGGTGCCCGATCATCCGTGGAAATATGTGCAGGACGCGCTCTGGGGCGAACGTGAGCGGTTATGGGCAGCAATCGAGGCGGGTGCGCAAATCTATCTGTGCGGCGACGGCAAGTTCATGGCGCCGGCGGTGCGCGATGCGTTGATCCGCATTGCCGCCGAACGCACCGACGGCGATCACGCGAGCGGTTCCGACTGGCTCGAGGGGTTGATCGAGCAGGGCCGCTTCCATCAGGACGTATTCGGTTTCGGGAAATAGGCGCCTATAAGCGTCGTCAGGGGCGACAATAATCGCCCGGGAGAGGGAAATGCTGCAACTATCGGGCCAGGACGCGTCGTTCGTCTATCTGGAGACGCCGCACACGCCGATGCATATCGGCTCGGTTGGGATCTATGATCCCTCGACCGCTCCCGGCGGGTTCGTGCGGTTCAAGGATATCCTCGCCTTCATCGCGAGCCGGCTCGGCGGCGCACGCTCCTTTCGCCAGCGGCTGGTGCGGGTGCCGTTCGATCTCGATCATCCCTATTGGATCGAGGACCCCGAATTCGACATCGAGTTCCACGTCCGCCACATCGCGCTGCCAAAGCCCGGCGACTGGCGGCAATTGTGCATCCAGGTAGCGCGGCTCCATTCGCGGCCGATGGACCTCGCCAAGCCCTTGTGGGAATTCACGATCGTCGAGGGGCTCGACAATGTCGAGGGCCTGCCGCCCGGCTGCTTCGCGCTCGTCTCCAAGGTCCACCATGCCGCGATCGACGGCATGTCGGGGGTCGAGATGTCGGCGGCGGTGCATGATCTCGATGCCGAGATGAAGCCGAAAGAAGCGAAGGACGAATGGTCGGCGGAGAGCATGCCCAATGTGGCGGAACTGCTGATGCGCAGCTATTTCAACTCCCTGCGCCAGCCCTTGCGCGTGGCGGAGACGATCGGCCGTTCGCTGCCCGGCATGGCCAAGTTGACGATGAGCGTCAGCAAGGGCGAGATCAGCATGAGCAACACCAAGCTCGCGCCGAAAACGCGCTTCAACGGCAAAGTGGCGGCGCACCGGGTGTTCGATGCGGCGCCCTTTCCGCTCAAGGATATCCGCAGCATCAAGGAGGCGGTGCCCGGCGCGACGGTCAACGACGTCATTCTGGCGATCGTCGGCGGTGGCTTGCGGCAATATCTTGAGGAGAAGGGCGAGCTTCCCGCTGATTCGCTGACCGCGATGGCCCCGATATCGGTGCGCGCGGAAGGTGAGAAGGCAGCGCTTGGCAACCTTGTCTCGGCGATGGTGGTCGGGCTCGGCACGCACATCGCCGATCCCATCGAGCGGCTGCATTACGTCCATGCAGAGGCCGCCAATTCAAAGGCGATGACGGGCGCGGTCGGCGCGCGTACGCTCACCGATTACAGCCAGCTTATCCCCTCGGGGCTCGCGGGGCTTGCGGCGCGGCTCTACACGCGGGTGGGGGCGGCGAACGCGCATGCGCCGGTGTTCAACACGATCGTCACCAACGTGCCGGGCAGCCGGGTGCCGCTGTTTTTCTGCGGCGCGCGGATGGTCGCGATGTACGGGCTTGGCCCGGTGTTCGATTCGATGGGGCTGATCAACACGATCTACAGCTACACCGATACGATCGCGATTTCCTTCACTTGCGACCGGGTGATGATGCCCGATCCCGATGCCTATGTGGCCGGGCTGCGCGCGGCTTTCGATGCGCTGAAGGACGCAGCCGCAAACCCCGGGGCCGCGCCCCCGCCGGTTGCCGTCATGCCCAAGTCTGCAGTAAAGAAGCCGCCAGCCGCCAAACCCAAAAACCCTGCTGCAGTGCGCAAGCCCGCAGCCAAAGCAAAGGAGCCCGCATGATGGCCGATACCAAGAAAACCGCCGACAAGGTCAAGGAAACGCTCAACGAGCGCATCGTCGACCCTGCGAAAAAGGCCGGTGAGGCGATCCGCGCTGCCGGCACAAACATGGCCGAAGACGGCGCCACCGTGGGCATGAAGATGCTAGATCAGGCCGAGGAAAATGCGCGGCAGGCCTTCGCCGCGATGCGCGCCGCCGCCCAGGCCAAAGACGTGACCGGCGTGATGAAGGTGCAGGGCGATTACCTGCGCGAACAAGGTGCCCGAAGCATGGGCCAGGCCCGCGAGATTGGCGATCTGATCATGCAATTCGGCAAGAACGCGGTCGCCCCGCTGACGGGGAAGAAATAGGCTCGAGCCGAACGAACCGAACAGTTCCCTCCGTCACCCCGGCCCTGTGCCGGGGTCCACCTCGCCTCAAGCGTGAACCAGTGGCGCGGTGGATGCCGAAACGAGCCCGGCATGGTGGAAAGGAGCCTTGTGTGAGACCGGTGTCGCGCTCGACATCCGTTGCCGGAACGAGAAGGCAGCGCTCTCAAGCATGCCCGGCAAAGGGATAAACCAGCGGCCGCAGCCCTGATTTGCGCTCGAACGGGTGCCAATCGCCTTCGTGCTGTGCGAGCCGGTCGGCGACGGCATAGAGCACCGCCGGGTTGACCCCCAGGCCACAATGACTGCCATGCACTTCGATATTGTCGGTCTCGGCGGCCTTTGGCTCGACACAATTCTGCCAGGCGACCACGCCATCCTCGCGCGTGTATATTGAAGTGGAGGGCACCGGCGGCGCCGTCGCGCTTTCGCGAAGCTGATCGCGGGTTTCCTCGTCGTCGATCTTCTGCCCGGTCAGCACTTCATAGGCGCGCCATACATTGGTTGCGCGCGGCGTGCCGGCGAACGGCGAGCCGAGCGAGATCACCTGCCGCACCGCGCCGGGCAGCCGGCGCGACAATTGCCGTGCCATCACGCCGCCAAGGCTCCAGCCGATCAGGCTGACGCGCTTGCCGGTGGTCTTGTGGATCTGATCGAGCCGGGCGATCAGTTTTTCGCCGCCCCATCCGATCGCCTTTGGTCCAAGATTGCGGCCAAGCTCCCAGGCATGGGCATCATAGCCCAGCCTGGTGAGGAAACGGCGCAGGACGGCGGTCGAGATGTCGCTCGTGACGAAACCCGGCAGTACCATGACGGGGTGCCCATCGCCGCGCGGGGACATCGCCAGCAGCGGTGCCGCCGGCCCGAGCGAGCCGAGTTCGGCAATCGCGCGCGGCAATTCGGTCAGCGCGAGCAAAAGCGAAGGCGGGCCGATATCGCTCTTCGGCTGGAATTGGGTAGCCATCAACGTGTCTCCTGCAGTTCGGGGATCAATGCCCCGCGTCTTCCATTGTTCATTCGTTCCAGCCGAACGCTTCGTGACTCGCCGCCAGTGCGCCAAGCCGCAAGCTGAGTATCACAAGGTCATGAAATTGCCCGGAACGGTCGCAAACATGATCTCGAAGCATGGCTTCGCCCCGAAAACCGAGCGATTCAAACAAACTGACCGATCCTGTCTGATCGGGCGTCATCTGCGCGACGAGCTTGGTTGCGCCGTGCGCATGCGCGATTGCGAAAATAGCTTCCAATAAATCGCGCCCCAGCCCCGCGCCGCGCCGATCGGGGGACACAAGCAGCCGCACCTCGCCGACATGCGGGCTCCACCCCAGCGGATCACGCACCAGAGCCGCGGTGCCAACGATCTTGCCGCCATCCTCCGCGACCAGACTGTCGATCACCCCCTCACCGATCGCAGCCGCCCATGCTTCGACAACGCGCGGGTGCTTCACATCGCGGCTGAGGAACAGCAGGTCATGCTCGGGCAGGGTGGCGGTGAAGGCGAGCATCGCGGCTTGATCGGCGAGTGCGAAACGGCGGATGGCGTGGCTCATGTCGATCGCTCCGAAAGCCAGTCGGCGAGTTTGGGCCATAACCGCTTGATCGCGTTGCCGCCGGCGACGAGGCTGACATGCCCGCCCTTCAGCTCGACGGCTTCCTTGTCCGCAGAGCCGATCATGTCGATGAGCGGGGCGGAGGCGGCGGCCGGGACGATATGGTCGTGCTGCGCTGTCACGTGCAGGAAAGGCGCGGTGATGCTGCCGAGATCGACCCGGCGGCCATCGACCGTCATCGTGCCGGCCATCAACGCATTGTCCCACATCAGCTGCTTTGTGGTTTCGCGGAAATATTCGCCCGCGAGCGGCAAAATGTCCGCTGCCCAGCGATCGAACATCCGGAATGATTTCACGAATTCATCATTCCACATATTGTCGAACAGGCGGATATTGCCGGCGATCCGCGCGCCGGGGCGCAGCATGTCGAACGCGGTGTAGAGATAATCGCCCGGGCAATTGCCGAAGGTATCGACCAGCCGATCGACATCGAAGAAGCGCCTGTCGGACCACGCCTGAAACATCTCCATCTGCGAAAAATCGACCGGCGTCGTGAAGCAAACGAGGTTTTTCATCGGCGCGTCGGGATGCAAGCCCGCCCACAGCACCGACAGCACCCCGCCGAAGCAATAGCCGACCATCGTGAAATCGGGCTCGCCGGTTTCTTCCCGTACGCGCTCGATCGCGGTGGGGATGAAATCGAGGACATAGTCCTTGATCGCCAGATGCTTCTCATCGGCGCGCGGCGCATCCCAGTCGAGCATGAACACGTCGTACCCGGCCCGCAGCAGATATTCGACCAGGCTCTGCTGCGGCACCATATCGAAGATGTAACCGCGGTTGGTCGTCGCCATCACCAGCAGCAGCGGCACCCGGTAAACCTCGTCCGACATCGGCCGGTAATGATAGAGGTTCATCGTGCCGCGCTTGATCAGATGATCCTTGGGGCTTGCCCCCAGCACCGGGGCGGACGAGACGAAATAGCCCAGCCCCTTGATGTTGCGCTTCAGCGCACGGTCGAATTCGACGCGGGCCTGATCGATAATGTCGGGCGCAGCGCCGTCGCTCACTTATCGGCCTTGGGTGGCGCCTTGACGGGGGGCTTGCGCGTTCGGCTTGGCTTGGGGCGGGCAGGTGCCGTCGATTGCGTGCCGAATTGAGCTGCGAGCATCCCTTCGATCCGCGCGACCGACGCCTCGATCTGTGCAAGTCGCGCAGAAATATCGGCGACTTCGCTCTTGGTCGGCATGTTGGCGGCATCGAGCGCGCGCTCCATCAAATCGGTGCGGGCTTCCTTGAACTTCATCGAAGCCGCGTTGGCGCCGTGCATTACTTTGGTGAATTCGCCGCTTTTCAGCATGTTGGCGCCGAATTCATTCGCCATGGCCTCCCACTGGCCCAGCATTTCGCGCATCATCGCCGCTGGATCGGTGGGTGAGGAGCCTGTCATGGGGGCATCCTTCACCGCAGCAATAGCCCCGTCAAGCCATCTCGCATTGCCCAAGCGTCGTTCTATGCGCTATCGATGCTGCGCAATATGATGCTGCAGCACAGCAATCGACTCGGGAGATTTCGTCATGGCCACGGCCCTCAAGCCCGCCGATACGGCACGCCACAATTGCTCGCCTGAGGAGTGGAAGGCGCGCGTCGATCTTGCCGCCGCGTACCGGCTCGTCGCGATGTACGGCTGGGACGATTTGATCTTCACGCATCTGTCGGCGCGGGTGCCGGGGCCTGAGCATCATTTCCTGATCAACCCCTACACGCACATGTTCGAAGAAATGACCGCCTCCGCGCTCGTCAAAATCGACACCGACGGCAACAAGGTCGACGACGTGCCGGCGCCGGTGAACAAGGCGGGCTTCGTGATCCATTCGGCGATTCACATGGCGCGCGAGGATGCAGGGGCGGTGATGCACCTCCACACCCCGCACGGACAGGCTGTATCGGCGATGGCGGACGGGCTGCTGCCGCACACGCAGACGGCGATGATTGCCGCGCACGACGTTGCCTATCACGAATATGAAGGCATCGCGACCGAGCTTGAGGAGCGCGAGCGGCTGGTCGAGGATCTGGGCACCAAGAGCACGATGATCCTGCGCAATCACGGCACGCTGGCGGTCGGCGAAACCGTCGCGCAATGTTTTCTGCGGCTGTATTTCCTCGAGCGCGCGTGCGAGGCGCAGGTGGCGATGCTGTCGGCGGGACGTGCCGGGCTCCACAATCCACCGCAGGGCGTGGAACACAAGGTCGAGGAGCAATCGAGCGGCCCCGGCATGGCGATGCTCGCCGAGGGGCTGGCGTGGCCGGCGCTACTGCGGAAGCTGGATCGGCATAATCCTGGATATGCGAATTAGGGGTGGCGCAAACCTGTCGGCATCGCCCATTTGAGCCTGATTTGGTTTTGGTGAGTTTACGCCCCGTTCGGGCTGAGCTTGTCGAAGCCCTGCCTGTTCTCTCGACGGCGGAGGAGAAAGGCAGCCCTTCGACAAGCTCAGGGCGAACGGATCAACGTCAAGTCATCACGCTCTAAGGAATCATCACCACGCGCCCAACCGCCTGACGGCTCTCGATATAGGCGTGTGCCTCGGCAGCCTCCGACAGTGCGAAGCGGCGATCGATCACGACATCGAGCGTGCCCGCAGCGACATCCTCGATCAGTTGTTGGATCATGTCGTGGATGCGGTCGGTCATGATTTCCGCGCCGAGAAACACGCCGCCGAGCGTCCGGTTGCCGCCCATCAGCGATCCGACATCGACGCGCATCGGCTCGCGCCCGGCCGCGCCGACCATCGACAGCCGCCCGCGATAGCCCAGCGAATCGATCGACCCTTGCAAGGTCGTGCCGCCGACCGGATCGACGACGACATCGGCGCCCTTGCCGCCCGTCAGCCGCTTCACTTCGGTGGCCACATCGTCGCGGCTGTAATTCACGCCGTGATCAAGGCCATATGCCTTCAATCGATCGAGCCGTTCGTCGCTCGATGCCGTCGCGATCACGGTCGCGCCCGCGCGCTTGGCAAGCTGGATCGCGGCGATGCCGACGCCGCTCGCGCCCGCCTGGATCAGTGCGATCTCGCCCGATTTCAACTGGCCGCGCCCGAACAGGCATTCATGTGCGGTGCCGAACGCCACAGGCACCACCGCCGCCTTGGCAGGGTCGAACCCGGCGGGGATCGGCCAGCAATTGCGCGCGGGCACCGGACGCAGTTCTGCATGTGAACCGAACGCGTCCACAGTTGCGACGTGCATGCCAACGCTCAGGTGCGTTACTTCCGCGCCCACTTCGACGATCTCGCCCGCCGCCTGATAGCCGACGATGTGCGGCGTCGTGACGAGCGGCCCGCGCCAGCGGTTGAGCGTATCCCCGCCCTCGATGCTGATCGCCTCGACCCGGATGACGACGCCCTTGGGATGGCAGACGGGATCGGCGACGTCTTCATAGACCAGCACCGATGGATCGCCGTTGCTGTAATAAACCGCTGCTTTCATCATCCATGCTCCCGATATGGCTGGCGCAGGCTTTGCGCCGTCCGGGCGGGGCAGGGCAAGAAGTTCCTGGTGCGCATCGGCCGCATACGCGGCGCCAAATGCATGTCGAAGCATGGCAAAAATAATCGATTGCCATTGTCGATTCGACCCAGCGTCGCGCGTCTTTGCCGCAGCAGCCAATGTTTATGCCAACCAAGGGGACAATCGATGCACGTGACCAATCAACATTCCGCCTCGTCGACCTGGCTCATCATTTCAGGTGTTGCGGGGCTGGCATGGAACGCGTTCGGCGTTTTCCAGTTTTTCGCCCAGCTCGGCGATACGCCGACGATGGGCGAAGGATTGAGTGCGGCGCAGGCCGATATCGTGGCGCATCAGCCGTGGTGGATGCTTTGCGCCTTTGCCGTTGGCGTGTTTGGCGGGCTGATCGGCTCTGCGTTGCTGGTATTGCGCCGCAAGGCCGCAGTTTCGGTCTTTACGGCATCGCTGATCGGTTATGTCATCCTTTATGTTGGGGACATTACGACCGGCATTTTTACCGCGCTCGGCATGGGCCACGTCGTCGTGCTGTCGATCGTGGTCGCAATCGCCGTCGCGCTTCTTGCGATCAGTCAGTCGGCGGCAAAGCGTGGGCGGCTGGTCTGAACGGCATGAACGACCGCCGATCGCTCAGCTCGTGATCCTATCGGCGAGTTCGGTGAGGCTGGTCACGGACCATTCCCAATCCTGCGCCATATGCGCATCGGGCGCCGTCCGCCCGCCATATTCCATCGGGCGGTCGACATAGGCGGTCTTCAGCCCGCAGGCGCGTGCCGCTGCGAGGTCGCTGTGGTGCGCGGCGACGAGGCATAGTTCGTCGGGTGCGATGCCGAGAAGGTCGGCGGTGCGCAGATACGCCTCGGGCATCGGCTTGAACGCCTGCACCACCTCCGCGCCAAGGATCGCATCCCAGGGCAGGCCGCCGCGCCGCGCCATTTCGAGCATCAGCGCGACATTGCCGTTCGACAGCGTGACGATCGGGTAGCGTGCCTTCAGCCGGGTGAGCCCCTCGACCGCATCGGGCCACGGATCGAGCCGTCGCCAGGCAAAGGCGAACTCGTCGATTGCCGCCGCCCCGAGAGTCACCTGATGCCGCTCGAGCAAAATCAACAGCGTTTCCCGGTTAAGGATATCGAGGCGGGTGAAGGCGCGCCTGCCCGATCGCACTTCCTCCATCGATGGCTGATAAAGCCGGCGCCAATCATCCGCGAAGGCGTGTGGATCGATGTCGGTGCGGCCGATCGCGGCGAACACTGCCGCCGCCTCCCGCGCGATGCTGGTGCGCCAATCGACGACGGTGCCGAACACATCGAACGCGAATATCTTGACCTTGGCCATGATCGGCTCTCCAACGTGACGGGATAAGCGGCGTCGCGCGTTTGGGGGCGATCGTCAATCGAGAGGATCATGATGGGGCAGGGCGCGCGCAACGGCTGGTGGTTGCTCATCCTGGGGCTGGTGCTGGCGATCGGCGGCGCAGCGCTGGCGAGCAGGATTCAGACGTCCGGCGGCGTCAGCGTGCGCGACATCCGCTTTCCCGGCACCGGCGGCAAGACGATGAGTGCACTGCTTTACGTGCCAGCCACCGCGACCGAAGCGAGCAGGGCACCCGGTATCCTCGCCGTCCACGGATATATCAATTCGCGCGAGACGCAGGACGGGTTTGCGATCGAATTTGCCCGCCGCGGGTATGTGGTGCTGGCGATTGACCAGACCGGACATGGATACAGCGCGGGTCCGGCCTATGCGAACGGCTTTGGCGGGCCGGACGGCCTGGCGTATCTGCGCGCGCTGCCGATGGTTGATACCGCCAATATCGGTCTCGAGGGGCACAGCATGGGCGGCTGGACGGTGCTTGCCGCTGCAGCCGCGATGCCCGATGCGTACCGCTCGATCGTGCTCGAGGGGTCATCGACCGGCGCCCCCTATGCCAAGGAGGGCAGCACGACATGGCCGCGCAATCTGGCGCTGGTCTTCAGCCGCTATGATGAATTCTCGAAGCTGATGTGGGGTGTGGATCGCGCGATCGATCTGCCGACATCGAAGAAGCTCCAGGCGGTGTTCGGCACGGACGAACCGATCGGCCAGCGCAAGCTTTACGGATCGATTGCGGATGGCACCGCGCGCGTGCTCGCGCAGCCCGCCGTTACGCATCCCGGCGACCATATTTCACCAGAGGCCATCGCGCGGGCAATCGACTGGTTTTCGGTGACACTGAAAGGCGCGCGGCCAATCCCTTCGACCGATCAGGTCTGGTACTGGAAGGAGTTCGGCACCGGGCTCGGGCTGATCGGGTTCGTGATGGTGGTGCTCGGCGCGTTCGACCTGTTGCTCGGCGTGCCCGCCTTTGCCGGGCTTCGCGGCGTGGCGGAAGCCGGCAGCGTGTCGCGCGACGCAGGCTGGTGGCGCGCCTTCTTGCTGACGAGCTTCGTGCCCATGCTTACCTTTTTCCCCGTCTTCATTGCGGTGTTTCTCCTCGTTCAGCCCAATCCCGTCCTGCCGCAGACGGTGACGACTCAGATCACGCTCTGGGCGCTGATCGGCGCAGGCATCAGTTGGCTGATCGGTCGTGGTGCGCAGCGTCGGCGGCAATCGCCCTGGGCATTGTCGATCGCCATCGCCGGGCTCAGCACGCTGGCGGGCTACGCCGTGCTGCTGCTGGTCGACCGGCTGTTCCACACCGATTTCAGATTGTGGATTGTTGGGGTGAAATTGCCGAGCGCGCAGCAATTGCTGATCGCGCTGATTTATGTCGTGCCGCTGAGCATCGGCTTTCTGGCCACCGTGAAAACGCTGGTCGATCGGTTGACGGTGCGCGGCGATGGCTGGCTGATGCATTACGGCTGGGCAAAACTCGCATTGGCGATGGGTTTTGTCGTGATGCTCGCGCTCGACTACGGCGTATTTTTCGCAACCGGCAAGTTGCCGACCGCGCTCGATCCGCTCAGCACGGTCATTGCGCTGCAATTCCCAGTGGTGCTGGTGGCTGTGGCCGCCATCGCCATCTTCACCTGGCGGCGGACTGGAAGTTACCGACCCGGGGGCATCCTCGCTGGCTTGATGGTGACGCTTTATGTAGTGGCGGGCACGGCGACGCAGGGCTGGTGAGCGTAGCGCCTTCGCTTATGATCAATGCCGACGCGCCAGTGCCTGCGAGGAACCGCCGATGACCTTCAGCCTGCCCGGTTTTGATCTGGACGCCTTTGTGCGCTCGACGCTTGCCGAGGACTTGGGGGAGGCGGGCGACATCACCTCGCAGGCGGTGGTGCCTGCCGAAGCGCGGTTCACCGGCGTGATGGACAGCCGCGACGCGATCATCGTTGCGGGTCTGGGTATCGCGGCCGCATTTTTTCACGCGCTCGACCCCGATGTGCGGATCGATACCCTGGTGGAGGATGGCGATCGGGTCACGGCGGGTGCCGATCTGATGCGCATCGAGGGCCGCGCGCGCGCGATGTTGACCGCCGAACGCTCGGCGCTCAACACAGTCCAGCATCTGTCCGGCATCGCCACCATGACGCGCGCGTATGTCGACAAGATCAGGGGCACCGGCGCGACCCTGCTCGATACGCGCAAGACCATTCCCGGTCTGCGCAGCATCGAAAAATACGCGACCCGGATGGGCGGCGCGACCAATCACCGGATGGGCCTTTGGGACGCGGCGATGATCAAGGACAATCACGTCGCGGTCGCCGGATCGGTCGAGGCAGCGGTCCGCCGCGCGCGCGAAGCCGGGATCGAACGGATCATCGTGGAAGTAGACCGCGTTGATCAGATCGAGCCCGCATTGGCGGCAGGCGCAACGCATCTGTTGCTCGATAACATGCCGCCGCCAATCCTGCGCGGCGCGGTGACTTTGGTCGGCGGGCGTGTGCCGACCGAGGCCTCGGGCGGGGTACGGCTCGATACGATCCGGGCGATCGCCGAAAGCGGCGTCACCTATATCAGCGTCGGGCGGCTTACCCAATCGGCCCCTGCGGCAGACATCGGGCTCGATTTCGCTTCGGTTTGAGGAGAGTGATGATGCAGCGTTCGGTGTCGATCATCCGTTATGCGACCGCTGCGGCGCTCGCGCTTGGCATGCCAGCCGTCGCGCGCGCACAGGCCTATCGTTGCGCTATTCCGGCCAACATCCCCCGGCCGCATGCCGACCTGCCAAGTAACGAGCAGCCCAGCCGCGTGCTGCCGATCGGCGGCTACACACTCGCGATCACTTGGGCGCCGCAATATTGCCGCTACAATGCCAACGACAAGGCGGCGCGCATCGAATGCGGCAGTGGCAACCGGTTCGGCTTCACCCTCCACGGGCTGTGGCCCGACGGGGAGGGTGCGCT
This sequence comes from Sphingomonadales bacterium, assembly GCA_038230675.1. Taxonomy (GTDB): domain Bacteria; phylum Pseudomonadota; class Alphaproteobacteria; order Sphingomonadales; family Sphingomonadaceae; genus Sphingomonas. The sequence continues at coordinate 9,256 of JBBRMV010000024.1, read as the reverse complement.
GTGGCCACAATATTGCCGGACAACCACGCTCATCCCGCCGTCTGTGATCCGCGGTGCGTTATGCGCGACACCGTCGCCGCAGCTTCTCCAGCATGAATGGGCCAAGCACGGCACCTGCATGAGCGGCCGACCCGCCGATTATTTTGCGGAATCGACGCGGCTTTACGCTGGTTTGCACTATCCCGATATGACCGCGCTGTCGCGGGGATCGCTCACCGCCGGGCAACTGGCGCTAGCCATCGCGGCGGTCAATCGGGGGCTTGATGCCGACATGATGCGGATCACCGCCGATAAATCGGGCTGGCTCGATGAAATCTGGCTATGCCTCGACAAGCAACGCCGCTTCGCGCGCTGCCCCGCGCATCAGGGTGGTCTCGCCGCCGATACGCCGATCAAGATCTGGCGCGGGAAGCGTTAAACCCGGGATACCCACAGCCGTAATCGTTCCCCCTCATTGGCGGGTGAACAAAAGGCCAGCCAGATGATTCCGGCCTAGTTCGCGATCACCGCCGTTGACGGATGATGTTTGTCGAGATGGCGCTTGATCATCTTCACGTTGCGGGTGTTCGAGCGGAAGAAGAAATCGGGGATCGCCCCCACCCAGGGGATCAGCCCGAGCAGGAAATCGATGCCAACATTGCCGGCCATGCGCGCCATTTGCGTTTTCGACATGCCGACGTTGCGCGCTTCCCAGATCAGCCAGCCGCCCATGCCCGCCGCGATGGCGTCGCCGGCAAAGGGCACGAAATCGAGGATCACGTCGAGCCCGACCTTGCGATTGATGACGGGAATGACGAACAGCCCCTCGAGCAATCGCTCCATCGCCTCCACACGCTTGCGGACCGATGCCGGATCGCGGCCGAGCGGGGCCATTGACAATATTTTGTCGATCGACGCCGAATCGATGCGGGAGGTGCGGTTTGCCATGAGTGCCTATCTGGGGTTGTTGCGCAGTGCATTCAACGGATGCCATGCACGGCTGTTCCCCTGCCACTGCCCCAATCTGACCGCGACGATCGACCAGCGCAATGGCCGCGCGATCATGATGAAGGCGGCATCGTCGTTCAGCGCGGCATCCGCCTCGGCAATCCGCATTGCCCGGCTGGCGAGATCGGGGGCCTCGCGCGCTGCATCGATTTTGTCCCGCACGGCGTCGCTGCACAATTGGCAGGCGGTGGCGAGATACCAGCGCGCGCTGTCATAAGGCGCGACTGCGTCGATGAGGCGAAGGTCGGCATCGGCATCCATGGCGACGCGCCGTGGCTCGATGCCGATCGATCGCAGCGCCGCGCCGATAAAGCCGAACACGATCGTCGCACCAGGGCCACGGGGCAGGGCAATGCGCAGTTCGAGGCGTTCGGCGTGATCCTTACGCCACTGGGCCACCCGGTCGCGCGCGCCGGTCCGCTGATCGGCGGGCGTTAATGCGCCCCATGCCGGAATCGCCGGTGGTGCGGCCGAATCGAGCTGCTCGGGCAATATCTGCTGCGCCGGCTGCCAACCGGGGGCAAAGGCGGCGACCAGCGCGGACCGATCGATGGCCTGCGCGACCGCCATCCGGTTCTGCTGATCGCCCAGAAATCCCTCCCGATCGACGATCGCGATCCCGAACAGCCCGGCTGCAGGGTCGAGCCGCAGATTGGCCGGGGCGATGTCCGCAGATGCGACTAGCGGCCAATCGACGAAGCTGCCCCCCGTCACCATGTCCGATTGGCGTTGCTGAAACCGCACGATCGCGCGCGACGCCCGCTCGCCGATCAATTCCACCGATTGCTCGGGTCCGGGCTCCTCAATGTCTTCGGAGGCGGCTCGGACCGGATCGAACGAGGGACGCAGCAACACGCCGGCGCCGGTTCTGCGGCCGATCCGGAAGGGGCCGGTGCCGCCGGGGGGGCGCAATCGAAACATCGCCATTTCGGGCTGGGCGAACAGTTTCAACAAATCGGGCCGGGGTCGCTTCAGTCGAATTTCGATGACCTCGGGCGTCATCTCGACGACTTCCTCTATCGCCGACAGGAACGGCGCGATTGCGGAATGCGATCCGGGCGCGATCTGGCGCTTCAAAATCGTCACGACATCGCTGGCGGTTACCCGCCCGCCGTCATCCCACTCGGCGTCGCGAAGGCGGAAGATATAGCTCATGCCGCTGTCGATGACGGTCCAGCGTTCGGCGAGGCCCGGCGTGATCTGCCCTGCGGCGTCGAAGCGGACCAGACCCTGGGCGACCGCGTCGACCAGCAGTCGCGATGGCGTGTCGAGAGGCTTGCGCGACGAATCGGCGAGCGTCGCTCGCGGGCCGATGGCGCTGACGATCACCGGGCCGCTGTCGCCGCGCCGATTGCAGGCAGGAGCGGCGATGGCGATGAGGGCCAGCAAGATGATTTGCCGCATCATCGGCTGATGGCAACGACGTATCGGGGTGTGTGGGCCATGCGGCGATAATGCCACCCCGGCGCAGATCGCGCCATGGTGCGGACGGCGGGAGTTTTACCTTGCGCCGCAGAAATCCTTGAAAACCGTGGCTTTTACGCCAATCCGTCATCAGTCTATGACCCCGAATTTGTACCTCTTTTTCGCCGACGTCAAGGCTCCGATGAGCCATATTGGAGTTGACCGGTTGGCCAGCTGGGCCTTTAGTATCGCGAAAAGGACCTATGTCGACCCTGCCTGCTGGGGGCCTATGACGTCCATCAGTCACACAGGAGAACCTCAGTGGACATCGGCGCTGTCATCGCGGTCGCAGGCCTAACCCTAGCTTACAGGTGGCTCTGGACCAGTGCGCCGAAGAAGGAGAGCATCGGGGAACAGCCCGGCCCCAGCAGCGCTCAGCGGGGCCCTTCTGCAGGCCCTGCAGCCGCCAAGCCGACCCCTCCAGTCCCCACCGGTCGCCTTAAGGGACTAGCGATGCGTGCCTGTCGGTTGGCTGGCAGCGACTACGCTGATGAATTTCCCCGGCAGGTTGACGCGTTGATCGCCAAGGTGGCCGCGTGGGAGGCCGTGCAGGGCCCGGCAGTGCGCGAGGGCTGGGTCGTCTATGGGCAACTGGGGGCGCTGAGGAAGCTCGTGGGAGAGCCCCTGCTGAGAGACCCGGAGGCGGCAGTGCTGCTGGCTGTGACATGCGCCAATGATCCGGTGTGGAGCCCTGAGGCCGTCATTTAGGCCTGCTGAGATTATCTTGATTGGGGGGCATCACCAGTTTCACCGCAGGCGTCTCAACACCCAGGCTCTCACCCGTGGCACAGGGCAGGCAGCGAAACCGCCGAACTGGAACTCGGATTGGTCGGTCAACGCTGGGTCCCTCATCAGGCGGCTTATGGTACCTAAAATCAGTCGTGCCCACATTCTGTCAACGGGGCAAAAGGACCGCTCGTACCCCGTTGGTTGGCTGATGGCCTGCTCCACCTCCAGGGGGCTCAGGGAGGCCCATACAGGCCCGCTTTGGCATGACGGGCTTGGTGGAGTCAGGCTCACTTGAAAGCGCTCACTGGACCCCTCTAGGCCCGCATTTACCACCCCATCGATCACAATTCCCATTGGCAATGTTCTGTATCTGTTCTACACAACAACCATGCCTCATTCAGCCCCCAATCCGAACCTCGTGTACACCGCCAAGGAAGCCATCGCGACCGCACCGGGCTGGGTGCGCCTCGGGCTGACCTTCGGAGACGAGAAGCTCCGCGACCAGGCCCTGACGATCCTGGCGGTCACCGTTGTGGAGAGGCTGGAGAACCCGCCAGTGCCCTTCGACCCCGATCAGTTACCGCTCGCCCTGTGAGGCCACCGTGGCCCGCTTCGACAGCGACGGAGGCAGGGTCGCCACCACGATCTTCGAGGCTGCTGCATGGCACCGGGCGGTGAAGCCGATCTGCGGTCGGTGTGAGCACAGCGCCGTGTTTCACCCCCATGCCCTGTGGTGGCGTTTCCATAGGCGTGGCTGGGATGACGGCCTGGTGGCCGCTCGGGAGCGTTTCTGGTGCCGGAAGTGTGGCGAGCGGATCGGCCAGCGCATCAGGCCCCTCGTGCTGAAGTTGGTTCCTGAAGGTGACGGCATGGTATGCCTGGTTATGCCGCCGCAGCACGAGTGGAAGCGGGCGGTGAGCCGGTTCAGGAGCTGAGGGCACTGGGCGTAACATCCGATATCGGTTATTATCCGTAGCGTCTGCAATTGGGTGGGAAGCAGTCGGTCAGCTTCTGCGGAGGAAAATGGCATAGCTGCCGTTCAATTAGGCTACGCCAAACTGACCGGAATCGACCAACGTCGGTCGTTTACGCCCACTGCCATGAACGTCCGGTTCTGACAGAACCTGCCAGTAGGGCACCTCGAAGCGGGCAGTTAGCAAGGCGCCATAATTTCAGACGTTCGGTGCCGCGTTCCGAGATTCCGAAAGCTGCCGATCGTTGGGCTGACGCGCAAACGTCAGCTGTGGTGGATTGCGGAACGGCCGCTTTGGAGCGCCAAATCGATTTAACCACCCATTCGTTCAGGGTCATGTGGTCGGTAGCTAGCGGTCGATAACTTGCGCACTGTCGCAATGTGAACGTCGACCTCGCACTCGACAGTGGTTCACCGCGCGCCCAGCGACATTCCACACCGTAACGTTCCAGCGCCCAGGCCCGGTCCGTTCCATGCTCATCCAACCAAAGCCATCCACCCATGCGCTGAAATCTGTAACGGCGGCGCCGGGAGCGGGCGTCACAGCAGCAGGGATAGCCGCTGGCAACGGCACAACATCTTCTTGCGTTCCCGAAAAGCCGGTAACGAACTGGCTCGGAAATGCGCCGCCAAAGCTCAGCTGCTGCCAGAGATGGGTGTGGCCGGAAAGAAGGAACTGAACGTTTGCGGGTGCCAGCTTCGAGTCGATCGAGGCGAACGCTGACTGGATCGCCTGGTTCCCAGGGCGAAGCACGATCGGCCCGGCACGGTCCTTGTGCTCGCCGCTGAAAGCAAGGAGCGGCTGGTGATTGGCCGCAATCGTGTAACGCGCGTGGCGGCTTAACCGCGTATAGTCCCGATAGACGTTCCGAAAGCGCTCAAATTCGGGATCGGCATCGGTGAGCGCCTTGTTGCCTGCGATCGCCAGATCGAGCACGATCAGCTGGCCCTGCCGCCCGAGCGGAATCGCGTAAGGGGCCGAGAAATCGCCTGTGGCATCGTCGGCTGCGTCATTGCAGTCGCGATGCGCTGTCAAAGGGCGAGGGTCGAGCAGCCGCCACCAGCCCTGCCCGGCGCGCAGGCAATTTTCATGATTGCCGCGCGTCACCACGATGGGCGCGACCGCAAGCAACGATCGCGCCGGCGCAAAGAAATCGGCTATCCACGCGTCCCATCCATACCCCCAAGGGCTTCCCGCACATTGGCGTTGATCGGCCGGGCAAGCATTTTCGCGATAGTGATAATCGCCGACATGAACGACGAGATCGGGTCGCCACGCCGCCGCCGCCCGCGCAATCCTTGCAAAGGGATAGGCAGCAGGATCGTTGCAGGCTTGCCAGGCATTGTCCGATTTTTTCAGCCGGCAGCCCGTATCACCGATCACGACGAGCCGGTTGATCGATCGCTTGGGAAGCGGCAATGCGACGCCGCCCACGGAAGCGTGCCGCGCTGAGTGTGGCACCACCGCATCGCAGGTCGAAACCGGAAATACCGCCGGCTTCGAATCCGATGCATCGGAGCGTGTCACGCGAAGCGGCATCGTCGCTGCGCCGGCCCGCATTGTCATGCGATGCCGATGCCCGTCGACCGTGATGGCGGGGCATCGCGCAGCCTGGGTGATGACTCGAGCCACGGCCTCGCCGTTTGCGCCCAGCACGACCAATCGGGTGGGCTGGGCATAGGCTAGGGCGTAAAGGTTAACGACCGCGATCAGCGCAACAGCGGGTCGGATCATTCCTCATCCTCTTGTGCGCTTTGGTGTGTGCAATTGGTTCGAGCAGGTTCTTCGTGCCGATCAATGAACACCAGGGCGTTGATCAAAAGCGCACGCCTATCGTCCCAGTGATCTGCTGAGGTGCTTGGAAAAAATACTGCCGCGTCGCAACCGCAGTCCCCGAGATTTGGGTCACCTTCTGCGAATCGGTAATGTTGGTCGCGTCAATACCGAGTCGGAAAGGACCGATGTCATAGCTCGCCGCGATGATTGCAGTATTATAACCACCAAGACGTAAAGTATTGCCACTATCGGCATATTGGACACCAGTATATTTATCGATCAAAGAAAATCGGATCGGCCCGTGCTTGTACAAAATGCCGGTAGCGGCAGTAGTCTTCGGCGCGCGTGCAATATAGGTTTCTATCACAGGAGCGGCAGCCGTACTATTTGCCGTACGGGCAGAATTGAGCGAGCCATTGATGAACACGGCCAGACCATTGTCAAAGGCGTAGGTTACTTCACCTTCGATGCCTTTATATTGCGCTCCACCCTGATTGAAAAACACGGTCGTTCCCAGCGTAGCATCGAAAACCGACGTAAAACGGTTATTGAAATCGATCTGATACAGATCGAAATCGGCCGAAACATGAGAGCCGTGGTAAACGACACCAACTTGATAATTAGTCGATCGCTGCGGCTCGGCGCTCGAAAAAGCGGGGTTTACAATATATAGTTGACTGAGTGGGGGCGCTAAAAATCCTTGCGCATATTGAAAATAAGCTGATAAATTGCGAGTTAGCGAATAGTTCACGGTCGCAAACGGCAGATCAGCCGTGTAACTACGACTAGAGTTAGTCGCAATACGCGAAGTCTGATTGAAAAGCGCATCAATTTTTCGTGTGAAATCGAGGTGTTTGAAGCCAGGCGTGATCGTCAACCCTGGCAACGGACGTAATTCTAGCTCGACGAATTCCTCAGCTTGGTTGGTACGTGACTTTTGATCAAAACGGATGTTGCGCGGTGTTTGCGACTGATTGGCCCCGTTCACGTTTGTGGAAATAGAACCAATAAAGTTGGGCGCGAGAGTGACGAGGTTGACGTCACGTTGCTGGCGATAGGTGTTGGCGAATTCGAACCAGATTCCGGCAGTAAGTGCACCAAAGCCGAAATCGACCTTCACCTTGGCGATATCACCCCACACCCGGTAAAGATTCGTTTTGGTGTAGCCGGGAACCCCAAAGACGAGGCCGCCAGCCGGCGTCAGGCGCACCGTGTTCGCTGCCTGCTCGGTTGGCAGGCCCGCCAATGTGGGCGTGGCCCCGCTCAGAGTCTCGTTTTCGTAAGCATAAGTGTATCCACGATTTTCGAATACCGATTTTGGAGCAATATTGGCTTCGAGCTTGACGATTTCAAAGTCTGTTTTCTTGCTCTCGGGGTTATAGAACGTATAAGCTTGTGAGTTAGGGTCGTTATTCAAGCTGAATGTCTTGCCGAATGTCGTGAATTGAGCAATCGTAATACCGTCATTGTCTGGTTGGCGGAAGCGATTGTAGCTATACGTCCCGAGAATCGACAGCTTAACGTCGTTGCTGATCGGAATGAAAATCTTCCCGAACACGTTGCTTGCCGTATAAGGACTGAGCGAACGCGCGCCATCGGTGTTGATATGCTGAGCACTCAGCACGATTTCGGTGCCACCGAGCGCATCGATTGCGCCAGACTGCCCAAGCGCGCGCACCAGATAGGTGTTGAAGCTGCCATAAGTGGCAAGACCTTCAATGCCGCGCTGTTGACGCGTCGCACGCGAAAACAGATCGACACTGCCGCCGAACGTCGCTTGGCCAAGGTTCGATGCATTGCCGGGGCCGCGGTTAACAACTTCGGTTTCGATCGTGTTGGACGGGAAGAACGTGTTCGAATGGTGCGACGGATCATTGGTGTCGCCGAACGGAACGCCATCATAGGTGATGTTATATTCGGCATCCTGGAACCCGCGCAGCTGTCCCTTGCTCTCGGAAAGGCCGACGCCGTTGGTGCCCCCACTGTTGGTGAAGCTCGGCGAAATAAGTGCGATCTGATTGAAATCAGCCAAAGCGGGAAGCGATTCTTCGATGAAAGACCGCGAAATGATCGATTGCGGCTGTGTCGTCTTCAGCGAAGCCGTGACTGGCGCAGCTTCGTTGGCCAGCGTCGCCGTCACGACGATGTCTGAGCCCTCAGCAATGCCAGGCTTGGCTGCTGTCGGTGACTGTTTGTCATTGGCAGAGGTTGCGCGACCCGCTTCGCTCGACGGCTGATCAGCCAGAGGGGCTGGCTTGCTCGCAGCGGCGGCAAAAGCAGGTGTCGCAACGGCGCAAGCTGCAACGCCTACAATCAAATGAATACGGAAATTGAATCGCATATCAGACCCCCCTTGCGACAAAAGTCATTCAACGTGGAAAGCGACTCAATCGCGCATCGACGAGGTGCACTTGCGCCCGTCGCGACAGTCCGAAGTGCGCCCGCATTGATCCATTCTGCCTAGGCAGGCGGCGTGACTCATTGGTTACGGCATTATGGCACCGCAGCGTCGAGCGGATAAATTCGAGTTAATCTGTTCCGCGTCAGTTGGCGGAAAGGACGGCGGTACAGCCGGGGCCATCCGCGATACGGAAGTCGAGGCGATGCAACCGGGCAATCGCTGTCACCAGCGCTAGGCCCAGGCCATTGCCGGGCAGCTGCCGGCTGGCCTCGACCCGGTGAAAACGACCCATGATTCGCGATTGTTCGTCGAGTGGTATCCCCGGCCCGGTATCGGACACGCTCAACTGTGGCCCGTCCGCCAGTCGGATGTCGATCCGACCCCCGTCAGGCGTGAATTTTATGGCATTGTCGAGCAGATTGCCGACGGCCTCGAAAAGCAGATCGGCATCGCCCTCAAACGGCAAATGCTCGGGCAACGACCGGGCAATTGTGATTCCTCGTTCGATCGCTGCAACCTCATGAAAATCGGTCACGTCATCGACGACCTTGGCAAGATCGATAGATCGAAATCCCATTCGCCGCGCGCCTTCGTCGATTTCCGAAATCCGCAGCAGGGCATTGAACACCACGATCATATCCTGAACTTCGCTAACGGCATTACGGATCGTGCCCGCCATCGCCCCCGGTGCGGCATTGTCGCTATTGGCGCGCTGGAGGTTCGCCAGCAGCCGCGTCAGCGGCGTCCGCAGATCATGGGCGATATTGTCGCCGACCGATTTGATTTCGATCATCAACCGCTCGAGCTCGTCGAGCGTGAGGTTCACTTCGCGCGTCAGATCGTCAAGTTCGTCGCGACGTTTAGATGTCGGTAGCCGGGCATCGAGCTTACCTGCGATGATCTGATGCAGGCTGATCGCAAGATT
>JBBRMV010000023.1:0-46780 GCA_038230675.1 Sphingomonadales bacterium | reverse complement strand
TACAACACCCGCAGGCGCCATTCATATCTGGGCGGCATCAGCCCGCTCGCGTTCGAAGCCAAGGTGGCATAGTGAGATAGCTGACCGGCACGAAACCGGTACAAGTCCAGGGGGTGGGCAGTGCCTCCAGCAAACCGATTGATGCCAGATCATTCCCACCCCCAACCCCTCCCGCAAGCGGGAGGGGGAAGAAGATTGAAAAATGAACGACGCCCTTACTCCCAAAGCCATTGTCGCCGCACTCGATGCGCATATCATCGGCCAGACCGATGCGAAAAAGGCCGTCGCGGTCGCGCTCCGCAATCGCTGGCGCCGGCAGCGGCTCGGCGCCGATTTGCGCGATGAGGTGACGCCCAAGAACATCTTGATGATCGGCCCGACGGGCTGCGGCAAGACCGAGATTTCGCGGCGGCTCGCCAGGCTCGCCGACGCGCCGTTCGTCAAGGTGGAGGCGACCAAATTCACCGAGGTCGGCTATGTCGGCCGCGATGTCGAACAGATCGCGCGCGATCTGGTCGAGGAGGCGGTGCGGCTGGAAAAGGAGCGCCGCAGGGTCGCCGTCAAGGACAAGGCCGAGGAAGCAGCGATGGCGCGGCTGCTCGATGCGCTGACCGGCAAGGGCGCGAGCGAGGCGACGCGCGAGGCTTTTCGCCAGCGTTTTCGCGAAGGTCATCTGGCCGAAACCGAGATCGAGCTGGAACTCGAGCAGACCCCGCAAATGCCCTTTGAAATGCCCGGCGGCGCGCAGCTCGGCATGATCAATCTTGGCGACATGATGGGCAAGGCGTTCGGTCAGCCGCCGCTCAAGCGCCGCAAGCTGACGGTGCCCGCCGCCTGGGACAAGCTCGTTGAGGAAGAGGCCGACAAGCGGCTCGATCAGGACGAGGTCAGCCGCGCAGCACTCGTCGATGCCGAGGCGAACGGCATCGTTTTCCTCGACGAGATCGACAAGATCGCGATGTCCGAACATCGCGGCGGCGGGTCGATCAGCCGCGAAGGCGTTCAGCGCGATCTGCTGCCGCTGATCGAGGGCACCACCGTGGCCACCAAATACGGGCCGATGAAGACCGACCATATCCTGTTCATCGCCTCGGGCGCCTTCCATGTCGCCAAACCGAGCGATCTGCTGCCCGAGCTGCAGGGCCGCCTGCCGATCCGGGTCGAGCTGAAGGCGCTGACCGAGGCCGATTTCGTCGCCATCCTGTCCGACACTAAGGCATCGCTTCCCGCGCAGTACAAGGCGCTGATCGCGACCGAGGGCGTGACCATCGATTTTACCGAGGACGGCATCCGTGCGGTCGCGCGTATCGCTGCCGAGGTGAACGCCGAGATCGAGAATATCGGCGCGCGGCGGTTGCAGACGGTGATGGAAAAGCTGCTCGAGGCGATCAGCTTCGAGGCCGAGGACCGCGCCGGCGACGTGATCGTCATCGACGCCGCCTATGTCGAAAGCCAGCTCAGGGAAATCGCGCGCAACACCGATCTCAGCCGGTTCGTTCTATAAGCCCTACCGCTTGGCCACCTTGTCATACGGAACGAAGGGCCCGAAAAAACAATAGCCGAACGACAGCCCGGAGTTGCGGTTGACGACCCGGAACCGATCATTCTGGCATAGCTGCGTGCCATAGCTCTCGACGACAAGGACCACGTCGCCGCCAAGTCCGGTGCAATCTTCGCGAAGCGTGGTGCGCCACACGCGCCTGCCCGACTGGCGGTAGATCACATCGCGCGGGCCAACGCGCTCCGGCCCGAGCAGCCGCGCCTGATCGACGCAGTTTTGCGCGGGGCCAGGCGTTCGGTCGCCGATCAATTCGGCAAGCTCACGATCGACCCTGGCCGTGTCGCGAACGGTGTCGCGCGCGTCGGCTGACACGCAGCCGGCAAGCGCCAGCGCGGTTACCGCCGCCAGCGTGACGCGGATCATTTACTGCGCCTTGTAGGGCACGAACTTGCCGAGCGCGCAGGCGCCGCGGTTGAAGCCCGAAAGCAGATCGACCGACTGGATGATCTGGCCGTTGCACAACCCGGTGCCGACATTCTGCGAAACCAGCGCGCGGATATTTTGCGGATCTTCGCAGCCGCCAAGCGTGTCGTTGCGATAAACGAGATGGCGATTGACCCGGTAAAGGATCGTCTTGCCGATCGATTTTGTCCGATATTCGACGCGGGTTTGCGGGATGCAGCTTTGCGGCGCGCCCGATGTCAGGCCGGCGAGTTCCTTGGCGATCAGCGCCTCGTCGGCTTCGTTGTTCACCGTGGTGAGCGGCGATGCGGCACCGCACATCACCAGGGCAAGCGATCCGATCAACAATCGACGCATGGCATACTCCTTGAACGACCAGCCCCCTATCGTCGCACTCTATACCTTTCAGCCGCGAAATGCATCCTTTGCCGCGCGACGATCGGCAAGCTGCGCAGCAGAGGCGGCGCGCATGAATGGATTGGTCGCGCGCTCGGCGCCGATCGTCGTCGGCACGGTCGGCTCGCCGTGGCTGCGCAAATCAAGCACCTGCGCCATCCGCTCCGTAATCGCCCGATTGTCGGGCTCGGCCACCAGCGCGTAACGTCCGTTCGATTCGGTATATTCGTGCGCGCAGTAGACGATCGTCGAGTCGGGCAGCGTGCCGAAACGCTGCATGTTGGCGAACATCTGTTCCGCCGTCCCCTCGAACAGCCGGCCACAGCCCATCGCAAACAGCGTGTCGCCAACGAAGATGATGCCCTCGGCAGCGAAATGATAGCTGATATGCCCGGCGGTATGCGCCGGGGTTTCCAGCACGGTCGCGGCGTGCGCGCCGAGCATCACCGTGTCGCCCTCACTTATCAGCCGGTCCGCCGTCGGGATGCGTGCGGCTTCGCCCGCAGGCGCGATCACCGTCGCGCCGGTCGCGGCCTTGATCGCCGCATTGCCGCCGGTGTGATCGGGGTGCCAGTGCGTGTTCCAGATCGCCGATATCGTCCAGCCGCGCTCGGCGGCCGCCGCCAGTACGGGCTCGGCAACGGCCGGATCGACGACCATCGTCTCGCCCGATGCCGGATCATGGACCAGCCACACATAATTGTCGCTCAGCACCGCGAGCCGGACGATTTCGAGCGCGGCCATCACCAATGGCCCGTATTGGGCATCGACGCCCAAGGTTCCGCCGGCTCGAGACGACCATCCTGCAACAGCTCGATCGAGATATTGTCGGGGCTGCGCACGAATGCCATGTGCCCGTCGCGCGGCGGGCGGTTGATCGTCACCCCGGCATCCATCAGCCGCTGGCAAGTCTCGTAGATATTGTCGACGCGGTAGGCGAGGTGGCCGAAATTGCGGCCCTCGCCATATTCCTCCGGATCCCAGTTATGCGTCAGCTCGACTTGTGCTGCCTCATCGCCGGGGGCCGCCAGAAAGATCAGCGTGAAGCGGCCCTGCTCGCTGTCGAAGCGCTTCTGTTCCTCAAGCCCGAGCAGATTGAAGAATTTGACGGTCGCATCGGGATCGCTGACGCGGATCATGGTGTGGAGATATTTCATCGCGGGCGCCTTTTTCGTCTCGGGGAATATGAAATCGACAGATAAGCGCGGGGTGACGGTTGCGCCACCCGATCAGGACGGGGGAGGGGCATCCGAACCCGCGATCGCGGCGCGTGCCTGTTCGGCGGCTGCGCTGTTGGGCGCCATCCTGATCGCATCCTGCCAGGCGCCGCGCGCGCCGTTCGCATCCCCCGCGCTCGCGGCAATATTGCCGATTTCGAGATGGATCGCGGCATCGTCGCGGGACCGGTCATAGGCTTCGACGATATCGGCCTTGGCGCGGCGAAGATCGTTCATCCGCCGCGCAAGCGTTGCCGAGGCGAGCCAGATCAGCGGATCGGCGCGCGCGTTTTCCAGCGCGCGGTCGATGTCCACCCGCGCCGCCTTCAGATCATCGAGCGCCACGAGCGCGCGGGCACGGTCGAACTGCGCCTCGCCGAGTTGCAGGCCGGTCAGTGTGCCGGCCGCAAGCGCTGCATCGAGCGCCGAACGCGCCTTGGCCGGATCGCCGCCGGCCAGCCGCGCATTGCCTGCCTGCGCCCAATAGTTCGCCGCGCGGGGATCGCGCGCGACCTCGGCTTCCTCGGCGGCGGTGGCGAATTCGTCAGCGGCGGGCGCCCATTGCTGAAGGTTGCTGTATGCCATGCCCAGGCATTGCCGCGCGAAGAACCCGCCGCCGTGCAGCCGCCATTCGGTCGCCTCGGCCTTGGCGTGTTCGGGCGCGTTGGTCGCAAGATCGAGGCACGCTTCATAACGCGCCTCCAGCGAGAGCACGGGGGTGGTCGGCGCGGGTGGCGTTTCCCGAGCGAGTATCGCGGCGAGCAGGGGCAGGATCAAAGGCATTTCAGAACGTCCTCGATCGAATCGATGATCGCGAAGATATCGGCATCGCGCGACAGGCGGTGATCGCCGTCCTTGATCAACAGCGTCTGCACATCGGCTGAACGGATCAGCTCGGCCAGCCGTCCGCTATTATGCCACGGCACATCCGCGTCGCGCTGGCCGTGGACAAGCCGCACCGGCACGTCGATCGCGATCATGCCGTGCATCAGCCGGTTTGCCTCGCCCGAACTCCAAAAGGCGCGGGTGTAGACCGTCGGCTGGTCCGAATAAGCGGACGCGCGCTCTAGCCGGCCCTCGCTCAGCAATTTCAGCTTGTCGTCGGTCGAAAAGCCCCAGTCGGTGAAATCGGGCGCAGCGGCAATGCCGACCAGCGCGACGACGCGCGCCGGCCTTGCAAGCGCTGCCAGCAGCATCAGCCAGCCACCCATTGACGATCCGATCAGCACCACCGGCCCCTCGACCAGCGTATCGATCACCCAAAGCACATCGTCGCGCCAGCCCGCCAAGGTCTGATCCTCGAACGCGCCGGGGCTCTGGCCGCAACCGGCATAATCGAAGCGCACGAACGCACGGCCATGCTCGCGTGCCCATGCCTCGATCGCGAGCGCCTTGGCTCCCTGCATGTCGGATGCATAGCCGGGCAGGAAAACGAGCGTCGGGCCGGTGCCCGGTGTCAGATGATGGGCGAGCGGTGTGCGCGGAGCATCGGTCATGGCGCTCGCCCTATCGGCGACGGCGCATCAGATGATATATTCAACGCTCTTCATCTGCGTTTGCGCAGCGCGTTTTGCCTCGCGCTTGGCGACGAGGCGCGCGTGGAGCGTGTTGATCGTGTCGCTGCCGCGCGTCTGGCACACGAATGGCAGGAAGGCGTGGAGCATCGCGCCCGCGCCACCGACCAGCATCGCCATGCCAAAGCCGCTCGCGACCCGGAAATGCTCAGCATAGCTTTCGCCGACCGATTCGGGATGGTCGATAAACAGGCGGCGGAACATGGCTGACCTCATCGTGATGGTGAGATTGTATATCAAACGAGGGAAGGCTGGTCACCCCGCGTCGCGATCTTTTCGAGCATCTCGGCGGCGAGCAGGCTCAACGTGTCGTCGCGCGCGCCCATCACAACGATACGGTCGCCGCTGCGCGCCGCAAAAACCAGCCGGTCGGCTGCCGCTGCGCGGTCGGCGATATGTTCGGCACGGACGCCCTTCGCCACCAGATCGGCGACGATATCGGCGCTCGTCACTTCGCGACTGGTGGTGCCGCCCTGATAGACCGGATCGGGCAGGATGATGACGTCATCCGCGCCCATCCGTGCGGCGATGCTGTCAACAAGATCGCGCCGCATCACTTTCAGCGGTCCATAGCCGTGCGGCTGGAACAGGACGAGCAATCGCCCGGGAAAGGCGTGGAGCGTATCGAGCGTGGCGGCGATCTTGTCCGGGTTGTGCCCGAAATCGTCGATCACCGCGATGCCGCCTGCGGTGCCGACATGATCGAAGCGGCGCCGCAGCCCGGTGAACCCTCGGATCGCGCGGGCGGCATCCGCCACGGCGACGCCCGCCGCCACCGCCGCACCGATCGCTGCGAGCGCGTTGGCGACGTTATGCCGACCGGGCACCGCGAGTCTCACCGGATAGCGCACGCCGCCGCTCACCAGCGTAAAGCCGATCGCGAAGGGCTCGGGCATCAGCGCCTCCGCCGTCAGATGTGCCGGTCCCTCGACCGCGACAGTTACCACCTCACTGCCAAGCGCCCCGGCGAGCATTGCCGCTTCCGGATCGCCGATGTTGACGATCGTCGTGCGCGCATGCCCGGCAAAATCGGCGAACAGCGCGCGCAATTCCTCAAGCGACTTGTGATCGAGGCTGACATTGTTGAGCACCGCGATCGTCGGCCGATACAGCGCGATCGATCCGTCGCTTTCATCGACTTCGCTGACGAAGATGTCGCCCTCTCCGACAAGCGCGCTGGCAAAGGGCGCTTCGGGCCGCGCGAAATTTTTCATCACCGCGCCGTTCATCACCGTCGGTTCGCGGTCGAGCGTGTGGAGGATCCAGCCGATCATCCCCGTTACGGTCGATTTGCCGCTGGTGCCCGCGACACCGATTGAAAGCGGGCTGGCGTTGAACAGGTCGCTCAGCAATTCGGCGCGGGTCATCCGCTGGGCACCGATCGCATCGGCAGCGACGATATCGGGCACGCTCGCCTCGATGGCGGCAGAAGCGATCAC
The DNA here is from genome assembly GCA_038230675.1 of Sphingomonadales bacterium. GTDB lineage: Bacteria > Pseudomonadota > Alphaproteobacteria > Sphingomonadales > Sphingomonadaceae > Sphingomonas. The sequence goes on along the minus strand of JBBRMV010000023.1, from coordinate 40,191 downwards.
GATCTGGTCGGCGCTCGTGATGCCGCTGCCGTCCTGCGCGAACAGATCGATCCCCATCCCGCGCAGTGCCTCGAACTTGGCGGGCAGCCGCGCCTGATCGAGGCTGCGGTCCGATCCCGCGACATGCGCGCCTTGGCCGGCAAGGATCATCGCGAGCGGCATCATGCCCGATCCGCCGATGCCGATGAAGAAGTAGGATTTGCCGTGCTGCATGCGCCCGCGCTATCGCGGGATTCAGAATGCGAGGCAAGGGAGCGCACATGCGGATCGGAGTGGTGGCGCCCGCCAAGGGGATCGACCAGCCGACTGCCGATCTGGCGGTGGCGCGCTGTGCGGCGGTCTATCCGCAGGCCGAACTCGTCGTTCACCCGCAATGCTTCCTGAGCGACGGGCATTTCGCCGGCCCCGATGCGGCGCGCGCGGCGGCGTTTCTGGAGGTGGCGAATGATCCTGCGATCAACGCGATCTGGTTTGCGCGCGGCGGTTATGGATCCAACCGGATTTTGGCGAGCGTGATCGATCGACTCGGGCCCGCCGCAGCGTCCAAGACCTATCTCGGCTATTCGGATCTCGGCTTTATGCTGGGCGCGCTTTATGCGCGGCGGATCGGGCGACCCGTGCACGGGCCGATGCTCGCCGATATCGCGCGCGACGGCGGCGAGGCGAGCGTCGACCGGGCGCTCGGCTGGCTGGTGGCGAAGGACCGTACCGGGCTTGAGCCCGGGCTTGGCGGCCGTCCCAGCGCTGCCTTCAATCTTGCTATTCTCAGCACGCTGGCCGGCACCAAATGGATGCCCGACCTCACCGATCACGTGTTGCTGATCGAGGATGTCGCCGAGCCGCTCTATCGCATCGACCGGATGCTGTTCCAGATCGCCAACGCGACGCAGTTGAAGGGCGTGGCCGGGGTCCGGCTTGGCCGGATCAGCGATGTCCAGCCCAATGATCCACCTTGGGGCGAGGCAGTGGCGATCATGATTGCGCGCTGGTGCCGCGATATGGGGGTCCCCAATCTGGGATCGGCCGATATCGGGCATGATGCCGCCAACAAGGTCGTACCCTTCGGCATCGCCTGACGGGCGCCGCACTTCGCCAATTCGCAACTGTCATCGCCGATTTGGATGGCATTCTTGCCCTCAATCTGTGCTGCTACCGGCTGAAGCAGGCAATCAGCCTGCACGACGGGAAGGATGATTGGCCACACATGACGATCGCGACCACGCATGTCGGCAGTTTGCCGCGCGGCCCCGAGCTCACGCCGTTGCTCCTCGCCCGCGATCACGGCGAGCCTTATGACGCGCAGGCGTTCGATGGCGCCGTGCAGACCGCGATCGACCAGGCGGTGGATGCGCAGGTCGCTGCCGGCGTCACGATCGTCAGCGACGGTGAACTCGGCAAGGTTGGCTATTCGACCTATATCATCGAACGGCTATCAGGCTTTGGCGGAGACAGCCCGCGCAAGCCGGCGCTCGATCTCGCGCCGCTGCCCGAATTGCGATCAAAGCTCGCCGCGATCATGGGCGCGCAGGAATTCACGCGCGCGTCGTGCATCGGGCCGGTAAAACTGGTCAATCTCCAGCCGCTTCACGATGATATCCGCCGGTTCCGCACTGCGCTCGACCGGCACGCGGCACCCCCGCGCGCGTTCATGAATTCGGCGTCGCCGGGGCTCATCACCGCGTTTCAGGCCAACGCGCATTACCCGACGCACGACGCCTATCTCGGCGACCTGGCGACCGCGATGCAGCCCGAATATGAGGCGATCGTCGCGGCAGGCTTCGATCTGCAGCTCGATTGTCCCGATCTCGCAATGTCACGCCACACCGGCTATCAGGACATGGACGAGGCCGATTTTCTGAAGACGATCGCCGCGAATGTGGAGGCGCTCAACGCCGCCACTGCCAATATCGCAGCCGACCGGATGCGGATGCACATCTGCTGGGGCAATTACGAAGGCCCGCATGATCACGACATCGCGCTCGAAAAGATCATCGATATCGTCCTGCGCGCCCGCCCGGCGACGATCCTGTTCGAGGCGGCTAATCCCCGCCATGAACATGAGTGGAAAGTGTGGCGCGACGCCAAGCTACCCGACGACAAGGTGCTGGCGCCGGGGCTGATCGATACCTGCTCGAACTATGTCGAACATCCCGAGCTGATCGCGCAGCGGATCGAGCGCTTTGTCGCAATCGTCGGCGCGGACCGCGTGATCGCCAGCACCGATTGCGGCTTCGGGACCTTCGCCGGCTATGGCAAGATCGATCCGGCGGTGACATGGGCCAAGCTGCGATCGTTGCGTGAGGGCGCCGATATCGCCGAGGCGCGGGCATGACGGGGAAAGTCACCGATGACGAACGTCGCACGATCGAATGGGAATGCGCCCGCCTCATCAATGCCTATGCCAATCTGAACGACGCCGCCGATTGGCCGGCGGTCGCCGCGCTCTATGCCGATGATGGCGTCATGACCCGCCCGACCGCGCCCGATCAGCCGATGACGGGCCGCGCCGCGATCCTTGCTGCGTTCGAGGCTCGCCCGCCACGCACCACGCGGCATATATGCGCCAATATCGTCATCACCGTGGAAGACGCCGATCACGCAAGCGGCGAAAGCGCGATGCTGCTGTTCACATCGGCAGAAGCGCCGATCGTTGGGTCGTTCCACGATCGCTTCGTCAGGACGAGCGACGGCTGGCGGTTTGCCGAACGGCGGGGATCGATCGTCTTCAAGCCCTGAGGCAGCCGGTCACGCCACCCCGTTGGCCTTGAAATGCGCGAGCAGCCGGGCCCACCCGTCCTTGGCGTCCGCCTCGTTGTAACTGGCGCGGTAATCGGCGTGGAAACCGTGCTGCGCGTCGTCATAGACCTTGATCGACGAGCCCGTCTTTCCGGCCGCCTGCAACGCCGCCCGCATCGCCTCGACATCGGTTTGGGGAATGCCCTGGTCGAGCGCACCGTATAGCCCGAGCACCGGCGCCTTGAGTTCGGCGGCGCGCGCGATCAGCGGTTTCAGCTGGCCGTACCACGCAACGCCTGCCTTGATATCGGGATTGACCATCGCCGATCGCCAGACGACCGCGCCGCCCCAGCAAAAGCCGGTGATCCCGATCTTCTTCGCATCGACGAATTTCTGCGTCTTCGCCCAATCGGTGACGGCCTTCACATCGCCATCGACCTGATCGGGGGTCGCCAGCGCCACGATGGGCCGGATTTGCGCGATATCGGTGAGCGCGGGCAGGTTCACGCCGGCGCGGTAGAAATAATCGGGCGCGACCGCGACAAAGCCGAGCTTCGCCAGACGGCGGCAGGTGTCCTTGATATAATCGTGGATACCGAAAATCTCGTTGGTGACGAGGATCGTCGGGTGCCGCCCCGCTCCCTTTGGCCGGGCGACATAGGCAGGCAGCGGCATTGGCGCGCCGTTGGGGATCAGCACCTCGTCGATGATCAGGCCGTCGGTGGGCGTCGTGACGGGTTTTGCATCGGCAGCAAGTGCCGACAGTGCATAGCCTGCGAAGAACATGCTCGCTACCGCACCGCGCCGGCTGACGTTGAAGTCCTGCGGTTCTGATCCTTCGGGGCGGGTGAGGTCGAGCATGGGACAATCTCCTGCAAAGTTGCCCGGCAGGATAGGCCGGGGGCTTTCGCCAGACAATGCCCGCCAGGGTAGCGCGGGGCGCCGATCCGGTGACTTGTCTTTTCGCCCATCCGCGCATAATCCTGCAGGCGATGCTGAACCGTGCCGCCTCGACCACGACTACCACCACCCGGGTTTCCCCGGGGGGACTGGGTCTGCGCGTCACCGGTTGATACGCAGAGCCAAGGTCTCCCCGGTGGACGGGGCAGGCAGGCTCGGCTTTCCCCGTTCAACTCTTCCCCAATCCGCGCCGTTGTGCATAAGCGCCGCCATGCGACAGGAACGATCATGAACGACTTTTATTCGATCACGCTGCCCGATGGTTCGGTTCGCGAAGTGCCCCCCGGCAGCACACCTGCCGATATCGCCGCCGCAATCGGACCGGGTCTCGCCAAGGCTGCGATTGCGGCGCGTGTGAACGGCGAGTTGCGCGACATCACGCGTCCGCTGGAGGGTGACGCACAGCTCGCACTCGTTACGTCGCGCGACGAGGCCGATGCGCTTGAGCTGGCGCGGCACGATTATGCGCATGTGCTGGCGGAAGCCGTGCAGAATCTGTTTCAGGGCACGCAGATCACCTTCGGGCCATCGACGGACGACGGCTTTTATTATGATTTTGCCCCGAAGGATCGCCCCTTCACCGATGAGGATCTGCCCGCGATCGAGGCGGAAATGCGCAAGATCATCGCCAAGGACGAGCCGTTGATCCGCGAAGTCTGGAGCCGTGCCGATCTGATCGCACGCTGGAAGGCCAATGGCGAAAGCTTCAAGGCCGAATGGGCTGCCGAATTGCCCGAGGGCGAGGAGCTGACGGTGTACCGCGCCGGGCGGGGCGAAGATGCCTGGCTCGACATGTGCCGGGGGCCGCATCTCGCCTCGACAGGCAAGCTCGATCCCGAGGCCTTCAAGCTCACGCGTGTGTCGGGTGCCTATTGGCGCGGTGACCAGAACAACGCGATGCTCAGCCGCATCTACGGCACCGGCTGGCTCAACAAGAAACAGCTTGCCGAGCATCTGACGCGGCTCGAGGAAGCCGCCAAGCGCGATCACCGGCGGATCGCCGCAGAAATGGACCTGTTCCACCTGCAGTCGGAAGCGCAGGGATCGGTCTTCTGGCATCCCAAGGGGTGGGTGATGTGGCGCGCGCTAGAGGCGTATATGCGCCGCAAGCTCGACGGTGCCGGCTATGCCGAGATCAAGACGCCGCAGCTGATGGATGCAAAACTATGGGAAGCATCGGGCCATTGGGGCAAGTTCCGCGAGAACATGTTCGTGGTGCCTGATGAGGTGCCGGGGACCGACCCCGACAAGCCGGTGCTGACGGGCGTTGGCGATCTGATGGCGCTGAAGCCGATGAACTGCCCGGCGCATGTCCAGGTGTTTCGCCAGGGGATCAAATCCTATCGCGATCTGCCGCTGCGCCTCGCCGAATTCGGCTGCTGCCACCGCAACGAGGCGCATGGTGCGCTCCACGGCATCATGCGCGTGCGCCAGTTCACGCAGGACGACGCGCACATTTTTTGCACCGAGGACCAGATCGTCGCCGAAACGCGCGCGTTCTGCGACTTGCTCGACGCCATCTACCGCGATCTCGGCTTCGATTCCTACATGATCAAATTGGCGCTGCGCCCCGATAACCGCGCCGGCGACGATGGCTTGTGGGACCGGGCAGAGGGCGATCTGCGCGAGGCGCTGCGGCAGGCGGGGCGGCTCAACGACACGTACAAATATGAGGAACTGCCCGGTGAGGGTGCCTTTTACGGCCCCAAGCTCGAATTCCACCTGACCGATGCGATCGGCCGGACATGGCAATGCGGCACGCTGCAGCTCGATTATGTCCTGCCCGAGCGGCTCGATGCATCCTATGTCGGTGCCGATGGCGAGCGGCACCGTCCGGTGATGCTCCACCGCGCAATCCTCGGCACGTTCGAGCGCTTTCTCGGCATCCTGATCGAGCATCATGCCGGCCGTTTCCCACTGTGGCTGGCGCCGGTGCAGGCGGTTGTGGCGACGATCGTGTCGGATGCCGACGACTATGCGCATGTCGTCGCTGGCAAGCTGGCGGCTGCCGGCATCCGCGTCGAAACCGACCTGCGCAACGAAAAGATCAACTACAAGGTGCGCGAGCATTCGCTGGCCAAGGTCCCCAACCTGCTCGTCATCGGCAAGCGCGAGGCCGAGGAGGGGACGGTGGCGTTGCGTCAATTGGGGAGCGATCGGCAGCAGGTGATGACGCTTGACGCAGCGATCGCGATGCTGGCCAACGATGCACTGCCGCCGGATTTGTGCTAGGCCGCAGCAATGACGATCTTCCAGAATGTCCGCAAAGGCCTGATCCCCGCCCGGCTGACCGTCGATGAGGTCTATGCGCTGACCGAAGCCGGCGTGTTCGCCGAAAACGAACCGATGGAATTGATCGACGGGGAGATCGTGCCGATGGCTGCCGCCAAGGCGAATTGGCATTCGATGATGGAGTCCAAATTCACCCGAGCAATCGTGCTGGCCTTGCCCGACCATGCCCGGCTCTACCCGGCGCCGTCGATTACGCTTGCACCGGCGACGCTCGTCGAGCCCGATCTTGTCGTGCTGCCAAAAGGATCGATGATTCGCGATATGCGCGGCGCCGATCTGTTGCTCGCGGTCGAAATTGCCGACAGTTCGCTCAGCTATGATCTGAAGATCAAGGCGCCGCTCTATGCGCAATACGGCATCCGCGATTATTGGGTGGTCGATGCGATCCGCGAAACGATCCGCGTGCACCGTGCCCCGGTCGATGGCCGCTACACCGACGTTGAGGAATATGAGGCGCACGATCCGGTTGTGGCGCTGCTGCTGCCAAGCATCAGTATCCGTCTCGACTTGCTCGACTGAACTTTCCAAATCAGGCAATCGCGCCTATATTGATTGATCGAACCACAACAGGAGCAATACCCATACGTCCTCCCATGACCCGGCGCCCGCTCGCGCCACCGCCGATCAACGGCCCGCGATTCAATGAATTCATCGTCTCCCCCAAGGTGCGGGTGATCGATCAGGACGGCGAAAATCTCGGCGTGATGTACACGCGCGAAGCGATGGAGCAGGCGCAGAGTGTTGGCCTCGACCTTGTCGAAGTGTCGCCCAACGCCGATCCGCCCGTCGCCAAGTTCCTCGATGTCGGCAAATTCAAATACGAGGCCCAGAAAAAGGCGAACGCCGCACGCAAATCGCAAAAGACGCAGGAGATCAAGGAGATCAAGATGCGTCCGAACATCGACGATCACGATTACGATACCAAGATGAAGAAGGTCGTGGAATTCATCGAGGAAGGTGACAAGGTGAAGATCACCCTGCGCTTCCGTGGTCGCGAATTGAGTCATGGCCAGCTTGGCATGGCGCTGCTTCAGCGCGTTCAGGCCGATGTCGTCGAAACCGCGAAGGTAGAGGCCTATCCGCGCATGGAAGGCCGCCAGATGCTGATGGTGCTCGCGCCGAAATAGGCCGGAAAATCCCGCCGGCGCATACCGGCGGGATCATCGAAATCATGCAAATGCTGGCTGGGGCGTCTTGCCGAAATACCGGTCATATTCCTCGCGGTAGCGGGCGGTGATTTTCGCCTGTTCCTCAGGCGCGCTTGCGGCAAGCTCGAGAAACCAGGTGCCCTCTTCCGAATAGACGTGATGCGCAACGGCGCCACGGATATGCTCGAGCTTATCCTCATAATCCTCGCTCAGTGGATCGAGATTTTCGAGCAGGCCCATCTCCATCTTGGCCGCCGATTGTTCCTGATAGGCAAGCTCGGCATGGCCGACCTGATGATGGCCCGCCATTGCCGGGTAGATAGCGACTTCTTCCGCGATCGAATGCGCGGTCAGCAGTTCGCCGAGCTTTTTCTGCGCCGCAATGCGCTCCTGCGGATCGCGCGCTGCCTTCAGCACATCGAACTGTGCCTCGATGCCGCGATGATGATCGAGAATATCGGCGAGCCAGCTGCCCGGGGGCGCGACGGCTTCGGCTTTGGCGCGGGCCTCGGCTCGCGCCTCGTCACTTTCGGGTGGGGTGATGGCGGCAACCATCTTGTCGAGAACGGACATGGCATTTCCTCCTCATGCGCTGATCCGCCGAAATGGCGGTGCATGGGAGTCTCAACAATCCGTCCCAAATTGTGTTCCAATAAAGTCACTTAGTAGCGGTCAAATCAGGCCGACGCGATCAGTCGCCGCCTCCGTCGGCACCCCCGCCATCCGCACCTCCGCCATCCGCACCACCGCCGTGGTCGCTGTGACCGGGATGATGGCCGCCGTGATGGGAATCGGCACTTCCGTGGCTACTGGCAATTGCGTCGCTGCCGCTGTCTGGAGTGCCTTTGGTGGGGCGTGATCCTTTGGTAAGCCGCGTTGCGGCCGATGCGCTCAGCGCGATGAACACGGCTGCCAAGGCAATCCACACTGCCAACCCGCCTTTGCCTTTCTTGTCGCCCGCAGCCGCGATGAGCAGCATGGCGATGACTGGAAGCGCGCGTAGTGCGACATCGCGCGCGCCAGCTATGACGCCGCTGTGGGGGCGCAAAGGGCGGCCGGTCATGCCGCCGGCACTTCCCATAACTCGACTGCATTGCCTTCGGGATCGTGCAGCCGCGCGAAGTTGACGACCGAGGGATCGTTCCATTCGGGTTTGGTGATCACCTCGATGCCTGACGCGCGAAGCCCCTCGATCATCCCGGCCAGATCGCTGACGCGCAGGTTGAGCATCCATTGCTTGTCGGCGGCGAAATAATCGGTGTCGTGCTTGAACGGCGCGAAGACGACCGGCCCGCCTTGCGTCTTCCAGCTCCATTCGTCGATATCGCCGCAGCCGTCGGCCACGCAGCCAGCGCCAATGCCCAGATGTTCGCGGTACCAGGCGTTGAGCGCCTCGGTGTCGTTTGCGCGAAAAAACAGCCCGCCAATGCCCAGAACGCCCATATCTGCCCCCTGTCAGGCCGCTTTGGCCCATTCGCCCTCGTTCGCCGCCGCGCCGAGCAGGCGCCGTTCGATCGATTTCAGCCGCTGAACGCTGCCGATCTTATCACCGAGCAGATCGGTGAGATAGAAGGTGTCTACCGCCCGTTCGCCGTAGGTCGCGACATGGGCGGAATGGATCATCACCTTCGACTGGAACAGCGCCAGCGCCAGCCGGTTGAGCAGCGCGGGGCCATCGCGCGCGTTGACCTCGACGACGGTGAAGCGGTTCGATGCGGCATTATCGACCAGCACGATCGGCTCGATATCGAAGGCCTCGGCGCGAATGCGCGGCAGCGGCTTTGCCTTTAATCGTTCGGGTTGGCGGCCCCGATTGGCGAGCGCATCCTCGATCGAGCCGCGCAACCGCTCGATCTGCTCGGGCCGATCGAACGGGCGGCCGAAGGGATCCTGGACCAGGAAATTATCGAGCGCCATGCCGTCGCGGGTGGTGTGGATGCGCGCGTCGATGATGTTGCCGCCGGCGAGGTGGATCGCGCCGGCGGTGCGATAGAACAGCCCGGGATGATCGGCGGCAAACAGTGTCACCAGCGTCGCGCCGCGCTCGGCATCGACACGCGTCTCAATCGAAAGCTTTGCGTCGCCAGCGCTCGCGATCATCCGTGCGTTGCGTTCCAGCACATCCTCAGGCTCGGCGATCCAATAAGGCTCGGGCAGCCGGGCGACGAGTGCTGCAAAGCGTGCCGGTTCCCATTGCAGTGCGCCAGCGAGTGCAGCCTGTTTTGCTGCGATGCGTTCGGCACGGCCGTTCTGCTTGTGGCCGAGCCGCAGCACTTCTTCGGCAAGCTGATACAGCTCGGTCAGCAATTGCCGTTTCCAGCTATTCCACACGCCAGGCCCCACTGCGCGAATGTCGACGATGGTCAGCGCCAGCAACAGCCGAAGCCGTTCGGGGCTCTGCACGATATCGGTGAAGTCGATGATCGTCTTGAAATCGGCGAGGTCGCGCTTGAAAGCGGTCGCCGACATCAGCAGGTGACAACGCACCAGCCACGCCACCGTCTCGGTCTCTGCCGGCGACATGCCGAAGCGCGGACACAGCCGTTGCGCGACTTCTGCGCCGAGCACCGAATGGTCGCCGCCGCGTCCCTTGGCGATGTCGTGGAGCAGCACCGCGACATACAGCACGCGGCGAGATACGATGCGGCTGAGGATGCCGGCAGCTAGCGGATGATCCTCCTCCAATTCGCCGCGTTCGATCCGCGCGAGCAGGCCGATCGCCCGGATCGAATGCTCGTCGACCGTGTAATGGTGATACATATCGAACTGCATCTGCGCGACGACACGGCCGAAATCGGGCACGAAGCGGCCGAACACGCCGGCTTCGTTCATCCAGCGCAGCACGACTTCGGGATCGCGTGGCGAGGTCAGCACGTCAAGGAACAGCGCATTGGCGCGGGCATCGGTGCGGATATCGTCGGCAAGCTTGGCATCGCGTGCTGCAACGCGCATCGCCAGCGGATGGATTTCGAGCTTATGCTTGTCGGCAAGCGCGAATATCTCGATCAGTCGAACCGGGTCCTGGGCAAAATAATCGTCCGATGGCAGCGCCAGCCGTCCGCGATCGAGGATGAAGCCAGCCAGCCGGCGCGGGCTGCGCCGTAGTGAGGGCAGACCGAACCGCCGCCCGCGTGCGGCAAAGCTTTCATCGAGGTGCGCCAGGAATACGCCGGTCAGATCGCCGACCGTTTTTGCCTGCAGGAAATAATGCCGCATGAAGCGTTCGACCCGAGACGCGCCGCGCCGGTCGGCATAGCGCATCCGCTCGGCAATCTCGCGTTGGACGTCGAACGTCAGCCGTTCCTCCGCGCGGCCAGCGATGATGTGGAGATGGCAACGTACAGCCCAAAGGAAATTTTCGGCGCGGTGGAACTGGCGATACTCGATCCGGGTCAGCAACCCGGCCTCGACAAGTTCGGCGACGCTGCGCACATGATAGGCATATTTGCCCATCCAGAACAGCGTGTGGAGATCGCGCAGGCCGCCCTTGCCCTCCTTTACATTGGGCTCGACGACATAGCGGCTGTCGCCCATCTTGCGGTGGCGCTCGTTGCGTTCGGCAAGCTTATCCGCGAAGAACAGGCGCTCGGTGCCTGCCTGGACTTCGGCTCGAAAGCGCCGTGCCGCCTCGTCGTAAAGGTCGGTATCCCCCCACACATAGCGCGCCTCCAGCAGGGCGGTACGGATTGTCATGTCGCTCTTTGCCTGGCGGACCATCTCGTCAAGCGAGCGCGAGGAATGGCCGACCTTCAGCCCCAGATCCCACAGCGCATAAAGCATCGATTCGATGACCTGTTCGGACCATGCGGTCTGTCGCCAAGGCGTGAGGAACCCGATATCGACGTCGGAATACGGCGCCATTTCGCCGCGACCATAACCGCCCACCGCGATCAGCGTGATCCGTTCGGACGTGGTCGCATTGGACCGCGGATAAAGCCGCTCGGTGATGAAATCATAGAGCAGACGCACGATCTGATCGATCAGAAAGGCTTGCGCTGCGGCGGCCTCCAGCCCGCGCGAAGGATGCTCGATCAGCCGGTTTGCGATCTCCGCACGACCCGCCGCCAGCGCCTTTTTTAAGGGACGGATCGCGGCCTGGCGCATCGTGGCGGGGTCACCTGCACGCAAGGCACCGAGAATTTCGGCAACTGCGCGCCGGTCGATGATCATGCGGCGATGGGGGAGGGTGTCGAAGCGGCTGGCCATATCGGGGAAATAGGCATTCTCGCCCCTGCCCGCCACACGCATTTTTTTAACCATGCTTGTGCCAAAGGTTAAGCGATGTTGGCGAAATTCACCCTTTGGGCATGGCGAGGCGTGCGTGATGTCGTCGCGCGCTGGCGCTGCGTCATCGACGTGACGGGGCCAAGCTTTGCCGATCGGATCGCGGTGACGATGCGTGCGATCGAAGCGATTGCGGTGCCCAATATCCTGTGCGGCTTTGGCCTGGCCGGCATGTACGCCTGGCGCCTGGGAAATCCGGCCTTGCTCCTCGCCGCCGTTCCGCTTGCGATCACGCTGACCGGTGGGCTGTTGCTGCTGCCCGGTGCCCGGCTGGGCCGCAGGGATTATGCGACCCTGTTGGAGGCGCGCAACGCCTTCGCGCTTTATGCGGCGGTCATGGGGACGGCGTGGTTCTTCCTGATCTGGGCGATCCAGACCGCGCCGGTCGGCGCCGATCGCGTAGCGATGGCCTGCCTCACCGTCGCGGTGATTTGCGCCGGCGGGATGATCTTTGCGCTGATGCCGGGTGCGGCCGTTTTCTTCATGACGATCGTTGCGTTGCGGCTGGCAATCGATCTGGCGTCACTGATCGGCGAGCCATGGGTCTATACCGCTGCGATTGCGATGTTCGTGACGATCCTGTCGACGCTTTTTCTGGGGCAGGCTGAGCTGTTCGCTGAGCGAACCAAGGCCGCGATCGACCTGCAATTGCTGGAAAAGCGGCGCGGCGAGGAGGCGGCCGCCGCCGCCGAGGAACGTCATGTCCTGGTCGAAACCGAACAACGCCGCCGCGAAACCGAACGCGGCGATACCGAGGCTAGTCGGCGAGACGCAATGGCGAAGCATGCCGCGCAATTCGAGACGACGGTGCTCGCGGTCGTCGAACAGCTTGGCGTGGTGGTTGCCGAACTCGGCGATTCGACCGCACGCCTGTCGCGCGCCGGCGAAGCGACACAGCAACGCACGAACGCCGTTCAACGCCGGGCCGATGCGGTTGCAGGGTCGATGCAGGCCGCAACCCGCGCGACCAAGCAGATGCGCGCCGCGATCGCCGAAATCGGTCGCGAAGTCAGCGGGCAGGTCGCGGCCACGGTCATTGCCGAGTCGGCCGCCTCGCTCGCGCGTGATCATGCCGCCGCGCTTGCCGGCCACAGCCGCACCGTCAGCGGGATCGTAGCGACAATCGAGCGGATCGCTGCGCGCACCAACATCCTGGCGCTCAACGCGCTGATCGAGGCGGCGCGCTCGGGCACCGCAGGCCAGGGCTTCGCGGTCGTTGCAGGCGAGGTAAAGGCGCTGGCGATGCAGACGCAGCAGGCAGCGGCAGAAATCGGTGCCAACATCGCCGACATGGATCGTTGCGCGGCGGATGCTGCGGAATCGATCCTGGCGATCGGCGGCAATGTCTCGCAGATCGCCAGCGGCGCGACCGATATCGCCGCCGCGATCGTCCAGCAGGAACGCGCGACCGACGATATCGGCAGCAGCGTCGATGAGGCCGCCTCGGGCGCGGATGCGGTGGGGGCCGATCTGCGCGACGTGACGATGCAGGCCGAAGTAGCAGTCGAACTCGCCGGGTTGCTCACCCGCCTTGCCGAAGCGGTCGCTGCGCAATCATCGGGCCTCGCGGTGGCGGCGACCGATTTCAGCCAGCAGCTGAAGCGGGGATAGCCCGAGCGCACCTCCGAAATCCTGGAGCACCCTCAAGGCTCATCGCAGCAATCCACATTCGTCGCCTTGAGATCGCAATTGCGGTCCATTTTCCAGACGTGTCGCAAATATCGAAGCGCAAACGGGCGGCGCAGGGACAGTCGCCGATTTCCAGTCCTCGAGCGGTCAAGCCGACTGGTTGCCAAAAACACGTGTAAAAAAGGTATGGCTTTTCGACATTGTCTATCCCCGTGACTTCAAACGACAGGGAGGGGATTTCTGGACCGCGCATCAGCGACATGCTCGGCCCATTTTGCACGGACGCGGCATTTCCCGTTTCACCTAATCGATTAGGGAACCTTAAATGAGATGAAGGATTTATGTAATAATGAGAGCAATTGAGCGAATTGCTGCCGGGTTCTCATCTGGGGGTAAAATGGAGACGCTCGCTAAACTTCGCACTACAAAAATGCAATGGGTAAATATCTGCCGATCGATTACGCCTCCTTTAGTGTGGGCGGCGATATATAGTCAACTTATCACCAAGGATATTGCCAATTCGGACCGCTATAAGCCCCATTATTCTCCGTGGTTGGAGCCGAAATTTACGGCGCTCTATCAAGAGATCTCGGCTTATACCCTCGTCGATATCGAACGCTGCTGGGTGATTTGGCAGGCGCTGTCGCAGGCGTTGAATGTCGATGGCGACGTGATGGAAGCGGGCGTATTTCGGGGCGGTACGGCGCGCCTGATACGCACCTGTATTGGCGAACGCACCGACAAGAACGTCTATTTATTTGATTCGTTTGAAGGGATGGCAAAAGTCTCCGGAATAGATCGCCACAGCAAGGGTGATTTTGCCGATACATCGCTCGAGTCCGTGCAGGCCTCTGTTGGGTCGGAGCCGATCATCCATTATCGCAAGGGGTGGGTGCCGGACACGTTCGCTGGGCTTGAAGACCGCACATTTTGCTTCGCTCATATCGATCTCGATCTTTATCAGAGCGTAAGCGATTGCCTGCGCTTTGTTTATCCACGCCTCTCGTCTGGAGGCGTGATCATATTCGACGACTATGGATTTGCATCCTGCCCGGGCGCCCGGCGCGCGGTCGATGAATTCTTCATCGACAAGCCAGAATGCCCGTTGGTCCTGAAATCCGCCCAGGCCTTGATGACAAAGCTCTAAGCGCGAAAGGGCTTCAAGCGCGAAAGGGGTATGACGCGCCGGCCAAGATCGCACGCGCATCATAATGATAATTAACCATTGTTCGCGCATTCTGCGGCCATGCACCAAAAAGCGGAGGTTGCATTGCTTGCGAATGTATCTCTGCCGCTTGGTGCCGCACGGACGGGGGCGCATAGTCGAACGGTATTTTTCGGTGCCCTGATCACGGTTACGGCACTGCCGATGCTGTTGCTGCCGCTCCACGATCTGCCGATACCGGCCCAGATCGATCGTCTTGTTTTCCCGATCTGGATCGTCCTTGGCTACAGCCACGTCATGGCCACGCTGTGGTTCGGTCTCGATCCCGATTATCGGCCCATTATCGCGGCAAATCGCGTCCGGATGATCGGGTCGCTGATGATTATTCCGGTAGTCCTGTTTGGCTTGGCCTTTGCCAGTGTGACGCTCTCCTCATGGATTTTTGCCGCCTATTCTGTCTGGCTGGCGCATCATTATAACCGTCAGAACTTTGGCCTGGTCGCCTTTGCCGGCGTCAATGACAATCTGGGCCCGGTGCCGCGCGAAGTTGGGTGGATGTTCCACCTGACGACCGGCGCCGGCGCGATCAGCATGGCGGCAATGCCGACGCTTTATCCGGGTGGGACTTCGCCGTTCGCGGCGCCCGTTTATGCGCACTATGGTCAAATGGCAGCGATTGCCCTGATGATTTCGGCCTTTGTCGTCCTGGTCCGGCTGCTGTTGCGCAGTCCACAGTTGCGCCGTAGTCCGCTGACGCTGATCTTTCTTGGCCTGGGCTTTGTGTTTTATTTGCCGGCCCTGCTGGGCGGCTCCAGCGAAGTATCTTTTTGGCCCTATACGATCGCCCATGGCCTTCAATATCTGCTGATGATCGCGGTCGTGTCGCGGGGGTCGAAAATGGGGCTTGCGGGCATCGCGCTATTTGCAATGATCGTCATATTGCTCGGGTCGATCGCCCGTTACGCAAACGCGCTTCCCGCCGCCCAACTCTATACCGGGATCGTGATGTGGCATTTTCTGGCTGATTCACGATTGTGGCGCCTGCGCGATCCCTTGGTGCGGGGGGTGATCAGGGATCGGTTCTCTTTCCTGTTCGACCGCCAGGGCGCGCGGCGCGCAAATGCGCTGACCTAAGGCTTGCTGTCAGCCCGATTTATGTCGGGCCGGACGCAGGGCCACGTCCGCCAGCGTCCAATTTGCCCCTCTAATCCTCCTCGCGCCGCAGTGCCTTCAGCCGGTAAAGCGCATCGATGGCCTCGCGCGGGCTCATTGCATCGGGGTCGAGCGTGTCGATTGTGTCGCGAAGGGCGTCGGCGGGGGGCGCCGCTTCCTCCATTGCGGCAGCGAACAAGGGCAGATCATCGAGTCCCGCCGCCAGCCCGCCGGTCTTTGATCGTCCGGCCTCGAGCTTTGCCAGCACCGACTTCGCGCGCGCGATCGTGATTGGCGGCAACCCGGCGAGCCGCGCGACGGCAATCCCGTAGCTGCGATCCGCCGGCCCTTCGGATACCTCATGCAGCAGCACCAGATCGCCCTTCCATTCGCGCGCGCGGACATGGTGCAGGGTGAGCGCGTCGCAGCGCTCGGCAAGCCGCGTCAGCTCGTGATAATGCGTCGCGAACAGGCACCGGCAGCGATTATCTTCATGGATCGCCTCGACGACCGCCCAGGCGATGGCGAGCCCGTCATAAGTGCTGGTGCCGCGCCCGACCTCGTCGAGGATGACGAAGCTGCGCGGTGTCGCCTGTGCCAGGATCGCCGCTGTCTCGACCATCTCGACCATGAAGGTGGAGCGCCCGCGCGCGAGATTGTCCGATGCGCCGACCCGGCTGAACAACCGGTCGACCAGCCCGAGCGTCGCCGAAGCGGCGGGCACGAAACTGCCCGCCTGTGCGAGCACTGCGATCAGGGCGTTCTGGCGCAGAAAGGTCGATTTCCCGCCCATGTTCGGCCCCGTCACCAGCCACAGCCGGGAGCTTTCGGACAGCCGGCAATCATTCGCGACAAACCGCCCGCCAGCCTTGCCCACTGCCGCCTCGACCACCGGGTGGCGGCCGCCCTCGATTTCGAAACACGGATGCTCGACCAGGTCGGGGCGTACCCAGCCGCCCTCGATCGCGCGCTCGGCAAGCGCTGAGGCAACGTCGAGCCGCGCAAGCGCATCGGCAGTGGCGGCGATCGCCTCGCTGTCGCGCAGCGCGGTTTCGGTCAGTTCCTCCAAATGCGCCGCCTCGGTCGCGAGCGCGTGCGCCCCTGCCTGAGTGACCTTCAGCGCGACATCGTGGAGATCGGGTGCGTTGAAGCGCACCGCGCCGGCCATCGTCTGACGATGGGTGAAGCCGCTGTCCGCCCGCATCAGCGCGTCGCCATATTTGGCCGGCACTTCGATATGATAGCCGAGCACCGCGTTGTGCCGGATTTTCAGCGCAGCAATGCCCGTCGCAGCCCGGTATTGCGACTCGAGCGCCGCAATCGCGCGCCGGCCGCCAGCGCCTGCATCGCGCAAATCATCGAGGGCGGCGTCGAACCCTTCGGCGATATAGCCGCCGTTCGCCGCGTCGATCGGCGGGGAGGGGACGAGGGCGCGGGTGAGCAGCGCGATCAGCGCGCCGTGGCCGCGCAGCGCAGGGGCCAGTGCGGTGACAAGCGACGGCGGCGCCTCGATCGCATCCAGGCGCTCGCCGAGCCGCCATGCACCATCTAATCCATCGCGCAATTGGCCCAGGTCGCGCGGGCTGCCACGCCCCGCCGCAAGCCGCCCAAGCGCGCGACCGATATCCGGAAGCGTCCGCAGAATGTTGCGCAGCATTTCTCGTAATGTTGCATCGTCGACAAACAGCGAGACAAGGTCGAGCCGATCGTTGATCGCGCTCCGGTCCGTCAAGGGCGCGCCGATATCGGCGGCAAGCAACCGCGCACCTGCCCCCGTCGCGCTGCGATCAACGCAGTCGAGAAGACTGCCCTTGCGCTGGCCCTGCTGGGTCACCGTCAGCTCAAGGCTTTCGCGCGTCGCCGCATCGATCGCCATCGTGTCGGTCGTGCGGGCAAGCCGGGGTGGCCGAAGAAAGGGTAGCGATCCCTTGGCGGTATGATCGAGATATCCGATCAGGCCGCCTGCCGCCGCCAGCGCCGCGCGCGAAAATTGGCCATATCCGTCGAGCGTCGTCACGCCGAACAACGCCTTCAAGCGCGCCTCGCCAGCGCCGCTGTCGAAATCGCCGCGCGGGCGCATGGCCGTTGCCAGCGTGTCAAATGCGCTCCCCTCGGCGGCGATCGTCTCGGCGGGCGACAGCCGGGCAAGCGCCGCGACGATCGAGTGCTGATCGGCCTCGATAATCTCAAGCCGCCCCGTCGAAATATCAGCCGCTGCAATCGCCACGCCGCCGCCCGCCTCGCCGATCGCTGCACACCAGTTGGCGCTGCGCGCGTCGAGCAGCGCCTCCTCGGTGAGCGTTCCTGCCGTCACCACTCGGACGATGCCGCGTTCGACAAGCGTCTTGCCGCCGCGCTTCTTTGCGTCTGCGGGGCTCTCGGTCTGCTCGGCAATCGCCACGCGGTGCCCCGCCTTGATCAGCCTTGCCAGATAGGCCTCCGCCGAATGCGCGGGCACGCCGCACATCGGAATCGGCGCGCCGTCATGCTCCCCGCGTGCAGTCAGCGCGATGTCGAGACAGGCAGCCGCAATCCGCGCGTCCTCGAAAAACATCTCGAAGAAATCGCCCATGCGGTAGAACAACAGGCAATCACCGGCCTCGGCCTTCAGCTCCAGATATTGCGCCATCATCGGGGTGGGGGCGGTCATGTGCCGGCTAGTCGAGCGGAAGGCGCGCGGCGTGCCGGACGCGCAGGATCACCACGCGATCGCCAACGATTTCATAGCGCAGAACATAGGGTGGCAAGGTCGTCATTTCCCGCAACCCATCGCCGCAAGGACGGCCTCGGCTCGGAAAATCGGCAAGACTATCCCCCAGGCTTGAAAGTTTGGCGACGATGCGATCGGCTGCCAAAGGATCGAACGCTGCGATATACGCCTTGATCTGGATGAGTTGATGAAGCGCTGAATCCGACCAGACGACGCTAGCCATTCCGCGCGGCAAGCCATTCGTGAAACGGTTTGTAGTCGGCACTGGTCCACGTTTGCAGCCATTGCTTGACGACGGCGTGGTCGTGATAGCGCCCCGCCGTGACATCCGCCCGGGCGCGCTCGATCGCCGCTGCTTCGGCAACCGGATCGGGCTCCTCGAAAATGCCGGGGTCGTGTTTCATGCGGGCAGCATAGACCCGCTGCACACCCTTGGCTAGGAGGGAGCGAAGCGCGAGAGGGAACCTCCATGACCGACGAACCAAACCTTCAGTTCTCCGAACGCGAGGCGCTGCTGTTCCATTCGGAGGGGCGTCCGGGCAAGATCGAAATCATCGCGTCGAAGCCGATGGCGACGCAGCGTGACCTCGCGCTTGCCTATTCGCCCGGGGTCGCTGTGCCCGTGCTGGCGATCGCCGCCGATCCTGCGACCGCTTATGATTACACCGCCAAGGGCAATCTGGTCGCGGTGATTTCCAACGGCACCGCGATTCTTGGGCTGGGCAATCTTGGCGCGCTCGCCTCTAAGCCGGTGATGGAAGGCAAGGCGGTGCTGTTCAAACGCTTCGCCGATGTCGATTCAATCGATATCGAGCTGGCGACCGAGGACCCGGACGCGATCATCAATGCGGTCGCGCTGATGGAGCCGAGTTTTGGCGGCATCAACCTTGAAGATATCAAGGCGCCCGAATGCTTCATCATCGAGCAAGCGCTGAAAGAGCGGATGAAAATCCCGGTGATGCACGATGATCAGCACGGCACCGCGATCATTGCAGCGGCTGGCCTCATTAACGCGCTCTACCTCACGGGGCGCGATATCAAGGACACCCGCATCGTCATGAACGGCGCGGGGGCCGCCGCGATTGCCTGTGCCGAACTGATCAAGGCGATGGGCCTGCCGAGCGACCAGCTACTGATGTGCGACAAGAGCGGCGTCATCTACCAGGGCCGCGAAACCGATATGAACCAGTGGAAATCCGCCCACGCCGTCAACACGACACGGCGGACGCTTGAGGAGGCGCTCGACGGCGCGGACGTGTTCATGGGGCTGTCGGCTGCCGGCGCGCTGCCCGCCGCCTATCTGATGAAGATGGCGGCCAAGCCGATCGTGTTTGCGATGGCCAATCCCGATCCCGAAATCACCCCGCCCGATGCAAAGCGCGCCCGCCCCGATGTCATCATCGCCACGGGTCGGTCGGATTATCCCAATCAGGTCAACAATGTGCTCGGCTTTCCGTTCATCTTTCGCGGTGCGCTCGATGTGCGCGCACCCGCAATCAATGACGAGATGAAGATCGCCGCCGCACGTGCGCTCGCAGCCCTTGCCCGCCAGCAGGTGCCGGAGGAGGTCGCGGTGGCTTACGGCGTGCGTCACAGCTTCGGGGTCGATTACATCATCCCCGCGCCCTTTGATCCCCGTCTGATGGAAATCGTGCCGGTCGCGGTGGCTCAAGCGGCAATGGATTCGGGTGTCGCGACCAAGCCGATCCTCGACATGGAAGCTTACCGGCAGCAGCTGCGCGCGCGGTTGAACCCGACGACATCGGTGCTCAGCCTCGCTTATGAAGGCGCCCGTGCGCACCCCAAGCGCGTGTTGTTTGCCGAAGGAGAAGAGGAGGTGGTGCTGCGCGCCGCCATCGAATTCAAGGCGGGCGGCTACGGCGTGCCGGTGCTCGTCGGGCGCGACGACGTCTATGATCGGCTTCGGTCGATGGGGGTTACCGATCCCGAAAGCTATGAACTCCATAACAGCCGCAAATCACCGCTGGTCCCCCGCATGGTCGATTTCCTGTATGATCGGCTGAAGCGGCGCGGTTATCTGCGCCGCGATTGCGAACGGATGATCAATCAGGATCGCAATATCTTCGGCGCGGTCCTGCTCCAATTGGGCGAGGCCGATGTGATGATCAGCGGCATCACCCGGCCTTATGCGCAGACGATGCGTGAAGTGCGCCGCGTGATCGATCCGATTGCCGGGCGCACCGCTTTCGGCATCCACCTGATGGTCGGCAAGACGCACACCGTGTTCATGGCCGATACCACGATCAACGAACGCCCCACCGCGGAGGAACTCGCCGATATCGCCGAGCAGACCGCGCTTGTGGCCAAGCGGATGGGTCACGTGCCGCGCGTCGCCTTCCTCAGCTACTCCAATTTCGGCAATCCCGAGGGGCGCTGGCTCGACAATATCCGCAATGCGGTGTGCGTGCTCGACGAACGCGAAGTGAGCTTTGAATATGAGGGCGAAATGGCGCCCGATGTGGCGCTCAACCCGAAACAGCTTGCCAATTATCCCTTCGCCCGGCTCTCGGGCCCGGCCAATGTGCTGATCATGCCGGGGCTGCAAAGCGCCAACATCTCGGCCAAATTGCTCCGCGAACTGGGCGGCGATGCGGTGATCGGCCCGATGCTCGTCGGCATGGAAAAATCCGTCCAGATCGCCCCGATGACGAGCACCGCGAGCGAACTGGTGACGCTGGCCGTACTCGCGGCGGGGGGGATTGCGGGGTAGCGCGTCAGTCGAATGAGATGCCGAAGTGGCGGCGCAGCGCGGCGGTGCCTGGCGGCGTTACCGTTACGATTCGACTGTGGGGGCTGCGCCTGATCCAGTCTCGCTCGAGCGCGGTCGCGCAGATGGCAGCGCCGACACGGCCAGCCAGATGCGGGCGCCGCTCGCTCCAGTCGAGGCAAGGCTTGCATTGCGGCCGGGTGTTCCGCGCAACGCCGATTGCGGTATCGATGCCCATCGCGTTGAGCAACTCGGTCCCGGTTTCGGTAAGCTCTGCCCCTGTTGTGGCCAGCTGGACATGGCCGCGCGACACCAACGCCCCGAAAATCGCAACCCCAAGTGCACCTGCCAAATGGTCGTAACATACGCGGGCTCGGCGTAATGCTGCGTCCCTGGGGCCTGTAACGACGGGGACGTGTGTCAATCCACTGCGTCGGTGGTCGGTCACCACAGCGAGCGTCTCCAGTACCGCCGCGATATCCGCCGATGCCAGCCGGTAATAATGGTGCCGGCCCTGTCGCTCGACCGCAAGGATGCCGGCGTCGCGCAATTGGCACAGGTGGCCGCTCGCGGTTGGCGGCAGCACCCCTGCTACCTTGGCAAGCTCACCCGCCGTCAATGCCCGACCGTCCATCAGCGCAAACAGCATTGCCGTGCGCGCCGGCTCTCCTATCAGGGCCGCGGTTTCGGCGAGGCTGGATATGGTCAGCGACATGGGAACGGCCTTTAGCATGTCGGGCGGCGGTTCGCTTCGTTCCGCGCCGAAACAACGCGGCGGTCGCGGGCCTAAGATTGGGCAACCTTTGAAAAGGAAATGCCATGATCACCTGTTTCATCAAATATGAGATCGATCCGTTCAAAACCACAGAATTCGAGACCTATGCGCGCAATTGGGGCCAGGCGATCCCCGAATGCGGTGCCGACCTGATCGGCTATTTCGCGCCGCATGAGGGATCGAGCACGGTCGCTTACGGCGTTTATTCCATCGCCAGCCTTGCCGCCTATGAAGCCTACCGCGCGCGGCTCCGCGACCACCCGCTGGGGCGCGAAAACTATGCCTTTGCGCAGGCCCAGCGGTTCATCCGCCGTGAAGACAGGCTGTTCCTGCGGCTGGCATCCGGCCCGCATGCGCCGCTGGTGGCGCCGTGATCGCGGTGTTGTTCGAGGTCTGGCCGGCGCCGGGTCGTGCGGGGCGGTATTTCGATCTCGCAGCGGATTTGCGTCCATTGCTCGATACGATCGACGGCTTCGTGTCGGTCGAGCGGTTTGAAAGCCTTGCCGAGCCCGGCAAGTTTCTGTCGGTGTCGTATTGGCGCGACGAGGCGGCCGTGAAGGCGTGGCGCTGCACCAGTGCCCACCGATCCACCCAGAGCGAAGGGCGCGCATCGGTGTTCAGCGATTACCGGCTGCGCATTGCCTCGGTGGTGCGTGATTACGGCATGACCGATCGTGCCGAGGTGCCGGCAGACAGCCGCACGCGGCACGATCGGCCGATAATCGAAGCCGCCGTCGCTCAGGCGTCGATCGACGTCCCGAGCGCCCCATAAACCAGCCCGCCATCGACCGCGATCGTCTCACCTACCACATAATCGCCGGCGCGGCTGGCGAGGTAGATCGCGGTTCCGGCCATGTCTTCGTCGACGCCGATCCGCTTGGCCGGGATGCCCTTGGCGATCGCGTCGCCGTGATCGCGGGCGGCCTTGTTCATCTCGCTGGCAAAGGCGCCTGGTGCTATTGAGGTGACGTTGATGTGATCCTGCACCAGCCGCGCCGCCATCCGCTTCGTCAGATAAATCAGCGCCGATTTGGACGCGTGATAGCTATAGGTTTCCCACGGATTGAGCCGCAGCCCGTCGATCGAGGTGATGTTGATGACCTTGGCCGGCGTCTGCGCACTGGCGGCGGCCTTTAGCGGCTCGTGCAGGGCCTGCGTCAGGAAAAAGGGGGATTTGACGTTCAGGTCCATCACCTTGTCCCACCCCTTTTCGGGGAAGGTCTCGAACGATTCACCCCAGGCGGCGCCGGCATTGTTGACGAGAATATCGAGCTTGCCGGTGTGTTCGGCGAGTTGCGCGGCGAGCGCCTTGCACCCGGCTACGGTCGACACGTCCTGTGGCAGGGCGATGCATTTCTCGCCGAGTTCCTTGGCGGTCTCAAAGCAGGCTTCGGCCTTGCGCGCCGAGATATAGACGGTCGCGCCTTGCGCGATGAAGCCGGCGGCGATCATCTTGCCGATGCCGCGCGAACCGCCCGTCACGAGCGCGATACGGCCGTCGAGGCGGAACAATTTGCTGGTGTCCATCTTTCTAAACTCCCCTACCGCTCGCGGGAGGGGCCGGGGGTGGGCCTCTCCAAAATGCGGCGGTATCTGTGGCTTTCCCACCCCCAACCCCTCCCGCAGGCGGGAGGGGAGATATCTACCCCCCGCGCTTGATCGTCTCGCGCGCGATGATGATCTGCTGGATCTGGCTGGTGCCCTCATAAATGCGGAACAGCCGCACGTCGCGGTACAGCCGCTCGATCCCGTAGTCGGCGATATAGCCGGCGCCGCCGAAAATCTGGACGGCGCGATCTGCCACACGCCCTACCATCTCGCTCGCATAATATTTGGACGCAGCGGATTCGAGCACGACGTCCTTGCCGGCATCCTTCGCCGCCGCCGTCTCCAGCACGAGCGCGCGTGCGGCGAGCGCCTCGGTCTTCGAATCGGCGATCATGCCCTGGATCAGCTGATGCTCGGCGATGGCCTTGCCGAACTGCTTGCGCTCGCTGGCATAGGCCACGCAATCGGCGATCAGCCGTTCGGCCACGCCGACGCATACTGCGGAGATATGCAGGCGCCCCCGGTCGAGCACGCGCATCGCGATCTTGAAGCCTTCGCCCTCCGCGCCGAGCCGGTTCGCAGCCGGCACGACGACATCGTCGAAGATCACATCGGCGACCTTGGCGCCCTTTTGCCCCATCTTTTTTTCGGGCTCGCCGATGCTGAGACCCGGCAGGTCGCGCGGCACGAGGAACGCCGACACACCCCGCGCGCCCGCTTCTTCGCCGGTCCGCGCCATCACCGTGAAGAGATCGGCCTTGTCGGCATTGGTGATGTAACGCTTGGTGCCCGACAGGCGGTAGACGTCACCGTCCCTTACGGCGCGCGTCTTTACCGCGCCCGAATCGCTACCGACATCGGGCTCGGTGAGCGCAAAGCTCGTCACGATCTCACCGCTCGCGATCCTGGGCAGCCACGCCGCTTTTTGTTCGGGCGTGCCGGCCATCACCAGGCCCTGGCTGCCGATGCCGACATTGGTGCCGAAGGTAGAGCGAAACGCCGGCGTGGTGCGCCCAAGCTCGATTGCGACGCGGCATTCCTCCGCCATCGTCAGGCCAAGGCCGCCATATTCCTCATCGATCGACAGGCCATAAAGGCCCATCGCGCGCATTTCGCGGATCACATCGGCGGGGATGGCGTCTTCGGCCTCGACCTGCGCCTCGAGCGGGCGGAGCCGTTCGGCGACGAAACGACGCACGGTATCGATCAACGCGTCAAATGTTTCTGCATCGAGCGCCACAGCGACCATCCTCTCTTCTTATTGAACCCGCGCTATCGCAGCCGCCCGAATGCCGCAAGGCTGCACAAACCCGAAATTCCAAAAGCGGGTGACGTGATCGCACGGGGTGGCTATTGTGGGGGCCAGATAATCGAGAGGACCACTGCAGATGCGCTTCACGGGCAAACGCGCCGTCGTCACGGGTGCGGCATCGGGCATTGGCCGCGCGACCGCGCTCAGGCTGGTCGATGAAGGTGCCGAAGTCTGGCTCGGCGACATCGATGAAGCAGGTGGCGAAGAACTCGCGCAGACCTCCAACGGACGGATGCGTTTCCAGCGTACCGATGTTACGAAAGCCGCCGATATCGAGGCACTGATCGTCGCCGCTGATGCGGCCGGCGGGATCGACGTCTTGTTCAACAATGCCGGCGCCGGCGGGGCGCGTGCGAAGATCGACGCGATCGAGCCCGACGAATGGGATCACACCCAAAACCTGTTGCTCCGCTCGGTCGCGCTCGGCATTCGTTATGCCGCACCGCTGATGGCGGCACGCGGCGGTGGCGCGATCGTAAACACGGCCTCGATCGCCGCGTTGCAGACAGGCGCCGCGCCGACCGCCTATTCGGTCGCCAAGGCGGGCGTGCTCCATCTTACCAAGATGGCGGCGGCCGATCTGGCGCAGCACAATATTCGGGTGAATGCCGTTTGCCCGGGCTTCATCACCACCAATATCTTCACGAGCGCACTCGGCATCGACGGCGACAAGCGGGCAGCGGCGAACCAGGCGATCAACAGCATCGCTCCCGCCGCGCAGCCGCTCCAATATGCCGGCCGGCCTGAGGATATCGCCGCCGCTGTCGCCTATCTCGCCAGTGACGATGCCCGCTTCGTAACCGGCACCCACATCACCGTCGATGGCGGGATGACGATCGGCCCGCGCCACAGCTGGGATCCGAAAATCCCGTCGCTGTTCGCGATGCTGGAGGCGTTTCAGTGACCGCTTCGTCGGTCGCCCCTGCTCCGGTCAGTGTTGCCACTCCTGCCGCGCGCAAACTACCCGCGCTCAGCCGCTGGTCGTTCGGATTGGGGTCGATCGCTTACGGCATCAAGGACAATGGCTTCGCGACTTTCCTGCTGCTGTTCTACAATCAGGTCGTCGGCCTGTCGGCAACAGCGGTGGGCATCGCGATCATGATGGCGATGATGATCGAGGCATTCGTCGATCCCGCAGTCGGTTTCCTGTCGGATCACACGCGCGGCAAATGGGGGCGGCGGCACCCATGGATGTATGGCTCGGCGATACCCGTCGCGATCGGCTGGCTGCTGTTGTGGAACCCGCCAAGTGGCTGGAGCCACACGGCGCTGCTTTTCTATCTGTTCGGCTCGGCATTGCTCACCCGCGTTGCCCTGTCGGCATTCGAGATTCCGGCGTCCGCGCTCGGGCCCGAACTCAGCTCCGATTATGATGAGCGTACAAGGCTGTTCGCCTATCGCTATCTGTTTGCCTGGGTTGGCGGGCTCGGGATGCTGAGCCTTGCCTATGCTGTGTTCCTGGTGCCCGATGCGGCCCACCCGATCGGATTGCAGAACGGCCCCGGCTATTCACGCATGGCAATTTTCGGGGCGAGCATGATGGCGCTGGCGATCATCCTGTCCTCGCTTGGGCTGCATCCGGAGATCAAGCATCTGCCCAAGGTCGCCGAGACGAAGGAAACGCTCAGCGAACATTTCAGCGCGTTTCGCCAGACGATAGCGAACAAGGCGTTTGCAGTGCTGCTGCTTGCCGGCACCTTCGCCTACACCGCACAAGGCATCAATTTCGCGCTGTCCAACTATATGTATCAGTATGTCTGGCAGTTTCGCAGCGGCGATTATCAGTGGCTGTCGCTATCATTGATGGTCGGCGTGATCGTGGCATCGATCATCGCACCCCGGCTGAGCAAGGGCGGTGACAAGGCGCGGATCGGCACGATGTTGTCGGTGGGCAACGCGGTGCTGATCGTCAGCCCCTATATCCTGCGGCTGTTGGGGCTGTTTCCCGCGCCGCAAACACCGTTTGCGCTGCCGCTGTTGCTGGCGATTTTCACGGCGAACGTCACTTGCGGGGTCGGCAGTTTCATTCTCGGCGCGTCGATGCTGTCCGATGTCGTGGAGGAATCCGAATTGCGCACCGGCAGGCGTTCCGAAGGGGTGTTCTTTTCCGGCAGCTTTTTCGTGCAGAAAATGGTTGGCGGGCTCGGCATCTTCATGGCCGGGGCGATTTTGACGATCGCGCAGTTTCCCGCAGCGGCAAAACCCGGCGCGGTGCCGCTCGCGACGGTCGACCGGTTGACGATGATTTATATCGCGCTCGAGGTGATATTCTATGGGCTAGGCGCCTTGGCCTATTCGCGCTTTCCATTCGGCCGCGCCGAACATGAGGCGCGGCTCGCACGGATGGGGGTCAAGCCCGCCTGATCAGCGCGAACTGATCCTGACGAAGTCGCTGGCGACCCAGCCCGAGCGGCACGGGCCTGCATAAGCGGTCGGCGCGGCGACCGGCGCGGAGACCCCGCAGTCGGTATCCGGGGTGGCAGCGGGGGCGGCATCGGGGCCGGTATCGGGCGGCACGACGACGCCCTGCCATTTCTGGTCGATCGAGCGGCTGCACAGATAAAGCGGCGCGCCGTTGCCGAGCCGCGCAATCTCCTGCGCCTCGGCAAAGGGTGCTGCCCGCAGTGGCAGATAGCTGACCCCGCCGGGCGACAGGTTGACCACGACCCCGGTCGTCCCGCAGGCGGCAAAGCCCGCCCCTGTATTGCCGATGCGAACCGGAGATATGCCCGGCGAAAGCGCTGCATCGCTGATGGCTACAGTCGAATCATTGCCTGCGGGCGATTGCCGGGCACAGCCGGCGAGGATCAACACGGCGGCCAGGGCGAGATGCTTCATGCGCGCCTCAATAAGCCGCCATCGGCAGCTTGGCGAGCGATTTGCCGCACCCCAAACCGCCCGATCGAGCCGGTATGTCGACAAGTGAGTACCGGTCACCGCCCCTGCAACACGCTTCGTCCCGAAAGGTTCCATTCATCGGGGCGCAAGGGTTTTCCTCCCCGCTCGACTCTGCTTTGTGACACTCAACGACAAGCCAGCGACCTTTGGGGGGTCCATGACATTTAAAGCTTTCGCAGCGCGTTTTGCGCTGGTGTTTTCCTGCGCTCTGATGACGGGCACACCCGCCATCGCCGGCACGCTGCAATGTGTCCCCTTCGCCCGTGAAGTCTCCGGCATCGACATTCGCGGGAACGCCTATACCTGGTGGAGCCAGGCCGATGGCCGGTACGACAAGGGCCATGCGCCAAAGGTCGGCGCGGTGCTGGCGTTTTCGGCGATAAGCAAGATGCGTAACGGTCATGTCGCCATGGTCAGCAAGGTCGTTGGCGAGCGCGAAGTGTTGCTCACCCATGCGAATTGGTCGCGCCGCGGCGGTATTGAGCGCAATGTCCGCGCGGTCGATGTGTCCGAGGCCGGCGACTGGAGCGCTGTGCGCGTCTGGTATGCGCCAACGGGCGGGCTCGGCACCACCGTCTATCCGACGCGGGGCTTTATCTATGCCGATGGCGCGCCGGGGGATGACAATCGGTTTGCCCCGCTGCTGATCGCGCATGGCCCGAATGATGAGCGCGGCATCCTGACGCTGGTCGAGGACAGCGCGCGTTAATTCTTGCCGGCTGATCAGCTGCGCATCGCCCTTCGGGTACGACGTGCGGCAATCGATCGATCAGGCCTTGGCGCCTGCAAACGTCATCGCCACGCCGTTCATGCAATAACGCTTGCCGGTCGGCGGCGGACCATCATCGAATACATGGCCAAGATGCCCGCCGCAGCGGCGGCAATGGACTTCGGTGCGCGAAAAGCCGAGCGCGCCGTCGACCCGGGTACGCACTGCATTCGACATCGGCTGCCAGAAACTCGGCCAGCCGGTGCCGCTGTCGAACTTGGTCCGCGACGAGAACAGTGGCAGCGCACAACCGGCGCAGGCGAACGTCCCGGCCCGGTGTTCGTTATTGAGCGGGCTGGTGAAGGGGTATTCGGTGTCCTCGTGCCGAAGCGTGCGATAGGCGGCAGGGGTCAGCTTCTTGCGCCATTCGGCGTCGGGCAGCTGATATTCGAACTTCTCGGTCGAGGCTGCCGCCGGGCTGCTCTTCCATCCGATCAATGCGGCCGCGGCGGTGCCCACAGCCGCAATTGAAAGAAACTGGCGTCGATCGGTCATCCTGCACTCCATCTTGGTCTACATCGCTCTTACGAGCGAGACCCGGATTAAGTTACGCGGTGACGCCTTTCACGGATGCGGCCGGCGCGATCAGTAACGGCTGATTTCGACGGGCAATTTGCGATAACCGTGGACGAAACAGGCGGAGACCCGCACCGGATCGCCGACGACGTTCACGCGCATCCGCCGCTTCGCCATTTCCTCGAGCAGCACGCTGATCTGAAGCTCTGCGAGACGCGCGCCAACGCAGCGATGGATGCCGTGCCCAGAGGCGAGATGACGGCGCGCATTGGGGCGATCGACGACAATCTTGTCGGCATCGTCGCCGAACACGCTCTCGTCCCGATTGGCGGAGAGATACCAGAGCGCGAGCTTGTCGCCCGCCTTGATCTGCTGCCCTTCGAGCACGGTGTCGCGAGTCGCGGTACGGCGCATATGCGCCAGCGGCGTCTGCCAGCGGATGATTTCCTGCACCGTATTGTGGATCAACGACGGATCGGCCTCCAGTTTGGCGCGCTCGTCGGGAAACAGATCGAGGCCATATGCCACCGCGCTCATCGAGTTGCGCGTCGTGTCGTTGCCGCCCACGATCAGCAGGATCAGATTGCCCAGAAATTCCATCTGGTCCATCTCGGCCATCGCATCCGAATGGATCATCATCGAAATGAGATCGGGGGTGCGCTCCTTGCCGATCTTCTGCTGCCACAGATTGGCGAAATAGGCGCCGCACTCATGAAGATGCTGGAGGCGGATCATCCGCTGCTCCTCATCCTTGAACAGCTCGATATCGCCCGCCCAATCGGACCACAAGGTCAGCTTGCGGCGATCCTCCCACGGAAAATCGAACAGCAAGGCGAGCATCTGCGTCGTCAATTCGATGGCGACGGTATCGACCCAGTCAAAGGTCTCGCCATCGGGCAACGCATCGAGAATCTCGGCGGTGCGGGTGCGGATATTCTCGGTCATCCGCACCATTTCGCTTGGCGTGAAGGCGGGCGACACGGTCCGCCGCTGGCCGGTATGCTTGGGCCGGTCCATCGCGATGAACATCGGCATCTTCACAGCGCCCGGCAGGTCCGCATCGAAATCGGCAAGCGTGATGCCGCCCGTTTCGGACGAATAGACATCGGGGAGCGATTCGACCTCGACGATCGGCTTGTAGGTGGAAACCGACCAATAGGGCCCGAAATCGCTTGCCGGGACATGGTGGACCGGCGCGTTGGCGCGCAGATGCCGAAAGGGCGCCTGCCACACATCGTCGCGGTAAAGCTCTGCACGACTCACATCGAGCGGATCAATTCTAGGCGATGCCATTGTATTTGCGTCTGCCCGGGGTGCCAATGTCGCCATATCTGCTCTCCTCGGGGTCAGGACACTATCAACTGACATCAATGTCAATAGCGCAGCGTTCAACTGCGCAGGATCAGCGCCCGAAAACCACGCCGTCCGCTACCCGATTTCAGCACGCCGCGCCGAAACGCGCTCGCGCCGATCCATATGACGATCGACACCCACATCGTCTGCCAGGCAAGCGCGGCCAGATGCGGCCACAATTCGGGCCGGTTGGCGGCGTGGGCGGCCATCGCGAAGGGCGAGGAAAGCGGAAACAGCTCGGCAAAGATCGCCAGATTGCTGCCGGGTTGCGCGGCGGCGGCGGACGAAAGCCCGAACATCGCCATCTGGACGATCGTGATCGGCAATGACAGCATCTGGATTTCGCGCATCGTCGATGCCTGCGCCCCGACGCTCAGGAAAACGGCGCCCAACAGCATATAGGCCATCGTGAAATAGGCGAAGAACAGCAGCAGAAAAACCGGAAACCCCACCGCAGGCGCCGCATCGGCAAGCGCGCTTGCGCCTGCCGGCAGGAACCATCCGATCTGGCTGATCAAGGTGCCCCAGAAGGTGACGAACAGGATCGCGACGCCGAACATGCCGAGCAACTTGCCAAGGAACACCGCCTCGAGCGGCACGGCGGCGGCGAGGACTTCGATCACCTTGTTGCTGCGTTCCTCCGCCATCGTGCCGACCGACTGGCCCGACAGGAATAGCGTGAGGAAAAAGATGCCCGTTACCGCAAAGAACGCCGATTCGTCGCTGCCGCGCGGTGCGGGTGCCGTCCGCCTGAAGGGTTGCTTGGTCGACACGCTTAGCGACCCTTGCCTGCCTGCTGCGCGGTCTCGCAAAACCTCCTCGGCCAGCCGCGCCAGATAGTCGGCGGAACGCGATCCTTTTGCGCCCACCAGGATTTGTGGCTTGTCGAGTGGGCCATAGAGCGCGGCGGCAGTCGAGAAATCCTTGGCGTCGAAGGACTGGCGAGCCTGTGCTTCGGGGCGTGTTCCGGCAGCGATCGTCGTCAACGGCGGCGGCGCATCACCGGGGCGGAACACGACGCGCAATTGCCCATCTGCGGCGGCCATCGCCTTGCTGTCGGCGGCGGAGACGATAGCGATCAGCCGGTCCTTACCTGGCACGCCGCGTGCCAACGTCGATCCGCCGAGCGCGCCGCCCAGCGCCAGGCTGATCATGATGAGTGGCGAGAGCAGGAACAACAGGAACAACGGGGTGAATACGGTTGCGGTGAAATCTCGCCGCGCGACGGTCAACGTCTGGCGCAGCATGCGCCGGCGATTGTTGAGGCCGGCCTTCATGTTTGCGCCTCCAAAGCGTCACGCCCGACGATATTGACAAAGGCATCGTGCAATCCCGGTCGTTCGATCGACAGGCCCGATATGCCGTGGCCAGCCTCGATCAGCCGGACGAGCAATGCCTCGACGCCGGCGTCCGGCATTGCGAACGCCCAGCCGCCATTGTCGGGGGCGGCATCGGCGGGTAGCAGCGCTGGCAGGCCCTGTCCTGCATGATGCGGCACATAATGCACGCGCTGCGGCAGGGTGCCACGTGCCTCCGCCACGGTCCCCTCGAACCGGCGCTTGCCACCGGCGATGATCGCCAACCGGTCGCACAGCCGCTCGGCATGGCTCATGATGTGGGTGGAAAACAGGATCGTCGCGCCGCGATCGCGCTCGGCGAGGATCAGCTTCTCCAGCCGTTCCTGATTGACCGGATCGAGCCCCGAAAACGGTTCGTCGAGCACCAGCAGATCAGGCTGATGGACCACCGATCCCAGCAACTGCACCAGCTGTGCCATCCCTTTCGACAACTTGCGGATCTTCTGGTCGGTGGCGTGGCCGAGCCCGGCCGCTGCCATCAGCCGGTCGGCGCGCTTGCGCCCCTCGCGCCAGTCGAGCCCGCGCAGCGCCCCCATGAAGGCGATCGCCTCGCGCGCTTTCATCGCCGGGTATAGCCCGCGCTCCTCGGGCAGATAGCCCACCTGATCGCTCACCTCGCGCGGGCGGGCATGGCCGAGCAGCGTGCGCGCGCCCGCATCGGGCTCGATAATGCCGAGCAGCATGCGTAACGTGGTCGTCTTGCCAGCGCCGTTGGGGCCGAGCACGCCGTAAATCGCCCCGCGCGGCACCGCGATATCGACGCCGTCAACGACGCGCCGATCGCCGAACAATTTGACGAGGCCGCGGGCGTCGATCGCCAGTGTGTCGTCCAACAGCTTCTCTCCGGCGCGCATCTGGGCATAAGGGTCGCCGGGGCTTCGGAGAACCTTCGCCCCAAATCTAGCGGGCAAGCATGAACGAAAACAACCCTTTCGCGGATCGATTGAAAGACAAGGCGCGCGAATGGGGGTTTGCCGCGTGCGGCATCGCGCATGCAGACGCGGCACCGCTGGCGGGCGAGCGGCTGCGCGCGTGGCTTGCCGAGGGTGCGCATGGCGGGATGATCTGGATGGAGGCGCGTGCCGATCAACGCGCGTCGCCCGCGGCGCTGTGGCCGCAAGTGCGCAGCGTGATCGCGCTGGGGATGAGTTATGCGCCCGCTGCCGATCCGATGGCCCTGGCCGGGCACGGCGAACGGGGCCGTATTTCGGTTTATGCGCAAGGCGGCGATTATCACGATGTGGTGAAACGCGCGCTGAAGGGGCTTGCGCGCTGGATCGTCGAGGCCGCCGGCGGCCCGGATGCGGTGGATGTGAAGGTGTTCGTCGATACCGCCCCGGTGATGGAAAAGCCGTTGGCGGAAGCTGCCGGGATCGGCTGGCAGGGCAAGCACAGCAACCTTGTCAGCCGCGAACATGGCAGCTGGCTGTTTCTGGGGGCGATCTACACGACGATCGAGATTGCCAGCTCCCAGGCGAAGGCGCTGCCGCCCGCGATTCCGGATAGGGCTGGACCCCGGCCTGCGCCGGAGAACGACTATAACCTCACCGCGGACACGCCCGGGGTCGATCGCTGCGGCTCCTGCGATGCCTGCCAGCGCGCCTGCCCGACCGATGCCTTCCCCGCGCCCTACCGGCTCGATGCGCGGCGCTGTATCTCCTATCTCACGATCGAGCATGCCGGCCCGATCCCGGTCGAATTTCGCGCCGCGATCGGCAACCGTATCTATGGCTGCGACGATTGCCTGGCGGTATGCCCGTGGAACAAGTTCGCCGATGCAGCGGCGGCCAACCGCGCCTTCCTGCCGCGTGCCGAACTTGCCGCACCTGCGCTCAGTGATCTGCTCGCGCTCGATGACGCCGGCTTTCGTCAGGTGTTTGCCGGATCGCCGATCAAGCGGATCGGCCGCGACAAGATGGTGCGCAACGCCCTGATCGCCGCCGGCAACAGCGGCGCGCCCGAATTTGCCGGCCGTATCGCGGCGCTGCTCGATGATCCGTCGCCCGTGGTGCGGGGGGCGGCGATCTGGGCGCTGGGGCGGCTCGACTTGGCCCGGAGCCAGGCGGAGCGACTGGCGCGCCAAAGCGGCGAAACCGATTCCGATGTCGCGCTCGAATGGTCGGCTATCTCCGCTTGCTGAGCGCGGAGACGCACGCCACCCGGTCAATCTCGCCGCCATCGGGTTGCCGGGCATCGAGATAGGTGACGACGGGCGCCGCTGTCCCCTTCGGATAGAGATACGCGTCAAGCACGCACGCATTGCCGACGAATTGCAGCTTGCGTGCGCCTCCTTCGCGGACATCGGCCTCGGGCTGGCCGAACAGCGCGATCAGTGCGCCCGCATCGCGCCCGATCACGCGTTCAAGCCCGACCCGTCCGTATAGGGTGGTCGGTGCCAGCGGCGCGATGGCCGGCGGCGCGATCCCGCTGGTGGTGCAGCCCGCGATCAGCAGGCCGGCTGTCAGGATGATCGCTCCACGCATTGCATGCCCCCTTGCTCCGCCTTTTGCCGAACCACAAAAGCCACCGCCGGGGCAAGTCCGCTGCTTAGCGATCTGCCGCGTGCCGGTTGCGCATCGTCGCAAGCGCTTCTACCGCAAGCGCCATTCAATTCGGCCCGGAGACCCTTGTGACCAACCCAACCTATGCCGTCGTCGCCATCGGCAACGCCATCGTCGATGTGCTTTCGCGCGCGGATGACGCCTTCATCGCCAGCGAGGGCATGGCCAAGGGTTCGATGCAGCTGATGTTCTCCCCCGAGGAGGCCGACGCGCTTTATGCCAAGATGGGCGCCGGCACTGAGGCGAGCGGCGGATCGGCGGCAAACACCGTCGCCGGCATTTCGGCGCTCGGCGGCAAATGCGGCTTTATCGGGCAGGTCGCCGACGATCAGTTGGGGGCGGTCTTCGCGCATGACATCCGCGCGATGGGCGTCACTTACGATACCCCGGTGCGCAGCGGCGAGCCGACCACGGCGCGTTGCCTGATCTTCGTCACGCCCGATGGCCAGCGGACGATGAACACCTTTCTCGGCGCTTCGCAATTCCTGCCCGAGGCAGCGCTCAGCCGCGATCTGATCGCGTCGGCGGCGATCCTCTATCTCGAAGGCTATCTGTGGGATCCCGAGGAGCCTCGCGCGGCAATGCGCGCCGCGATCGACATCGCCCGGCAGGCGGGGCGCAAGGTCGCCTTCACCTTGTCGGACGTGTTCTGCATTTCTCGCCACGGCGGCGATTTCCGCCAGCTGCTCGCTGATAGGCTGATCGATATCCTGTTCGCCAACGAAAACGAGCTGCTGGCGCTCGCCGAGCTTGAGGATTTCGACGCCGCGCTGGCAAAGGTCGCAGCGCAAGTGCCGTTGCTCGTCGTCACCCGCAGCGAACATGGCGCGATGGCTGTATCGGGCGGCGAAACCGCGCAAGTCCCTGCCGAGCCGATCGATCAGGTCGTCGATACCACCGGCGCCGGAGACCTTTTTGCCGCCGGTTTCCTCCACGGTCAGGCAGCCGGGATGGGGTTGCAGCAGTCGCTAAGGGTTGGCGCGATCTGTGCGGCCGAGATCATCAGCCATGTCGGCGCGCGACCGATGGTCGATCTGAAGGCGCTTGTGGCCGAAAAGCTGGGGTGACAAGCTGCCATTGGCGCAGGAAAAGAAAGGGGCCGGGAAATTGCTTCCCGGCCCCTTTTTCAATTGCCGGCTTGCAGCAGCGTCATCCGTGTACTGGGCCGGGGAACTCGCCCATGTCGGGGCCAGGCATTTCGTCCTGGTCGTGCTGCAACCGGCTGAAGTGGATGCCATAGGCGAAATACACCACCACCGAGCCGGCGGTGTAATAGGCAAAGAACCACAGCACCTTCGCCTCGATCGCTGTAATGAGATAGAGGCAGGACAGGATGCCGAGCACGGGGATGACGGGTCCGAACGGCACGCGAAAGCCACGCGGCAGATCAGGCGCGCTGATCCGCAACCAGCTGACCGTCAGGCAAACGATGGCAAAGGCGGCAAGCGTGCCAACCGAGGTCAGATCGCCAAGAATGTTGATATCGAAGAACCCCGCCGCAGTCGCGACCATCAATCCCACCGACAGCGTGTTGATCCACGGCGTCTTGAAGCGCGGATGGACCGTCGAGAAGATACGCGGCAACAGCCCGTCGCGCGCCATCGTGTAGAAAATGCGCGTCTGGCCATACATCAGCACGAGCACCACCGACGTCAGCCCGATGATCGCGCCCGCTTTGATGATGCCGGCAAACCACGCCCATTGTGGCCCCATGCTGTCAACCGCGACGGCGACCGGATCGGGCACGTTGAGCGACTTGTAGTTGACCATCAGCGTCAGCACGGCGGCGACCAGCATATATAGCACGGTGCACACCACCAGCGATCCGATGATGCCGAACGGCATGTCCTTTTTGGGGTCCTTTGCCTCCTGGCCGGCGGTCGATACCGCTTCGAAACCGATATAGGCAAAGAACACGATCGATGCGGCGCGCATGATGCCGCCGACGCCGAAATGGCCTTCGCCGGCCTCTGCCGGGGGAATGAACGGCGTCCAGTTGGCGGCGATCCGCGCCGGCAAATCCATCAGCACCGTCGTGCCGCAGATAATGATGAAGGCGACGATCACCGATACCTTGATCGCGACGATCGCGTTGTTGACCTTTGCGCTTTCCGACACGCCAACGACGAGCAGCAACGACAGGACGGTGCAGATCAGGAAGGCGGGAAGGTTGAACTGGGTGAAGACTGGTGCCCCGTCGATGACGATCTGCACCCCATCCTTCAGCAACGGATAGCCCGCAGGTCCCGTGAGCTGAGGCGGGATGACCACCCCGAAATCCTTGAGCAGGCTGACGACATAGCCCGACCAGCCGACCGCGACCACCGATGCCGCAAGTCCGTATTCGAGCAGCAGCAGCGCGCCCATGATCCACGCGGCGAATTCACCCAGCGTGGTGTAGCTATAGGTATAGGCCGATCCCGAAACGGGCAGTGTCGATGAAAGCTCGGCATAGCAAAGCCCGGCAAAGGCGCAGACGATGCCCGCAACCACAAACGACAACAGCACGGCTGGCCCGGCATGGAGCGCCGCTGCGTTGCCGGTGCGAACGAAAATGCCCGCCCCGATGATGCAGCCGACGCCGAGCAGGAGCAGGTTCCACGAGCCAAGCGTGCGCTTCAATTCGCTCGTTTGCGTTTCGCGCTGCACCTGAGCCAGCGTCTTGCGGCCCCACATGCGCGAAAGGAAGTCCGGTTTCGGCCGTGTCGCCATTATTGAAATTCCCCTTTGCGCGCTGTTGCGCGCGACCGAAATGTTGCAAGTTTGCGAGCCTAACCGCAATTCGAGGCCATGCAATAGCGTAAAGTGCGATCAGTCGCCCGGCGTGCCGCGCGCCAGCAACGGCCCCAGCGGCTGCCCGGCGAAGATGTGGACGTGGAGATGCGGCACCTCCTGATGCGAATCGAGCCCGGTATTGGCAAGCAGCCGATACCCCGGCGCGACGAGCCCCGCCGCGCGGGCAACCTCGCCGACCGCTCGCACGAAGCCGGCAATCTCGGCATCGGTGGCCTGCGCGCTGAAATCGTCCCACGACACATAGGCCCCGCGCGGGATGACCAGGATGTGCGTCGGCGCCTGCGGGTTGATATCGTGAAAGGCAATCGCGTGATCATTTTCAAACACGCGCCGCGACGGAATTTCATCGCGCAGGATTTTTGCGAAGATATTCTGGTCATCATAGGGCTTGGTCGCGTCGATCGGCATGGCTCTCGCTTATCCTCCTTCCGCTCGCGGGAGGGGAGCAGATCGAGCTCTTCCCGCCTTTTCATCGATTCCCGACACGCCTTCGCGGCGGCGCATTTCAGCGCGGATGTCGTCAAGGCTCAGCCCGGCATCGGCGAGCAGCACCAGCAGATGGAACATCAGATCGGTGGCCTCGCTCGTCAGCGCGGTCTTGTCGTCGCCCATCGCTGCGATCACCGTCTCTACGGCTTCCTCGCCGAGTTTCTGTGCGATCTTGGCGCGGCCCTTGGCGAACAGGCTGGCGGTATAGCTCGTCGTCGGATCGGCACCGCGACGGCTGCGGATCACGGCTTCCAGCGTCGTC
This sequence comes from Sphingomonadales bacterium, assembly GCA_038230675.1. Lineage (GTDB taxonomy): Bacteria > Pseudomonadota > Alphaproteobacteria > Sphingomonadales > Sphingomonadaceae > Sphingomonas. The sequence goes on along the minus strand of JBBRMV010000023.1, from coordinate 2,750 downwards.
AGGAAATCTTCGGCCATCCGCGCTGGCTGGCGCAGCTTGGCCGTCAGGTCAATCCTCGGAGCGTGTCCGCCGCCTGGCAAAACGCACACGCATTGCGCGGCGAACGAACCACACGCCTGCCGCCGCCATCACGAACAGCGCGATATCGGAAAGCTCGGGCGCGGTGCGCGGCGTCGCCATGCCGCTATGCGGCGCGGCCAACGCGGGAGCGGCGATCAGCAGGGCGAGCAGGAAGCGCATAGGCTTCCCTAACCCGGCCCGTCTTAACGATCAGTTGGCGATCGGCCGGCGGACCGGCACACCCGCCGCTGCCAATGCCGCGTGCGCATCGGCGATGCTTGCCTCGCCGAAGTGGAAAATCGACGCCGCCAGCACCGCGCTCGCATGCCCCTTGATAATGCCCGCAACGAGATCGCCGAGCCCGCCGACTCCGCCCGATGCCACCACGGGCACGCGGACCTGATCGGCGATCGTGCGGATCAGCTGGAGGTCGTAGCCCGATTTCGTCCCATCGCGGTCCATCGACGTGACGAGCAGCTCGCCCGCGCCGAGTTCGGCAAGCCGCAGGGCGTGCGCCACCGCGTCGATGCCGGTGGCGCGCCTGCCGCCATGGGTGAACACTTCCCACCGTCCGGGCCCCACCGCTCGCGCATCGACCGAGGCGACGCAGCACTGGCTGCCGAACCGGTCGGCGATGTCGGCGACGATTTCGGGTCGCGCGACGGCGGCGCTGTTGACCGCCACCTTATCCGCGCCCGCCAGCAACAGCGCGCGCGCATCGTTTGGCGTGCGCACCCCGCCGCCGACGGTGAGCGGCATGAAACACACCTCGGCGGTGCGCCGCACGACATCGATGATCGTGCCCCGCGCTTCATGGCTGGCGGTGATGTCGAGGAAACAAAGCTCGTCCGCCCCCGCCGCATCATAGGCGCGCGCCTGCTCGACGGGATCGCCGGCATCGCGCAGATCGACAAAGTTGACGCCCTTCACGACGCGGCCATTGGCGACGTCGAGGCAGGGGATGACGCGTGCGCGGACGGTCAAAGCGGGAGGACCAAAGTATATACCGCACCTAACAAATAGCCGGTGCCAAAGGTCGCCTCACCAACCTGCGCAATGATATAGCTTCCAGGATGTTCAACTCGATCGATAACGTTCCATTGCCAACACCAAAAGCTGTGAAGGTCTTCCGCTTTGCTCCGAAAATAACTTCGGATCATCGCGACACCGATTGCCAAAAACACACAAAAGAAGAACACATTGAGCATCTCACGCCGCCGCCGCCACATTCAGCGCCGCCGCCAAATCGAGCCGCCCATCATAAAGCGCGCGGCCAGTAATCACGCCCTCGATCCCATCCCTGGCGTGCAGCGCGAGCATGTAGATATCGGCGATCCCCTTTACGCCGCCGCTCGCGATCACCGGGATATCGACCGCGCGCGCCAGATCGACCGTCGCCTCAAGGTTCACGCCCTTCAGCAACCCGTCGCGCCCGACATCGGTGAACAGCAGCGCCGCCACGCCCGCATCCTCGAAGCGGCGCGCCAGATCGATCACCTCGACCGTCGACACATCGGCCCAGCCCTTGGTCGCGACCATGCCGTCCTTGGCGTCCACAGCAACGACAATACCCCCGGGAAAATCGCGCGCCGCCGTGCGCACCAGCTCCGGATTGTCGAGCGCCGCCGTGCCGATCACCACGCGCGACACGCCCAGATCGAACCAGCGCTCGATGCCCGCGCGGTCACGAATGCCGCCGCCAAGCTGCACATGCCCCGGGAAAGCCGCGACGATCGCCGCCACCGCATCGCCGTTCACCGATGCACCCGCAAAGGCGCCATCCAGATCGACGACATGGAGATAGTCGGCACCTTGTTCCGCAAAGATCATCGCCTGCGCGGCCGGATCGTCGCCATAAACCGTCGCGCGGTCCATATCGCCCTCGGCAAGCCGCACGACCTGCCCGCCCTTCAGGTCGATCGCGGGGAAGATAATGATGCTCATTAATCCTCCCCTGTAAGGAGAGGTGGCAGCCGCAGGCTGACGGAGGGGGGCGGCCACAGGCTTTGCGCTCGGGGCGGCCCCCCCTCCACCATTCGCCGGAAGGGGCGAACGGTCCCCCTCCCCGTGCCGGGGAGGATTTTCAAGGTCGCCACGCGAGGAACCTTTCCAGCAACGCCAGTCCGTAACGCTGGCTCTTTTCCGGATGGAACTGCACGCCAAGCATATTGTCGCGCCCGATCGCCGCGGTCACCGGCCCGCCATGCGTTGTTGTCGCGATCACGTCCTCGCCCTCAAAACCGAAACTGTGGAGGAAATAGGCTTCGCCCGGTTCGATCAACGCATGTGGGCGCTCCTCGATTACGTCGTTCCAGCCCATGTGCGGCACCTTCGCAGCAGGGTCGGCGGGCGCAAGCGCACGAACCGTTCCGCGCATCCATCCGAGCCCCGCGTGGCGCCCGAATTCCTCACCCGCCTCCGCCATCAATTGCATGCCGACGCAAATGCCGAGAAAGGGCACGCCCTGCCCAAGCACCCGCACATTGAGCGCCTCGGTCATTCCCGGAACAGCCCTCAGCGCATTGGCGCAGGCCGCGAACGCGCCGACGCCCGGCAGCACGATCCGGTCGGCGCACGCGACAACCGCGGCGCTCGCCGTCACGTCGATTGACGTTGCGCCTGCCGCCTTCAGCGCGTTCGCCACCGAATGGAGATTGCCCGCGCCGTAATCGATCAGCGCGATCCGCTGG
>JBBRMV010000022.1:0-52399 GCA_038230675.1 Sphingomonadales bacterium | reverse complement strand
CTTCGGCCTCGTCAAGCATCAGGTCGATCGCGCGACGGAGGGCAAGCCTTATATGGTGCTCGACGCGATCGCCGATTTCCGCGAGCTGACCGATATCAAGATCAAGGCAGGCACCACCGGGCTCCTCATGATCGGCGGCGGCGTGCCCAAGAATTTCGTTCAGGACACCGTCGTCTGCGCCGAAATCCTGGGGCATGAGGATGTCGAGGTCCATAAATATGCCGTACAGATCACCGTCGCCGACGTGCGCGACGGCGCCTGTTCGTCATCGACGCTCCAGGAAGCGGCGAGCTGGGGCAAGGTCAACACCGGCATCGAACAGATGGTGTTCGCAGAGGCCGGCTCGGTCATGCCGTTGCTCGCGTCTGACGCCTATCACCGCGGCGCATGGAAAGACCGCGCCAAGCGGCGGTGGGGCGCGATCTTCGACTGATCGCGCGCGCCTTTGCCAGACTGATAGGTTGCCAATCGAAACAGATTGATCCACCCCTCCCCCCGGAAGCAAAAATCCGGGGGAAAAATCATGCCGCAAAACGTTCAAATGCTCGCGCCGGTGGTGACGCTCATCGCCTGGTCGCTGGTCATGTGGCTATGGATGTATGTCACCCGGCTTCCCGCGATGCGGCGTGCCGGCATCGATGCGCGCAATCTCGTCGGCGGCAGCGGCGCCGATTTGAGGGCACGGATCGATCCCAAATCGCAGTGGCCTGCGGACAATTACAATCATCTGCATGAACAGCCGACGATATTTTATGCAGTCGCGATCAGCCTGGTGCTGCTTGGCGCGGGCGGCGGACTGAACGCGACGATCGCCTGGGTGTATGTCGGGTTGCGGATCGTCCACAGCATCGTGCAGGCGACGGTGAACCGGGTGATGATCCGTTTCTTGCTGTTCACACTATCGGCGCTTTGCCTGATGATGTTGACCACGCATGCCGCTTTCACGCTGCTCGGCTGGCATCATCTGTAGGCCGGGATGGCTTTAACTTGGACCGTTCCCCCGCGAACGCGGGGGTCCAGGGCCAAAGGCGGAATCTTGTGCGACTCTGGACCCCCGCATTCGCGGGGGAACAATTGTCGTCAAATAAATGTCACCGCGCGCCTACCCAAACAACCGCGCCATCGATCGGTCCAGCATCATCAGCTGCCACAAAGTACGGCCATGCTCGGCGCGACCGGCGCGGTGGTCGCTCGCCAGCCGTTCGATGGCGTGCATATCGAACCAGCCGGTGCCCGCCAGCGCCGGCGCGGTCGAGAGCGCCGCCGCCTCATCGGCAAGCGGCCCGCGAAACCAGCTACTGATCGGCGTCACAAACCCCATTTTGGGTCGGTAGAGGATGTCGCGCGGCAGATGGCGCTCCAGCGCCTTTTTCATGATCCACTTTCCCTCGCCGCCGCGCAGCCGCATCGACACTGGCAGCGTCGCGGCGAATTCGATCAGGCGGTAATCGAGCAACGGCTCGCGCGCTTCGAGACTCACCGCCATGCTTGTGCGGTCGACCTTGGTCAGGATATCGCCGGGCAGCCAATGCTTGAAATCGGCATATTGCGCGCGGTCCAGCGGTTCCCGGGCGGGGGCATTGCGCATCGTCTCGATGTAACGCGTCTCGGCCACATGCCCCTCAAGTGCGCGTCTTGCCGCATCACTGTACAGCGATGCCCTGAGCGCTGGCGTCGTGACCCCGACCGAGCGCGCATAGGCCTGAGCGCCGTCGTCGGTGAGCCCGAGCAAGGTCGTCTTGGCGCGGAACGCGCGCGGCGCCCAATCTGCCTTGGGATAGAGGGCGCCAAGCGTGCCGAACACCGTCGATCGCAGGCCCGCCGGGATGAGCCCCCGCACCCGCTCCTCGGCCGCCTGAAACCTGTAACGCCGGTATCCCGCCAGCGCCTCGTCTGCGCCGTCGCCCGACAGCGCGACCGTCACCGTCTCGCGCGCGAGCTCGCACACCCGGTACGTCGCCAGCGCGGAGGCATCGGCAAAGGGTTCGTCGAAAGCGCCCACCAACGTGTCGATCAGCGCGAAATCATCCGCAGCGACGATCCGTTCGCGGTGCTCGGTTGCGAACAATTTGGCGATCTGATCGGCATGGCTGCGCTCGTCATGGTCGGCGCTGTCGAAGCCGATGGTGCAGGTCTTCACCGCGCGCTTCGACGCTTCCGCCATCAGCGCGACGACCGCCGAGCTGTCCACCCCGCCCGACAGAAACGCGCCGAGCGGCACATCCGCCAGCATGCGCGATCGCACCCCGTCACGCATCAGCGCCACAAGTTCTTCCCCCAGCGCCGCCACAGAGCCCGTCGCGCGGCGGCTGAAATCCACATCCCACCAGCATTGCGGCGAAGGCACCGGCTTGCCGCGTTCGATGAGCAGGAAGTGGCCTGCCGCGAGTTTCTTGACGCCCGCGACGAGGCAGGCATCGTCGGGCACATAGCCGAAGGCCAGATAATCCTCGACCGCGCGAATATCGGGCGCGCGGCGCAGCAACGGGTGCGCGAGCAGTCCCTTAAGTTCGGAGGCGAAGGCGATGGCGCCGTCCGACAGCTCGACATAATGAAGCGGCTTCACCCCAAGCCGGTCGCGCGCGAGGAACAGGCATTGCCGGCGCGAATCGTGGAGCGCGAAGGCGAACATGCCGTTCAACCGATCGAGCATCGCCGGCCCCCATGCCGCCCAACCATGCAGCAGCACTTCGGTATCGCTATTGGTGCGAAACACCGCGCCCTTGGCCTCAAGTTCCGCACGCACCGCCTGAAAATTATAGATTTCGCCGTTGTAGGTGACCGTCAGCGCGTCGTCGCTGCTCGCCATCGGTTGGGCGCCGCCGCCAAGGTCGATGATCGCCAGGCGTCGGTGGCCAAGCCCCACGCCCGGCGCCGTCCACACGCCCGATTCATCGGGTCCGCGATGCGCCTGAACATCGGTCATTGCGGTGATGCGCGCCGGATCGACGGGCTTGGGCGTTGCAGGATGGAACAGCCCGGCGATGCCGCACATCAGCCGGGCAACCCCGCGCTTTTGTCGGCCAGCCGGTCGAGCGGGCCGACGGCTTGCAGGAAACGCTCGATCGCCGCCTTGGGGTCGCTGCCGGGTTGAACCTCGGCGGACAGATGGATGGCGACCGCGCGCTGCGGTCCCCCGAACAATTTGGCACGCAACGTTTCCATTTTCACGCGCTTGTCGCTCGCGGTCAGGACGTTGCCGATGCGGTACCACGTGACGATGATCCGTTCGACGGGGCCGGGGGCAGTCACCCGCATCGCCGCGCCCCCGGCAATATCCGGCAGCCCCGCCACCCGCACCCAGCGATCGTCCTCGCGCAGCGCACCGGTGCCGAAGCGCACGATCTCCTTGCCCTCATGCTGATCGGCATAAACCGCGATCGCGAGATCGACTGCTGCGCCGCTCGCATCGACATAACGGCCAAGCAGCAGGTGATCGGCATCGGGGTAGTTGGGGCTCCAGGGCGCTCGAAGGCTCATCGAGCCGCGCTGCCAGCCCGCAACCTCGGGAAGGGAAATCCGCGCAGGCACCGCACTGGCCCGCGAATCGAACGCTGCCGCCGCGCCCGGGAATGTCGCTGCCGTCGCGAGCACCAGCAGGGCGGCAATCGGCGCGTCGATCCTGTACCGCGTCGACGCCTGCAACGTCCGCGGATCGAACCAGGCCGCGTCGGGATCGCGATCGAACCAGCGCCACCCGATCGCCAGCACCGCCGCCATGACAAGGCCAAAGAAAATCCAGCCATAGACGATATGATCGAACCCCGTAGCGGCTGCGACCGAGGTGAGATGCGCGGCGTAAATCGTGCCGAACGCGCGCAGCCCATTGGCGATCACCGGCACGATCATCGCGACTGTCATGAACATCGTGCGCCTAGCCCATGATATGTAACAGACATTGGCGACCAGCGTCGCAAAGGCGGCCATGGCGATCACGAACTTCGCGCCCGAGCACGCCTCCGCGACTTCGAAATAGCCGTTGGGGATGGTGATCAGCACGCCGTCGATCGCGGCAGGGACGCCGACAAGATGCAACAGCTTGATCGTCATCGCTGCCGTAACGCGCTGCAGCGGACCCTCCAGTGATTCGCCGAACGGGATCAGGAAGATCGCGTACCCCAAAGAAAAGGCGAGTGCGCGCGCGACATGCGGACCAAGCAAGGCAATTACTGACCCCTGAAGCATGATCAGCAGCCCCAGATGACGCGCCAGCGACACCTGCGCGAGTTCCCCGAGCATCCAGCCAAAGCCGCCGATCGCGACCACGGCCAGCCCCGGCGCCCATGCGGCCGGGCGGAGCATTGCGAGATCGTGCCGGCGTTGCCACACCAGCCAGCCGATCACCGGTCCGATGAACAGGCAATGCCCGAATGTCGTGCTGGTCCACCAGATCCGCGCGAGATCGCCGCTATCATGCCCGAACAGCACCAGCAGCAGGAGTGCAACGCCGCCAAGCAGGGCGCCTTGATGCTGCCATTCGCGGCGATACGGTGTCCCGTCCGCTTTGAATTCAGCGGCCGGGACGGCAATCGTCACGCGGCCGATCGCTGGATCGGTGGGGCCTTGGTCGGCAGGCCGATGATCCCGTCGAGCACCGAAAGGCAATTCTCCCAGCTATAGCGGCGCTTCACCTGTTCGCGCGCCGAAGCGCCGAGCGCCGCCGCCTTGACGGGATCGTTGAGCAAATCAATCACTTCCTCGGCAATCTCGCCAACCGAATTGCCGATGCGGATCGTGCCGGCATGATCGATCCCCTCGGCAGCTGCCTTCGATGCGACCACCGGCCGCGCCATCGACATCGCCTCGAGCACCTTGTTCTGGACGCCGCGCGCAAGCTTCAACGGCGCGACCACGACCGATGCCGCCGCCAGCCAGCCACGAACGTCGGCGACTTCGCCTGTCACGATGACGCCGGGCTGCTTGGCCAATGCCTTTACAGCGTCGGTCGGATGGCGCCCAACAATCGCAAAGCGCGCCTGCGGATGGCGAAGCCGGATGTGCGGCAGGATCGTCTCGACGAACCACACCACCGCCTCGACATTGGGGCGATAATCCATCTGGCCAGTGAACACGATCAGCGCGGCCATCGTCTCGATCCGTTTGAACTGGCCGACGGGATTGAAGATGTCGGTGTCGATGCCGTTTTCGACCACATGCACCTTGTCGGCGCCCGAGCGAGCCCGGAACAACGCGGCCTCTTCCTCGCTGACGAACAGGCTGGCATCGGCGCGCTGCGCCACGCTGCGCTCATATTGCGCGAGCAGTCGGGCCTCCCGGCTCATCATATAGCCTGAAAAGCCGCGGGTCTTTTCCGAATAGGCCTCAAACTTGGCCGAATCGACGTCGACGAAATCCATGATCACGCGCTGGCGCAGCTTTGCCGGAACATATTGCGCCATCTGGCTCGAAAAGACGAAGATGGTGTCGATCGAATGCCGGGCGAGAATATTGTCGACAGCCTCACGCAGCGGGCGGTTTTCAAACGCCGTCACCGATACCGGTCGATGCGTCATTAGCGCCTGCAACGCCGCAACCCAGCGCGGCTTTGATCGCCAGATGATCGATCGGTTCCCGGCGTACGGCGCAAGCCCGTTCTTACACTTCAAGTCGCGCGATTCATCGGCAAAGGCGATGACATGGACGCGCTTTCGCGCCGACAGATATTTCAGCAGGTTGAAGCTGCGGATCTTGTCGCCACGGTCGGGCGGGAACGGCATCCGGTGCGCCAGAAACAGAATGTCCCCCATCAGCCAAGCCCCTTTGCGATGATCGGCCCTGCGCGATTGGCGATCCATAACGGCAGTTTGCGCCACACCGATACCTGCAGGCGGTAGCGCGGGCTCAACGGATTGATTTCGCGTGGTGCAGCACCGGCGGCGGTGCGCGTTGCATAAGCGAGCGGCACCGCGTCGAAACCGAAATTTTTCTTGAACGCGGCCACCCCCGTCCCCGCCTTCGACCGACCGAAGTCGAACCGTTTGCAACCGCGCGCGCGCGCATGCCCCATCAGCGTAAAATACAGGCGTTCGTTGGCGCGCAGCCCCCGCGCCGCTTGCGTGCCACCACCCCAGAAAGGATAGACGGTATCGTTCATGTAAAGACTGAGCACCCCGGCCACTGCTTTTCCCTTGTGCGCCACCGTAACGATATCGGCGCATTCGCCAAATTCACGGAGCACTTCGCGAAACAGCCGCGCCGGAAACACCGGCGTCCCCAGGTTGCGCACCGATTCCGCATAGACAGCATAATGCGCTTTTAGGTCGCTGGCGTTACGGCCCTGAAAAACCTCAAGATCGCTGGCGTTTGCCTTGCGGACTTCGGCGCGTTGCTTGCGCGGGATGGCGAGCAGCTCGGCTTCGTCGTCAGCCGCAAGGGCGCGCGAAAAGCCCAGATAGGTGGTGGAATCGACCTGCCACTCGGGTCCTGGAACCGGCCCGCCGCGCAACTCCATCGTCGGGCAGCGGCACTTTTCCGCCAGCGCCCAGCCGGCTTGTGCGAGCAAGGCCGTGGCGGCATCGTCATCGGCGAGGATACCCCCGTCGACCCCAAACCCCGATCCGACCATCGCGCGGCCGAACAGCGGCGAGCTGATTTCAACGAGTGGTAGCACGCCTGCGGCAGTTCCGTTGGCGCGTTCAGCGACCAGGCAATGCGCGCGCTGGCCGGTGCCCCGCGCCACTGCAACGATCCATGCCGGCAGGTGAAACGGCGTCGCACCCGCATGGCCGCGCACATAGGCATCGACAAGCGCGCGGTCGCGCGCGTCGCCCAGATCAGCAGCGCGCATCGCAAGTGGCGTGGAGAGCAGCGGCATCGTCATACCGCCCGCATCCGCTCAGCGGCGATCACCACATCGCACCGGTCCCATTCATGCTTGGCGATCAGCGTCCGCAGCTTGCCCGTCATCGCGCCCAACCGGCTGTAATGCCGCAGCTTCGATTTGATCGGCGCGTTGGCGACCCTTGGCTGGTCGGGATCGATTTCCCATGGGTGAAAATAGAAGATCGCGGGTCGACCCGCAGCGTTGAGCCGGTCGATTGCACGGTAGGTGAAAGCACCCGGAAACAGCCGGAAAAAGCCGCCGCCAGTGGCGATCTGGCGGCCGACAACGCGCGCGATCGTGATCGGCAGTTCGATCAGGTCGCTTCCAGCAACCGGGTTGAAGGCGAATTTGGGGGCTTCCGGCCAGCCATAATGATCATGCGCCACCGGCGCGACGCTCGATGAATAGGCATAGCCCGCGTCGGCAAGCACGCCATGTGCCCAGGGCGTGCGCGTATCGATTGAAAAGCTCGGTGCGCGGTATCCCGTCACGGCGACCCCTGCGGCATCCTCGATCGTGTCGCGCGCCACCTGCAGATCGGCGCGAAAACGATCCGCCGTCATCGTGAAGACGCGCTGGTGATCCCAGCCATGGCTCGCGATTTCATGCCCCTGATCGACGATCCGCCGAATCAACGCGGGATAGCGCTTCGCCACCCATCCCAGCGTGAAGAAGGTCGCCTTGACGCCGGTTTCGCCGAACAAGGCCAGCACAGCATCGGTGTTGCGCTCGACGCGCGACATCAGACCGTCCCAATCGGCCTTGTCGATCACCTTTTCAAAGGCGCCGACCTGAAACCAGTCCTCGACATCGACAGACAGCGCGTTGCGCAGCGGTGCCGGCACGATAGGGCCAAGCGCCGTCACCGGGCGGTGCTCTTCAACGACGACAGATCGGGGCGATGGCTGTCGCTCTCGACCCAGTCGATCAACAGCGTCAGCACCCGGCGCAACGCGAATTCCTGTTCCTCGACGCGTTCCTCAAGCGAGGCGATCCGCGAAATCAGCCCGGCCCGATCGGTGTCGCCATCGTCAATGAAGGGCGTGCGCGATGATTTGCCCGGCCCCCCGCCAGCCGGCGCGCCAGCCGGCGCGCCGAACGACGACATCGGCAGTGGCTGCTTCTTGAACGGCGGGTCGATCGGCGCGGCGGCGCGGTCCGCATCGGTGTCGGCGACGAATTTGGACGGCGCATCGGCGGCGATATCGGCGATCACCGCCTCGACCACGCGCGCATCGATCCGGTCGATCTGCTCGATCGCGCCGAATAGCATCACCCGGCCGGCAAGCTGGTTCAACCGCCGCGGAACCCCGTCCGATCCGCGATAGAGCGCCTCGATCGCATCCTGGGTGAATTGCGGGCGCCCCTCCCAGCCGACGACACCAAGCCGGTGACGCATATAGGGCTGGATTTCATGCGGCCCCATCGGATCGAGGTGATGCATCGCGATGATCCGCTGACGCAGCTGCTCCAGCCGGGCTGACCCGTGCAGCCGCTCGCGAAATTCGGGCTGGCCGAGTAGGAAAATCTGCAACAACGCATGGCCGCCTGCCTGGAAATTGGACAGCATCCGCAATTCTTCGAGCGAGCCGACCGGCAACGCCTGCGCCTCATCGACGATCAGCAGCGTCCGCCGGCCACTCCGCGCGACCGCATGCAGCCCCCGCTCGATCATCGACAACAGTTGTGCCTTTACGAGCCCGACCGGATCGATCTCCAGCCCGACCGCGACCATCCGCAGCAGGTCCTCCGCCTCGATCTGCGTGGAGACGATCTTGATGACGTGCAGCCGCTCGCGGTCGATGGTGTCCATCAAATGGCCGACAAGCGTCGTCTTGCCTGCGCCGACGTCACCCGTCACCACGATGAAGCCCTCGCCCTGGCTCAGGCCATAACCCAGATAGGCCATCGCTTTCTTGTGCGTCGCCGATTCGAACCAGAAACGCGGATCGGGCGTCAGCTGGAACGGTCGTCCGCTCAATCCATAATGGTCGTCATACATCGTCGTCATCCCACACGGTGCCGGTCCGACACCGTGCCCTTGTTCTTAGAAGGTGTAGCGAGCGCCGAGCAGCGCCTGCACCGAAATCGCCGTCTCGGCCCGATCGCGGCCGAATGCGTAAATCCCCGCCGATGCCCGCGCCGACAGCTTGCCGAAGCTGCGCGACAGGCCAGCCGTTGCCCCTGCCCCGTAAACCTTCGGCGCTCCGGCAATGCCGCTGTTATAATAGTTGGCGAACACATTCGCATCGATGCTGGTGCGGCTGTCAAGCGCGTGCGAGATGAACGCCTGCAGATAATAGCTCTGGTCGCTCAAGCCGTTAAGCCCCAGCCGGTTGCCGACGGGCGTTACGAAGCGGCGGTTGGCATAGCCAGCCCCCACCCCGAAGCTCGTCGAGCCATGACTGAACGACACGATTCCATCGACCCCGCGCGAGCGATAGGCCGAGGTCGAGATCGATTGCAGCGCGCTGTTCAGGCAATTGCCCGCAGCCCCGCCCTGCGCACCGAACACGCAGCCGTTGAAATCATTGCCGAACGAATTCTGGTTCGAGGCAAAGCTTGTCGGTGCAGAGGCGATGCTGCTCTGGATCTGGCGGCCAAAGGTCTGGATGCCGTCATAGACGCCGACCCGAAGCGCGATGCCGCGCGCGGGACGATAGCTGATCGATCCGGTGAAGCTGGTCGATCCGTAACGGCGGCCGGCCCGCGCCTCGATCTGGGTACGCGAGCTTGGGCGCCACATCACGCCTGCATCATAATAGATGCCATCGAACTGGTAGGCGATCCTGCGCGGTGCGCCGGGCGCTGACTGGAAGCGTCCGTTGCGATCGGCGATCGGCTGGCCCGATGCATCGACGATCGCATCACGCTGGCTCACCGTGATGTTTTCATACCCGGCCCCGCCGAGGATCGCGAGCGTCGGCAAGATGGGCACGGTCAGGTCGCCGCGCGCATATTTGCCTTCATAGCGTTGCCCCAACTGGCTGGCATCGTCGCGCTCCCACGCGCCGCTGACGGTGATGCCGACGGGCAGGTAGACGCCCGATTTCAGGTTAACGCTGCCTTGCGCGATCTGGCTTTGCGAACTGTCGAACACATCGAGCGCGGGCTGACCCGCTCCCACGCCAGTCGTGCCCGGCGCTTCCGCCCGCGTATAACCATAACGATAGCTGCCGCTGACCCCGATCGGGCCGACATGCGTGCCGACCGTGGGCCCGCCGTAAAACGAGTAGATCTGACTGATATTGTTGACGTTGCCGACAAGGATGCCGGGTGCCGATCCGCGAATGTCCGATCGCGCACGGGTCGCGACCGCGCCGCCGTCAATGCCGAAGCCGGGAACGACCTTCACGGCAAGCCGGGCAAGACCGCTGTGCACGTCGCTGTCGGCCAGCCTGCGGTCATAGGAAAAGCGGTGTTCGTACCGGTAGCTGATCTGGCCATCGATCCGCCGGCTTTGCAGTGACGCATCGACCCCTGCGGCAACCGTGGAATAGGTCAGCACATCGCCGCCACGGTTAAGATCGGCGGTGAGCACCTGGCCGAGTTCGATATAGGGCGCGATCGTTCGCTGGCGCGCGGCCGCCGGGCTGGTGACCGCGACAAGACCGATAATGCCGATTGCGATTTTTGAAATGGCGTTCATGCCAGTTCCTCCTGGCCATAATAGCTGCCGAAACGGCGCCCACCGGGCGCAAATGAAACCGAATTGAGAACGAGCTGAATGTGCTCGCAGCCGTCGAGCATGCTCACCGCCTCGCGCAGGTCCGCCTCGCTGGTGCGATCGGCGCGAACGACAAGCATGATCTGCCCGACATGCAGTGCAAGCGTGGAGGCCGGCGAAGCGGCAAGCGCTGGCGGCGAATCGAAGATGATGAGGCGGCGCGGGTCGGCTGCGAGCAGCGCGCCGATCACCGCCGGGGTGCGCTCGCTCGCCAGTAATTCGGTATCCTGCGAAGACTTGGTGCCTGCCGGCAATATGCTCAATTGCGGCACGTCGGTGCGGATGATGCACGCTTCCACATCGACCGCGGGGTTGGCGAGCGCGTCGAGCAGCCCGGGCCCCTCGGCCAGGCCGACGCGCTTCAGCACATCGGGTTTGGCGAAATCGGCATCGACCAGCAGAATTTCGATATCGCGTTCGGCCGCCATCGACAGCGCGAGGTTGATCGACGTGAAGGTCTTGCCCTCATTGGGATTGGCCGAGCAGACGAGGATTGTGCGCGACTTGTCACCGCCCGCCGCCTTTACCGCGCGCGCGGTTTTCAGCAGCTGCCGCTTGACCAGCCGAAACTCCTCGGCAAGCACACCCACCGGTGCGCCGGGCACGAGCAGCCCCTGCCCCGCCAGCAAATCGCGCCTGATTGCCCCCACCATGCCGCGCGGCGCCTGCGTCGGCGCCGGCACACGCGGCTGGGGCTCTGCGAACATCGGCTGAAGCGGCGGCACGTTGGCGCTTTCGCCGCCCCGCAACGATGACTTGAAATCATAAACGCTGGCGGCGCGCTCGAGCAGCGAGCCGCCCGGGCGGATGGGTCGCATCGCGCTCATGCGGCGAGCCCGCGTTGAACGAATTCGACGCCGACCAGCGCCACATAGGCAACCATCAGCCCACCTGCGCCGCCCGCGAAATAGACCAGCCGTTTGCGGCGGAGCGCGACTTGCGCCGCCGTCACCATCTCGCCGATCGATCCGATCACCGGCATGCCCGTCGCACGTTCCAGCCGCCCCGCCGTCGGGAAGGTCATGCGTACCTGGCCCAGCACGAACGCCGCACCGAGACCGGCCCCGATGCCGACCAGCAGCACGCCCGTCAGCAGCAGCGGCCGGTTAGGTGCGGTCGGCTGGCGCGGCGCGGTTGGCGGATCGATGACGCTGAACTTGATCGCGTCGGTCTGGTTCTGCACCTGCCCGCGCAGCTTGATGTCCTCGCGGTCGGCGAGCAGCTTGTCATATTGGTCCTTCAGCACCTGATAATCGCGTTCCAGCTGCGCCTGTTCGGCAGCGACGCCGGGATCGAGATTGAGCTTCGACTGGAGCTGATCGAGATCGTTCTGAAACTGCGCCCGGCGCGCCGTCAGCGCGGCGACCTGCGCCTGCTTGTCGGCCTGGAGCGAGCGCAACGACATGAACACCGGATTGGCGGCACCCGCCGACCCGGCGCTCAGCGGCTCGTCACGCGCGGCGCCTTGAGCCGCCGCCAACTGGCTGCGCAGCGCGACCACATCGGGATGCGAATCTGTCCACCCCCGGCCGCGCGCTTCGCTCAACTGGCCCTGGATCGCGGCAACGCGCGCGCGCGCTGGCCCAGCAAAGCCGCCACCGCTGCCGGCAACGCTCTGCGCCGTGCCCGCCATCTGGCCATTGATCGCGGCTAGCCCACTTTGCGCGGCAGCAAGATCGCCATCGACTTGTGCCATCTGGCTGCGGGCATTGGCGATACGGTCGTTCAGTGACCCGGTGCCGGGCAGCGAGCCGAGATAGCGGTTCTGGAAATCGGCCCGCTTGGCTTCGGAATCCTGAAGCTGTTTCTGCCGCTGGGCGAGCTGGCCGTCGAGGAACTGGAGCGTCTGGCTCGTTTCGTCGCGGTCCCCGGCGAGGTTCTGCTCGACGAAGAGGTCGATCAGCTTCTGGACAATCTGCCGGGCGAGCTTGGGGCTTGCGGCATTGGCGCTCAGCTCGAACAGATTGTCCTGCTGCGCCATCACCTTGATCGCGCTTTGCAGCCCGGCGACCCGGTCCGCCACATCACGCTCGGTCGCGACGGTATTGGCCAGATCGGTACCGCGCACCACCTTGGCGAGATTGACCGCGGAGGTGAGTGTCTGACGCACGCGGTCGACATCCTTGGCCTGGTCGCCAGCGGTGATGCCGATCTTGCTCGGCAGGATCGACTGGATTTGGACGGACACGCGCGCCCGCGAATTATAGCTGTTGGGGATTTGCGACACGACGAGCCAGCCGAGCACGCACACGCCCCAGGCAACGGCGAGCGCAAGCCACCGCCTTGTCCAGATGCCGTGTATCGCGAAGCGAACTTCGTCGTAGAGGCCGTTCATACCATCGGCCTCAGAACATGCTTTCGGGAATGATGATGACGTCGCCGGGCTGCAACTTCACGTTTGCGCTCGAATCGCCGTTCTTGAGCAGGCTCGACAGGCGCAGCTGATATTCGCGCTGGCGCCCGGTGTTGCGGTCATAGCGGATCAGGCGCGCCTTGTTGCCGGCGGCGAATTCGGAAAGCCCGCCAACCGCGATCATCGCATCGAGCAACGTCATGCTCGCGCGATAGGGGATAGATGCGGGCTTGGCCGTCGCGCCGACGATGCGGACCTGCTGGCTGAAGGTGCCGTTGAAATTCTCGACGATGACCGAGACGATCGGGTCCTTGATATATTCGCCGAGCGCGATCTTCATATCGTCCGCCAGCATCGCCGGCGTCTTGCCGACGGCTGGCATGTCGCTGATCAGCGGCGTCGTGATGCGACCATCGGGGCGCACCTGAACCTTTGAGGAAAGTTCGGGATTGCGCCAGACGAAGATGTTGAGCTGATCGAGCGGGCCAATGACATATTCCTCGCCTGGCTGCTCCTGGGTGGCCACGAACGAAGCAGACGGCAATTGCGGCCGCCCGCCGCCGATGCAGCCGGTGAGCAGAAAAGCGGCCAATGTCGGCCCTGCAAAAACCCTGGAAAACTGTTGCAAACGCATTACCCGAGACCTCCCGCTCGCGCGGATGCCGGTGACGTCACCCGGCAAGACGCGCAGCTACGGCCTTGGATATGCGATCAAGAGGTGAAGATAGCGTTAGGATTGTCCGGTAAGCCGACCAGCATCTGCGTAGGTTCGGGGTGCCCCAGAAAGCGCGTGGGGCTTGCCGAAAAGCCATAAGCGCCGGCGAGAAACACGGCGATAACATCGCCTGCATCGGCGTGCGGTAGCCCGACCTGATCGGCGAGCCGGTCGAGCGGGGTGCACAGACACCCGACGACCGTCACTGGCCCATCGGGCGAGGCGCCCATTTTCCCTGCAACCGCAATGGGATAATTCCGCCGCACGACGGTGCCGAAATTGCCGCTTGCCGCCAGTTGATGATGCAGCCCGCCATCGGTCACCAGAAATGTCTCGCCGCGGCTGGTCTTGCGATCGACGATCCGGGTCAGATAGACGCCGGCCTCAGCCACCAGCCAGCGGCCGAGCTCTAGCGCGAATTTGCTGCCCGCAAGCGCGCCTGGAAGTGACGTCATGGCTTCGCCCAAAGCCGCACCGATCGCTTCGACATCGACCGATCGATCGCCCGAGAAATAGGGCACGCCGAAGCCGCCGCCAAGATTGACAAGCGGCGGCGCCGCGCCGATTTCCTCTGCGAGGCGTGCGGACAAGGCGAGCGTCGCGGCCTGGCTTTCGATGATCGCCGCCGTGTCCAGCGCCTGCGATCCGGCGAAGACATGCAGCCCGCGCCAGTCTGCGCCATTGGCGATCAGTGTTTTTACGAGCGCGGGCAGCTCGCTTTCGTCGACGCCGAAGGGTGAGGCGCGGCCGCCCATTTTCATCCCCGATCCGCGCAGCTCAAATGCCGGGTTCACGCGCACTGCCAGCCGGGCACGTATCCCGATCCGCTGGGCGATCCGGAGCGCCCGTGCCCCTTCTCCTGCCGATTCCAGATTGATCGTTGCGCCGGCGCGGATCGCGGCTTCGATCGCATCGTCACGCTTGCCGGGGCCGGCAAAGCTCACCGGCGTGCCCGGCGCCTCACGACCGGCAAGCGCCAGTTCGCCCGCCGACGCCACGTCGATCCCATCGACGATCGGCGCGATAGCCCCGACCAGCGGCGCGAAGGGGTTCGCCTTCACCGCGTAATGAATGCCCGTGGCCGCAGGCAGGGCTGCACGAAGACGTGCAACCTGCCGGGCAACACCGCCGAAATCATAAACGAACAGCGGCGTATCCCCAGCAATATCAATGCACTGTGCCGCAGTTTTCCCACCGATACTGAGATCGCCCTGCTGAGCGGCGAAAACGGGCGGGATAGGCCCCATCGGTTTCATGATATCATTTCCGCCTTGATCATCGCGCGATCGATCTTGCCATTGGCGTTGCGCGGCAGCGCGTCGCGCCATTCATAGCGCGCGGGCTGCATGAAATTGGGCAGATCGCCGCGCAATCGGTCCCGAACGCGGCGTTCTGCGTCACTCGGATCGCCATTGGCACGCGCGATGACGATGATCGCCTGCCCGAGCCGCGCATCGGGCACGCCAATCGCGACCGCCTCTGCAACATCGCCGGTATTCAGCACGGCGGCCTCGATTTCGGTCGGGCTGATGCGGTTGCCGGCCGATTTGATCATCTCGTCACCGCGCCCGACGAACCGGAACAGCCCGTCCGCCCCTTCCACGACGATATCGCCCGAATAGACCGCCACCCCGCCGCTCTTGGAAAAAGCCGGTGCGGGGCGGAAACGCTCATCGGCGAGGCGGTGGCCGCCCCAGTAACCCTGCGACACCAGCGGACCCGCGTGGACGAGTTCCCCCGGTTCATCGGGCACCGCCCTTGTCCCGTCGGCGCGTACGACCATGATTTCGGCAAAAGGAATGGCACGGCCCATCGATTCAGGATGCATGTCGACCAGCGACGGATCGAGATAGGTCGACCGGAATGCCTCGGTCATGCCGTACATCGGGTAAAGATCGGCGCTCGGAAAAAGTCGGCGCAGTCCCTTCACCATCGGCGCGGTCAGGGCACCGCCCGAGTTGGTGAGCCGCCCCAGTCGCGCCGCCGTCTCGACGGGCCATTCGGCTTCCAGCAACTGCGTCCACAACGGCGGCACCCCCGCCAGCGTCGTGACACCGAAGCGATCGATCGCCTTGATCACATCGCGCGCCACCAGATAATCGAGCGGCACCACCGATGCCCCTGCCGCCCAGCTCGAAAAAAGCTGGTTCTGGCCGTAGTCGAAGCTGAAGGGCAGCACGCACAGCGTCCGGTCATCGGGTGAAAGCTTCAGATAATGCGCGACGCTGATCGCGCCGAGCCACAGGTTTGCGTGGCTCAGCATCACCCCCTTGGGCTGCCCGGTCGAGCCCGACGTATAGAGGATCGCGGCAAGATCGTCGGGCTGCGCGTCGCTTGCCGGCATGGCGTCGCCGTCCCAATCGACCGGATCGTGAGCGATCCTGCAATGGCCGGGGATATCGCCGGGCGCCAACGTGTCGGCGCGGGCGGGCTGGGTCAGCAGCAGTTCCGCGCCGCTATCGGCGATGATGTGCGCGACCTGTGCGCGTTTCAGAAGCGGGTTGATCGGCACGTGCACCAGCCCCGCGCGCGGCGCGGCGAGCGGCATCAGGCACACAGTGCGGTTCTTGGGCAGCCAGCTCGCCACCCGGGCGCCGCGCTCCAGCCCCTGTGCCGCCAACCAGCCCGCCATGCGGCCAACCGACGCCTCAAGCCCGGCGAAATCCAGCGTCCCGCTGCGATCGGCAATCGCGATATCGTCGCCCGCGCCCATCCCCGGCAGGTGATCGATCGGACGAGGGACGGGATCGAGCGCGATCATTGTCCCTTGATAGCCGCCCGGGCGGTGCTGCCAAGGGGGCAGCCTCTTGGCAGATAACGGGCAATTCTCTAACCCGCACCCGATTTGCATCGAGAGCCGCGTTGGCCAGCTGGAAGGAACCGGGTTTGATTGAGATCGCCAATGCCGGGGTTCAGGCGACGGTCCGCGCGGTGCTGCGCGACGTATTGGGGATAAGCGAGGCGCGGGCAGCGGCCTTTACCGACGAGACCGAATTGTTCGGCGCGCTTCCCGAATTCGATTCGATGGCGGTCGCTGGGGTCCTTACCGAATTGGAGGACCGGCTCGGCATTCTGATCGATGACGAGGATGTTGACGGCGAAATGCTCGCGACGTTCGGCGCACTTTGGCGCTTTGCCGCCGCCCGGACCGAGCCTTGATTGATCACTACGACTGGTCCGGCGGGCGCGAGGCGATGATGCGCTTTGGCCCCGAGGAAGGCCCGGTCGTGGTGATGCTGCTGCCGCTCTTCGAGGAGCATAATCGCACGCGAACCTTTGCGGTGACGATGCTGCGCCGGCTCGGCGATCTGGGGGTGGCGGGCGTGCTGCCCGATGTGCCCGGCCAGGGAGAGAGCCCGATGCCGACGTCGGACACGACGATAGACGCGATGCGACAGGCGGTGGCTGGTCTTGTCGAAGGCATCGGCATGGCGAACAGGCGATGCTATGGCGCGGCTATCCGGAGCGGCGCGTTGCTCGACGCAACGGGCGATTTTGCCGCCCGGTGGCATTTCGCGCCACAGCCGGGCGCCTCACTGCTGCGCGAACTGGTACGGATCAAGCAGGCCGAAATTGGCTTGGAGAAGCCGCTCGGTGACGATTGGCGGCATGCGGCCACCGGACTGGAAGTCGCCGGCAACACAGTATCGGCCGCGATGTTGGGCGAACTCGACACCGCGCACCCTTGCGCGCCCACCGAACAGATGCCCGTCCGCACCATCCGGCTCGAGAATGATCTGGCCATGGCTGATTTGAAATTGCCCGGCGTGGCGCTTTGGCGGCAATCGGAACCCGGCAATGATGAAGCGTTCGCGCTGGCGCTCGCGACCGACATCGCCAATTGGGTGCATGCATGCGAAGGCTGATCGCGTTCCCATGCGCAGGCGAAACCCTGATCGGCTCTCTCGACGAGGCGACAGGCACGACTGGCCTGCTGATCGTTTCCGGCGGCAATGAAATCCGCTGCGGTGCGCATCGCGGGATGACGATGCTCGCCGCCGCACTCGCCGCGCAGGGAACGCCGGTGTTCCGCTTCGATCGCCGCGGCATCGGCGATTCAAGCGGAGAAAATGGCGGATATGCGTCATCACAGCCTGACGTCATGGCGGCGATAAACGCCTTCAAGAGCGCCTGCCCGCACGTGCGGCGAGTCATCGGCTTCGGCAATTGCGACGCCGCGACGGCGCTGTTGCTTCACGGCGGTGAGGCTTTCGATCAACTGATCCTGGCCAACCCCTGGGTCGTCGAACAAAACGACGACCTGCCCCCCGCAGCCGCGATCCGAGCGCGCTATTCCAGCCGGATCAAAGACCCTGCAAGCTGGGCTAAACTGCTGTCGGGCAAAATCAATTTCGGCAAGATGTTCATGGGCTTATCGAAGATCACTACCAAGTCTTCGGAAGATGATGGACGTTTGGCGGTGCGTGTATTCGCTGCGCTCGGCGCGCGCTCCGATACGACGATCATCCTCGCCAGCGGCGACGCCACAGCGATCGCCTTTACCAGCGCCGCAAGGAAGGCACGCTATGCCGGCGAGACGATCACCATCGACACAAACTCGCACAGCTTTGCCCGCGCGCCCGACAAGATCGCGTTGCTCGCCTCGATCAGCGCGGCAATTGCGCGCTAACCCTTACTCGGCGGCTTCGGCGATCTTTTCGAAATCGGCCTCGGCGAGGAAGCGTTCTGCGTCGAGTGCTGCCATGCAACCCGTCCCCGCCGCCGTCACCGCCTGGCGATAGATCTTATCCATCACGTCGCCGCACGCGAACACGCCGTGGATGCTGGTGCGGGTGGTGCCCTTTTCGACCTCGATATAGCCGTCTGAATCGAGCGCCAGATGGCCGCGGAACAGCTCGGTCGCAGGATGATGGCCGATCGCGACGAAGCCGCCCTCGACATCGACGGTCGATGTCTCACCCGTGACGGTATCGAGCAGTTCGAGCCCGACCAGACCCTCCGGCTTGCCGCCGCCGATGAAGGCGCGGACTTCCTTGTTCCAGATCACCGTGATGTTCTTGTGTGCGAACAGCCGGTCCTGCAAAATGCGCTCCGCACGCAGGCTGTCGCGCCGGTGGATCAGCGTCACGTCGTCGCTGTGGTTGGTCAGGTAAAGCGCTTCCTCGACGGCGGTATTGCCGCCGCCGATCACCGCGACCTTCTTGCCGCGATAGAAGAAGCCGTCGCAGGTGGCACACGCGCTCACGCCCTTGCCCTTCATGTGCTCCTCGCTGTCGAGCCCGAGCCATTTGGCCTGCGCGCCCGTCGCGATGATCAGCACATCGCCCTCGTAAACATCGCCACCGTCGCCGATCAACCGGAACGGACGGCGCGACAGATCGACCTCGACGATCGTATCGTACATCAGCCGGGTGCCGACATGCTCGGCCTGGGCCTGCATTTCCTCCATCAGCCACGGCCCCTGCACGACGTCGCGAAAGCCGGGGTAATTCTCGACATCGGTGGTCGTCATCAGCTGGCCGCCCGGCTGAATGCCTTGAACCAGGATCGGCTTCATCCCCGCGCGCGCGCCATAGATAGCGGCCGACAAGCCCGCCGGGCCGGATCCGATGATGAGCATGCGAGTGTGGTGCGTTGCTGGCATGAGGGGCTAATCCAATGATGGGGACATGCGCTAGTTAAGCACCGTGCAGGGTTGCGACAATGGATACGGCGCGCGTGGCGCAATCGTTACGATCGGCAGGTGCATGCGGCAATATGGTAGCGAAGGAGGGACTTGAACCCCCGACCCCAGGATTATGATTCCCGTGCTCTAACCAGCTGAGCTACTTCGCCCCAATGGGCTTCACCGATTGGCGAGCGGGCCGCATACGGGCTGGCGCGGCACCGGTCAAGCAACAGCAGCGCTGCATCAGCGGAACATGTGCCGGGACAGCGGCTCCCAGGGGCCGCCGCGATACCACCAGCTCGCCAGCCCGGCGATGCGCACGGGGCGGGGCTCGGCAAGCGGGGCGAGCAGGTCGATCAGCGCCCGGGCCTCTTCGGGGGCGACCTTGTTCTGCACCGTCACATGCGCACGCCATCCGGCCTTGTCCTGCGGCATCAGCATCGCCGCGAACGCCTCTGCCAGATCGGCGCGGATATCGGCGAGCCCGTGCGATTCGATCCGGAACGCGACGCCCCGGCCAAGATTGATCAGTCCTGCGATACGCGCCGCCGGCGCCTGCACGCCGCGCGTCGCCTCTGCCAGCCGGCGTTTCAGTTCGGGCGCGAGATCGGGCGCGAGATGGTGGAACATCGTCAGATGCGCGGCGAGGTGATTACGCTCTGGGGGAAAATGCGCGCGACGAAGGCGGTCGAAATGGGCCTGGTCCTCATCGCCGAACAAAGCCGTCACGATGATTGGCGCCAGTTCGCCCAACGCCGCGCTCAAATCTCGACCTGGCTGCCCAGCTCGATCACGCGATTGGTCGGCAGCCGGAAAAACTCCATGGCGCTCTCTGCATTGCGGAGCATCCAGGCGAACAGCTTTTCGCGCCAGATCATCATCCCCGGCCGCGCCGACGGCAGCAACGTCTGCCGCGCGAGGAAAAAGCTGGTGTCGATCATCCGGAAATCGGCGCCGCAGCGATGGACGTTGGACAGCGCCAGCGGCACATCGGGCTCCTCGATGAAGCCGTATTTCAGGATCATCCGGTGAAATCCATGCCCCAGATCCTCGAGATGGCAGCGCGAATCATCTGGCAAATAAGGCTGATCGACGATCTTGACGGTCAGCAGGATGATGCGCTCGTGCAGCACCTTGTTGTGCTTCAGATTGTGGAGCAGCGCATGCGGCACGCCGACCGCGCTCGACGTCATGAATACCGCCGTACCGGGCACCCGCGTCGCCGAACCGGCGGCAGACTGGATGAAGATCGCCATCGGCATCGCCGTTTCGCGCATCCGCGCCAGCATCAGTTGCCGGCCCTTGGCCCAGGTCGTCAGGAAGGTGAAGATGATGAAGCCGACGAGCAACGGGAACCAGCCACCATCGGGTATTTTGGTCATATTCGCCGCGAAATACGCGCCGTCGACCAGGAAAAACAAACCGAGCACTGGCACCGCATAATAGCTCGGCCAGTTCCACAGGCGGAACAGCACGACGCTCAACAGACAGGTATCGATCAGCATCGCGCCCGTCACCGCGATCCCATAAGCCGATGTGAGATTGGACGAGGTGCGGAAGAACAACACCAGCAGGATCACCATCACCAGCAGTGCCCAGTTGACCAGCGGGATGTAGATCTGGCCCGCGGTATCGGCGCTGGTATGTTCGATCCGCAGCCGCGGCACGAAACCGAGCTGAATGGCCTGCTGCGTTACCGAAAACGCGCCTGAAATTACCGCCTGGCTGGCGATGATCGCCGCCATCGTCGCCAGCCCGACAAGCGGCAATCGCAGGATTTCCGGCGCGAGCAGGTAGAACGGGCTTTCGAGCGCCGGCGCGCCGTCGCGAAACAGCATCGCCCCCTGCCCCATATAATTTAGGATCAGCGCGGGCAGCACAAAGAACAGCCACGAAACGCGGATGGGGTTGCGGCCAAAATGGCCCATATCGGCATAGAGCGCCTCAGCCCCCGTCACCGCGAGAACGACCGAACCCAGCGCCAGGAACGCTCGTAGTGGATCGGCGAGGAAAAAAGCCGCAGCGTGGGTGGGCGAAAGCGCCCACAAGATGCCTGGTGTCTGCCAGATGCTGATCGCGCCCAGCGTCGCGATAACGACGAAATAAAGCAGCATGATCGGCCCGAAGAACAGCCCGACCCGCGCCGTGCCGCTCTGCTGGATCGAAAACAGCATGACGATGATCGCCACCGCAATCGGCAGGACGAGCGCGGCGAAGCCGGGAGCGGCGACCGCCAGCCCCTCGACCGCGCTCAGCACCGAAACGGCGGGCGTGATCATGCTGTCGCCGTAGAACAAGGCTGTCGCGAACACGCCCAGCAAGATGATGCCGCGTGTCCAGCGCTTGTTGTTGGTCCGCCCCGAAACCAGCGCGAGCAGCGCCAGGCTGCCGCCCTCGCCCTTATTGTCTGCGCGCATGATGATGCTGACGTATTTCAGCGTCACCACGATCATCATCGACCAGAACATCAGGCTGATAACGCCCATGATGTGCAGCGGATCGAGCGCCAGCTTGTGATGCCCGGCAAAGGTTTCGCGAAAGGCGTAGAGCGGGCTGGTGCCGATATCGCCAAAGACGATACCGATCGCGCTGACGGCCAGCTTCAGGCCGCCGCCGGATCCGCCGCCATGGCGATGCGCATCTGCGGGAGGCTCATCGGCGGGTGCGGGCGCAGGATCGGTGGCCGCGCTGGTCACCGGCGGTGCCGGCAAGCCGGGAAGAGATTAAGATCGCGCATTAAAATGACGGCAACTGGCCCCGTTTATCGACACCGGTTCATCGACTGGCGCGCCCCTAGCACGCAGCCGCACCCCCCGCAACGGGACAATCCCGCAACACCCCGCTATAGCCGCGACACAATCAGGAGCTGGAGTGGATCAATGCGAGTCGGTGTGCCGAAGGAAATTAAGAACCACGAATACCGCGTCGGCCTCACCCCGCCCTCGGTAGCCGAGCTTGTCGGCGCTGGACACAGCGTCGTTGTCGAAACGGGTGCCGGGATGGGCATCGATTTCGAGGACCAAGATTATGTCGATGCCGGCGCCCGGATCGTCGCGGATGCCCGGACGGTCTTCGCCGAATCGGACATGATCGTGAAGGTGAAGGAGCCGCAGCAGAGCGAAATCGCGCTGCTCGAGGCGCGGCACCTGTTGTTCACCTATCTCCATCTCGCAGCGGACAAGCCACAGGCGCTCGGACTGATGCAGTCGGGGGCGACCTGCATCGCCTATGAAACCGTGACCGCGCCGGACCGGTCGCTTCCGCTGCTGAAGCCGATGTCCGAAGTGGCGGGGCGGATGTCGATTCAGGTCGGGGCACATTATCTGGAGAAAGAACAGGGCGGTCGCGGCGTGTTGCTCGGCGGGGTGCCCGGGGTGGCGCCGGCCCGTGTCGCGATCCTTGGCGGCGGCGTATCGGGCGTGAACGCGGCGCAGATGGCGGTCGGGATGCGCGCCGACGTGACGATCTATGACATCAACAACGCGCGGCTGGCCGAGCTCGACATGTTCTTCTCCAGCCAGATAAAGACCGCTTATGCATCGAGCGCTGCAATTGCCGCGGCGGTGAAGAATGCGCATCTCGTCATCGGCGCGGTGCTCGTGCCGGGGGCGGCGGCGCCCAAACTCGTCACGCGCGAAATGCTCAAGACGATGAAGCGCGGGTCGGTGCTGGTCGATATCGCGATCGACCAGGGCGGATGTTTCGAGACGAGCCACGCGACGACCCACGACGATCCGGTGTACGAGGTTGAGGGCGTCATCCATTATTGCGTCGCCAACATGCCCGGCGCGGTCGCGCGCACATCGGCATTCGCGCTCAACAACGCGACGCTGCCGTTCGTGCTGAAACTGGCGGCGCACGGTGCGGAAGCCGCGATGGCCGCCGATCCGCACCTTGCCAACGGGCTCAACGTGTCGGGCGGAAAGATCAGGCACCAGGCGGTGGCCGACGCGCTCGATCTGCCGATGAACTGACGTGGTAATCCCCGTTACGCCGTTGCGGACACGATCTGTGGCGCGGCGTCGTCACCGGCGAACAACGTGCGGAGCGGCCGCGCAATCAGGAACAGACCGATCCCCGCGCCGCCGACGATGGCTGCGTGGATCATCCAGAACGCGCTCGGCGACACCGTTTCGTAAAGCCCGCCGATTCGCCCGCTGATCGTCGCCGCAACGAACACCGACAATGAATTGACCCCGATCATCGTGCCGCGCAGCGATGCCGGCGCCTTGGCGGCAAACAGCGCAAGCGTGATCGGCGTGAAATAGAGCCAGCCGGTATTCGAGATGAGGTGGAACCCGACCGCCCAGAGCAGCGGGGCCCGATCATTGGTCGCGACCAGAGGCGCAAGCGCGAGCCACGCGGTACCGGCGGCGAAGATCAGGCAGCCGATCGCCATCTTGGCCATATCGTCGGGCTCGCGACCTCGCGCGGCCTGCCAGCGCCAAAGGCCGAGGAACAGCGGCATCACGATCACCGGCGACAGCCCGTCGAGCGCCTGCAGCCACGGCACCGGCACGTCGAACCCGCCCACCCGCATCTGCACATGGTCGCTCGCCCACAGATTATAGACGTTCCACACTTGCGACTGCGCGATCCAGAAACAGATGACCAGCGGCCAGATCAGCCACAAGCCGGTCAGCCGGCGGCCTTCCTGCGCTGTCAGCGGCTGCCGCGTGGTCGCGGGGCCAATCGCGCGGCGCTCCTGCGGCAGCAGATGTTGACCCGCAAGATAGATCGCCAACCCGATCAGCATGCCGACACCTGCAAAACCGAACCCGAAGTGCCAGCCATAGATCGTGGCCAGCGTGCCGGTGATCAGCGGCGCGATGAACGCGCCGACATTGATGCCGACATAATAAAGCTGGAACGCGTCCGCCGCGCGCCGATCGCCATCGGCATAGAGCGATTTCACCTGCGGCTGGAGATTGCCCCGCAACAGCCCCGCGCCAAGGATCAGCAGCAGCAGCGCCGGCAGAAACGTCGCATCGAAGGCGAGCGAAAAATGCCCGCACGCCATCAACAGGCCGCCAAGCACCACCGCTATCCGCCGCCCGGTCAACCGATCGCCGATCGCGCCGCCGATCACCGGCGTGAAATAGATCAGCCCGACGTAAAGACCGAAAATCTGGGCAGCGAGCGCCTTGACCGATAACCGCCCTGTCACACCCTCGATGATGCCGCGCGCCGTTGCAAAACCGATGATGTGCTCGACATGCCCGGGCAGCAGCAGCGCGCCGACCATATACAGCACCAGCAGCGCCTGCATGCCGTGGAACGAGATGCGTTCCCATAACTCGGTGCCGGCAAGCACCCACAAGCCAGCCGGGTGATCGAACATGCCGGGTTCTGCCGGCGCGGCGCCACTTGAGGCAATCGTGGCGATGGCGCGTTCCTTCCCTGATCAAACGGGAAGACTGACAAGGGTTTACGCGGTCGTCAACGCCAGCCGTGTTTCGACCTCAGCCGCGCCCGATGAGCCGCATCGCGATCATATCCGCCACCTCGGAGGACGGCGCACCGCTGCGGTCGCTTTCGTCCCACACTTCGATCAACCGGTTGGGTATCTTGTGGATGCGCGCCTCGACCTCGGACCGGTCGCCCTGCCCCAGATATTCGAGGCAGACATTGATGATGCCGCCGGCGTTGATCACGTAATCGGGCGCATAGAGAATACCGCGAGCATGCACGCGTGCACCATCGTCGCTTGTGGCCAGCTGATTATTGGCGCCGCCAGCGATGACGCGGCAGTCGAGATCGGCGATCGATTGCTCGGTCAGGATCGCGCCGAGCGCGTTGGGGCTGACGATATCCGCTGCAATCGCGAGAATTTCGTCGGCGGGCGCGGTGTCGGCGCCGAGCGCCTTTGCCATCGCATCGGCCTTGTCGGCATCGACGTCTGCCAGCGTCAACTTCGCGCCGTCGCGAGCGAGCAACTCGGCAAGGCCACCGCCGACCGAACCCACACCCTGGATCGCGACATGCACGCCCGCCATGCTGTCAGCGCCCAAACCACGCTTAGCCGCCGCCTTGACGCCCAGATACACGCCGAGCGCGGTCGACGGCCCAGGATTGCCGCCAGCGCGGCCCGATGCGACGGGCAACCCGCTGACGTGGCGCGTCTGCGTCGCGATTGTCACCATGTCGCTGTCCGCCATGCCGACATCCTCGGCAGTCACATAGCGGCCACCGAGCGACTCGATTGCGCGACCGAACGCCTTCAGCATCTCCGGCGTCTTGGTGCGCAGGGCATCGGCGAGCACGACTCCCTTGCCACCGCCCATCGGCAGCCCCGCCATCGCGTTCTTGAAGCTCATCCCACGCGACAGCCGCAAGGCATCGGTGATCGCCTGATCCGAATCGGAATAATGCCAGAACCGCACGCCGCCGCCCGCCGGCCCGAGTGCCGTCGAATGGATCGCGATCACCGCCGACAGGCCCGATGCGGGATCGGTGAAGAGGTGAACGCCCTCATGCGCATCGAAATCGGGAAAGCCCCAGCCGGTGGTCATGCGCGTCTATCCTGGGGCAAGGGAGTTGGCTGGGGCAAGAAATGGGGCGACCGACGGGACTTGAACCCGCAACATCCGGCATCACAAGCCGACGCTCTAACCAATTGAACTACGATCGCCACGAAGCCCGGGCCACTAGCGGGCCGGGGCGGCCACCGTCAAGCGGTCAACGTCAAGCGGGCAACGTCAAGCCAGCAACGCGAAGACCGTAAGAGCGAACGGATGTGATTGAGGGTTCGTGACTTCAGAAGTGGCCTTCGACCGACAGCGTGTAGCCCGATGGCCCCTGCCGGAAACCCGCGCTCGCCAGCGCCTGCATCACCTGGGGGTCACCCGACTGAACGCTGAGATCGGCGCGATAGCTGCCATTGCCGCGAATGCGCAGGTCGATCGCCTCGCTACCCGCCTGGCTCTTGAGCGGGATCAGCAGGGCGCCATTCGCACATTTGGCGGCGCCGCTCAGCCCTTGCGACAGCGGAATGCCGGCAATCCCGCCGGTCAGCACCGCCTTGACGCGTCCCTCGGCGGTGGCACAGGCGCCACCATCGAAGCGCACGCTCACGCCGTCGAGTTCGACTTGCGTCACCGGCAAAGGCGAGAAGACCGCGCCGACGGGAACTGCCGCCGTCAGATCGTCGAGCCCCAAGCTGTGGCGGCTGATCGTGATCGCGCCCTTGATCGGCTTTTCGGTAGCCGCCTGGCTGCCCTGACCGATTTCCTGGCCGATCCCCCGCAGATCGACCCGCGCCCGACCGATCAACAGTTGAAACGGCGACAGGCTGGCGCGAACATCGCCGACATCGAGATCGCCGAAATGTGTTTCGTTGAGCCGCGCATACCAGATCGGCCCGCTCACCTGCCGCGCCGAAAGCCCGGCATCGCCAAAGCCGAAGACCGACAGCGCCAGCCGCATCGGCATCAGCACGATCAGCGCCGCAACAAGCATTGCGCCAAAGATCGCGGTCGGTCGCGTGGCCAGCCGGATCTTCATCAAACCCCCCGTGCCTTGAGGGTCAGCACTGCGGATAGTGTCTTGTCGCCATTGTCGGTAGTGGTCAGCGTATCGACGAGAATACCGTCCGCCTCAAGCGCGGCGATCCATCCGAACAGCGCCGCCGGGCGCGCCGCGCTCAATTGCACCTGCACCGTATTTTCGGGCTGCGGCGTCAGATTGGCGAGCGTGAAACCCGCTGCCGTCGCGCGTTCGCGGATCAGAGCATCGAGCGGGGCGGCGAGCGGCGGTGGCCGATTGCGCTGGATATCGGCGATCGCGCGAACGGCTCGTTCGGTTTCAGCGAGCCGCACCACAGCATCGTTATGACGTGCCGTGGCCGATGCGAGCCCATCGCCGACCGGGCGGATCAGCCCGAACCAGAACAGCGTCAGCGCTGCCAGCGCCAGCGCCACCAGCACCAGGCGCTTTTCGCGGAGCGACAGCGCGGCGAACCACGACCGGATGCCCGCCGTCATCGCACGCTCACCGTGAAATCGCCGCTGACCCGCGCGCCGCTTGCCTGGAACACGCCGGCCTCGACGGTCAGCCCCAATGCCTCGATCCGCCGCTTCACCTCGTTCACCTGGCCCTCGCTTTGCGTCACCACACTCACTTTCAGCTTGCCATCACCGGCAAAGGACACTGCGCGGAGTTCACTGCCCGGCACCGACTGGATCACGCTGAACACCGAAGCCGCCGTCTGGCTGAAGCCCAGCCCTGCGCCGCGCAACCGCGCGATCCGCGCATCGAGCTGTCGCCCGGCATCGCTGACAGCCTCGCCACGCGGCAGGCCTTGGCGCGCGAGCAAATCGATCCGCCGCTCGATGGCGTCTGCAGCAATGCTGTACTGAATGATCTGGACGATGCTGATCAGCAGCGTGATGGTCAGGATCGCGACGCTCAGCCAGCCGAGCCGGCGGATCAGCGCCCAGTCAATCGCGCTCTTTCGGCGGCGCGCGAACGCCCCTTGTCGCAGATCGAGCGGTGGCGCGGCGATGGCAGCGAGGATCGCCTGCTCGATCGCATCACGGCCCATCACCGCCGGCTCGACGCCGCCCGTGACGAGCTCGGTCAAGCGCGCTTCATCGGCGAACCCGCTCGTTGCCCCGCGCACGACGCCGTCACCGCCAAGATCGGCGCGGACAAAGCCATCATCGGGGCGCGGCAACAGCATCGGCGCCGGGATCATCGCTGCCGGATCGACGCCGGCCCCGGCAAGCTCCTCGAGCCAGCCCCGCATCCGTAACGCGGATACCACACCGATCGGGCGCTCATCGGCGCCGTCCTCAGCGCCTACCGCCACGTGCAGGTCGCCGATCGGCGTCGCGCTTGCGTCCGCGACCAACAGGCGTGCTGCCGCCACCGATTGCGCTGCAGACCGATCGGGAAGCGTTGCCCAGTGCAGCGTTACATCCTCCGCCGGCACGATCACGACCGACGGCGTGTCATCGGGCGCGGGCAATCCCTCGCCCCGGGCGGCGATGCCGTCGCCGTTGAGTCTCAACCAGCGATAGCCCGGCGCGACCGATGTCGGCATGAAGAGAACGCGTGTTTCGGTCATGACGGTTCGCCCCATTGCCGCGACACCAGCCGGGCGGGCGGTTGCGTCACATCGATCAGCGCGGTTTCGCTCAATTCGGCACCCCCCAGCGCAACTTCGACCTTAAGCGAAAACCACTGCGTCGTCACCGCCGTCTGCGCACCGGCGTCAGGTCCGGCAACAGCGCCCGATTTTGCGAGTTCGCCAAAGAAGGCAACGGTGCTGCTGAACCCCTGCACCGGCCGGTTCAACAGCAGCGTCTTGATACGACCGATATCGATGGTATCGGGCAGCAGCATGGCGAGCAATGGCGCCTGATCGGGCAGGAGCGTGTTGACATTGATCCGCGACGGCGCAGCGCGGGGAAGCGCGCAGATCAACGGCCGCAGTTGGGCATAGATCGCCGGGGTCACGTCGGCGACGGCGCGCAGTTCGCTCGGATCGGTCATCAGTGTGTTCGCGGTTCGATAGGGCGCCGCGAGCCGCGTATAGGCTTCATCCTCGGCACCCGATGGCAGCGGACTTGAATCGCTGTCGATCCAGTCGGCACTCGCCGACGCGATCCTGCCGCCGATCTGTTCGGGAATGCCGATCGTCCGCATCAACCGCGTGAATTGCGTTATCGAGGCCGGGCGCGCGACATAGCTTCCCGGCGCGCCGGGCTGGACCAGGCCGTTGAGATTGAAGCAATTGCCGCCGTCGACGACGGTGACGGTCGCCGTCCCGTTCGGCACTGGCAGTGCAACAGGCGTGCCACTCCAACCGCCTGCCAACGTCACCCGCGCGGCATCGCGGCCAAGCACATTGTCGATCCGTGTCATCGCCAACGCCTCGCCCGCCATCGCATAGGCGCGCGCCTGATCGATCGCGACGCTGTTGCCCGTCAGCCGCGTCGCCAGCCGGACGCGTTCCAGCGCGGTCGCCGCCAGCACCGATATGACCGCGACGAGCAGCAGCACCGTCAGGAGCGCCGCGCCGCGCTCACTGGGCTTGCGGCGTTCGGGGGCCGTAAGCCGGGTCACGGCGTCGCCTCCGGCATGGCATAGCCGGTGCCGACCATCGCGACGATGCGGAACCGGGTGCCGTTGGTACGCACGATCTGCATCTCGGCGGCTTGAGGTAAGGGCGCCTCGGCGCTGCCCTGCCAGCGATCGCTCCAGGCGCCGGCAAGGCGGTAGCGCATCTGGACGCTCGCAACGCTTTTGAGCAACGCCGCCTGCGGCAATGGCGCCGCGCCGTCGAGCATGGGATAGGCGATGCGGTCGAGTGTGCCGTTCTGCACCCGGTATTCGACCTTCTGCGCGCTCGCGCGGGCGGCTTCGTCGAGGTTGGTCCAGCCGGTGCGCACCAGCCGCAGCATCGTCGCGTCGCCCGAACCCGCTCCACCCTCGAACGCGGGGAGCGGCGTGCCGTTCTCATCGCGCGTCACCCGCGCCGTCGCCTGCGCCATATCGGCGGAAAATGCCGAGGAGAGCCGGTTGAGCGCGGCGATGTCGTCAAGCCGCGCGCCCGTCGCCGCCTGCGCACGCACGCTGAACGACAGCAGCGCGACACCCGCCGCGGCGAGCATCCCGAAGATCATCAGCGCGACCATCATCTCGATCAGCGTGAAGCCAGCCTGCGCGGCAGGCACTGG
Source organism: Sphingomonadales bacterium (assembly GCA_038230675.1). Classification (GTDB taxonomy): domain Bacteria; phylum Pseudomonadota; class Alphaproteobacteria; order Sphingomonadales; family Sphingomonadaceae; genus Sphingomonas. The sequence goes on along the minus strand of JBBRMV010000022.1, from coordinate 22,470 downwards.
ACCGGGGCGCTTCACGATGGCGCCCCGGAAACGCGCACACCCGGCGTCGGCGGGCGTTCGGGCAGGCGAATGACCGTCAGGTGGCCAAGCGAGGTTCCTGCCGGATCGGCAACGCTGACCTCGATCTGCATCACCTTCTGGTCGCCAAGCGGCGTGGCGACGCGCCGCCATGACCACAACCGCCCGCCATTCTCCTCGACGCCCCGGCTTTCGCCGATCGTCGGCGGTGTCGCATCGGTCAGGCTCTCGACCGCGATGTTGCGCGCGACGATCTGCGCGAGCAGCGTCGCGTCGAGCGTTCCGGTGCTGCGGATCGTCTCCCCCTCGAGCCGGATCAACGCGAGCGCGGCGAGGCTGAACACCGCCAGCGCCACCATCATCTCGATGAGCGTAAAGCCCTCCCGCCGGTTCGGATCGCGCTCACCCATCGATCGTCACCGATCCGTCGGCGCCGATGATCACGTGGCGTGCCACATCGCCGTTGCGTGCCAGGGCGATGTCGAGCGGCGCATTGGCAAGTCCGGTGGAATCGAAGATCACCCGGTCGCGCCCCGTCGCGGCGGCAATCACGGGGTGGATGTCGGTGCGCCAGCGCGCCACCCGCAGCGGCTTTTCGGCGATCGGTTGCCACGCCCCGTCGGCGCGGCGATCAAAGCCATAGCCGTCGGCACTCACCCAGATGCTGACCGAGCGCCCCTCGATGATCGCCAGGTCATGTGCGGCGCGCACCCGTGCGGCAAAGGTTTCCGCATCGTCGCGCACCCGTCCGCGCGGATCGGGAAAGACGAGCACCACCGCCGCCGACGCCAGCGCGATGATCGTGATGACGATCATCAATTCTATGAGAGTGAAGCCCGTTTCGCGACGGGGCCGCCGGCTATTGCCAGCTACCGATATCGGCATCGACCCCCTCGCCGCCTTCCTTGCCGTCCGCGCCATATGTCCAGATGTCGGTGGCTCCGTGGGTGCCGGGCGAGGTGTAGAGATAATCCTTGCCCCAAGGGTCCTTGGGCAATTTCTTGATATAGCCGCCCTTTTGGTAACGCGACGGATCGGCAAGCGATGCCGGCGGGCTGACGAGCGCCTGCAGCCCGTCTGCGGTGCTCGGGTAATTGAGGTTTTGCAGCTTGTAGAGTTCGAGGCCGTTTTCGATCGTGGCGATATCGGCCTTGGCCTTTTCGGTGCGCGCACGGTCACCGCTTGGCAACACGTTGAGCGCAACGATCGTCGCCAGCAGGCCCAGAATGACGATCACGACCATCAGTTCGACCAGCGTGAAGCCGTGTTCGGCGGAACGCCGAACGGGCGTGAAGCCGTGTTCGGCGGAACGCCGAACGGGCGTGAAGCCGTGTTCGGCGGAACGCCGAACGGGCGTGAAGCCGTTTGAGCGGCGCTTCTTCTTGGGTTCGCTACGCATGAAATTCCTCACTGGCCGGCCAGCGTGTTGAGTTGCAGGATCGGCAGAAGGATCGATAGCACGATGGTGGCGACAATACCGCCCATCACGACGATGATCAGCGGTTCCAGCAGCGAAAGCGCGGTCGCGGTGAAGCGATCGAACTCGCGCTCCAGATAATCGGCCGCCCGCTCCAGCATCTCGTCAAGCTTTCCTGCTGCCTCGCCGCTTGCTGCCAGATACGTCAGCAGTGGCGGAAAGACGCCCGCGCGCCGCATCGCCGCTGACAGGCTGCCGCCGCCCCTTATCGACTCGACGATCTCGTCAGACGCCAGCCGCAGCCGCCGGTTGTGGATCGTGCCTGCGGTCAACGCGAGCCCCTCGAGCAGCGGCAACCGGCTTGCGACCATCGTCGACAGCGTCCGTGCCATCCGCGCGGCGTGCAGATCGCGCAGCAGTCGCCCGATCAGCGGCAACCGCAACAGCCAGCTGTCGAATGACAGGCGGATGGAGGGTTCGCGCAGCGCCTGAATGAACCCGCCGATCAGCAGCACCGCGCCCAGGATCAGCGCCCACCACCAATTGACCAGAAATGCCGATATCCAGATGACGATACGGGTGAGCATCGGCAATTGCTGCCCGACGGTGTCAAACTGCTCGACGACCTGCGGCACGACGAACACCATCAGCGCCGTCACCACCGCCATCGCCACCACGGCGAGCACGGCGGGATAGGCGAGCGTCGTGATCATCTTGCCGCGGATTTCGGCCTGCCGCTCGAGCAGCACCGCGAGCCGGTCGAGGATCGTCGGCAGCGCGCCCGAGCTTTCGCCCGCCGATACCATCGCGCAGTAAAGCGCCGGGAAACTCTTGCCCTCGCGTGCCATCGATTCGGCCAGCCGCCGCCCCTCGACGACACCGGTATGGACCGCGCCGATGATCTCGCGGACCTGCTCCTGCTCGGTCTGGCGGACGATCGTGCGAAGCGACTCCTCAAGCGGGCTCACCCGGTTGAGCGTCGCCAGCTGGCGGGTGAACAGCGTCAGTTGTTTGCCGCTCATCCGCCGTCCGCGCAGTTGCTGGAGCAGCGGCTTGCCCTTGGCCTTGGCGGGCGCCGGCGCACCGGCCTCTATTCGCACGACGTAGAGCTTGCGCGCGTCGAGCGCGGTCTTCGCGTGATCGATCGATTCAGCGACGATCGCGCCCTGTTTCTCGCGCCCGGCGGTGTCGATCACGAGATAGTTGAAATCAGGCATCGGCCATTTCGCTGCGCGACACGCGCACGGCTTCCTCGGGCGTGGTCAGGCCGTCGCGCACGAGCTGACGGGCGGCGGCGCCGAGATTGGGTGCATGGAGGAAGGCGTGGCGCGCGATGATCGCCTCGTCCCCACCATCATTGATCAGCCGGCGGATCGTCTCGTCGATGCGGATCGCCTCGAACACGCCGATCCGGCCGCGAAAGCCGGTGCCCGAGCATTCATCGCAGCCGACGGGTTCGTAGACGATCGCGCCGGTATCGAAGCCGAGCAGCGACGATACCGATCCCTGCGCCTGCACCGGCTTGCGGCAATGCTGGCACAGCCGCCGCACCAGCCGCTGGGCGATGACGCCGCGCAGCGTGGAGGCAAGCAGGAACGGCTCGACCTTCATGTCGCGCATCCGGGTGATCGCGCCGACCGCATCATTGGTATGCACCGTCGACAGCACCAGATGCCCCGTCAGCGATGCCTGAACCGCGATCTCGGCGGTCTCGCGGTCGCGAATTTCGCCGATCATCACGACATCGGGGTCCTGCCGCAAAATCGCGCGCAGGCCAGCGGCGAAGGTGAGCCCCACCTTGGGGTTGACCTGCGTCTGCCCGACCCCGTCGATCGCATATTCGATCGGGTCCTCGACGGTCAGGATGTTGCGCGTGCCGTCATTGAGCAGCCGGAGCGCGGCGTACAGCGTCGTCGTCTTGCCCGAACCTGTCGGTCCGGTGACGAGGACGATGCCGTTCGGCTCCGACACCGCCTGGCGCAGCATCGTGTTGATTGCAGCACTCATCCCGAGCACATCGAGATCGATGCCGGCATTGTCCTTGTCGAGGATGCGTAGCACCACCCGCTCGCCAGCGCGGCTCGGCAGCGTCGACACGCGCACGTCGAGCAGCTTGCCGCCAAGCGACAGCCCCATCCGCCCATCCTGCGGCATCCGTCGCTCGGCAATGTCGAGCCGCGCCATCACCTTGATCCGGCTGACGACGACGGGGGCGACGTGCGGCGGCATGCGCAACGTCTCACGCAGCAGGCCGTCGATCCGCATCCGCACGACGAGGCCTGTCTCATAAGGCTCGATATGGATATCCGACACGCCGTTGCGCGCTGCGTCTGCGATAATGCCGTTGATCAGGCGGATCGCGGGCGCATCGTCGGCGGTATCGAGCAGATCCTCGGCGGTCGGCAGATTGCCGGCGAGCATGTCGAGTTCATCGCCAAGCCCGAGCGACCCGGCTGCGGCTGCTGCCGCCTGACCGTCCATCGCGTAACGTGTCGACAGCAGTCGGTCGAAATCCTCGGCGCTGACAAAGCTCACATCGAACGGCCGCGCGAGGTGACGGCGCAGTTCGAGCAGCACCTTCGGGTCGCTCCCCTCGCGCATCGCCACCGCAAAATGCCCCGCCTCGCCCGATTCAAGCGCCACGCCGAAACGGCGCGCGAAGGCATAGGGGATGCCCACGATCGCGTCCGGCAGGGCGACCGCGTCGGGCAGGGTCAGGATCCTCGCGTCTTCCGGATGCGTCACCACGCTTGCGCCGATCGTCATTTCGGCGCTCCTTTGACCGGACGGATGGTCTGTGTCGAACTGCGCATCACCGGCACCCCGATGCGCGGGTCCTCGATGCTGCCCGGCATCGGCGATGGCGGCAGCGGCGGTGCTGCCCCCATATAATCGCGCACCAGCTGATCGATGCTCGGTTCGATGTCGGGGTTCTGCAATCCCTGCTGCACGCGCAGATAGCCGTAACGCTGCTCGGTCACGCGGCGGCTGTCCTCTGCGGTGCGCAGGATCGTCGGCCGGATGAAGATCATCAAATTGGTCTTGGTGCGCGATCGCGCCTTGGATTTGAACAGATTGCCGAGCCCCGGAATATCGCCAAGCAACGGTATCTTCTCGATCGTCCGCCGCTCGTTATCGTCGAGCAAGCCGCCGATCACCGCAATCTGGCCGTCATCGACCGTCAGCGTCGTCTCCACCTCGCGCTTGTTGAGGATCAGGTCGCTATTGTCGTTGGACACGGGGCCCGAAACCGAACTCACCTGCTGGTGGAGGAACAGCTTGATCGTCCCGCTCGAATTGACCTGCGGCCGCACTTCGAGCTGGATGCCGACATTCTCGCGCTGGACGGTGCGAAACGCATTGTCGAAATTCTGGCTAAGTGCCTGCCCCGTCGTCACCGGCACTTCCTGGCCGACAAGGATCCGTGCCGGCTGATTGTCGAGCGTGATGACGTGCGGCGCCTGCAACAGATTGGAGGTGGTGTCCGATTTCAGCGCGTTGATGATGCCGCCGAACACGCCGTCTTTGCCGATCGTCGTCGCCACCCCGCCAAAGCCGCCCGATGCGCCAAGCAACGAACTGATTGCCGCCTGGGCGAGCTGATCGCTGATCTGGCTGTTGGTGCTGGTGACGGTCGTGGTGCCGTTGACGGTCGTAGTTGCGGTGTTGAGCCGACGCGCGCCGATGGCCCCTGCAACCGTCAGCAGATTGGGAGCGGAGTTGCTGAAGGTGGTCGCCGCGATCGGAATCGCGCTGCCGCCAAGGCTGCCGAGCAGGAACTGAAAGCCGAGCTGGTTTGCGGTCGAATCCGAAACTTCGGCGACGATCGCTTCGACCAGCACCTGCTCGCGGCGGGTATCGAGCTGGGTGATCACGTCGCTCAGCTGGCGCTGTACCTCGGCGGGCGCGGCAATCACGATCGCGTTGGCGCCGCTGAAACGCGTGACGACCGCTGCCGTCCGGCCGCCTTCCGCGACGATCGCAGGCTGGCCTGCCGCGCCTTGTGACGGCGCCGAGGATATCGCCTGGCTTTGCGGCTGGACGATGTTGCGCGCGTTGGCCCCCGCCGTCAGCCCGCCGGTTTGCGCCGACAGCTGGGTTTGTTGCGGCACTTCGGTCGGCTGCTGGCCCACGAGCTGCTGAAGCACCGGAAGCAATTGCCCGGCATCGGCATTCTGGAGGAACACCACCTTGATCTCGGTGCCGAGCGACGCGCGCCGATCAAGATCGGCGGCGACCTGCGCGAGCCGCGCGACCGTCGACGGATCACCCCGAAGCGCCACCGCATTCGAACTCGTGATCGCGACGACCGACACGCTCTGCCCGGTGCCGCCTGCCTGACCGCTGCCGACGAGCGCCTGCAGCGCCGTCGCAATCTCGCGCGCGCCGGCATTCTTCAAGGCGATGACGCGCGTCGATGCATTGTCGGTGTCGATCCGCCTGATCACTTCGCGAACGCGGCGGACATTGTCGCCGAAATCAACGACGACGACCGAGTTGCCGGCGCGGTTGGCGGTGACCGATCCTTGCGGGCTGACCAGCGCCCGCACCGTCTCAACCGCCGAAGTGGCGTCGATCGAGCGCAGGCGAATGACTTCGGTCACCAGGCTGTTGCGCGATGCGCCGTTGCCGCCCACCCGGCTCGGCTGCGAAGAGGCGTTGTCGGTCGGCTGCACCCGGAACGCGCCGTTCGACGTCGGCACGGCGACCAGCCCGTTGGCGCGCAGTGTCGACAGGAAAACCTCGAAATATTCGGAACGCGAAAGTGGCCGGTCGGTCACCACCGTCACCTTGCCCTGCACCCGGCTGTCGATGATGAAGGTCCGCCCCGTCACCTTGGCCGCATCGGCGATGAAGGCGCGGATGTCGGCATCGCGCACGTTGAGCGTCGTCTGCGCGGCCAACGGCGCAGCGAGGATGAGCGCAAGCGCGGCGGCAGTGGCCAGGCGATGCTTCATTTGCCGGCCACCGTGATCGCAAGTGGCAGCACTTCAGCGCCGCGTTCGACGGACAGCGAGATGTTGCCGCCATTGGCGAACTGCGACGCCAACCCATCGATATCGCCCTGGCCGCTCACCGGGCGCCCGCCGATCTGTGTCACGATGTCACCCTCTTTCAGCCCTACGCGCTTGAACGTCGCGCCCGATCCCTGCGGTCGCACTACCAGCCCCGTCACCCTGCCGCCATCGATCCGTGGGATAAATCCGATGTCGGCCTTGATCTGCGCCAGGGTAATTGGCTGATTTTGCGGTGCTGCAGGCGCGGTATTCAGTACGCTTCCCGGCGTTGATGCGACGGGGACAGCGACACTTTGCGCAGCGCCGCCCGACTGATCGATGAACAAATCCTCGTCGGTGCCGCCCCGGCTCAGCGTCACATGATCGAACGCCACGGACTTGAGCGTCACCCCGGGCGACACCTCGGTGCCCACCGAATAGCTGTTCTGAATGCCGTCGGGTCCAGCGATGATCGCCGATCCGCGCCCGGTCGCTTCGTCGATGCGGGTGCCGAACAGCGTGAGTTGCAGCGACGTGACGACCGCTGGTGCTGCATCCTGGCCGCCATCGAGCCGGAAAAAGGGATCGAAACCGCGCAACATGTCGAGCGGCGAGCCGCTCATCCCCGGCGTCGTCGCCCGAAAGGCGCCAAGCGGCCCAACCGGCGTCACCACCGTCCAGATCAGCCGCGCGCCCTGAACCGCAAGCGCCGCCATCAAAACGAGTTCGAGCGCGGAATAGACGGTCGTCGCGGGCAGTCGCTGCAACACCGCCCGCGCCCTTGCATCGATCCCAAGCCTCATCCGGTTGCCCCTCAAAAGAAGGCTCCTGCTAGGCGGCCTCCATTGCAGAAATGTGTCTTGTAGATGAACTTCTGAAGTCAGTTGAGCAACGCAGCGCGCTTTTTGGCAGATGGCTTCGGGGCTTGCGGGGGTCGAGGGTGCGCTATATCCGCAATGGCGTTGCAGGCAATGGAAACCGTCGCGTGGACCAGATCATCGATACCTGTGCACCCTATGGATCGGGATATCCCGCCGCCCGGGTCATCGCCAGGCTGAACGCAACGCCCGGCATCCAGAAAGTGCCCAGCCCCAAATTGACGCTGTTCATCAAGCGCGGCTTCCTCGAGCCTGAGCTGTGCGCGCAATTGATCGATCGTATCGATGCCGAGCGTCGCCCCTCGACGATCTCCGATTCAAATGGCGACCCGACTTTTCGCACCAGTGAAACCTGCGATTTCCGCGCCGATGAGGAATTGTCGCAGATCGTCGTTGGCAAAATCACACAGTTGATGGGGATCGATCCGCGTCACGGCGAACCGCTTCAGGGCCAGCGCTATGCCGTCGGCCAGGAGTTCAAGGCGCACACCGATTATTTCGAGCCCAATGGTGCGGACTATCAAACCTTCTGCAGCGTTGCCGGTCAGCGCACCTGGACGGCGATGATCTATCTCAACGAACCCATTGCGGGCGGCGCCACCCGCTTCCGATCGATCGACAAGACGGTTCATCCCGAAACCGGCAAGCTGCTGATGTGGGATAACATGCGCGCCGATGGCAGCTGCAATGCCGCCACGCTGCATCACGGGATGAAAGTGCGCGCCGGCACGAAATATGTCCTCACCCAGTGGTTTCGCTTCCGCCCCTGGGTTTGATGAAGGCACTGGCGCTCACCACCAACTAACGACGATCGGGCCGCCAAAGGCGCTGCGTGACATGATCACCGCGTCTTTTATTTGTCTTTTTTAGTAATCAAAATTGTCACGCAAATACAATCTTCCCGTCACGCGACGTTTCTAGAGGCAATGTCGATGGGAGCGCGGGGGCATCACGACTCGCGGCTGCATCGTGAACGCAACGGCCATCTGGTCGGGCAGAAAACACGCTGGAGACAGGGAAATGATTAACTCGAACCTACGTCGCATGCTCTTCGCGACTGCGTCGGTGGCTGTGCTGAGCGGTTGTGGCGCCAACGACATCGCATCGCCGGGCACCGGCGGCAACGTCACGATCAACAACACGCCAGCACCGGCGCCAACGCCGACCCCGACGCCGACGCCAACCAGCACGCTGGTTACCGCAGCGACCGGTTGCCCCACGATCGCCGATCCTGCCGGCCTGACCGATGCCGGCATCATCACTGGCCCGACCGGCAGCTATCGCCAGTGCAACATGCCCGCCCGCTTCACGCGCAGCTCGACGCTGCCGCGCATCCGCGGCGTGCTTTATGCGCTCCCCGGCCGCGTCGATGTCGGCACCGATCAGGGTGCGACCACGACCGGCACGACCAACGTCGTGCTTTCGATCGAGCCCGGCGTCATCGTTTTCGCCAACACCGGCGTTGCATGGCTCGCGGTCAACCGCGGCAATCAGCTCCAGGCCGTCGGCACCGCCGCTGCACCGATCATCTTCACCAGCCGCGATAACGTGCTTGGCCTGAATACCGACACGTCGTCGGGCCAGTGGGGCGGCGTTGTGCTGATGGGCCGCGCTCAGGTCACCGATTGCGCCGCATCGGGCGCCGCACCCGGCACCGTTGCCTGCGAGCGCCAGACCGAAGGCGCCATCGATCCTGCGGTTTATGGCGGTATCCAGAACACCGAGAGCAGCGGCCGCGTGAGCTTTGTCCAGATCCGCTATTCGGGCTTCGTCCTGTCGGCGAACAGCGAACTCCAGTCGCTGACGACCGAAGGAACGGGCAGCGGCACGATCATCAACAACGTCCAGTCGTTCAACAGCTCGGATGACGGCGCCGAATTCTTCGGTGGTCGCGTCAATATGCGCTATTTCATCTCGGTCGGCGCAGAAGACGACAATCTCGATACCGACACCGGCCTGAAGGCGAATTTCCAGTACGTCCTGGTCGCCCAGCGTGCCGGCAGTGAATCGCGCGGGACGGACGCCATCATCGAAGCCGACAGCGACAACGCCGTCGATGGTGATCTGCCACGCCAGAACACGATCGTGTCGAACTTCACCTTCTTCCACCGCAATAACAACACGTCGGATCTCTCGGCGATGCTGTTGCGCGGCGGCACCGACTATACCCTCGTCAACGGCATCGTGTCGGCACCGGCACCGTCGCCGTCATGCCTGCGCATCAGCCGTGCACAAACCGCATCGACCACTGCAAACGCAGCGATCGACGAGCTCGGCGCGCCGGTGTTCCGCTCGGTTGTCATGCAGTGCGGCGCGACGCCGTTCCTGGGTGTCAACGGGCCGACCAACGCCGATGTCGCGGCGATCTTCGGCGCGGGTGCTAACAACAATAGCGCCACCTTCACGCCGTCCTTCACCAGCACCTTCATCAACGGTCCGGCCGAAACCGCCGTCCCTGCATTCGACGCGTCGCCGTTGACAGCAAGCAGCGCCAACGGCCCGTTCTTTGAGCGGCAGACCTACATCGGCGCCGTCCGCGATGCGAACGACACCTGGTATCGCCAGTGGACGTGCAACAGCACGACGCTCGATCTGGGCACCGGCAACACCGGCCTCTGCACCTCGCTGCCGACGACCTGAGGCTGAACGGGTGAGACCGGGGCGGGGCGTGGCCGACTGGCGACGCCCCGCCCCCATGCTGATTTTTATAGGGGGTTGACGATGTCGAGGCCGTTCGAGCTGGCAAGTCTTTTGCTCATTTCCACCGCGCTGGTCGCGCCTTCCGCCGCGCGCGCTCAGGCCGCTCCGACACCGGCGCCGTCTCCTACTACTGGCACACCGGCACCAGCTGCAGCCGCGCTTCCGCAGGACAATCCCGTCGCCATCGCCGCAGATCCGGCGCAGGCCGATCAGGCCGAGCAAGCGCCCGAAGTCTCGGTTCCCGGCGGCAGCGACATCGTGGTCGTCGGCACGCGCAACGGCAACGTCACCCGCACGACGACGCAGGTCATTTCGGTTCTGTCATCGGCCGACATCGCGCGCACCGGCGAAGGCGACATCGCCGGCGCTTTGGCGCGCGTCACCGGTCTCAGCATCGTCGGCAACGGTTTTGTGTACGTTCGCGGCCTTGGCGATCGCTATTCGCTCGCGTTGCTCAACGGTTCGCCCCTGCCGAGCCCCGAGCCACTCAAGCGCTCGGTTCCGCTCGACATCTTTCCAACGAACGTCATTGCGTCGTCGCTGGTCCAGAAAACCTATTCGGTGAACTTTCCCGGCGAATTCGGCGGCGGCGTCATCAATCTGACAACCAAATCGACGCCGAAAGAGCCCTTCCTCAACATCAATTCGAGCATCGGTGCGGATACCGCGACCACGGGTGCGCTCGGTTACACCTATTTCGGCAGCGCCAGCGACTGGACGGGTTTCGGCAACGGCGCGCGCAACATCCCGCCGGCGCTTGCAACATTCCTGACCAGCGGACAGCAGATTTCCGATACGAGTCCCGCGACGCAGCGCGGCATCGCGTCGCAATTGTTCAACGGCAACAATTCGCTGGTGCAGCGCAACACGAGCTTGCCACCCAATTGGGGCGCGAGCGTTGACGGCGGCAAATCGTGGGACGTCAACGACCTGACGCTGGGTCTGGTCGCCAGCTTTGGCTACAGCAACAAGTGGCGGACCCGCGACAATTTGCAGCAAACCACGAATACGCTCGACCTGTCGGGCGCAGAAACCAATTTCCAGCGCGTCATTACCGATGATCGCGTCGTCGTCGACGGCCTGATCGGCGGCAGCCTGGAGTTCGACCGGAACAAGATCCGCTGGACGACGCTCTATGTTCGCGACACGCTGAAACAGGCGCGGCTCGGCGTCGGCACGATCGCGGCACTGGCCCCGACCAGCACCTTCCAACAGCAGGATACGGCGTGGTTCGCGCGCCAGTTGATCGACACGCAGCTCGTCGGCGAGTTCAAGCTGACCGACAAGCTGAGCCTCGATCTGCGCGGTGGCTATGCCAATTCCCGCCGCGATGCGCCGAACGAGATTTTCTTCCAGTATCAGCGCAGCAACAACGCGACGAGCCCGACCGGCCAATATTATCTCAACCCGCTCAACGGCCAGTTCGGCGATGCGACCCTCACCAACTCGTTCCTGCGCGAAAACCTGTATTCCGCCGGGCTCGATCTTTCGTACAAATTCACTCCCGACCTCACCGGTTCGGTCGGTTATGCCTATACCGACACCTATCGCCGAACCGAGCGTCGCTCGTTCCAGTTCCGGCGCGATCAGATCGCGACACGGCTGCGCGAACAGGGTCTGGTCGATTTGGCCAATGCGCAGGAAACCGTCGCGACGGGCCTTTCCTTCCTTCGCCCCGACGCGTTGTTGTCGCCATCGGTGATCAACGCGTTCGGCATTTCGATCAACGAGAATTCGGGCACGCCTGTGTTCGGCGCGAACCTCGTCATCAATGCCGGCTATGGTCGCCTGCAATGGGACATTCTCAACGATCTCAACCTCGATATCGGCGTGCGTTACGAAACCGCGCAACAATCGGTCAACGTCATCCAGATTTTCACCACACCTATCTCGCGATCGGCAGAAACGACCCTTAACCGCGATTATTTCCTGCCAGGCGCAACGCTTACGTACAAAATCACGCCCGAATTGCAGTTCCGCGTTGCCGCTTCGAAGACGATCTCGCGGCCGCAATTCCGTGAGCTGATCGATCAGTCCTATACGGATCCTGAAGTGAACCGTCAGTTTCGCGGCAATGGTCGCTTGACCGACACCCAGCTTTACAATGGCGAAGCTCGGCTCGAATGGTATTTCGCGCGTGACCAGCGCGTATCGCTTGCAGGTTTCTACAAGAAGATCGACAATCCGATCGAAGTCTTCACCGGCAATTTCCAGCAAAGCTTCATATATTCGTTCGCAAACGCGCCGACCGCAACGCTGTTCGGCGGCGAAATCGAAACGCAGAAGTATTTTGATCTCGACGACACCTTCGGCAGTTCGGCGTTCTTCGCGTCACGGCGGCTGCTGGTGATCGCCAACTACACCTACACCAATTCGCGGATTCAGGTGGGGGCGAACGACCCGGCCTCGGTCTCGTTCCTGACGGGCATCACTCGCGCCAACCAGCTGTTCCGCGACGGCGTGCCGCTCACCGGCCAGTCGGATCATATCGCCAATCTCGAAATCGGGCTCGAGGATACTGACGGCCTGTCGCAACAGACCTTCCTGCTCAACTATGCCAGCCGCCGCGCAACCATCCGCGCCGGCGCGCTTGGCCAGCCCGACGTCTATGAATATCCAGGCTTCCACCTCGATTTCGTCGCGCGCCAGGCCATCAGGCTGGCGGGCATCAATACCGAGATGAAGTTCGAGGTGCGCAACATCACCGGCACCCGCGTCCAGGAATATCAGGACAACGGCACCAACCGGATCACGTACAATAACTACGGTGTAGGCACGACCTTCAACTTCGGGCTCGGCCTGAAGTTTTGAGCCGTCATCGTCATCCGGGCGCTGCGTCGCCCGGATGACAGGATGATCCGATCAGGGCTGGCTCACCACCACACCGCCCTTCACCACGAGCATCACATGCTGCAGCGCGGCGGTGTCACGGATCGGATCGCCGCGCACCGCGACGATATCGGCGAGCATGCCGGGTGCCAGCGCCCCGATCTGATCGGCCATACCGATTGCGGTCGCGTTGCCGCTCGTTGCCGCCTTCAACACCGCGGCATTGGCCATGCCCCACTGCGCCATCAGCACGATCTCGCGCGCATTGGCGCCGTGGCTGAAGACGCCGGTATCCCCGCCAACGCACATCGCCACGCCCGATTTCAGGGCCGCGGCAAAGCTCGCCCGCTTGGCGGTGATTGAGGCAGGTTCCGGAGCGATGCCGTTCCAGCCGCGATAATGCTCGATCGCATCGCTCGCCGCCAGGGTGGGGCAGAAAACGGTGCCGTGCGCCTTCATCAACGCAAAAATTTCCGGCGTGCCGTCATTACCGTGCTCGATCGTATCGACGCCGGCAAGGATCGCGCGACGCATTCCCTCGACCGTGCTCGCATGCGCTGCGACCTTGCGCCCGGCGGTGTGCGCTGCCTCGACGGCAGCGTGCATCTCTGCTGTTGAAAATGTCGGCCGGCTCGGCTCGCCCGGGCCCCAGCGATAATCGGCGTAGAGCTTGATCACATCGGCGCCGCGCCCGATCTGCCGCCGCACCGCCGCGACGAGCGCATCGCTGTCGGCCTCTTCGGCACCCTGCGGCACGTCGAAGCCCGGATCGAAACCCTTTGGGCCATAGCTTCCCGTCGCAACCAGCGCGCGCGTCGCGACCAGCATGCGCGGCCCCGGCACGATCCCTTGCGCAATCGCCGCCTTCAGCCCGACATCGGCATAGCCCGCGCCCTCGGTGCCGAGATCGCGCACCGTCGTAAATCCGGCGAGCAACGTCGCCCTGGCGCTCGCCACCGCGCGCACGGTGCGCAGCGCGAGCGGCTCCTTCAGCACCTGATCGTTCCACGCCGCCTCGTCATAAGGGTGGAGAAACAGATGGACATGCGCATCGATCATCCCCGGCATCAGCGTGGCGCCGGGCAGCGCGATCGTCCGCGCGTCGGCAGGCGCCGCCACATCGGGTCCGACGGCGACGATCCTATCGCCGCGCATCAGCAGCTTCCAGCCGGGGTGCACGACGCCGTCGCGCCCGTCGAAAACACCGTCGGGCACCAATATTGTTGCCGGTGTCGGCGCGGCGGCCGTGCCGCTATTCTGAGCCAGAGCAGCAGACCCGCCGATCGCGAGCCACGCCACCAATCCGATCATCGCGCGCCGTCTCATCGCAGGCCCCCACAGCATCCGTCATTAAGGGGAACGACGTAGCACCATATGTCGGCGGATGGCCACGTCGACATCGATTGATGGGCAAAGGCGCGGGGCGACGTGCGGCGACGCCGCCTTGGCGCCACGACGCCGGGGCTGAATTCGCCAGCGTCTAATGTTTGACGCGCAGATCCATGCCCCAGATACGCCACTCCTTCTTGTCGGGGGCGGTCTCTTTCGGATCGGCCGATCGGCTCAGCATCACCGTGCCGCTGCGCGCTGCCGTCCCGCCGGTCCTGCGCAACTTGACGTCGAGCGTGGCGGTGACGAGGATGTACTGCTTGCCTTCGCGCGACTTGATCGCTGTCGGCTCACCGACTTTCGCATCATAGACGCTGTAAGCCCTAATGCCGTCGGTGAATTGCTTCAGCGTTCCGCGCACATCCGCTCCGCCATTGCCCCAGAGATGATACGCATCGTCGTATTTACCCGCATCGATCAGCGCGAAATACTGCGTCACGACCTGCTTTGCCGCCTCGGCGCTTGGCGAGGTAGCGGGTTCGTCGCCGAGGAGATTATTTTTGGGGCTCGCCACCGCCGACGCGTTGGACGTCGCCTGGTTGCTCGGCGCCTGGTTGGTCGGCGCCACGCCCGATGAACAGCCGGCAATCATGGCTCCGCATATCAGCCCTGCCATCGCTATATACCGCACGCAGTTTCCCCCGCTATCGTTGCGATCTCCTTGGCCGAGTGGCTCTGCGCGGGCAAGGCTTTGGCGACCAAAATGCTCGATAATTGCCCGTTTGGAGCCTCACGATCTGGCATGAGAAAGCCCCGGAAGAACGCATGTCCCCGGGGCGATATCGAAGCGATGGTGGGCGCGGCTGGGATTGAACCAGCGACCCCTGCGGTGTGAACACAGTGCTCTACCACTGAGCTACGCGCCCGGTGACCGGGATGAGAAACGGGCAGCGGTCCCCCGCCGCCCGATAATGGTGCCTTTAGCAGGCGGCCGGGGCTTGTCCAGCCCCGACCGGGGCACGATCAGTTGACCGAATCCTTCAGTCCCTTGCCCGCCTTGAACTTGGGCTGCGTGGATGCCTTGATCGTCATCGGCTCGCCGGTGCGCGGGTTGCGGCCCGTCGATGCCTTGCGCTTGCTGACCGAGAAGGTGCCGAAGCCGACCAGCCGGACTTCCTCGCCCTTGGTCAAGGCGCCCGAAATGGCGTCGAACACCGCCTCGACCGCTTTGCCAGCATCGCCTTTGGTCAGGCCGGACGCATCGGCCACCGAGCCGATCAATTCCTGTTTGTTCATCCCTGGGAACCCCCGTTATTCGTTGAAATCGACTAGCCTTCAAATGACTCGCGGCCTTGGCCGGGGATTCAGTAACGCCCCCGCCCCCGGGCCTGTCAAAACAAATCCGTCACATTTGCGCCCGAATCAACGAAAAATCTCGAATTCCCTAGTGATGCACGCCCCCGGCGATCGGTGGCACCCCGACCGGCGGCAAGGCGGCCAGTTCGTCAGCGTCGCTCCAGTCGATCGCGGTCAGCGGCTCGGTCAGCGCGAGTCGCAACGCCTCGTCGACATGACGGATCGGGATGATCTTCAATCCTTCGCGAATGTTCGCCGGGATTTCCGCAAGATCCTTCTCGTTTTCCTCCGGGATCAGCACCGTCGTGATGCCGCCGCGCAGCGCCGCGAGCAGCTTTTCCTTCAAGCCGCCGATCGGCAGCACGCGGCCGCGCAGCGTCACCTCGCCGGTCATCGCGACATCGCGTCGCACCGGCACCCCCGTCAGGGTCGATACGATCGACGTAACCAGCCCGATCCCAGCCGAGGGACCATCCTTTGGCACCGCCCCTTCGGGGAGATGGACGTGGATGTCCTTGCGCGCAAAGATGCTTGGCTTGATGCCATAGGTCGGTGCGCGAGCACGCACGAAGCTCATCGCCGCCTCGACCGATTCCTTCATCACATCGCCGAGCTTGCCGGTCGTCTTGACCATGCCCTTGCCGGCCACCGTCACGCTCTCGATCGTGAGCAATTCGCCGCCGACTTCGGTCCAGGCCAAGCCGGTTACAGCACCAATCTGATGTTCTTCCTCTCCCATGCCGAAGCGATATTTCTGGACGCCTGCATAGTCGCTCAGATTGTCAGCGGTGATGACGACGCTGGTCATCTTGCCCTCGAGAATGCGGCGCAATGCTTTACGCGCCAGCCGCGCGATCTCGCGCTCCAAAGTGCGAACGCCTGCCTCGCGCGTGTAATAGCGGATCAACGCGCGCAGGCCCTCGTTGGTCAGCTCGAACTCGCCCGCCTTCAGGCCGTGCGCCTCGATCTGCTTCTCGATCAGATGCCGCTCGGCGATTTCGACCTTTTCGTCTTCGGTATAGCCTTCGAGGCGGATGATCTCCATCCGGTCGAGCAATGCCTGTGGGAGGTTGAGGGTGTTCGCGGTCGTCACGAACATCACATCGGACAGGTCGATATCGATTTCGAGATAATGATCCTGGAACTTCGAATTCTGCTCCGGATCGAGCACTTCGAGCAAAGCCGATGCCGGATCGCCGCGGAAATCCTGGCCGAGCTTGTCGATCTCATCGAGCAGGAACAGCGGGTTGGACGTGCCCGCCTTTTTCAGGTTGGTGACGATCTTGCCCGGCAGCGAACCGATATAGGTCCGCCGGTGGCCGCGAATTTCTGCCTCGTCGCGCACGCCGCCCAGCGACTGCCGAACGAACTCGCGCCCGCACGCCTTGGCGATCGACTTGCCGAGCGATGTCTTGCCGACGCCCGGCGGGCCGACGAGGCACAGGATCGGCCCTTTAAGCTTGTTGGTGCGCGCCTGCACCGCCAGATATTCGACGATCCGGTCCTTGACCTTTTCCAGCGCATAATGGTCTTCGTCGAGCACCGCTTGCGCCGCCGCGATATCCTTTTTCAGCTTCGATTTCTTGCCCCAGGGCAGGCCGAGCAGCACGTCGAGATAGTTGCGCACCACCGTCGCCTCGGCGGACATCGGCGCCATCGTCTTCAGCTTCTTGAGCTCGGCAGTCGCCTTGGTGCGCGCTTCCTTCGACAGTTTCAGCGTCGCGATCTTCTGGGTCAGCTCGGCGATTTCGTCGCCCTCGCCTTCCTCGCCCTCATTGCCGAGCTCGCGCTGGATCGCCTTCAGCTGTTCGTTGAGATAATATTCGCGCTGAGTCTTTTCCATCTGGCGTTTCACGCGGCTGCGGATCTTCTTTTCGACCTGCAGCACGCCGAGCTCGCCCTCCATGAAGGCGAACACCATCTCGAGGCGCTTTTGCGGATCGGATTCAACCAGCAGTGCCTGCTTGTCGGCCACCTTGACCTGGATGTTGGAGGCGACCGCATCGGCAAGCTGCGACGGGTCCTCGATCTCGCCGAGTTGCACCGCCGTCTCCGCGGGCAGCTTGCGGTTGAGCTTGGCATAATTCTCGAACTGATCGACCACTGACCGCATCAGCGCGGCGAGCTCATGGCTCGGCTCGAACGCGGCGATTTCATCGCTCAACTCGGCCTGCTGATCGGCGAGTTCGGCCTCGCCTTCGCCGTCGCTCAGCATCTCGACATCGGCGATCAGATAGCCGTCATGCGATCGCAGATCGGCAAAGCGCGCCCGCCGCTTGCCCTCGACAAGGACGCGGACGGTGCCGTCGGGCAGCTTGAGCAATTGCATGACCGTCGCGGTCACGCCGATATCGTAGAGGTCGTCACGGTCGGGGTCGTCTTCACCGGGATCCAGCTGCGCCACGAGGAAAATTTCCTTGTCGGCATTCATCGCAGCTTCGAGGGCGCTGACGGACTTGTCGCGTCCGACGAACAGGGGCACGATCATCTGAGGGAAAACAACGATATCGCGCAGCGGCAGCACAGGGTAGGAATGGGTCATGAAGTCTCCGGCGTCGCCCGAACGAGGCGACAATCCTTCTCTATATGGTATTGATCGCGCATCCGCCAAGATGATCCGGCGCGCTTTGATCGCCGCGTTCGGGCCGATGGCGTGAAACGATCCGGCGCCGGCCTGCTGGCGTTGGCGGCGACGTGGCTGGTTGCCGCGAGCCCGCCAGAGCGCGGCCTGCCGCTCATCACCGCGCAAACGCAACGCTCAGGCGGCATGATCGACCCCGATCAGGCAAAGCTCGAATTCACCAGCGCCGATCTCGCGATCGAAGTGCTGCCGGATATCGAGACGATTTCGGCGGTCGCCACATTGGTGTTCACTGCAAAGGCGCCGCTCGATCGGCTGGTTGTGGATCTCGATCGCAACCTGCCCGTCTCGGCGATCAGGATCGATGATCTGCCCATCGGCAAGGACGCGTGGACCAATCCCGAAGGGCGCCTGACGATCATCCTGCCCCATCCGGTTGAAACCGGCGGCAGGTTCGCTGCCCGGATCAGCTATGGCGGCACTCCGCACGTCGCGGTGAACCCGCCCTGGGACGACGGTTTCGTCTGGTCCAAGACCCCCGATCGCAGGCCGTGGGTGGCGAGCACGGCGGAAGGATATGGCTGCGACCTGTTCTGGCCCTGCCTCGACTTCCCCACGGGAGAGCCAGGCGTCGTGACGTTGCATATCACTGTGCCCCGGGGGTTGTCGGCACCCTCGAATGGCGTGCTGCTCGGCACCGATCGACTGAGCCGAGGGCGCACGACCTGGAACTGGCGCGTGAAGCATCCCAACACTTACGGCATCGCGATCAATGTCGGGCCTTATGAGGTGATTTCGGGCATTTACAAAAGCCGCTTCGGCAACGGCATCCCAATGTATTATTGGTATCTTCCGGGCGAAAAGAACCAGGCGCAGGCGCTGTTTAACGAATTCGCGCCGGCGCTCGAATTTTTTGAAGCCGTCATCGGTCCCTACCCCTTTGCCGAGGAAAAACTGGGGGTGGTCGAGTCGCCGCATCTCGGCATGGAGCACCAGACGATCAACGCCTATGGCAATCACTACGCCAAGGCGATCGAGGGTTTCGACTGGCTGTTCCAGCACGAATTTTCGCACGAATGGTTCGCCAACCAGATGACGGTCGCCAACTGGGACGATTACTGGCTCCACGAAGGCTTCGCGCAATATATGCAGCCGCTTTACGGGCGCTGGCGCGAGGGTGAGGCGCGCTATGCGACGATCCTCGACGGCTATCGCGCCAAGATCACCAATCGCGCGCCGCTGATATCGGGCAAGGTCCGGACCGAGGAGGAAGTTTATGAAATCGGCAAGGGCGGCCCCGCTTCCGACATCTATTACAAGGGGACATGGACACTTCACACGCTGCGCTGGCTGATCGGCGACAAAGCGTTTTTCGAAGCGACGCGCCGCATCGTCTATGGCCGCCCCGATCCGCAACCCGGCAATTTCGCGCCCCGTTTCACATCGACGACGGAGTTTGAAGCTATTGTCGATCAGGTGACGGGGAAGGATTACCGCTGGTTCTTCGATACCTATCTGCGTCAGGCCGCCCTGCCCGATCTCGTCACGACGACAACGCCCGGCGGAATGACCCTGGAGTGGAAAGGTGCCGCAGGGGCTTTCCCGATGCCCGTCGAGGTTCAGGTCGGGGATAGCCTCGTCAAGCTCGACATGGCGAACGGCAAGGGCGAAGTCGCCTTGCCCGCCGGTGCGCATGTCGTGATCGATCCATGGGCACGCATCCTCAAACGATCGGCGGCGGTCGAGGCAATGATGGCGGCGGTAAAGGAAAGCGACACGCCCTGATGCGGCCCGGCTTGCCATGATGATCTTAGTGTATTATTCAAACAATACACCAATGGATATTGAGGATGGCGACGATGTTTACGCCCAATGAAGTCGGCTGGCCGGGCTATATCGCACTTGGTGTAGGATCGCTGGCTTTCGGCGCCGCGCTGATGGCGGCGCGGCGGCGAAGGGGTCCGCAAGACGCTGGTGGTCGGCGCGCGAGCAGTTCGGTGCTG
The DNA here is from genome assembly GCA_038230675.1 of Sphingomonadales bacterium. GTDB lineage: Bacteria > Pseudomonadota > Alphaproteobacteria > Sphingomonadales > Sphingomonadaceae > Sphingomonas. The sequence continues at coordinate 2,362 of JBBRMV010000022.1, read as the reverse complement.
TGGATCATGCTGCAGGGCATCGGCATTTTTACAGCGGCGGCCGGGCCGGTGCGCTGGGCGGCAGATCGATGGTCTCCACAAGCCTGGGCAACGGGCGCGGCGGTATTTGCGCTGATACTGGCGACGGTGTTGCTCTTCGACTGGTCGTCGCGGACGATGGGACGGAATTGGGCGCTCGTCGCGCGCACGCGCGGGGACGCCAGCCTGGTGACGACGGGTCCCTTTGCCTATGTCCGCAATCCGATTTATGTCGCGCTTGCGCTGTATATGGTCGGGTTATCGATCGCCTCGGGTCACGAATCGCGGTTGCTGATCGCTTTTCCGATCTACGCGATTGCGACATTGCTGCGCGTCCGGCTGGAGGAACAGGTGCTCCGCGCCGAGTTCGGCGGCGCCTATGATGCCTATGCCGCCCGAACAAAGCGTTTCTTGCCCGGGCTGATCTAAAGCCCGGGGTGACGGGGCGGCGGCAAGGCCCTAAGCAGCCGCCATGCCCGTCCTGGCCAAGATATGCGGTCTGTCGACCCCCGAGACGATCGATGCCGCCGTCGCGCACGGTGCGGCGCATGTGGGGTTCATGTTCTTCGCGCCTTCGCCGCGCCATCTGGCGTTCGCGCAGGCGCAGTCACTTGCCCTCAGAGTGCCCGCTCATGTCGGGCGGGTCGGCGTGTTCGTCGATCCCGACGATGCCTTGATCGATGCGGCAATCTCAGCCGCGCGGCTCAATGTGCTGCAACTCCACAAGGTCACGCCCGAACGCGCAGCCGCGATCGGATCGCGGACCGGCGCCAGCATCTGGGCCGCGATCGCCATCCGCGCCCGGGGCGATCTCGACGCCGCGCGCGCCTTCGACGGCGCTGCGAACCGCATTCTTTACGATGCCAAGACCGCCGATGGCGCGTTGCCCGGCGGCATGGGTGTCCGCTTTGACTGGGCGCTGCTCGGCGGCTTTCGCCACCCCCTGCCCTGGGCGCTTTCGGGCGGGCTCGATGCGGTCAATGTAGCCGATGCCGTCCATCTGACTCGGGCCGAGCTGGTCGATGTCTCGTCAGGCGTCGAGAGTGCGCCGGGCACCAAGGATATGGACAAGATCGCTGCCTTCCTTAAAGCCTGCCAGACACTGTGAGCCAACGATTATGAACGTACCAAACTCCTTCCGGGCACAGCCTGACGACCGCGGCCATTTCGGCGAATTCGGCGGCCGTTATGTCGCCGAGACGCTGATGCCGCTCATCCTCGAGCTCGACGCCGAATATAAGCGCGCCAAGGCCGACCCGGCCTTTCACGCGCAGTTCGACGATCTGCTCGAACATTATGTCGGTCGCCCGAGCCCACTATATTATGCCGAGCGGCTGACCGACGAACTGCGCAAAGATGCTGCGGCGGGAATGGGCGCGCAAATCTGGTTCAAGCGCGACGAGCTCAATCATACCGGCGCGCACAAGATCAACAATTGCGTCGGGCAGATCCTGCTCGCGATCCGGATGGGGAAGACGCGGATCATTGCCGAGACGGGTGCTGGCCAGCACGGCGTGGCGACCGCGACCGTCTGTGCGCGCTTTGGTCTACCCTGCGTCATCTACATGGGCTCGAAGGATATCGAGCGGCAGCAGCCCAACGTGTTCCGGATGAAGCTGCTGGGTGCGGAAGTCCGCCCGGTGACGTCGGGCTCGGCATCGCTCAAGGACGCGATGAACGAGGGGCTGCGCGATTGGGTCGCGAACGTCCACGACACCTTCTACATCATTGGTACGGCGGCAGGCCCGCACCCGTACCCCGAGCTGGTCCGCGATTTCCAGAGCGTGATCGGCAAGGAAGCGCGCGCGCAAATGCTCTCGCGGATCGATCGCCTGCCCGATCTGCTGGTGGCGGCGATCGGCGGCGGGTCGAACGCGATCGGGCTGTTTCACCCGTTTCTCGACGATCCCGAGGTGAGGATGTTGGGCGTCGAAGCGGCAGGCCACGGGCTCGACAAGCAGCATGCGGCGAGCCTTGCCGGCGGCTTCCCCGGCATTCTCCACGGCAACAAGACCTATCTGCTGCAAGACGCCGACGGCCAGATCGCCGAAGCCCATTCGATTAGCGCCGGGCTCGACTATCCCGGCATCGGGCCGGAGCATAGCTGGCTCAAGGAAATTGGCCGGGTCGATTACACTTCGGTGACTGATGTGGAAGCGCTGGCAGGCTTCCAGCTGCTGTGCCGCACCGAGGGGATTATTCCGGCGCTGGAACCCGCCCACGCAATTGCGGCAGTGGCCAAGGTTGCCCCGACTATGCCGAAGGACGCGATCATCTGTGCCAACCTCTGCGGGCGGGGTGATAAGGATATTTTTACTGTGGCTGAGGCTTTGGGGGTGGAGAT
>JBBRMV010000021.1:0-55632 GCA_038230675.1 Sphingomonadales bacterium | reverse complement strand
CGCCTTTGGCAACTGGCAGCAGGAAACAGACCGTGAAGAAGCGATATGGTCGCGGCTTTCGACGCTGAAGAATGTCGACTTGTTGACCGAAAGCGATTGGACCCTGCTGCGCAGCGCCTACGCCGACGCCGTGGAGCTCAACGACGAACGACATAGCTTTGCGTCTTATATTATCCAGTCGGTTGGCAAAGAGATTCTCGGACTGACGGCCAAGCCTGTTGCATCGAACGCAACATATGCTGCGCTCGATCGGCAAATATGCCAGCCTTATGTCAAAGCGGTCGCCAGCCACAACGAGCGCTGAGAATACGGCTGTTCGTTGGGTCGCCATGAGAATGCCCGGCTGCAACCGAGAGTCGGGCGATCAACCGCCATCAGTCGAACCATCGCTTTGGAACGGTGCGGCCAACCTTATCCAACGACCGTAACTGGGCGAGAGCCGCCTTTCCGAACAAATCGAGTCGGAGCGTCTGAAAAGAGTTGCTTGCGAATGGCGGTCACCGGGTGGCGCTATCTGCTATCTGCCCACACTCCGGAGCGGACAGCCAGCGGTCCCGTGCATGGCGCAGGTAAGTAACAGAGCTCAGTAGGGCCGGTAGTGGGACCCAAATAGCAGCCCGACTCATTATCACATTAAATCAGCGACATAGGATAGGATAATGGCGGACAGGGTGGGATTCGAACCCACGGTGAGCTTGCACCCACGGCGGTTTTCAAGACCGCTGCCTTAAACCACTCGGCCACCTGTCCTCGCGTCAGCGCTTATGTCGCTTGCGATCTTTTGTGCAAGGGGCAAGGCGAAGGGGGGTTCATGTGGCGCTGCGGCTGTGGCAAAGCCTGTCGTATCGAGGGGAAGGGCGATCCGTATCAAGCTGATGAAACCGGCGAAGCGTAAAATCGGGGCAATCGTTCTGGCGGTAGTTGCCGCACTGTCGCTGTCTGTGCCCGTTGCCGCGCAGGACGACGCCGGTTTTCAGGCGTATCTGGGCATTTTGCGCGCGCAGGCGGAGGCGCGCGGCATCAGCAGGGGGACGATCGATGCCGTCTTGCCGACGCTCACCTTCAACGCGCGCGTGATCGAGCTCGACCGCGCGCAGCCCGGCGCCGATCCCAATGCGCGCATTCCTGACTTCGAGCCGTATCGCAGGACACATGTCGATGCCGCCCGGATCAGCCGGGGCCGCAGCGTCTATCTCACGCAACGCGCGCGATTATCGCGGATCGAGCGCGAAACGGGGGTGCCCGAATCGATCATGGTTGCGATCTGGGGTCATGAAACCAATTACGGCGACGTCACGGGCAGTTTCGATCTGCCCCGCGCGCTTGCCTCGCTTGCCTATGAGGGACGCCGACGCGATCTGTTCGGTGCCGAATTTCTGGCGGTCCTCGAAATGATGGACCGGGGTGTGCCGCGCGAGCAGTTGAAGGGCAGCTGGGCAGGCGCGACGGGCAATCCGCAATTCCTGCCATCGATCTATCTGCGGCTGGCGCGCGACGGCGACGGTGATGGCAAGGCCGACATCTGGCACAATGATGCCGATACGCTCGCCTCGATCGCCAATTATTTCGTCAATGCCGGTTGGCGCGCCGGCCAGCCCTGGGGAATGGCGGTATCGGTACCGGCGGGTTTCGACCGGGCCAGCGTCGCCAATCGGTCGTCCGCACCGCGATGTGCCAGGGTGTTCGATCGCCACAGCGGCTGGCGGACGATGGCCGAATGGCGCGCGATGGGCATCGTGCCGCTCGACAGGGCATGGCCGGGCGATCAAGTGCAGGCAACGCTGCTCGAGCCTGATGGTCCGGGCAAAAGTGCCTATCTGCTGACCGGCAACTACCGGGTGATCCTGGATTATAATTGCTCCAATTTCTACGCACTCTCGGTGGGATTGTTGGCCGATGCTGTCGAACACTGATCGCGCGCGCTGGTCCGGCCGTCTGGCGGCGCTGACAATCGCGGCTTTGCTGGCCGGATGCGGTGGTGGGCGCGGGCTGGATGCGTCGCCGGGGATCGATCCGGCTTATGAGCAGCAGCCGCTCGATGAGCGGGCGGTCGATCGGCGAGCGGTAGATCAGGGCCCGGTCGATCAGCGCGCCTATGACCAGGAACCCGCGCCGCCGTCGCGCGATCGATATCCCGCCGAGCCCGATCCTTTGCCGCCCGGGGCACCGCCGCCGGGTGCCGGCCCACGCGGCACATCGCAGGCGACTCCCGGCGAGCGCCGCTATGATGCGGTCGGTTATGCCAGCTGGGATGGAGGCGAAAGCGGTGGGCGAACCGCTTCGGGTCAGGCGTTCAATCCGCGTGGCATTACCGCGGCGCATCCCCGCTTGCCGATGGGCAGCTTTGTCGAGGTGACCTCGCTCGATACCGGCAAGACGATCCTGGTGATCATCACCGATCGCGGCCCGGTAAGCCAGGACCGGCTGATCGACCTGTCGCGCGGCGCCGCCGAATTGCTGGGTATGGACCGTGCAGGCATCGCGGCGGTGCGCGTGCGTCAGATCGATCCGCCGGGGCAAGATCAGACCGCGCTGCGCGAGGGGCGCAGTGCTTCGCCAAGGATCGACGCACCGCCTGTCTTGCTCACTGCCCTGCGCAAGCGGTTGCCCGGGCGCGGGGCCGCCATTTCTCCGGCGGTGGCGCGGCCACCGTTGCGGGCGGGCGCCGGATATGCGGCGCCAGGACGCGCGGCGATACCGTCGCCGACACCCGGGGCCATTCCCGCAGGCGGCTATTATGTCCAGATTGCCGCGGTCTCAAACCGCGACCGTGCCCAATCGCTCGCGCAAAGCCTTGGCGGATCGGTGCAATCGACCGGCTCGATCTACCGCGTTCGGCTTGGCCCCTTTGCCGATCGCAATGCAGCGATACGCGCGCGTGATGATGCCGCCACGCGCGGATATGGCGACGCCCGAGTCATCGAAGAATAGTAACCATCAGCGTACGGATAATATCGCCTCATGAAGAAAATCGTTTCCGCCGTGTTGCTGGCGCTGGGCGCGTTCGCCGCCCCGGCCATTGCCGCCGCGCCTCCGTTCGAGACGCCTGCGCCCGTCGCATTCATGCAGGATCTGTCATCGGGTGCCATTTTGTTCGCAAAGGACGCCGATCGTCGGATGCCGCCGGCATCGCTCGCCAAGATCATGACCGTCTATGTCGCCTTCGACATGATCCAGCGCGGTGAGTTGAAACTCGATCAGACCTTCACCGTCCGCCCGGAAACCTGGAAGAAATGGCATGGCCCGTCAGCGGGTTCGACGATGTTTCTCTCAGTCAATGAGAATGTCAGCGTCGCCAATTTGCTCTACGGCATCATCACCTTGTCGGGAAATGACGCGTGTGTTGTGCTGGCTGAAGGCATAGCGGGCACCGAGCCGGCGTTCGTCCAGCGGATGAACGATCAGGCAAAGCGGATCGGGCTCAGCAACAGCCATTTCGGAACGTCGAACGGGTGGCCCGACGGCGGCGTGACCTATGTCACCGCGCGCGACCTCGCGCATCTGGCGGCTGCGACCATCCAGAATTTCCCGAAGCTGTACAAACAATTCTATTCGCGGCCGAATTTTACCTGGGGCAAGACATTGGGCTCGGGTGCTGCGATCACCCAGGCCAATCGCGATCCCCTGCTCGGCCGCGTTGCCGGCGCCGATGGACTGAAGACTGGGCACACTGATGAGGCAGGCTATGGGTTCACCGGCTCCGCCGAGCAGAACGGGCGCCGATTGGTGATGGTCGTCGCCGGGCTGACCAGCTTCAACCAGAGGATCGAGGAGTCGGTTCGTTTCATGGACTGGGGCTTTCGGGCGTGGCAGGCCAAGCCGATCGTCGCCAAGGGCCAAAAGGTCGAGACTGCCGAGGTCCAGCTCGGCGCGACCAGCAAGGTGAACCTCGTTGCGCCGCGCGATTTGACGGCGACGCTGCCGGGCGGCGTTGCGGGTGATCTGCAGCTGCGCGTCGTTTATGACGGGCCGATCAAGGCACCGATCAAGGCCGGGCAGCACATCGCCGATCTCGTCGTGATGACGCCCGACATGCAGCCGCAACGGCTGCCGCTCGTCGCTGAACAAGACGTCCCGCTCGCCGGATTTTTCGGGCGCGCATGGGCCGGTTTCCTCTCGCTGTTCGGGATGTGACGACAGACATCCCCACCGGGCGCTTCATCTCGTTCGAAGGCGGGGAAGGGGCGGGCAAATCGACGCAGGTGCAGCGGCTCGCGCAAGGCCTTGCCGTACTGGGGATCGAGGCAGTCGTCACGCGCGAGCCGGGCGGCACCGAGGGCGCCGAGGCCATCCGGGGGCTGTTGATGCAGGGCAGCGTGGCCCGTTGGGGTGCACATGCCGAAACATTGCTGTTTGCAGCGGCGCGCGCCGACCTGGTCGAGAAGCGGATCGGCCCGGCGCTGGCGGCAGGACATTGGGTGATTTGCGATCGGTATATCGACAGCACGCGCGCCTATCAGGGGGTCGCCGGGGGCATCGATGACGCAGCGATCCTCGCGATCCATGGCTTCGGCACTGGCGCATTGCTGCCCGATCGCACGTTCATCCTCGATCTGCCCTTGACCGAGGGGCGCGCGAGGGCGGAGGCGCGCGACGGCGTTGCAGCGGACCGTTTCGCGGCGCGGGGCGATGCCTTTCATGCCGATGTCGCGGCTGCCTTTCGTCGCTTTGCCGTGGAGGAGCCTGCGCGGTGCCGGCTCATCGACGCCAGCCAAAGCGCCGATGCGGTTCACGACGCGATCATCGAACAGCTCTGCGACCTGCTGCCATGACGCTTCCCGAAGGCAATGATAAGGCACACGCTGCCTTTCTTGCGGCGTTGGCGGGCGGAAACCTGCATCATGCGTGGTTGTTCACCGGGCCGCAGGGGGTCGGCAAGGCGAGCTTTGCGAGAGCGGCAGCGCTCAGGATGCTGGCGCAGGCGGCGCGGCCGGGGGCATTACCCGATGGTTTCGACGTGCCCGAAGACGATCAGACGCGCGCGCTGATCAGGGCCGGGTCGCACCCCGATTACCGCGAACTCGTCCGCCTGCCCAAGGATCCAGAAAAGCCGGGACAGGATCTTGCGCGCTCAATACCGATCGCCCAGGTGCGCGCGCTCTCGCCGATGTTTGCGACGACGCCGTCGATGTCGCCGCGCCGCGTCGTGCTGATCGACGCGGTCGACGATCTCGAGCGGCCCGGCGCCTCCAATGCGTTGCTCAAGAACCTTGAAGAGCCGCCGGCGGGGACGATATTCCTGCTGATCAGCCATTCCCCCGGCCGGTTGCTGCCCACGATCCGGTCGCGGTGCCGCCGGCTGCGGTTCGATCCGCTCGATGATGACGCAATGGCCCGGGTACTCAGGGGGGCATTGCCGAACGCGAGCAATGGTGAAATCGAGGCGTTGATTCGCGCCGGCGATGGGTCGCCGGGACGCGCGCTTGGCTATGCGGGTCTCGAAATGGCCGCGCTCGATGACGTCATGGCGGCAATCGCGCGCAGTGGCGATCCGGGCAATGCCGAACGCAGCAAGCTTGCGAAGGCGCTGTCGTTGAAAGCCGCGCAACCCCGCTACGAAGCGTTTCTCGACCGTGTGCCCGGCTTCATTGCCGCCGCCAGCACCGATCGCAAGGGCGCCCCGCTCAAGGCCGCGCTCGACGCGTATGACGGTGCGCGCGCGCTCGCGGTCAGTGCACGGGCGCTGTCGCTCGACCAGCAGGCGACGGTCTATGAAATGGCCGGGCTCGTCGCCAGGCTCGCTGTCGGCTAGGCTTCATTTGCGCCCGGCGATGTTCTAGGGACCCGATATGGCCGACCCCTTCTATATCACCACCGCGATCAACTATCCCAATGGGCGCCCGCATATCGGCCACGCCTATGAGGCGATTGCCGCCGATACGATCGCGCGGTTCCAGCGCCAGCAGGGTCGCGACGTCCGATTCCAGACAGGCACCGACGAACACGGCCTGAAAATGGTGCAGACCGCGCGCGACAAGGGTGTCGATGTGCGTACGCTTGCCGATGAAATGTCGGGCTATTTCCAGGAGATGGTAGCCGCCCTCGATATTTCGTGCGACCGTTTCATTCGCACCGTCGAGCCGGTGCACCACGCCGCCAGCCAGGCAATCTGGAAAGCAATGGAGGCATCAGGCGATCTCTATCTCGATCGTTATGAGGGATGGTATTCGGTTCGCGACGAAGCCTTTTACGACGAAAAGGAGCTCGTCGAAGGGGAAGGGGGCATCAAGCTTTCGCCGCAGGGCACGCCCGTCGACTGGACGGCCGAGGAAAGCTGGTTCTTCCGTCTGTCGAAATATCAGCAAACGTTGCTCGATCATTACGCCGCTCACCCAGACTTCATCCGCCCCGAAAGTCGGCGGAACGAGATTTTGCGCTTCGTCGAGGGCGGCCTTTCGGACTTGTCGGTTTCGCGCACGAGCTTCGACTGGGGCGTGCCCGTGCCCGGCAGCCCCGGCCATGTGATGTATGTGTGGGTCGATGCGCTCACCAACTATATCACAGGGCTTGGCTACCCCGAACAGGGCGGCGATTTCGGAAAATTCTGGCCTGCCGATCTCCACCTGATCGGCAAGGATATCGTTCGTTTTCATGCGGTTTACTGGCCGGCCTTCCTGATGTCTGCCAAGATCGCACTGCCGAAATCGGTGTTCGGGCATGGCTTTGTTCTCAACCGTTCGGGCGAGAAGATGAGCAAATCGGCGGGCAATGTCGTCGATCCGCTCGATCTTGCGAAGCTGTTCGGCGTCGATGCGCTGCGGTATTTCCTGCTGCGCGATATCAGCTTTGGCCAGGACGGCAGCTTTTCGGCGGAGGCGATCGTCACGCGCGCAAACGCCGATCTGGCCAACAGTTTCGGCAACCTGGCGCAGCGCACATTGTCGCAGATTTTCAAGAATCTGGACGGCTATTTGCCTGCAATCCACGGCCATAGCGATGCCGACAATGCGCTGTTCGCGGCGGTGGAAGAGGCGGTCGGCAACACAATCCCGCGCGCTTTCGAGGACCTTGCCCTATCGCAGGCGACCGAGGCGTGGGTGCAGGCGGTGTTTGCCTGCAACGCCTATGTCGATGAGCAGGCGCCCTGGGCGCTGCGCAAGACCGATCCCGAACGGATGGAGACGGTGCTGGCGACGCTTTACATCTGCATCGCGCAGCTTGCGGTGGCGATTGCGCCGGTGATCCCGACAAGCGCGGCGCGGTTGCTCGATGCGATGGGAGTGAGCGAGGAATTGCGCAACGCCAGCGGGATTGCCAGTCACTGGTATTCGCCGCTCGCGGAAGGTGGCTTCAGGATCGACCAGCCCGTGCCGCTATTCCCGCGCCTCGAATTGCCGGCGGAGGCCGAGGCATGAGCTTCATCGACAGCCATTGTCATTTGAATTACAAGGGCTTGGTCGAGCAACAGCAGCAAGTGTTGGAACGCGCCCGCGCCGCCGGCGTCGCCACGATGCTGACGATCGCGACGCGCGAGAGCGAGTGGGACGATGTGATCGCCATTGCCGAGCGCGAGGACGATGTGTGGGCGACGATCGGCATCCATCCCCACGAAGCCGATGCGCACGCCCATATCGACACCGCCAAGCTCGTCGAGCGTGCCAGTCATCCCCGCGTCGTCGGGATCGGCGAAACTGGCCTCGATTATTACTATGATCACAGCGACCGCGATCGCCAGCAGACGAGCTTTCGCGCGCATATCGCCGCGGCGCGCGAAACGCAGCTGCCGATCATCGTCCACACCCGCGATGCGGAAGAGGATACCGCCGCCATCCTGCGCGACGAGATGGGCAAGGGCGCCTTTCCCGGCGTGATCCATTGCTTCACCGCCAGCAGCGCGTTTGCCGATATCGCGCTCGATCTTGGCTTCTACATTTCGATTTCGGGGATCGTCACCTTCAAGAACGCGCGCGATCTTCAGGAAACCGCTGCGCGATTGCCGATCGACCGGCTGCTGATCGAAACCGATGCGCCGTTTTTGGCGCCCGTGCCGCACCGGGGGAAGACCGGCGAGCCGGCATTCGTCGCCGATACTGCGCGGTTTTTGGCAAATCTGCGCGGCACCGATGCGGGGGCACTCGGTAAAGCGACAGCCGACAATTTTCACCGATTGTTCACCAAAGCGACGTCATGAAGGTCCGTATTCTCGGGTCGGGCACGTCATCGGGGGTGCCGCGCATCGGCAATGATTGGGGCGCGTGCGACCCGGCCGAGCCGCGCAACCGCCGCACGCGGGCGTCGATCCTCGTCGAAACTGCGACGACGCGGATCCTTATCGATACCAGTCCCGACATGCGCGAACAGTTGCTGGCAGCAGGCGTGGGCGACATCGATGCGGTGATCTGGACGCATGATCATGCCGATCATTGCCACGGCATCGATGATCTGCGGCAACTGTTCCATGCGCGCGGCAAGCCGGTTCGCGGGCTGGCCCGACAAGCGACGATGACGGCTCTGGAGGCGCGCTTTCCCTATGTCTTCGCCGGCCGCGCCGGCTACCCCGCGACGGCATCGATCGAGTTGCTCCCCGATGAAATCGTGATCGGCGACATCGCGCTTAGCGTCGTCGATCAGCCGCACGGGACGATCACTTCCGCTGGGCTGCGTTTCGAGGCGGCAGGCCGCGCAATCGGCTATGCGACGGATTTCCATGACCTTACGCCGGCAATGGCACAGACCTATTCCGCACTCGATATCTGGATCGTCGATGCGCTGCGCCGGGCGCCACACCCGACCCACGCGCATCTCGCGGCAACGCTGGGTTGGATCGACGAGCTCAAACCGACGGCAGCGGCGATCATCCATATGGACCAGACGCTCGATTATGCGTCGCTGGCAGCAGAATTGCCGCCGGGTGTCGAGCCGGGATATGACGGGCTGGAGTTCATATTGTGAGCGAGGACAACGCGCTCTCCGCGATCATGCTCTCGCTGTTCCTGATCCTGCCATTATCGGCGTTGGTGGTGCGGCGCATCCCGATGGCGCAGACGGCGCGAATGGCGCTCGCATGGCTGGGGATTTTCGCGGTCGGCCTGATCCTGGCGACGCTCTGGGTGCGCAATCGTGACTACGTCGATGGATTTCTGGCAGATGCCGGTTTCAGCCGCGCGCTCGTCACCGGATCGACGGTGGAGATACCGCGCGGCGAAGGCGGGCATTTTTACGCAGACGTCATGCTCAACGGAGTGAGCCGCCGGATGCTGATCGACACCGGCGCGACCCAAACCGCTATTTCGCGCTCGACGGCAAGGGCCGTGGGCGTCGCGGTCGATGAAGGATTCGGCGTGCTCGTCAACACGGCCAATGGCACCGTGCTCAATCACCGCGGTCGACTGGCGACGCTCCAGCTGGGGTCGATCACCGCAACCGACATGCCGATCCTGGTGAGCGATACCGAGGGCACCGATCTGCTTGGGATCGATTTCCTGTCGCAACTTAAGAGCTGGCGGGCGGAGGGGAACCGTCTCGTCCTTGAGCCCCGGCAGTGACATATAATTTAACATAATGTATATTATCGGACTGAACTTGACGCGGAAAGGCAGAGCCCCCTCACATGGTTGATCGGCTGGTAACCATCATGGCGAAGCTGCGTGATCCCCAGAACGGTTGCGCATGGGATCTCGCTCAGGATTTTGCCTCGATCGCGCCCTACACGATCGAGGAAGCGCATGAAGTGGCCGATGCCATTGCGCGCGCCGACATGGACGATCTCAAGGATGAGCTTGGCGATCTGCTGCTCCAGGTGGTGTTTCACAGCCGCATGGCCGAGGAAGCCGGCCATTTCGCGCTGCCCGATGTCGTCGCCGCGATCAGCGACAAGATGGAGCGACGCCATCCGCACATCTTCGGCGATGGCGACGCCCCTCACCTATGGGAAAAAATCAAGGCCGACGAGAGCGCAGCCAAGGGCGCGGCGCGCGCGATGGACGGCGTCGCGCTCGGCTTACCGGCGTTGATGCGCGCGGAAAAACTGCAAAAACGCGCGGCTCGGCTCGGCTTCGATTGGCCCGATGGAGACGGCGCGCGTGCCAAGATCGCAGAGGAAATCGCCGAGGTCGAAGCGGCCGAGACCGACACCGATCGCGCCGAGGAAATCGGCGACCTGCTATTCGCCGTCGTCAATTGGGCCAGGCATCTCGGCGTCGATCCGGAAACCGCCCTGCGCGCGGGCAATGCCAAGTTCGAAGCCCGATTTCAGGCGATGGAGGATATTGCCGGTGAGAGCTTCGCAAGCCTCAATCTCGAGGCGAAGGAAGCGCTTTGGCAACAGGTCAAGTCCCGCGCTGATTGAACCGTTCAAAGTCGCGCTCGGCCAGCCGCACATCATAAGTTGCGCGGTCAGCATCGACGACGTGGTCCATCACCTCGCCATGCGCGTGTAGCCAGGCGGCACCGGCGCCGTCCGCCGCCGCAAGCGTGATGACATAGCGGCGATGCGCCTCGGTGAGCCTTGCGGCCACGTCGATCAAAAGCTGATCCACCCCTTCCCCGCTCAGCGCCGACACCAGCCGCACATCGGCACGACGTCCCGCCAGTTCGACGAGATCGGCCCGGGCTTCCGGGTCGAGCAGATCGAGCTTGTTCCATGCCTCGAAGCGCGGTGTCGTTGCGGCAACGCCGATATCCTGCAGCACTTTTTCGACATCGGCGCGCTGCGCATCGCTATCGGGATGCGCGATATCGCGGACATGGATCAGCAGATCGGCCGAAGCGACTTCCTCGAGCGTGGCCTTGAATGCCGCGACGAGCTGAGTCGGCAGCGCCGACACGAACCCGACCGTGTCCGACAGGATCGCCTTGTCGATCCCCGGCAGCGAAATCTGCCGCAGCGTGGGGTCGAGGGTGGCGAACAGCAAGTCCTCCGCCATGACGTCAGCACCCGTCAAGCGGTTGAAAAGCGTAGATTTGCCGGCATTGGTGTAGCCGACAAGCGCGATCACCGGCCAGGGCGCGCGTTGGCGCCGGTCGCGGTGGAGCCCGCGCGTCCGACTGACCGAATCGAGTTCGCGCCGAAGCCTCGACATCCGGTCGCGGATCAATCGCCGATCGGCCTCAATCTGCGTCTCGCCAGGGCCGCCAAGAAAGCCGAAGCCGCCGCGCTGACGCTCAAGATGGGTCCAGCTGCGCACCAGGCGCCCTGCCTGATAATCGAGATGCGCCAGTTCGACCTGCAACCGCCCTTCGGCCGTTGCCGCGCGCTCGCCGAAGATTTCGAGGATCAGCCCGGTGCGATCGATGACTTTGGTCTCGAGTGCCTTTTCGAGATTGCGCTGCTGGACCGGTGTCAGTGCCGCATCGAAGATGACGAGTTGCGCATCTTCCATCCGCACATTGGCCGCGAGCGCCTCGATCTGGCCACTACCGATCAGCGTCGCCGGTTTGGCATCGCGCACGCGGATCGCGACCCGATCGACGACGACAAGCCCGATCGCGGCGGCAAGCCCGGCTGTTTCGGCAAGGCGCGCATCGCTATCGCGCGCGGCAAGCCCCTGTTCGGGCAACACCACGATCGCGCGTCCGCCGCGGGCAAATTCGCCGCGGTCGCGCTCGAACCCGCCCTGTTCAAAACTATTGTTCAATCGTCGTCCGAACCTGTTGATTCTTCAGCGAGATTGAGCGGGTATGCCGGCTGAACGGTCGATACCGCATGCTTGTAGACGAGCTGTGCCATGCCGTCGCGCTGAAGCAACATGCAGAACAAGTCGAACGCCGAGATATGGCCCTGCAACATGACCCCGTTGACGAGAAACATCGTCACCGGCTCGTCCGATTTGCGGACCGCGTTGAGGAATATCTCCTGGAGCAGCGGCGCCTTTTTCTGCGCCTCACCCATCGCATCGAGGATACCGCCGACATCGATCGGCCCCGAGGGCATGATCGTCGAGATGGCGTGCTTGTAGATCAGCTGAGACTGGCCATCGCGGCGCAGCAACACCGAAAAATTGTCGAACCAGGTGACGATGCCCTGCAGCTTTACGCCCTTGACCAGGAACATCGTCACCGGCGCTTTCGATCGGCGCAGCGCGTTGAGAAACAGATCCTGCAGCGATGTCTGTTTGTCGGCCATGAGGGTATCCTTCTTATTGGCGAGGCATGTGCTCGCATCGCACCGGTATCCGGCGTCAGTTGTGCCCGCGGTGGCGGACCGTGCTAATTTAGGAAGCGTTTGTGCTCGCGTCCATAGTCGGCCGACAAGGTATCGAGACCCGGCTTATTCGTCGTCCAGTTTGGTCTCGGTGATGCCGAGCAGCTTCAACTTCCGATGAAGTGCTGATCGTTCCATGCCGATAAACGTCGCGGTGCGCGAAATGTTGCCCGAAAATCGCCTGATCTGGACGCGCAGATATTCGCGCTCGAAGGTTTCGCGGGCTTCCCTCAGCGGCGCGCCCATGATCGCGTTGGCGACGCCGCCGGTGCCGATATTGCCCTGATCGCCGAGCACCTCTGCCGGCAGCAGATCGACATCGATCCGCCCGATCCGGTCACCCGGCGCCAGAATGACGGTGCGCTCGACGACATTGCGCAGCTGGCGGACATTGCCCGGCCATTCATAGGACTGCAGCGCGACCATCGCATCGGCTGCAACCTCGGGCGTCGGCACCCGGCGTTGCGCGGCGTAATGCGCGACAAAATGGGCGACCAAAGCCGGAATATCCTCACGCCGCTCGGCAAGCCCGGGGATGACGACGGGGACGACGTTCAATCGATAATATAGGTCCTCGCGGAACCGCCCTTCGGCAATCTCGTCGGCCAGATTGCGCGCCGTCGCCGAGACGACACGGACATCGACCCGAACGATCCGCTTGCCGCCGACGCGGGTGAAGCTCTGATCGGTGAGCACGCGCAGAATGCGGGCCTGGGTGGCGATCGGCATGTCGGCGATCTCGTCGAGGAACAGCGTGCCGCCATGTGCCTGTTCGAGCAGGCCGGCGCGGACCACATCGCCGCCCTCCTCGACGCCGAACAATTCTTCCTCGACGCGTTCGGGGGTCATTCGCGCCGCACTGACGACGACAAAGGGTGCATCGGCGCGCTGGCTCCACGCGTGGAGCAGCCTGGCGGCGACCTCCTTGCCGACGCCCGCCCCGCCCATCACCATCACCCGGCTACCCGTAGAGGCGACTCGTTTGAGCGTCGCGCGCACGCCGTTGATCGCGGCCGAACTGCCGTTCAACTCATCCTCGCGTCCGGCGGAGGCGCGCAGCGAAGCGATCTCGCGCTTCAGCCGGTCGGTTTCGGTTGCGCGCTCGACCAGCAGTAGCAGCCGCTCCGCTTCGAACGGCTTTTCGATGAAGTCTGCCGCGCCGCGCCTGATCGCCGACACCGCTGTGTCGAGGTTGCCGTGGCCCGATATCACCAGCACGGGGATCGTCGGATCGCGCCGCTTCAGCTCATCAAGCAATTCCAGCCCGTCGAGGCGCGAATCCTTGAGCCACACGTCGAGCAGCACCAGCGAGGGCCGCCGGCTGGCGATCGCCTCGAGCGCGGCGTCGCTGTCGGCTGCGCTGCGCGTTTCATACCCTTCGTCTTCGAGCACGCCGGCGACGAGTTCGCGAATGTCTTTTTCGTCATCGACGACGAGAATGTCGATCGCCATGGCTCAGCTGTTCCGATGTCTGGTAAGGGCGGCGGGGCGGATATCGTCTGCGTTGTCGGCATGGTGATCGCCACCCGAATCGAGCGCGGCGAGCGTGCCGGCATCGAAGATCATCGTGACGACGGTGCCGCCGCCATCGCGGTCGGCAAAGGTCATCGTACCGAAATGCTCCTCGACGATCTTCTTGACGATCGCGAGGCCGAGGCCGGTGCCCCGCGCCCGCGTCGTCATATAGGGCTCGATGATCCGCTCGCGCTCCAGCGGCAAGCCAACGCCGGTATCGGCGACCGCGATGCACACCTGCCGCCCCTCGCCCTCGCGGATCGTCATCGTCACCTCGCCCTCGGCATCGTCACCGCGTGCGGTGATCGCCTCGACGGCGTTCTTGACGATGTTGGTCAGTGCCTGGCCGATCTGGCGACGATCGCAAACGAGCGAAGGCGTTACGTCGTCATGCACCAGCGAGAAGCGGATGTTGCCGTGCGCCACCTCGTGCAGAAACAGCGACTGCCGACCCATGTCGAGCAGCGATTCCTCGCGGAAAACGGGTTTTGGCATCCGCGCGAATGAGGAGAATTCATCGACGATCCGGCGCAGATCGCCGACCTGGCGCACAATCGTATCAGTGAGCCGCACGAAGGTGCCGTCATCGCCGTCGATTTGCTTCGCGTACCGCCGGCGCAGTCTTTCGGCGGCGAGCTGAATGGGGGTCAGCGGATTCTTGATCTCGTGCGCGATCCGGCGAGCGACATCGGACCAGGCGGCGCGGCGCTGATCGAGCAACTGCTGGGTGATATCGTCGAAAGTGAGGATCGGTCCGGCATCGGCGCGCGCGATCTTGACCGCCAGCGTGCGAGTTTCGCCCCGCGCCGTCACCGGAATAACCGATTCCCGCGCGTCGCCGTCGAGCAACGCGTCGAGTTCAGGGGCGATCTCCGACAGTTTTTGTCCTGCCGGGCTGTTTCCGTCAGTGCCTAGCAGGCTGGCAGCAGAACTGTTGATGAGGCGAATGCAGCGATCGCCGTCGATCGCGATGACGCCCGCCGTCACGCCCGACATCACCGCCTCGATCAGCGCGCGGCGGCTGTCGAGCTGGTCGTTCGCCGCCACCAGCGCGCCGGTCTGTTCCTGCAGCCGCCCCGTCATCGCATTGAAGGCCGCCGCCAGCGTGCCGATTTCATCGCGCGATCGCGGCTGGCGCACGCGCACCGCCAGATCGCCGTCGGCAACGCGGCGCGCGGCATCGACCAGCTCGCCGACCGGGCGCACCAGCCGGTCCGCCACCTCGAGCGCAAACCACACCGCGAGCCCGACGATCAGCAGCGAAACGAGCAACAGCGCGGCGTTGAATTGCAGCTGCAACGTTCGCGATCGATCGAGCAGCGACCGGTAATCGCCGATGATCGCTTCTCCGCGCCGCAACTGCATGTCGAATTTGGGATCGAACACGCGCGCGGCATAGACATAGGTCTGGCTGCCGGGATCGAGCGCGGTGACCACCCCGACCCGGTCCTTCCCGCGCACGACCACACTGCGGGTGCCGGCCTGAATTCGATTGATCATCGCCGGCGTGATCAGCGTGTCGAGATCATCGCGGTCATAGGGATTGACCATGATCAGCCGATGCGGAACCCGGTCCGCCCCGATCTGGACGATCAACCCTTCGGACAATTCGCGCTTGAGCACCTGAAGCGCGAAACCCTGCTGGAATTCCGGGCTGTTGCTGCGCCATGTCTGCAAATAGAAACGAAGATCGCCGCTCATCGTCACCGTTTCGCGATTGACCCGGTCGAGTTCGGCCTGAAAATTCTCCCTCGCCAGCAGCGAGGCGTTTTCCAGAACGCCGCGCGCGCGATCCGAAAACCAGAAACCGACGCCGTATTGGAACAGCAGCGACGCGAAGATCACGACAAACAGCGTAGGCACGGCAGAGATTGCCGAAAACAAGGCGACCAGCCGGACGTGGAGGCGCCCGCCACCGCCAACCGGCGACCGCGCTGCACGACGCATCGCGATCCGCCTGCCGAGGAGCACCATCAGCGCCATCGCCGGCAACAGATTGGCCACCAGTAGCAACGCGACCAGCGGCGGCGTCAGCAAGGTCGGGCTGGAGGCACCCCGATCGATCACGATATAGCTCGCGATTGCCACAGCCACCGCAATTGCCAGAACCGCCAGCTCGATCAGCGGCGTCAGGGCAAGGCCGCTGCCCCCCTCATTTTCCTGAGCATGCCCGTCTGGGTCGATCATCGTTGCAGGAATACAACATTATTGTTGCAAAGAGAACACACAAATCGGTCGTCCGGTCTCGCCAATTGTCCCATTTAGCGTATGCGCCCCGCCCGACAAGGCGTCTCAATCGATACCGAGCTGATCGAGTCGCTTGCGCAACGTATTGCGATTGATGCCGAGCGCGCGCGCCGCTCGCAGCTGATTATGGCCGTGCCGGGCAAGCATCGCCTCGATCATCGGGCGTTCGACCTCGCCGATAATCCGCTCATACAGGCTGCCGTCATCGAGCGCGGAGGGCATTTCCTGCGCGATCTGATCGATCCGGGCACGCACTGCCCGATCGATATCGGGCGACGGGCGATCGGCACCGTCGCCGACGGGCAATGCTGCCCCCAGCAGATTGTAAACCTCGGCGCTAACGATGACGTCGTCACGGCTCAGCACCGCAACACGGCGCATCATGTTTTCGAGCTCGCGGACATTGCCCGGCCAGTCATGGCTTTCGAGCAGGGCGATTGCGGCGTCGTCGAGCTGTTTGCGCGGTAGCCCTTGTTGCGCCGCCTGATCGAGAAAATAGCGTGCGAGCAGGCGGATATCCTGGCGGCGCTCGCGAAGCGGCGGGACCGCGATCGACAGCACGTTCAACCGGTAGAAAAGATCGCGGCGGAACCGGTGCTGGATGAGCGCCTCTTCAAGATCGCGATTAGTCGCGGCCAGGATTCGCACCTGCGGCCGGATCATCGGCCCGCCGCCCACCCGGCTGAACGACCCTGATTGGAGTACCCGTAGCAAACGAGTTTGCGCCTCCATCGGCATGTCGCCGATCTCATCGAGGAACAACGTGCCCCCCTCGGCCTGTTCGAACCGGCCAACCGCGCGCGCGTGTGCCCCGGTGAAAGCCCCGCGTTCATGGCCGAACAGTTCGGCCTCGATCAATTCGCGCGGGATGGCGGCCATGTTGATCGCAACGAAGGGCGCGTGCCGCCGCGGCCCAAGATCATGGATCGCACGCGCCACAAGCTCCTTGCCCGTGCCCGATTCGCCGGAGATCAGCACCGTTAGATCATTCGACACGACGCGCGCGATCATCCGGTACACGCCCTGCATGGCGGGCGATCGGCCGATCATCGGCAGCCCGTCACCATCGGTATCGAAGCTGACGGTCGCCGTCTCGCGCCGCTTCAGGGCGCCCCTCACCGCGCTCGCCAGCACATCGAGGTCGAACGGCTTGGGCAGGTAATCGAACGCGCCCACCTCGGTCGCGCGGACCGCCGTCGTCAGCGTATTTTGCGCGGACAGGATGATGACGGGCAACGCGGGATATTCGGCGGTCAGGCCGGCGACCGCATCCAGCCCGTCGCCGTCGGGCAGCATCACGTCGCTGATCAGGATATCGGGCACGGCGATGGCCAATTGCGCGCGCATGTCGGCGATCGTAGCCACGGTGATGACGTCATGACCCTCGCGCCGGAGCGCCTGCCCGACGACAGTGCGGATCGCCGCGTCATCGTCCACGACGAGGATGCGCCCACGCATCGGGTCGGCAGCGGCGGCGTCGCTCATGATGTCTTTCCGAGCGGGAGCAACAGCCGAAAGACCGTCATTTCGGGCGTCCCCTCGCGACCATATTGGACGATGCCGCCCATGTCGCGCACCAGCTTGTCGACCAGCGCGAGCCCAAGCCCCTGCCCACCCGTCCGCCCCGATACGAACGGGTCGAACAGGTGATCGGCGATGTCGGCGGGCGCACCAGGGCCGTTATCGATCACGCACAACTCGATCGGCAACGGTCGGCGGGGTTTGCCGGGCACAGCACTTGCGGCCATGCCGTGACGATAGGCCGTCGCAAGCGTAATCCGGGGATCGGCCTGCCGCGCGGTCGCCTCGCTGGCGTTCTTCAGCAAGTTGAGCACAACCTGCAGCAACGCATCCCTGTCGACCATCGCTGGCGGTAACGACGGATCGAAACGCTCGTCGATCGTCACATTCTGGGCAAAGCCGGCAAGGGCAACGCGCCGGGCATGGTCGAGCAGGGGATAGATGTTCTGGCCGACGATGGTCAGCGGCCGGGTATCGGTAAAATCCTGCATTCGGTCGATCAGCGCGGCGATCCGATCAACCTCGGTGACGATCAGCGTGGTGAGCGTCCTCGCCTCGTCCCCGCGATCAATACCTGTGCCGCTCAAAAGCTGCGCGGCACCGCGAATGCCCGAAAGCGGGTTCTTGATCTCGTGCGCCAGCATCGCCGCCGCCCCTACCGCCGCGCGCGCCGCCGCGCGGTCGCGGTGGCCCATCCGGCGCGAGGTGGCGCCGCCATGGAGGCTCACGATCCGCCAGCCGGGATGATCGGGCACCAAAGTCGCGCTGAAATCGACGCGCAGCCGCCCCGCGCGGCTCGTCTCGACATCGGTGTCGAAGACCGCAAAGCCGAAGTCCTGCGCGCGTCCGGAGGAAGCCGAAGGCGGCGTCAGCACCGAGCCCAGCGGCTGACCCAGCATCGCACGTTCGGAAAAATTGAGCAGCCGCTCGGCTTCGCCATTGGCATAGGCGATCCGGTCGGCGGGATCGAGGATGACGATAGCGACGGGCAATGCCGCCAGAAACTCGCCGAATTGCGGTCGCGGCGGCGCGGGTTTGGGCTCGGTCAATCCGATCAGGCTGCCCTGAGCGCACGGTAAGGCGCGTAGAATTCGGCCAGCATCGCCAGTACGACTCCGGGGTCTGCCTGCTGGTTCACGCGGTTGCGGAATTCGGCGGAGCCATGCAGCCCGCGTGTGTACCAGCCGATATGCTTGCGCGCGAGATTGACGCCGGTTTCCTTGCCATAAAGGCTCAGCATCTCGTCATATTGCCCGATGATCAGGTGATATTGCTCCTCAAGCGATGGATCGGGCAGTACCCGGCCGCTGGCGAACCATTCCATCACCTGGCCGAGGAGCCAGGGCCGGCCATAGGCGCCGCGCCCGATCATCACGCCGTCAGCACCTGATTGCGCGAGCGCTGTCTCGGCATCCTCGATCGAGCAGATATCGCCATTGACGATGACCGGCAGCGACACCGCGCGCTTGACGTTGGCAACAAAGCCCCAGTCCGCCGACCCCTTGTACATCTGGCAACGCGTGCGACCGTGGACCGTGATCAGCTTTACGCCCAGATCCTCGGCGATGCGCGCCAGTTCAGGCGCGTTGAGGCTGCCATGGTCCCACCCCATCCGCATCTTGAGCGTGACCGGCACCGATACCGCCTTGACGGTCGCTTCGATGATCGCAGCGGCGAGCGGCAAATCGCGCATCAGCGCCGAACCCGCATCGCCGTTGACGATCTTCTTGACCGGACAGCCCATGTTGATGTCGATGATCGCTGCACCCCGATCGGCGTTCAGCCTTGCCGCCTCTGCCATCTCGCGCGGCGAACAACCGGCGAGCTGCATGGAGATCGGCTCCTCGACTGGGTCCCACGCCGCTTTTTGCAGGCTCTGGCGGGTTTCGCGGATCATCGCCTGGCTCGCGATCATCTCGGATACGTTGAGACCCGACCCATAGCGCCGCACCGCCCGGCGAAAGGGCATGTCGGTCACCCCCGTCATCGGGGCAAGCAGCACGGGGCTGTCGATCCTCACGGGACCGATATGGATGGGCTTGATCTTGGTCATGATGTGCCTGAAAAACAGGCAGCGTGTAGCCGGACGGACGGTTAGAGGCAAGACGGGTGCGCGCAACACTGGCGAGCGACGCGCGGTTGGGCTAGGCGAACGGCCATGACTTCCCCACGAATTGCCGCCCTGATCGTCGCCGCTGGCAGCGGAACCCGCGCGGGCGGCACCCTGCCCAAGCAATTTGCGCCGCTCGCCGGCAAGCCGATGGTCGCGCACAGCCATTCGGCGTTGGCCTCGCATCCCTTGATCGGCAACGTGATCGTTGCGATCGGTGACGGGCAGGAGGCGATGGCCCGCGCGGCGATGGGTGCCGTCGAAACCGTGATCGGCGGCGCCAGCCGGCGTCAGTCGGTACTGAACGGCCTTGAGGCGATCGCTGCGTCGGGCGGTGCCGATCTGGTGTTGATTCACGACGCGGCCCGCCCGTTTCTGTCGCACGCCGTCATCGACCGGTTGATCGCAGCGCTTGAAGGCGCCCCGGGTGCCGTGCCGGTGCTGCCCGTCGCCGACACCTTGTCACGCGGCGGCGTCGCGCTCGGGCCGACGGTGCCGCGCGACGACCTGTTTCGCGTGCAGACACCGCAGGCCTTCGATTTCGCAGCGATCCTCGATGCGCATCGCCGCTGGCCGGAGGCGGAAGAGGCAACCGACGATGCCCAGATGCTCCGGCGTTTCGGCGGGACGGTCGCTATGGTAGAGGGCGACGTCATGATCGAGAAAGTAACCTATGCGCCCGATTTCGCGGCCGCCGAAGCACGCCACGAGGCACAGTTGCGATCGCGCAGCGCAAGCGGCTTCGACGTCCACCGGCTCGAGGTTGGTGAGGAATTGTGGCTCGGCGGCGTCCTGATCCCGCATGACAAGGGGCTTTCGGGGCATAGCGACGCCGATGTGGCGCTCCACGCGATCACCGATGCGTTGCTCGGCACCATTGCCGAGGGCGATATCGGCACGCATTTCCCGCCGAGCGACCCGCAGTGGCGGGGTGCCGCTTCCTACAAATTCCTCCAGCACGCGGCGCATCTGATCACGTCGCGTGGCGGGATCGTCGATTTCATCGATCTGACGCTGATCTGCGAAGCGCCGAAGATCGGGCCGCACCGGGAGGCGATGCGCGCGCGAATTGCCGATCTGCTCGATCTCGATCCAAGCCAGGTGAGCATCAAGGCGACGACGACCGAGCGGCTGGGGTTCGCTGGGCGCGGTGAAGGCATTGCGGCTCAAGCGATGGCAACGGTCCGCGTGCCGCAACCGCTGCGAGCGCCACGCGCATGAAGCGCCGGATCGCGCTGCCCGTCGCCCTCGCGCTGATCGCGGGCGCGACTGCCGCCGTCAGCCAGACCGTTACCACCGCGATCAAGCTCCCCTGCCTCACCCCGCCCGAGGCCGAGGCGATGGTGACGGCGATCATCCCCGAGATGATCGAAAATGTCGGACAGGCCTGCGCGCGCACGTTGCCGCCCAGCGCACTCATCCGGCAAACCTCAGGGCCCTTTATCGATCGTTACCGCGCCGAGGCCGATCTCGCCTGGCCGCGTGCGCAGGCGTTCGTCAACAGGATCGCCGGAACGGACGCAAGCGGCCTGCTCAACAACGCCTATGCCCGACCGCTGATCGCGACCCTGATCGCGCCGGCGGTGACGAAGAAGGTGCAGCCGGGCGACTGTGCGACGATCGAGCGGATCGTGACCCTGGCACAGCCTTTGCCGCCACGCAGCGCAGCGGGTTTGTTCGTGTCGATCGTCCAGCTTGTCGATGCCAAGCGCGGCCCGGGCAAGGCGGTGTTGCCGGTCTGCATCCAGGGGAAAAGCTGATCATGGACACGATCCTTCCCGCCGAACTCGTCGATGCCGCGCGCAGGGTGATCGACGCCAATCGCGCCGCCGGTCGCCGGATCACCGTTGCCGAAAGTTGCACCGGCGGGCTCGTGGCCGCCGCGATCACCGAAATACCGGGTTCCTCCGAAGTGCTTCAATCGGCCTTCGTCACCTATTCGAACGATGCAAAGCTCCGCACGCTCAACGTCAGCCATGACGTCATCGACACCTTTGGCGCGGTGTCGGTCGCCACGGCATGGAGCATGGCGCAGGGCGCGCTCGAAGCGAGCGATGCCGATGTCGCGGTGGCAATCACCGGAGTGGCAGGGCCAGGGGGTGGCACCGACAAGAAACCCGTCGGCACCGTCGTCTTTGCCCGCGCAGAGCGTGGTGGCGATCCCGCTCACATTGTCGCCGATCGCCGCGATTTCGGCGATCTTGGGCGCGGCGGGATCAGGCTTCAGGCGGCGCTGTGCGCGCTCGAACTGCTGCTGCCCCCCGTCGTCCCCGACGCATAGAGCACCGCCGCGCGATCCTCGAACGCGCCGATCATCTTGCGCAACGCCCGATCGAAAACTTGCCCTGCAAGCATTTCGAACACCCGGTTCTTGAACGCGAAATCGACGGTGAAATCGACGAGGCACCCGCCCTGCCCGTCGGGCCGAAACGCCCATTCATTGCGCAGATATTTGAGCGGGCCATCGAGGTAATCGACATGGAGCCGGCTCGGTCGGGTTTTCTGCACGCGCGAGGTGAAGGTCTCGCGCAGCCCCTTGAAACCGACGATCATGTCGGCAATCATCAGCGCCTCGCCGTCCTGACGCACCCGGATCGCTGATATCCAGGGCAGGAATTCCGGATAGCGCGCCACATCGGCGACCAGATCGAACATCTGGCCGGGACTATAGGGCAGCCGCCTTGTTTCGCTGTGACGTGGCATCGGGCGCTTCGTCTCAACCGCGCGCGAGCTGCGCCTCTCGGGCGGCGCGCAACCGGGCGAAATCATCGCCCGCATGATAGCTGGAGCGGGTAAGCGGCGAACTCGCGACGAGTGCGAACCCCTTTGCCCGCGCGATCGCCGCATAGGCGTCAAACGCTTGCGGCGTCACGAATTCCATCACCTTCGCGTGGCGCGGGGTGGGTTGGAGATACTGCCCCATCGTCAGGAAATCGATGTCGGCGCAGCGCATGTCGTCCATCACCTGGTGGATTTCGAGCCGCTGTTCGCCAAGGCCGAGCATCACCCCCGACTTGGTGAAAATCGACGGATCATGTCGCTTGACGCTTTCGAGCAAGCGGAGCGAGGCATAGTAACGCGCGCCGGGCCGGAT
This sequence comes from Sphingomonadales bacterium, assembly GCA_038230675.1. Classification (GTDB taxonomy): domain Bacteria; phylum Pseudomonadota; class Alphaproteobacteria; order Sphingomonadales; family Sphingomonadaceae; genus Sphingomonas. The sequence goes on along the minus strand of JBBRMV010000021.1, from coordinate 33,003 downwards.
CGTGGGATAGAGCCGGGGGACCGTCTCCAGATTGTGGTTATAGACGTCCGGCCCCGCCTCGACGATCGATTCTACAGCAGCTTGCGCCTTGTTCCTGAAATCGGGCGTGAGGATTTCGATCGTCGTCCTGGGTGTCGTCCGCCGCAACGCCTCGATCACTTTGACGAACTGGCTCGCCCCGCCGTCAGGCAGATCATCACGATCGACCGAGGTGATGACGATATGCTCAAGGCCCAGTTCGGCGGCGGCGTCCGCAGTGTGCTGGGGCTCGAGAGTGTCGACGGCGCGCGGCATCCCCGTCTTCACGTTGCAAAAGGCACAGGCGCGGGTGCACGTGTCGCCAAGGATCATCACGGTCGCGTGCTTCTTGGTCCAGCACTCGCCGATATTCGGGCAGGCCGCTTCCTCGCACACGGTGTTGAGGTTGAGCCGGCGCATCATCGCCTTCGTCTCGGCAAAACCCGCACTTGTCGGCGCCTTGACCCGGATCCAGTCGGGTTTCCTCTGGCGTCCTTCGGGAGCATCGGCTGGTCGGGCGAGCGGAGACATCTCGTTCATCAAAGGGCAAATAGCGACTGCAGTCGCTGCTTGCCAGCCCCTCGCGACTTTGCGAAATGGGCCACATGGCAGATTTCGACGATCTACTGGGTGGCTATCAGCGCTTTCGGCAGACCGGCTATGCCCAGCAGCGAGGACGATGGGCGGAATTGCGCGAGGGCCAGAGCCCGAAGTTGATGATCATCGCCTGTTCGGACAGCCGCGTCGATCCCGCTCAGATATTCGATACTTCGCCGGGCGAGATTTTCGTCGTGCGCAACGTCGCCAATCTGGTGCCACCGTTCGAGCTCGACGGATCGCGGCACGGCGTATCTGCGGCGCTGGAATTCGCGGTGACGCAGCTCGAGGTTTCGGAAATCGTCGTTATGGGGCACGGTTCTTGTGGCGGCGTCGCCGCCGCGCTGACGCAGGCTTTCGAGGGCAAGGCCCCCGGCGAGGGTGGCTTTATCGCCCACTGGATCGATCTGCTCGATGCTGCGAGAGACCGAATCGTCGCCCAACATGGCGCCGGGCCAGAGGCGGTCCGCGCGCTTGAGCTTGAGACGGTGCGGGTCAGCTTGGCCAATCTGCGCAGCTTTCCCTTCATTCCGGCGCGGGAAGCAGCCGGAACGCTTCACCTTCGCGGCGCCTATTTCGCGATCGCTGACGGGGTATTGCACGTGATGGGTGACGACGGCGCGTTCGCGCCGGCCTGATCAGCCGCCGCCGGGGCCCTTCGCCCGACCGGGCTGGTGCCCATGCCCTTCTTCCGGACCGCGTGGCCGCTTGCTCCAATCGATATGGTAGAGATCGAAGCGGCGATCGGCGAGGTTGCGCACCGTCCCTTCCGCACGCGCCCAGGTGAGATCGGCAAGGTTAACGTCTGCGATCGTCAGCGTCTCAATATTTTCGCTCGCCTCCGCCGCGATGCCGTCGCGAGCAAAGGGGAAATCGCACGGGGTGAGGATGCACGACTGGGCATATTGAATGTCCATGTTATCGACCCCGGGCAGGTTGCCGACATTGCCCGCCATCACCACGAAGCACTGGTTTTCGATGGCGCGGGCCTGTGCACAGTATCGCACGCGCATATATCCCTGGCGGTTGTCGGTGCAGAACGGCACGAACAGAATGCGCGCGCCTTCATCGACCAGCCGACGGGCGAGTTCGGGGAATTCGCTGTCGTAGCAGATGAGCACGCCGATCGGGCCGACATCGGTTTGTATAACATCGACCGAATCGCCGCCCTTGATCTTCCACCAATAGGCTTCGTTGGGGGTCGGGTGGATCTTTTCCTGCGCGTGGACGGATCCGTCGCGCAGGCAGACATAGGCGACGTTCTGAATATCGCCGTCGTCGGTTCGGGTGGGGTGCGATCCGCCGATGATGTTGATGTTGTAGCGCAGCGCCATCCGCGACAGTTCCGCCACCAACGGTGCGCGATGCTCAGTCAGCCGGTCGATCGCCTCCATCGGAGAGAGCTTGGCGGTCTCGAACGACAAGAGCGACAGCGTGAACAGTTCGGGAAAAACGACGAAATTCGCGCGGTAATCGGATGCGACATCGACGAAATACTCGATGTTGCGGATGAACTCGTCGAAATCGGCGACCGCGCGTGCCTGAAGCTGGACGGTAGCCAGGCGGACGCTCTCGACATCGCGAGGCACGCGGAATTCGGGCGGTTCGCTCGCATCGACATAAGGGTTGCGCCAGACCATGTGCGCGGCGAACCCGCCCGACGCGGCGTCGCTCGGAAGATAGTCGCTCAGCACACCGATCGGCGCAAAGCCGTTGTTGAGCTGAAATCCGATTACCTGATCGCGGATTTTGCCTTCAGCGACCTTTGCCAGATAATCTGCAGGTCCCGAGACCTTGGTGCGGACGCGGCGATAGCCCGGCATCCGCCCGCCAAACACGATACCGCGCAGATCGAGCCGTTCGGCAAGCGTGCGCCGCGCTTCATAAAGACGCTTGCCGATGCGCAGCCCGCGCTGATCGGCATCGACCGCCATTTCGATCCCGTAAAGCCAGTCACCCGTCGGGTCGTGGCGACTGCCAAAGCCGTTGCCCGATATCGTTTCCCAATCATGCGGGAACAGCGCGATCGCCTCATCGATGCGCGACGAGGCGCAATAGCCGACGACCGCGCCGTCGAATATCGCGACGAACTGGCCATCGGGGAAATTGTTGATCTGCCCGCGGATCATGCCGGTGCTGTAATTGCCCATCCCCGGATAGACCCGGCCGATCAGGTCGAGGATGCCGTCGATGTCCGCTTGTTCGGCGGTGCGGATGGTCAACTTGGCGGTGGCTTGGCGCCGCATGGGCAAAAGGTCCTGGTCGGTTGGAGGGGACGGCTGCGGCGTGCCTAGCGATTTGGGGCGCCCGTGGCCAATCGTGATCGATCAGCGGGCAATTCCCGCGCGATGCTTGCGCCGCCAGCGCAGCGGCGCTACGCAGCCGCTTTAATGCATCCATCCGATCATCGCCCCGCCTCGCTGATCCCGGGAGGCGCCGTTTTCCCGCACCGGGACCTGACGGGAATCGACGGGCTTCAGCCGCACGAGATCACCTTCCTGCTCGATGAGGCGGAGCATTGGATCGAGGTTAATCGCAGCCGCGCCAAAAGCGACAAGCGGCTTGAGGGCCTGACCCTCATCAATGCCTTTTTTGAAAACAGCACGCGCACTTTGCTGTCGTTCGAGATTGCGGGAAAGCGGTTGGGGGCCGATGTCGTCAACATGCACGCCGCGCAATCGAGCGTGAAAAAGGGCGAGACGCTGATCGATACCGCGATGACGCTCAACGCGATGCGCGCCGACATGCTCGTCATCCGTCATCAAAGTTCGGGCGCGGTCAAGCTGATCGCCGGCAAGGTCGACTGCCCGGTGTTGAACGCCGGCGACGGCCGCCATGAGCATCCCACTCAGGCTCTGCTCGATGCGCTCACGATCCGGCGTCGGCGCGGCAGCATTGCCGGGCAGCGCGTGGTGATCTGCGGCGATGTGATGCACAGCCGGGTGGCGCGGTCCAATATCCTGGCGCTGACTGCGCTTGCCGCCGAAGTGCGCGTGGTCGCACCGTCCACGCTGATGCCTGCCGAAATCGAACGGATGGGGGTGGCGGCCTTCACTAATTTTGATGTCGCGCTTGAGGGCGCCGATGTGGTGATGATGCTCCGCCTGCAAAATGAGCGGATGTCGGGCGCGTTCATCCCCTCGACGCGCGAATTTCACGCGCGCTACGGGCTGACGATGGCGCGGTTGGCGCGCGCGAAAGCCGATGCGCTGATCATGCACCCCGGCCCGATGAATCGCGGTGTCGAGATCGATTCCGTTGTCGCTGACGACCCCGATCGATCGGCGATCACCGAACAGGTCGAAATGGGGGTCGCGGTGCGGATGGCGTGCCTCGACGTGCTCACGCGCCGTGCACGCGGTATCGAGGGCTGGGCATGACCCCTCCCCTCGCCTTCACCAATGCCCGGTTGGTACTGCCCGGTGGCGAACAGCCCGGCGCTTTGCTGGTTCGTGACGCAGTGATCGCCGCAATCGGCACGATCGATATTCCGTCGGAAGTCAATGTGATCGACCTTGGCGGCGCCTTGCTTGCCCCCGCGATCGTCGATCTCGGCGTGTTCGCGGTCGACATGGCGGCGTGTCATGCGGGCGGCATCGTCCGGATCGGCTTGATGCCCGATCAATCGCCGGTGCTCGATGATCCCGGCATCGTCCAGCGCTCCGCGCTGATCGGGCGACCGGGGCTGTGGATCCACCCGATCGCAGCGGCGACGCGCGGGCTGGCGGGCGCCGATCTGGCCGAAATGGCGATCAACGTGGAGGCGGGCGCAAAGGCGGTCGGCACCGGGCGGCGGTGGATCGCCGATGCCGGAGTGATGCGCAAGGTGCTCAGCTATGCGCGCGATCTGGGGATGGCGGTCGTGGCGCATGCCGAGGATGCCGGGCTGGTCGGTGATGCAGTTGCGACAGAGGGGGAGACAGCGACCCGGCTCGGCCTGTCCGCCGCACCGGCGATCGCCGAGGCGCTGGCGATCGCGCGCGACGTGATGCTGGCGGAGGAAACTGGGGCGAGGCTTCACATCCGGCAGGTAACGACGGCGGCCGGGTTCGATCTTGTCCGTGCGGCAAAGCGGCGCGGTGTGGCGGTGACGTGCGGGATCACCCCTGCCCATCTGCTGCTGTCCGACATTGCGATGACCGATTTTCGCACCTTTGCGCATTTGTCCCCGCCGCTACGCCGCGAAAGCGACCGGCAGGCGTCGCTGGTGGCGCTGCGCGACGGCACGATCGACGTGCTGGCATCGGGCCACGATCCGCGCGGGCCAGAGGAAAAGCGGCTCCCATTTGCCGACTCGGCGCCGGGAATGGCGGGGGCGGAGACATTGCTCGCGCTCGGGCTCGGGCTGGTGCGCGACGATTATTTGTCGATCGGGCGGCTCTTTGCGCTACTCGCGAACAACCCCGCACAAATCCTTGGTATCGACGCCGGCGCGTTGCGCGTCGGCGCGCCTGCCGATCTGGTGGTGATCGACCCGGATGCGCCGTGGCAGATCACCGCCGATGGCCTGATCGGTCGCGCTGGCAACACCCCGTTCGACGGCATGCCCGTTCAGGGCAAGGTGCGCCATCTATTCAAGGGCGGCGCCAAGCTTCTGTAATTTAAGCCTTCACTGATCAACGCGAGGCGAGTTGCTTGCCCGTCAATGCCCAACGCGCGACCTTGTCGCCCGCTTCCTGCCGGACGAAGCAAATGCCGCCTTTGCCACGATAGGCGAGGCACATCGACACCGCGTCTGCTCGCGCAAATCCACCTACCGAGAGGCGATAGAACGTTCCGGCTTTCGTCTTCACCGACATGCCCGACGGCGTGTGATCGGCGAAATCGGCGAATACGCTTGTTGCACGCAGCCAGCCATCGCGGGCGACCCCGGCAGTCTTGAAAGCGCCGAGCTGTACGTAAAATTGGCCTTTGGATGCGGCCATGGCGGCTGGGACCTGGGGCTGGGGCGCCGCGGCCTTCATCGCCGGCCTGGCAACGCCCGCAACGCGGCTGGCGGCGGCTACCGGCAGCCGCTGAACGACTTCCTGGCGCTCGCCGAAGACGATGTTGCTTGCTGCCAATTTGACGGCGGGGGTTTCGACGGCTGCCTCGACCGGCGCTGCCGCTGCCGCTGGCGAACTGGCTTCAGCGACCTCGGCGGCTGCAGTCAGCGCCTGACCGGGCATGAAACTGTCGATTGAAGCCGTCGCTTGTGCAGGAACCTGCGCATTCAAGGCGAGCGCCATCGGCAAACCGGGATCGGCAACCGCATTCACCCCGAGCAGCGAAGCGACCTGATCCGAGGCGCCCTTTGGATGCGCAAACGATGCCCATTGCGCCATGCGCTGATCGAGTTCGCCAGGCGCGACATCGAGCGACGCGACACTGCGCGATTCTTCCCAACGACCGGCAAGCGCCAATGCAAGGGCGAGGTTCTGGCGCGCCTTGGCATCTGCGCCGGGGGTGCGCGCGGCTGTGTTGAGCAGATCGACCGCGCTTGCCGGATCGCCCGCCAGCGCCAGTGCCAGCCCGCGATCGACGACCGGGATCAGATCGGCATGTTCGTCGAGCGTCTTGCGCGCGGTTGCCCAGTCTCCCGAGGCGATCTGCGCCAGCGCCAGGCTGAGCGCGGTACGTCCATCATTGGGCGACAGCGCCAGCGTGTCGATAAAGGCGTCGCGGGCCGAGGCGAAGCGGCCCGATTGCAGATATGCCTGGCCCAGCAACGCGCGATAGCCCGCATCCTGTGGTGCGGCGCGCACTGCCGCTTCGGCGAAACCGATCGCGAGTGTCGGCTGATGCGAGGCGAGCGCCTGATAGCCCTTGTTGGCTTCCGCTGCTGCGTGCCGGGCCATCTTGCCATTGCCGACCACGCCGGCAAAAGCGATGCTCCCCTGCGTCATTGCGGTGCCGATTGCGGCACTGCCCAATACCAGGGCTGACACCCCGAACGTCATCATCGCGCGGCTCTTCATCGGTTCAGCCCCCATCACCAAGGTCAACATCGGCCCGCTGCGACAGCCGGACGGCCATCGCCTCCACTTCGGGCAAGGATTGCAGGAAAACATCGAGCGCCTGCGTCACCAGCTGCTGCGACGAGCGATTGCTCAGCGCGCTGGCGAGACGAAGACGGAAATGGCGGTCAGCATCGAGCCGCAGCGTAAAGGCGGCTTTGGCCTTGGCGGCAGCAGCACGCGGCGCAACGGGCACGGCGTCGAGCAAAACAGCAGGTGCCTCGACTTCTTCGCGCAGCACTTGGCGTTCGCGCAGCACCGGCGGCACCGGCGAGACAGCGGCTGCAACAGCCGAATTTGGCTGGGCCTCGGCATGGCCCATGTCGTTCCAGCCGAGATCGTCGATCGCTTCGGTAACCGCGCCGAAGCCCGAAAAACCTTGAGGCCGCATTGCCGGCTTAGCCTGGCCCTTGCGAGCAAGCAGTCCCGACGACAGCGACGCGAACGGCTTGGGCTGGCCCATCAGCGCGCTCATCTCAGCTCACCACTCGGCGGCCGAAGCCCCCAGCCTGGCGGTTCGCGGAAAAGCCGTTGCTGGCTGCAGCCGGCGCGCTGAATACAGTGCGGCGGAAATTCTTTTCGAGCCGATCGGAGATATAGCCCCACAGCGCCTCGATCTCCTGCGCGGAGCGGCCTTTCGCGTCGACTTCCATGACGGTGCGGCCGTCGATCATCGATGCAGCGAAATCGGTCCGGTGGTGGATCGTGATCGGCGCGACGGTGCCGTGTTGCGACAGTGCGACAGCCGCCTCGCTGGTGATCTTGGCCTTGGGAGTGGCCCCGTTGACGACGAAGATCAGCGGCTTCCCGGCACGGTCGCACAGATCGACCGTCGCGCCGACCGCACGCAGATCATGCGGGCTGGGGCGCGTGGGGATGACGATCAGCTCTGCAACCGCGATGACGCTCTGGATCGCCATCGTGATGGCGGGCGGCGTGTCGATCATCGCAAGGCGAAAACCCTGCTGGCGGAGCACTTCGAGATCGGCGGCGAGCCGCGCGACGGTGGTTTGTGCAAAGGCGGGAAATTCGCTCTCGCGCTCGTTCCACCAGTCCGAAAGCGAGCCCTGGGGATCGATGTCGATAAGCACGACCGGGCCCATCCCCGAGCGCTGCGCCTGAACGGCGAGATGCCCGGACAATGTGGTCTTTCCGGAACCACCCTTTTGCGAAGCCATCGCGAGAACGCGCATCATTTCCCCGGAAGTTAAACTGTTCCAATCCGGGAAATGCCACGCCGAGAGATAAGAAGTGGTTAACTTCCGGCGGGAAAATCGTTTCGGCAGCGTCCGATATCGTGACTAACCAAATCTTTCCCATTGCCGGATAACAGGGCATATCCGGCCCGAGTGGCGTTTTACGGGAAGTGGAGCGTAAACATGAGCAAATCTGGTGCGGCAGCGGCTTTTGCCGCGACGATGCTGCTGATGGCGGGCGTTCCGGCGCTGGCGAGCGTCAAGGACGGCGTCGATGCGTGGAGCCGCGGCGAATATAAAAAGGCCGTGGACCAATGGCGTCCCGCTGCCATTGCTGGCGATCCCGATGCCCAGTTTAATCTTGGCCAGGCCTACAAGCTCGGGCGCGGCGTGCCGGTCGATCTCTCGCAGGCCGAGGAATGGTATCGCAAGGCCGCCGTCCAGGGGCATTTCCAGGCCGAGGAGAATTACGGGCTGGCGCTGTTCCAGAACGGCAAGCATGCCGATGCGGTGCCGTGGCTCGAACGATCGGCGGCGCGCGGCGAGCCGCGCGCGCAGCTGGTATTGGGGACGATGCTGTTCAATGCCGATGGCGTAGCCAAGGATTGGGTGCGCGCCTATGCGTTGCTCCAGCGATCCTCGGCGGCCGGCTTGCCGCAGGCGTCTCAAACGCTTGCACAGATGGACCAATATATCCCGTCGGAAACGCGGCAACAGGGCATTGCGCTTGCCCGCCAATATGAAGCGAACGGCCAGCAGCCGCAGAACCCGCCGGAACTTGCGGGACAGGATTCAAGCGGGATGCGCGGGACTGATCTGCCCGCATCGACCTATGCCGGCGATGCCGATACGCGGCCGGTGCTCAAGCCGACCAAGCCGCCGCGCGCACCAAAGCCTGTGCGCACGCCGCCCGTCACGGTCGCGCAGCAGCCGAGCATCATCGATATGCCGACGGCGCCACCGCCCCCTCGCATCCCACAGGTTGCCGGGAAAGGCTGGCGCATCCAGTTCGGCGCGTTTCGCGATGACGCCAACGCCCGCGGGCTTTGGCAGAGCCTCCAGCCCAAGGTTTCAGCGCTTGCTGGCTTGCAGCCATTCCTGGTGCGCAGCGGCACGCTGACCAAGCTCCAGGCCGGTCCCATCGCATCGAGCGCCGATGCCAATCGCGTTTGCGCCGACGTGCGCGCTCGCGTGCCGGGCACCCCGTGCGTGCTGGTTGCGCCCTAGCCCGCGTCGATCCAATCCTTGGGCGCGATCCCCTGCGCATAAAGCAACGTGGTCAGATCGCCGTGATCGATCCGCGCATCGGCGGCAGCGGCGACGACAGGCTTGGCGTGGAAGGCAATGCCAAGCCCGGCATGGCGGATCATCGCCAGATCATTGGCGCCGTCGCCCACCGCAAGTGTCGCTTCGCGGGCAATGGGGCCGTTTTCGATCGCAGCCTCAAGCGTCGCCCGTTTTGTCGAGGCGTCGACGATCGGCCGCTCGACAGTGCCGTCAAGACGACCCTCGACGATGCCCAGCCGATTGGCGATCACAAGGTCGAAGCCGATTTGCGCGCCGACGGGGTCTGCAAAGCGCGTAAACCCGCCCGACACCAGGATCGTCCGGCTGCCGCGCGCGCGCATCGTGCGGACCAGCGGGACCGCGCCGGGGGTCAGCCGAACGCGATCATCGAGACAGCGCTGGAGAGCGCTTTCATCGAGCCCGCACAGCAAGGCGACGCGCGCGTCGAGCGCCTCGGCAAAATCGAGTTCGCCGCGCATTGCAGCTTCGGTCACGGCGGCAATCTGGGGCTTCAGGCCGGCATAATCGGCCAGCTCATCGATGCATTCGACGGTGATCATGGTCGAATCCATATCGGCGATGAGCAGGGACTTGCCGCGGGTCAGCATCCCCTGGACGACGACATCCACCGCCCCCAGACTTCCCTCCAGCGCGATCCGTGCGGCATCGGGTGATTGTCCGAACAGCAAATCAGCGGCCTTTCCCTCATCGAGCCAGGCAAAGGCGGTCGGTGCGCAACCCGCCGTACTGAGTCGATCCATGCTCGCCGAAATGTCGCCTGCGCTCAGCCGATCCGCTGCTATCAGTGTCGCGATGAACATGCCTGCGCCTTCCCTGCCACCGCTCGCGCTCATCGCAGGGCCGACGGCGAGCGGCAAGTCCGCGCTGGCGATGATGCTGGCGGATGCGAACAACGGCGTGATAATCAACGCGGATTCGGCGCAGGTCTATGCCGATCTGCGCGTGCTGTCGGCACGGCCCGGGATCGAGGATGAAGCGCGGGTGCCGCATCGGCTGTTCGGCCATGTTGCAGCCGATGCGGCTTATTCTGCCGCGCTTTGGGCTGCGCAAGCGCGTGCGGAGATTGTCGGCGCCCATGGACAAGGCATGCTTCCGATCCTTGTCGGCGGCACCGGCCTCTATATCCGCACGCTGCTCGACGGGATTGCGCCGATCCCGGCGATCGATCCCGCTATCCGTGCCTGGGCTCGCGACCTGCCTGTCGCTGAGGCACACCGGCTACTCGCGATCGACGATCCTGCGGCAGCCGCACGGCTGGCGCCCGCCGACACCACGCGCGTCGCCCGCGCGCTCGAGGTCGTGCGATCGACCGGGCGCACGCTCGCCGATTGGCAATCGCACCGCCAAGGCGGCATCGCCGGCGAAGTCGCGCTGACCCCGTTGATCCTGCTGCCCGATCGCGACTGGCTTTTCCCGCGGATCGATGCCCGGCTCGAGGCGATGTTCGATGACGGCGCGGTTGACGAAGTTGCGACGTTGATGGCACGTCTCGACATCCCCGCCGCAGCACCCGTACGCCGCGCGATCGGCGTTCGCGAAATCGCGGGGATGCTCGCCGGAAGCGCATCTCGCGAGGAGGCACTTGCGATGGCCCAGCTTGCGACCCGCCAATATGCGAAGCGCCAATATACCTGGTTCCGCAATCAACCCCCGCCGGATTGGCCGCGCAGCGCAAAAACCGACCCTCGGGAATTGATAGCCCTTATTTGCCGGGAAAGATCAGGTTGAAGGCGTCAACTCCCCGCGCTTGGCCGCGATCGCTCGATCTCGCACCCGACGGCGGCGTCGGGGTAAATGTCAGGCTTGCACGATCGCACCCTGACTGTGCGCACGCGCGGATCGGTTAGTGCGATGCCGGCGATCGCCTCGCACAGCGTTTCCTGCAGGTTGAAATGTCGCGAGGCGGCGAGCGCCAGTATCTCGCGGCGCAGGAAATCATAATCGACGACCGCGGCAATATCGTCGTCAAGCATCGCCGGGTCATAGTCGGTATGGAGCCAGACGCCGATCGTCACGCGCTGCGGCGCGGCCAGTTCCGCGGCATGGATGCCGATCCCCATCACCACCTCAAGCCCGGCGAGAAAGGTGGTGAACTCAGCCATGGATCGCCGCGCCTCGAGTGGCGAACATGACGTCGCGGTTCCGGGGCAGGAAGCGCTGGCCATTGTCGACGAAGATATTCTGCCCGGTAATCCCCCAGCATGAGAGCAGAAACGAAACGGCGCGCGCGATTTCGGCAGGATCGACGGGTCGCTTCAACAGGTTGATGCTGGCAACCTGGCGAAATTCGGCCTCGGTCTGGTCAAGGCTCGGCACGGTCAGCCCGGGCGACACCGCATTGACGGCGATCCGGGGGCCAAGTGCCTGGGCAAGCATCTGTGTGGCCCCCGCCAGTGCCAGCTTGCTGCAGCTATAGGCATAGAAATCGGGATTGAGATTGGCGATCTTCTGATCGAGGATGTTGACCACAGCCCCGTTGCGCAGATCGTCCTGGCGCGCGACGGCGGCGGCAAGCAGGCTCGGCGCAGACAGGTTGACCCGCATGTGGCGGTCGATTGCCGCGCTCGTCACGTCACGCGGATCATCGTGCGCGAACAGCGATGCGCAGTTAACCAGCCCCAACACCGGCCCGCCAAATGCAGCGCGCGAGGCCGAGATGAGAATCTCGCCCGCGTCCGGTGCTGCCAGATCCTGCTCGACCGCGACGGCATGCGAGCCCGCGCTTGCCAGTTCATCGACCAGCAGTGCCGCCTCCGCTTCGGAATGATGGTGGTGGACGACGACGCGCCACCCCTCCCCCGCCAGATGCCGCGCGATGACGGCGCCAAGCCGCCGCGCAGCTCCGGTGACGATCACGGTCCGGTCGGCGCCTTGCCCCCTCATCCGATCCGCCCTCAACAGCCCATCAGCGCGAGCACTTCCTTGCGGCTGCGCTCATCGTCGCGGAAAACGCCCATCATCCGGCTCGTCACCATGCCGACGCCGGGGGTGCGCACCCCGCGTGCGGTCATGCAGGCGTGGCTCGCCTCGATCACGACGGCCACTCCTTGCGGGCGAAGATTTTCCCAGATGCAGTTGGCGACTTCCGCCGTCAGCCGTTCCTGCACCTGCAGGCGCCGCGCATAGGTATGCAGCACGCGAGCAAGCTTCGAGATGCCGACCACCCAGTTGCTCGGCAGATAGGCGATGTGCGCCTTGCCGATGATCGGTGCCATGTGGTGCTCGCAATGCGACTGGAAAGGGATGTCCTTCAACAGCACGATCTCGTCATAGCCGCCGACTTCCTCGAACACGCGCGACAAATGATAGGCCGGATCATCATTGTACCCTGCGCAATATTCCTTCCAGGCGCGCGCCACGCGTTGCGGGGTATCCACCAGCCCTTCGCGCGCCGGATCGTCGCCCGTCCAGCGAATCAACGTGCGGACCGCGTCGGCGACATCCTCAGGCACTGCAATTTTCTCCGGCTGGCTGACCAAATCGCCGGTATCTTCGTGATCGCCTTCGTCGCTCATGCATCCTCCAAGGCGCGCGATTCGGTTCAGACGCTACGTCAACCGCCATTTCGCGCTAAACCAGTTCGATTTTGAAACTGTCTCATTTGGGCAACATCGACGCAAGCCCGCAGTTTTGCGTGCATCTTCGATTGACGGAGGGATTCGTTGGACGCTAAATCGAACCCTGCACTGTTAAACAGTCCGCCATGGCCGCCACACAAGAGCGGCAGACGGATCAGGAGGGGTTGATCATGAAAAAATTTGAACTGCTTGCCGCGTCGGCTCTCGCGATGCTCGTGCCCAATCTGGCATTCGCCCAGACCGCCCCCGCCCCTGCCCCTCAACAGCCGGTCGCCGACGACAGCGCCAGCGATGATATTGTGGTGACGGCCACGAAGCGCGAGACAACGCTGCTCGACACGCCAATTTCTGTTTCCGTGACAACCGCCGCGACTATTCAACAAGCGCAGATCCGTGATCTGATAGATCTACAGACGGTGGTGCCGTCTCTGCGCGTCTCGCAGCTGCAAAGCTCCGCAAACACTAACTTCATTATCCGCGGGTTTGGCAACGGTGCCAATAATGCTGGTATCGAGCCGTCCGTCGGCGTGTTCATCGATGGCGTCTATCGCTCGCGCTCTGCCGCACAGATATCGGATTTGCCGAACCTGAAGCGCGTTGAAGTGCTTCGCGGCCCGCAGTCGACGCTTTTTGGAAAAAACGCTTCGGCAGGCATTATCAACATTGTAACGGCTGAACCTTCGTTCAAATTCGGCGGCTCTGGTGAGTTGTCCTATGGTAATTACAATGCTTTCGTCGCCAAGGGCGACATCACTGGACCAGTCACTGATACCTTGGCGTTTGCAATCGGCGGCAATTACAATCGTCGCGACGGATATGTTTTCGACGCCGGCCTCAACACCGACGCCAGCACCCGCAATCGTTATGGCGTTCGCGGGCAATTGCTGTTTCAGCCCAATGCCGACCTGAAATTCCGCTTGATCGGCGATTACGACCAGATCAATGAAAATTGCTGTGCAATTGCAAACATCGTCGCAGGCCCAACCCGAGCAATCCTTCAGGGTATCAACGGCGGGCGGCCGGTATATGATGCCAATAATCCTTTTTCCTACATCACCTATAGCAACTTTCCATCCACCAACAATATTAAGAACTATGGAGTGTCGCTCCAGGGCGACTACACATTTAACAATCTGACGATTACCTCGATCGGATCATATCGGAAAGTTGAGTCGCTGACCAATCAAGACTCCGATTTCACCAGCATTAACGCCATTGGTCGAAACGATCAAAATCTACGGATTGACACGTTCACGCAGGAACTGCGCTTGGCGTCGAATTTTGAGGGTCCGCTGAACTTCTTGGTCGGTGGTTTCTACTTCAATGAGAAGATTAATCAGCAAAACAACATTCTGTATGGCGATCAATTTCGTCCTTATGGCGACCAGCTTATCCGGGCTGGTACGGGCGGCGCGCTAAATGCAAGCTTGCTTGAGGGTACCTTTGGCGCTCTAGAGGGCGCACCTACGCGGTACATCAACACCTTTTTTCGCCCTGGCGATGGACTTGCCGAAAGGTATCGGCTGGCGGATGAGTCTTACTCGATCTTTGGTACCGTTGATTTCAAGATCACCGATCGTTTGACGCTGACAGGCGGACTTAACTACACCGATGATCGGAAGAACTATCAAATCAATGTTGTAAGCACTGATGTCTTCTCGAGCGTTAACTTCAACGATCCTCGCTACGCCGCATTCCGGAACCAGTTGCTCCTCGGCGGTGCTCTCGGGGCTGCAGGCGTCAATACTGCGAGCCCGGCAGCCGTTCTCGCTTTCGCAACCTCGCCTGCAACGGCGGCGACTTATGCGGGTTTTGTGGCGTTTGCCAACGCCAACCAAAATAACCCGGCTGCGAACCCTTTGAATGGGCTCAGGCCGCTTCAATTCTTGCCGCCATTCCAGAATATTCCGAACGCAGTGGAGCCCGGACGTACGGGGGACAGCAACCTGTCATATACGGCGCGGTTGGCCTACAAGGCGACAGACCACATCAGCCTGTATGTGACCTATGCCACGGGCTTCAAGGCGAGTTCGATCAATCTCTCGCGCGACAGTAAACCGACGCCCGCCGATTTGACGCGTTTGCAAACTGCCGGGCTTGCGGTTGTCAATCTCGTTTCTGGCTCGCGCCTCGCTGCGCCTGAAACTGCCAAGGTAATTGAAGGTGGCATCAAGGGAAATTTCTCAAAGGTCGCGTTTAATGTGGCGATCTTCAGCCAAGAGATTGAAAACTTCCAGGCCAATCCTTTTTCTGGCACCGGGTTTATCCTGCTCAATGCGGGCCGTACAACGACGTTTGGCGTTGAATTCGACGGTAGCTACTCGCCTGTTAAAGCGCTAACCCTCAACGTTGCTGTAACCTATCTGGACCCCATCTATAACAGCTTTACGCAGGGAGCCGCTTTCAACGCGGGCTTGACCCTTACCTCGCCCGTTAACCTGTCAGGCCAGCGCCCTTCCGGTATTCCCGAATTCGCGACTTCGTTTGGCGCAACCTACACGCAGGAAGTTACGGACAATCTGAAGCTGCTGCTGCGAGGCGATTATCAATATGAGAGCCCGGTAATTATTGCCGAAGGCGCGCCGCAATACACACGCACTGTGGAATCGCTGAACATGTCGCTGTCCGGCCAATTCTCGAACGGGATTGAAGTTTCGGTCTGGGGTCGGAACATCGCCGATGCCCGCTACTTGACGACGATCTTCCCGTCGGTGGCGCAATCGGGCAGTCTTTCTGGCTATCCGAGCCAGCCGGCAACCTATGGTGGCACGGTGCGGATCAAGTTCTGATCCGATCCTTCAACCGATTAGAAAAAGGGCCTCCGGCGCAAGCCAGGGGCCCTTTTTCTTCGGAAAGCGCTCGACGAGCCGCCGCAATCAGCGCGTCAAGCGTTCGGCATGCCAGCGGACATGTTCGGCAAGAAAGCTGGAAATGAAATAATAGCTGTGGTCATAACCCGGCTGCATCCTGAGCGTCAGGTCGATGCCCGCCCTCGTACAGGCGTCGGCGAGCATCTCGGGTTTCAGCTGCTCGGCGAGGAACGTATCGTCGCCGCCCTGATCGATAAGCAATTCAGCAGTGCGGGCCCCGTCATCGATCAACGCGCAGGCATCATAATCCCGCCAAAGCCCGCGGTCCTCGCCAAGATAGCCCGATAACGCCTTCACACCCCATGGGCAGTTCATTGGCGAACAGATTGGCGCAAAGGCGGAAATACTGGCGAACCGCGCCGGATTACGCAGCCCGATCGTCAGCGCGCCGTGGCCGCCCATCGAGTGGCCGGTGATGCCTTGCAGGCCCATATCCGCCACCGCGAAATTCTTCGCGACGATCGTCGGCAATTCGGCCTCGATATAGGCTCGCATCTGGAAATGCGTGGCCCACGGCGCTTGCGTCGCATCGACATAAAAGCCGGCGCCCTGGCCGAAATCATAGGCTGCATCGTCGGGCAGACCCTCCCCCCGCGGCGACGTATCGGGCGCGATGAAAATCACCCCATGTTCTGCGCACGCCGCACGGTAATCGCCTTTTTCGGTGACGTTGGCGTGCGTGCAGGTGAGGCCCGACAGATACCAGAGGACAGGCAAACGCATGCCCGGCGCATGATCGGGAACGAAGGCGGCGAAGGTCATCGCCGTCTTCGTCACCGCCGATTGATGACGATAAACGCCCTGGACGCCGCCGTGACTGCGATTGCGGGAAACGGTTTCCAGGGCGTCACTCATCATCCCATCCGGTGCATCGCACAGATTTTGTTGCTATCCGGATCGCGCAGATAGGCGAGGTAAAGCTTGCCAAAGCCGCCGTCGCGCACGCCGGGGGGATCCTCGCAGGTGGTGCCGCCATTGGCGATTCCGGCGGCGTGGAAGGCGTCAACTTCCTCGGTCGATGCAGCTGCAAAGCCGATCGTACCACCATTGGCGTGGCAAGCCTCATGGCCATTGATTGGTTTCGTGACGAGGAACAGGCCGCCATTGTTCATATAGACGATCCGGTCGCCATTGGGCATGCCGGGCTTGCTGCCAAACACACCGAGCGCCGCGTCGTAAAAGGTCTTGGCCTTGTCCAGATCGTTCGAGCCGATCATCACGTGCGAAAACATGTTCTCTCTCCTTGGTCGATCCCCGCTCTCGCTCGCGCAGCCGATATTGCCAGGAGCAGATGCGTGGGCTCGCATTCGCACGCGCGCATCGGCCTTCGCAAGGCGAAACGATCGCCAAGGGTCGAGCGCTCGCAAAAAACCTCACTGTCGATTTTCACCGTCTATTATTGCCTGCAAGCGCAACAAAATCATCGAAGAGAGTGACAAGCGCTGCGAGGCGGCGCACAAGGCTGAGACGCTGATAAAGGCGTGATACCAGTCGGCCGAACAATCCGGCCGCATCATGGGAGGATAGCGATGGCGAAAGCACCGAAGACGACCGGCGACAAAGCCGCAGCCCCAAAGACCGGCGGCATCCACGCCCCGGTACAGCCTTCGCCAGAACTTGGCGCGATTGTCGGCAATGACCGCCTGCCGCGCAGCGAAGTGATCAGCAAGGTGTGGGCCTATATCAAGAAGCACGACCTGCAAAATCCCGCTAACAAGCGCGAGATTCTGGCCGATCCTGCTCTTGAAAAGGTTTTCGGCAAGAAATCGGTGACGATGTTCGAGATTAACAAATACATCGCCGCACACGTCAAGGCATGAGCCCGATCGGGGGCACCGCTCGCGGCTTGGTCGCTGTGGTGCCCCCGAGAGGAATCGAACCTCCGGCCTGCGGTTTAGGAAACCGTCGCTCTATCCTGCTGAGCTACGGGGGCACGCCCGCAACCGCCTAGAGAATCGGGCAATCAGGGTCAATGTCGAGCAGGCGGTCGCCGCGCCGCTGGGTCTCAGTTACGCGCGTTGGGCGCGATTACCGGCAAGGGCAACGGCGCGATCGGCACGCCCTCTTCGATCAATTCGCGCGCTTCGGCGATGCTCGTCTCGCCGTGGATGGGCGCTGCCACCTCCTCGCCCAGATGCATCGCCCGGGCGCGATCGGGAAAGCCGCGGCCGACCCATTCCGAATTTTCCAGCATCGCGGCTTGTATGGCTGCCAGCGCGGTGATTGCTGCCTTGTCGATGGTGGGGTCGATGTCGCGCGCTGGCCCCGTGCTGCGATTGCCCTTTGCCGCCACGTTTGGCGCCATCACCGCCTTGCTGACCGACGAATTGCCGCACACCGGGCAGGAAACCAGCGCGCGCTCGCGCTGCGTTTCGTAGGCCGACGATGAGGCGAACCACGATTCGAACACATGCCCGTCGCCGCAACGAAGATCGAACACGATCATCGATAGACCGCCACGGCAGGAATGGCGCGACGATGGTTGAGGACGGGGATTTGGGCACGAACGTCCGCCAGTCGCTCGGGATCGATCTGAGCAATGCCGAGCCCGGGCGCCGAACCCATATCGAGCACGACTTCGCCCCACGGATCGATCACCAGCGAATGGCCATAGGTCGCGCGGCCATCGGCATGGTCACCCGTTTGCGCTGCGGCAACGACCCAGGCGCCGGCCTCGATCGCGCGCGCCCGCATCAGCACATGCCAATGCGCCGCGCCAGTGGGCTGGGTGAACGCCGCCGGGATCGACAGGATCGTCGCGCCTGCACTGCTGAGCGCGCGGTAGAGATCGGCAAAGCGCAGATCGTAACAGATCGACATGCCGACCATTCCCGCCGGCGTATCGACCACGACTGCATCCTCACCACCGACATAGGTGGATGACTCGCGCCAGCTTTCGCCGGTGGGCAGATCGACGTCGAACAGGTGCAATTTGTCATATCGCGCACGGATTTCGCCGTGCCCGTCGATCACGAAGCCGCGATTGGCGAACTTGCCATCCTCGCGGAGCAACGCAAGCGACCCGAGATGAACCCACACGCCCGCCCGCGCCGCCGCTGCGCGCACGGCGGTAAGCACCGGATCATCGGCCTCATGCCGGATGGCGGCACGGGCACGCTCCCGGTTGCGATCGACAAGGCCCGACATTTCCGGCGTGAACAGCATCGAGGCACCAATACCCGTGCAGGCATCGATCGCATCGACGATGGTCTGTGCATTGGCGAGCGGATCGATCCCGCTGCTCATCTGCAGCAACGCGATCTTCATGCTGAAAGCAGCGTGTCGAGCTTTCCGGCATCGTCGAGAGCGGCAAGATCGTCGCTTCCGCCGACGTGATAGCCGTCGATGAAGATTTGCGGCACCGTCATCCCACCATCAGCGCGATTGATCATCTCGATCCGCTTCGGGCCGCCCATCGTGATGTCATATTCCTCGACGCTGGCGTTCTTGCTCGCCAACAGCTTCATCGCGCGGGTGCAATAGGGACAGAATGCCTTGGTATAGATCTCTACCTTCGCCATGGGATATAGGTGTGGTGTGGCTCTGCGCTTGTCAATCGTTGATGCCGCCCGTGATGACGCGCGCCCAACACAGGATCGTCACGCGTGCGGCGCCGGCGCGGAGCAGCTGATCGACGCAGCCATCGGTGGTCGCGCCGCTGGTATAGATATCGTCGACCAGGACGACCGACTTGCCCCGCAGCGCCGCAGCACCAGCCGGCGTGACGGCGAAAGCGCGGGCGACGGCACGTTTGCGCTCCTGCTTGCCAAGCCCGCGCAACAGCGGCGTCGACCGGGTGCGGCGGAGGAAATCGAGCGCACACGGCGTGCCGCAAAACCGCGACAAGGCTTGCGCGATGAGCGCCGCCTGGTTGAAACCGCGTCCCCATAGTCGCCGCGGGTGCAGCGGCACCGGGACCAGCACCTCTGCGTCTGCGGGCATGAGCCGGACCAGATGGCGTGCGATCGTTTCGGCATAGGCTACGCGGCCGCCATATTTCAGGCGCAGCGCGATCGATCGAGCGATATCGCCATACGCCACCGCCGCGCGCACGCCTCCGTGGCGTGGCGGCATCGCCAGGCAGGCGGCGCAGCGCATGTCAGCGCCCGCATCATAGGGCAGCGGCATATTGCAGGTCGCGCACCACGGCGGCGCGATGAAGCGCAGCTTGCCCCAGCAATTCGCGCAAAAGCGGTGATCCTGCCCTGTTGTCATACCGCAGCCGGGGCACCGTGCCGGGATCACGATATCGGCGACAAGCCGCAACGGCCTAAGCATGAGATCGAGCAGGCGCATCGCCCCTTGTCGCCCTCGCCCCGCATCGGCACAAGCGCGCAAGTGACCAGCGAACAAAGCCCCGGTGTGGAAATTTTCGATCGCGATGCTCGCCGGTTGCGGCGTGACCGGGTCGCGGCAGATTATGCCGATCACGATTTCCTTCGAAGGATCATGGTCGGTGGGATCGTGGAACGGCTCGCGAGCGTGTCCCGATCGTTCGGGGACGTACTCGATCTCGGCTGTGGCAGCGGCGCGTTCAATCCGCCTGTCGGCGCACGTGTGGCGCGAATCGATGCCGGGTTTGGCTTTGCCCGGCTTGGCAGCGGTGTGCAGGGCGATGAGGATCGGCTGCCCTTTAGCGATGGCGCATTCGATCTTGTCGTCTCGGCAGGCGTTCTCGACACCGTCAACGATCTGCCGGGCGCGCTCGCGTTGATCAGGCGAGTTCTTCGGCCAGATGGATTGTTTCTTGGGGCCTTTGTCGGCGCTGGCAGCCTGTCCACATTGCGTGCGGTGCTGCGCGAGGCGGAGGGCGACCGACCCGCACCCAGGATACATCCGCAAATCGATGTTCGAGCCGGCGGCGATCTTCTCCAGCGCGCCGGGTTCGCTCTGCCCGTTGCCGATACCGACCAGATTACGGTGCGTTATGGCGATATCTGGCGGCTGCTTGCGGATGTGCGCGGGATGGCGGGCAGCAACCTGCTCAAGGCACGACGCAGCCTCCGTCGCGATACGTTGGCGCGCGCGGCCGAAGGATTTGCGGCGCGCGCGGATGCCGATGGCCGGACATCCGAACGGTTCGACATCGTCTATCTCACCGGATGGGCGCCCGCCCCTTCCCAGCCCCAACCCGCACGCCGTGGCAGCGCGACGGCTTCGCTCGCTGCAGCGTTGCAACGAAAGACCTAGATCAGCGCCTCCAGCAGGCCGATCATCGGCCTGTCGGCAGGGGGCATGTCGAGCGCATGCATCGCGACCGGCCTCACCCACTTGAGCGCGCTTGCTTCCAGCGCCTGGGGCAGGCCCTCCCATTTGCGGCAGACATATAGCAGCAACAGCAGATGCCGATCGCCAAGCGGCGCGCTGGCGAAGGTGGCGGGTGCAAGGCAAGACGCCGCAACCGAGATGCCGAGCTCCTCGTCAAGTTCGCGTATCAGCGCGGCTTCAGGCGTTTCGCCGGGCTCGACCTTGCCGCCGGGGAATTCCCACAGCCCCGCCATCTGCTTGCCCGGCGGGCGTTGCTGCAACAGCACCCGACCGTCTGCATCGACCAAAGCGGCGGCGACGACGGGAAACAGCGAAACCGGCGAAAGCGGCGGCAAATTCGTCATTGATTAACCCTTTATGGATACCCGCTATCAAGTGCGCACGTTCGGGGAGCATTGATCGCCCATGTTGAAGCTGATGCAAAGGCTGGCACGAGATCAGCGCGGCGCCACGGCCATCGAATATGGCCTGATCGCGGCGTTGATCGTGCTGACGATGATCGGCGGCTTCATCCAGGTGGCGAACTCGACCATCAGCCTCTGGGGCAACGTCAACACCAAGGTTGAAAGCGCCCGCCCCGGCCCCTGATGTCGGAAACGCAAATTTCGTTTCGCGGCTTAAACTTTTGTCAATCTAGTCCGCCTAATCCTCGTAGTTGCTAGCCCGGCTTCTTTTCCGGGGAGCCGGGTGACTGAAGCACAATCAATTGGAGACCGGAAACATGCAAACCATTCGCAAGTTCATCAAGAACAGCAAGGGCGCGACCGCCATCGAATATGGCCTTATCGCCGCACTCATCGCCGTGGCAGCAATCGCCGCCATGCAGGGCCTGGGCAACTCGCTCAAGACCACGTTCAACAACGTCGCATCGAACATGAAGGCTACGTAAGCTTCTCCCAGCTTACGCTTCGCGAGGGGGGCGGCGGACTTCGGTTCGCCGCCCCTTTTGGTTTGCACCGCTCAAGCGGCGATGCCGCGGCCGATCGCCAGAAATTTTTCGCGGCGCTGGCGAATCAGTGCATCGCCCGATATCGGCGACAGATCGGACAGCGCACGCTCGATCGCCTCGCCCAGCGTCGCAATGGCTGCTTCCGGGGCCCGGTGCGCGCCGCCAAGCGGCTCGGGCATGATTGCGTCGATCACCCCCAGCGCTTTCAGGTCCTGCGCCGTCACCTTCATTGCTTCGGCAGCATCCGCCGCCTTGTCGCCGGTTCGCCACAAGATGGAGGCGCAACCTTCGGGCGAGATCACCGAATAGACCGCGTGTTCAAACATCAGCACATGGTTGCCAGTCGCGAGCGACACCGCCCCACCCGAGCCACCTTCGCCCAGAATGGCCGCGACGAGCGGCACCCGTAGCGCAAGGCATTGCTCGGTCGCGCGCGCGATCGCCTCCGCCTGCCCGCGCTCCTCGGCCGATATCCCCGGGAACGCGCCCGATGTGTCGACCAGCGTGATCACCGGCAGCCCGAACCGATCGGCAAGCTGCATCAGCCGGATTGCTTTCCGATACCCCTCGGGCTTGCCCATGCCGAAATTGTGGCGGATGCGGCTGGTCGTATCATCGCCCTTTTCATGGCCGATCACCATCACTCGGCGTCCGCGAAACCGCGCCAGACCGCCCATGATCGCCTGATCGTCGCCAAATGCCCGGTCGCCGGCGAGTGGCGTGAAATCGTCGAAAAGTGCCGCCGCATAATGCTTGAAATGCGGTCGATCACCATGTCTGGCGACCTGAGTCTTCTGCCACGGGGTAAGCCGCGCATAGGTATCGCGCAGCAATCGGTCCGACTTGACCTGAAGCCGGTCGATCTCGGTGCGGAGATCGATCCCGCCACCCGTCGCGGTTTCGCGCAGTTCATCGATCCGCGATTGCAGCTCGGCGATCGGTTTTTCAAAATCGAGAAAGCTTGCCATGAGGCGGTGTCGGTTAGGCGCGGCGGGGGCTAACGTCAACGAGCGGATGGCGAGCATTGACCAGCTCGACCAGACGACTGCTATCGACATGCGTGTAGATCTCGGTCGTTGCGATATCGGCATGGCCGAGCATCATCTGGAGCGCGCGCAGATCGGCGCCGCCCTCAAGCAGATGCGTTGCAAAGGCATGGCGCAGGACGTGCGGGCTAACCCGTTCGGGCGGCAACCCCGCCGCGACAGCCAGCGCCTTGAGCAGCTGGTACAGGCGGATACGCGACAGATGCGTCTTGCCACCGGGGAACAGCCATGTGCTGGCCGCCGGCAATTGTGCGCGCCAGACTGCTACTGCAGCGCGCGCACGATCGGATATCGGCACGAGCCGTTCGCGCCCGCCTTTCCCGCACAGGATGATGAACGGTCGATCAGGCGATACGGCGTTGCGGGGTATGGAGACCAGCTCGGTTGCTCTCAGGCCCGAGCCGTAGAGAAGCTCGACCAGCGCGGCGAGGCGCAGATCATTGGGATCGGGTGGCGTCCGGGCAATGCGCGCGGCAATCGCCTCGAACAAGCGGTCCACATCACTCCTGGCCAGCGACTTCGGCAAAGCGCGCGCCGCACCGGGCCGTGGAAGCAATGCGCCCGGATCGTCGTTGCGAAGCCCCTCCTCGGCCAGAAACGCATAGAAACGCCGAAGTGCGGCGGATTTGCGCGCTACCGTCGATCGCGCCAAAGTCGCCCAGCTGGCCGCCAGACGGGCGAGTGCTGCCTTGTCCGCAACTGCAAGGCCGCGCCCGAGCGTATCGGAGGCCAGATGCAGATCGCTGCGATATGCCGCCAGCGTATTGGCCGACGCACCCGATTCCGCCGCCATCATTTCCAGAAATCGCTCGATCAGCGGCAGGTCACCACCGCCGCTCAAAGCCGGGTCAGCGCCTCGACCGCGATCATCCGCGCCTCGGGGTCGAGCCCGACGCGGTGGAGCGCGGCGACGATGTGATACAGCGCCTCGGGCGAAACGCCGCGCCAGTCGGAGGTCTGCATGCCGATCGCGGCGATCAGCAGCACGGTTCCCTGCTGCCCGCTTTCCGCTGCACGAGCGAGCGCGCGCGTCCAGTTGTTGGCGCTTTCGAGATCAACGCCGAGCGTCCCCGCGAGCGACACTGCAACCCCTGATTCGAGCCGATCGAGCCCCGCCAGCGACGCGAGCAACATCCGGCGTTTCGCGCCCGTCGGATCAGTTGCCCGGCCGCGATAGGCATCGACATCGCTTCGCGACAATTGCCCCGCCGTTGGATCGGCAATGGCGAGCATCGCCCAGCCGTCGCTCCCCCGCGCGACAACGTCGCGCCAGCGCGATGCCGGCAGATACAACCCGGCGCTCAGCATCGATGCGATGATCGAATCGGCTTCGGCAGTATCGGGCTGCGGCGGTAATGTGGTGCATGCGCGCGCCGTCAGAACGAGCCGGGCATATCGGCTCCGCGGTGTCTTTGGTTCTTCCCACAATTGGTGCAGGATCGCGAGCCGCTGAGCGCGGTCGGACTCGATATAGGCGGTACGCAGATCACGCGCGATCCCTGCCTCCGCCGAACTCGAATCATCGGCCTGATCGATCTGGCCATACAGATCGACGAGTGCTGAATTGGACAGTACGCCCTGCGCGGCGGCGAGTTCTGCGACCTGCGCGCGCGCGCGAGGTTCGAGCACGGGCGATTGCGCGCGCCAAAATTGCACCTGCGGACGTGCCGATGCCAGCAACGTATCGGGAATTTCGACCCCGGTCGCCGTCGCCAGGCCATAACGCCAGATCGACAGCTGATCGACGCCCTGCCATTCGATGGTGACGGCCTGTTGCCCCTTGGCGCCTGCCCCTGCCACTTTTTCCGCGAGCAACATATCGATGCCGCGGGCAGCGCCACTGCGTCGCGCAGCGGTGATCAGGGGCCCCGCCTCGCCCGGCACTCCCGACAAGCCGGCGCAGATCGCACGCGCGAGAACCCATGCCCGGTCGCGCGACACTTTTTGAGCCGCCACCGCGACTGGGCACACCAGTGCCGGATCGCCGGTCGCAAGCCCCGCTTGCATCGCCGCCTCAAACAGCTTCGGTGTGTAATTGTCGGTATCCACGCGCTCGATCAACGCCCGCGACACGACCGATTCGCCCATCCGCAACAGCAGCCACGCGCGTTCCGCCGCGAAATCGGCGCCGTTGACGCCGCGCGGCGCCCTGAGCTGCGACGCAAGCGCGCGGCGGAGCCCGATCGACAACCAACGCGAGGCGATGGGCGCATTCAACCGACCCATCAACGTCTGGATGAAATGGCCGTCGGCGCGACCAAACGCATCCTCGCCAAGCCCGCCCTGCGCCCGATCGACCACACCGACCACGGCAAGGGAGCGGCGCGCATACGCTGGCATTTCATACTCGGCGAGCGTCTTGGCATCGATCGGCGCTGGCTTCCCCGCCTCCTCGTCCGGCGCCCCACCCGCCAGCGCGGCCGATGATCCATCGGGCATCGCTGAATCACTCGGTGGCGGCAGCGATGGGCGCGACGAGGGCGAGGGCGCCGTGGGAGAAGCCGACGGTGCCGGCGACGATTGCGGCGCGGCATCGCCAAATCCCGGCGGCAGGATCGATTCGGGTTTTTCCTGGCCAAGCGCGGGCAATCCCGCAGCCGCGGCGATCGCCAGCGTCAGCGCGCCAAGCGCCACACCGCCGCCCCGGGCGTGAAACCTCATGCTATTTCTTGAGCGACGCAAGCGGCACGACCTTTTCGACGTGCGCGAGCGGCTTTTCGCCCTGGCGGCCCGCCAGCACGAACAGCCCGGCAACAAAGAAGACGACGACAACGGCGAGGATGACGAGCAGGCGGGACATTGCAAACCTTGTTGACTGAGGCGAACGCGAACTGGAGGAGCCGCGGGGATGACTCGATCCGCGCCTTTTGCCCGAGGCGCTGGCACGCTGTATAGCCCTGCCGACAATGTTGCAAAAACACGTTTCTCACCCGGACTGGCGCAGCAAGCCGATCGTCCTGATTGGCCTGATGGGGGTCGGCAAATCGACCGTGGGCCGGCGGCTAGCGAAGCGATTGCAGCTGCCCTTCGTCGATGCCGACAGCGAAATCGAACTCGCGGCGGGCATGTCTATCACCGATATCTTCAGCCGTTTTGGCGAGGAATATTTCCGCGCGGGCGAACGTCGCGTGATCGCCCGGCTGGTCGATGGCACGCCAAAGGTGATCGCGACGGGCGGTGGCGCCTTCATCAACGATGATACGCGCCAGCTCATTCTGGAATCCGCGCTGGCCATCTGGCTCGATGCCAACCCGGCGGTGCTCGCCGAACGTGTGGCCCGCCGCGACACCCGCCCCTTGCTGCGCAATCGCGATCCGGTCGAGGTGCTGACCGAACTCGCGCGCGTCCGCAATCCCATCTATGCGATGGCGCCGATCCGTATTTCCAGCCACCAGGCCCCGCATGAGGCAACCGTGAACGCTATCCTGAAAGCCCTTGGGGCATGACGCTGACGGTTGCGCTTGGCGCAAGAAGCTATCCGGTGCTGATCGAGCGCGGGCTGATCGCGCGTGCGGCGGAGCATCTCGAGCCGCTGGCGCGCGGCAAGCCGCTGATCATCGTGACCGACGATCATCTGGAAGTGCATCTCGCCACCCTGCGGGGCGCGCTGACCACGGCCGGTATCGCCAGCGATGCGATCGTGCTGCCTCACGGCGAGGCGAGCAAGAGCTGGGGGACGCTGGAAAAGCTCGCCGACGCCCTGCTCGATCGCGGGGTCGAACGCGGCGATCACGTGATCGCGCTTGGCGGCGGGGTGATCGGCGACCTTGTCGGCTTTGCGTGCGCGATCCTGAAGCGCGGCTGCGGCTTCGTTCAGGTGCCGACGACCTTGCTCGCCCAGGTCGATTCGTCGGTCGGCGGCAAGACGGCGATCAACACGCGCGCGGGCAAGAACCTGATCGGCGCGTTTCACCAACCCGCAATGGTGCTGATCGACCCCGCGACGCTCGACACGCTGCCGCCGCGCGAATTGCGCGCAGGCTATGCCGAAGTGGTGAAATACGGGCTGATCGACGATTCCGATTTCTTTGCCTGGTGCGAAGACCATGGCGCAACGCTGCTGGCGGGCGACGCCGATGCCCGGATCCATGCGATCCGGCACAGCGTAGTGGCCAAGGCGCGGATCGTTGCCGAGGACGAGCATGAGACGACGGGCGCGCGCGCGCTGCTCAACCTCGGCCATACCTTTGGCCACGCGCTTGAGGCCGAGGCGGGCTTTTCGGACCGGTTGCTCCACGGCGAGGCAGTCGCGGCAGGGATGGCGCTGGCATTCGGCTATTCGGCCGAACGGGGGCTGTGTGCGGCCAATGATGCAGCGCGCGTATCGGCGCATCTGCGTGCGGTCGGGCTGCCCGATGGCGTCGCCGCCGCCGGCATCTCAGCGAGCGGGACTATGCTCGTCGATCACATGCGCCACGACAAGAAGATGACGGCCGGCACGCTGCCCTTTCTGCTCGCGCGCGGTATCGGGCGAACCTATCTCGACAAATCGGTCGATCTTGCCGATGTCGCCGCATTCCTGGACAGGACGATCAATGCCCCAAGGCACAGCGAAGCGTGACCTGCCGACAAAGACCTGCCCGGTTTGCCAGCGGCCGTTTGCGTGGCGCAAGAAATGGGCGCGCGACTGGGAGAATGTGATTTATTGCTCGGACAAATGCCGCGCGGCCGGGCGCTAGTTTCTGACGGCGAACCAGGCCATCCACAACCAGCCGGCGATCATCAACGCGCCACCAATCGGTGTCAGCGCGCCGAGCAATTTCGGCAACCCAAGTGCCATCAAATAAAGCGTGGCGGCGAAAATCCAGCCCCCGCCTACCATCAGCCAACCTGGCCCCGGCGCATCGAGTTTAATTGCGACCAGCGCAGCGACGGCGTGTACCAGTTGATAATGACTCCCCGTCTTCAGCAATTCGGCAGCGGCGGGGGACGCGCCGTGCGCGCCAAATGCTCCAGCCGCGACGGCGACCGCCGCCGACAGCGCCGATAGCGCTACAAGCGTCCTCATCCCGCTTCCTCCGCAGCTGCCATCGTCTGATGCGTGAACATGATATCTGATCCGGCGTGCATGTCGTTCGCCTCGGTCTGCGCCTTCAACCGCTGGTCGTCGCGCTTGCGATATTCGGCCTCTGTCTTGCCGATATCCTCTGAATCGACGCCGACATTCTGCATCGCCGCGCGGGCCATCGAGACGGCGGATTCCATCACTTCCCGGGTAATGCCGGCAACCGGGGCACCCGCCATCTTCATGACGCTCCGCCTGTCATAGGCACGAACGAAGATCGCGGCATCGGGAAAGGCATGGTGGACGCCGTCAAGAAACTCGGCATCGATCACGTCGCCATCGATGCAGAACATCACCAGCTGTGCGTCCGAAGCACCAGCCTGGCGAAGCAAGTCCATCCGGGTGCCGTCTCCATAATAGACCTTCATGCCGAAACTGTCTGCAGTGGCGATCATTTCCGGATCGCGATCGATCAACGTGACGCTGATCTTCTGCGCGGTCAGCATTTGCGCAACTGTCTGCCCAAAGCGACCATAGCCGATCACCAGCGCACTCGCACCGTCCTTGTGCGGTGCCTCCAGCCCCGCCTCGTCGACGACGGGCTGGCTGCGGAAACGCCGCGTCAGGATCATCAGGAACGGCGTGGTCGCCATCGACAGCGTCACCACCGCACCGAACAGGCTCGCCGCATCGGGCGCGATCAACAGCGCATCGCGTGCCTGCGCGAACAGGACGAAGCCGAATTCCCCGCCCTGGCTCAGCAACAGACCGAGCGCGAGCGCTGGCCGCCAGTTCATTTTGAAGACCAGCCCGATCCCCATCATGATCGCGGTCTTGGTGATGATCAGCAGCGCGGCCATGCCGATCACGAAAAGCGGCCGTTCGGCAATCGCGTGCAGATCGAGCATCATGCCGACGCTCAGAAAGAACAACCCGAGCAGGATCGACCGGAACGGATCGACATCGGCCTCCAGCTCGTGCCGATAGGGGCTGTCCGCGAGCATCACGCCCGCGATGAACGCGCCCAGCGCGGTCGACAGCCCCAGCGCCTCCATTACCGCTGCACTAGCGATGACCGTGAAGAGCGCTGCAAACACGAACATCTCGCGCTCGCCAAGATTGCCGATCAGGTGGAACAGCGGCCGGAGCAGGAATCTGCCGGCGGTCACCAGTCCCACGATCGCCAGCACCGTATAGAGCCCGAGCAGCCAGCCCGGGGGTGCATTTGCCGCCGCCGGCGCGCGCGAAAGCGCAGCAACGATCGTGATCAGCGGGACGATCGACAGATCCTGGAACAACAGGATCGAAAAGGCGCGCTCGCCAAAAGGCGTTCGCAGCCGGCCCGCCGATTGCAGCATCGGCAATACCTGCGCCGTCGATGACAGAGCGAGCGGCAATCCGACCGCAAGGGCCGCCGCCGGTGAAAAACGCGCGACTCCCCAGACGACACCTGCCACCGCCACGCCGCACAAAGTGACCTGCAACAGCCCAAGCGCGAAGATATCCTGTTTCAGCCGCCACAGCCGGGCCGGGTTCAGCTCCAGCCCGACCAGAAACAGCAGCAAGGTGATGCCGAGCTCGGCAATCCCCATCTTTTGTTCGGCATCGCCGACCATGCCCAGCACCTGCGGGCCGACGACCGCGCCGGCGACGAGAAAGCCCAGCGTCGCACCCAGCCCAAGCTTGCGAAACAACAGCACGAACCCGAGCGCAAAACCGAGCAGGATCACCGCGTCCCTGAGCACCAGACCGCTCATGGACGCGCGCCCGCGAGCGCCGCCGCTTCGGCGACCGCCTCGAACGCCAGCCTGATCGACGCGTGCCGCGCGGTATGCGGCAATGCCGGTGTGAAGATATCGAGGCCGGGCCAATCGGGTAGCGCGCCCTCGCCCGCCAGCCACGCCGCCAGGGCATCACGCGTACGCGCAAGCGATGTCGCGTCATGGCCGGTCGCGTGCGCCGCCATCAGGCTCGACGATGCCTGGCCAAGCGCACAGGCGCGCACGACCATGCCGATCTCGCTCACCCGCCCCGCCGCGTCGGTGCGCACGTCGACCGTCACCCGGCTGCCACAGACGGGCGATCTCTTCTCTACGCTCGCCATCGGCGCGGCGAGGCGCTCGCTCGACGGGGAGGAGGCCGCCAACCTTAGTATCTCGTTATTATATAGCGGCGCGTTCATGGCTCTGCCTCGCTGCTGGCATTGCTCGTCTCGGATTCGGCGGGCGGGACCGGCTTGCCGAACACCGGCTCGCCGCGCCGCCTCTTATCGACGAAATCGGCGATGCCGGCGCTGGTGAAGGTAAGCACGGGATAGGTGCGCGACGTCGTGATCCAGGCGGGTCGCCGGGTCGGGCCGCCGCCGATGGTATCGGTGACGAGCACGATCAGCAGGAACAGCAGGCTGGCAAAGATCATCCCCTTGACCGCGCCAAAGCCAAAGCCGAGCGCACGATCGATCGGTCCCAATATCGATGTCCGGGTGCGCGATCCGACCGCATTGGCGACCATCCGGCCGCCAAAATAAGTAGCGCCGCCAACGATCGCGAAGGCCAGCACAGCGGCCCCCGCCGTTGTGCCGACGATGCCTGCCAGCATTACCGTTGCCGGTCCGTGGAACAGCCGCAGCGCGATGACGATCGCGCCCCAGGCGAACAGCGACAGCACTTCGGTCACGAAACCGCGCATCAGGCCAAGCGCGGCGCCTCCGCCGACGAGCAGGATCACGACGATATCGAGTGCGGTCAGTCCCATTATACGGCTTCTCTCCGCCGGCCATTCGCCGGTGCATCCCCGCTGCAAATGGGGATGGATCGACGGCTTGGCTAGCCGCGCTCAAGCATATGGTCAACGAAACTGCCAAGCGTCTTGAAGCCGGCAAGCGTCAGCGGCTGTTTTTCTGCGGTGAGTGCGGCGGGGACGAGCGCGCGTTGAAAGCCCAGTTTGCTCGCTTCCTTCAGCCTTAGTGCGCCGTGGGCAACCGGCCGAATTTCGCCGGAGAGCGCGACTTCGCCAAAGGCAACCGCATCGATCGCTACTGGCCGCTCGCTCAGCGCCGATATCAGCGCCGCTGCAACGGCAAGATCGGCGGCGGGGTCCTGCACCCGGTATCCCCCAGCGATGTTGAGATAAACCTCGGATGAGGAAAAGCTCAGCCCACAGCGCGCCTCAAGCACAGCGAGAATCATCGCCAGCCGACCCGAATCCCAACCGACGACGGCGCGTCGCGGCGTTGCCCCGCTGGCAAGCCGCACCACGAGCGCCTGTATCTCGACGAGCACGGGTCGCGTCCCCTCGAGCGCAGGGAACACGACGGTCCCTGTCACGCCCTCCTCCCGCTGCGTGAGGAACAAAGCACTTGGGTTCGACACTTCGGCGAGCCCCTCCTCGACCATGGCGAAGACGCCGATTTCGTCGGTACCGCCAAAGCGGTTCTTGATCGCGCGAAGGATCCGGTATTGGTGGCTGCGCTCGCCCTCGAAACTCAGCACGGTGTCGACCATGTGTTCAAGGACGCGCGGGCCGGCGATGCTGCCGTCCTTGGTCACATGCCCCACGAGAACGACCGCGGTGCCGCGTTCCTTCGCGAAACGGATCAGTTCCTGTGCCGATGCACGCACCTGACTGACGGTGCCCGGTGCGCCTTCGATCAGGTCGCTGTGCATCGTCTGTATGGAATCGATCACCAGCAACGCCGGCGGGGTGCCTTGCGACAGCGTCGTCAGGATATCGCGCACCGATGTCGCCGCCGCGAGCATTACCGGCGCCATGCCCAGCCCCAGCCGCCGCGCGCGCAGCCGCACCTGATCGGCCGCCTCCTCACCCGAAACATAGGCCACCGAATGCCCGGCGAGCGCGAGCTTGGCCGCCGCCTGCAGCAACAAGGTCGATTTGCCGATGCCGGGATCACCACCGATCAGCGTCGCAGACCCTTCGACGAAACCGCCGCCAAGCGCGCGGTCGAGTTCGGCGATCCCCGATGGCAGTCGTTCGGGCAGCGCGATCTCGCTATCGAGGCCGACCAGCTGCAGCATTCGCCCGCCGCCCTGAAGATGATGCTTGGCCGCAAACGGCGTCACCTGCCCACCGGCTTCCTCGACAAGCGTGTTCCATTCCGCGCAATCGGCGCACTGCCCCGCCCAGCGATGCGACACCGAGCCACAGGATTGGCAGACATAACGCTTCTGGGGTTTGGCCATGTTCGTCCCATAAAGCGTGCGGAACGAAAAGGGAATATCGATCGATGCGCGCAGCTCCTTGCCGCACTCTATCTGTTGTTCCCCGCTACCCTGTGAGATGGATGATGATGGTTCAGCTCGGCCTTGCGGGAATGGTCAAACCCCGCTGCACCGCCGGCCGCGCGAGCCCGCGCTCGAGCCAGGCAGTGACGTTGGTGTACCCTTCCAACCCGACCAGTTCGCCCGCGCCGTAGAACGCATCGATGGCGCGGACCCAGCCGAGCATCGAGATGTCGGCGATCGTATATTCATCACCCATGAACCAATCGCGACCCGCAAGTGCCGTATCCATGACGCCGAGGATGCGCTTCACCTCGTCGACGAAGCGGTCGCGCGGGCGTTTGTCTTCCCACTGGCTGCCCGCAAATTTCACAAAAAAGCCCATCTGGCCGAACATCGGCCCGACCCCGCCCATCTGGAACATCACCCACTGGATCGTCTGCATCCGCCGCGCGAGGTCAGTCGGCAGGAACTTGCCCGTCTTCTGCGCCAGATAGATGAGGATAGCGCCGCTTTCGAACAGCGCGATCGGCTTGCCGTCGGGCCCATCGGGATCGAGGATCGCGGGTATCTTGCCGTTGGGATTGAGCGACAGAAAGGCCGGGTCATGGCTCTCGTTGGCCATGATGCTGATCAAATGCGGCTCATAGGGCAGCCCGATTTCTTCAAGCATGATCGATGCCTTCACCCCGTTTGGCGTCGGAAACGAATAAAGCTGAAGCCGATCGGGATGCTGCGCGGGCCAGCGCTTCGTGATCGGAAAATCGGCGAGATCGGCCATCTTGTTGCTCTCCAAGTGTCTGTAGCAGAGATAGTCACGGCGGACGCGCCCCGCTATGGGGACCGCAATGAAAGTCACCGATCTTCGTGTCGCCCTGTTCAGCGGCAATTATAATTATGTGCGAGATGGACCCACCCAGGCGCTCAACCGGCT
>JBBRMV010000020.1:0-57585 GCA_038230675.1 Sphingomonadales bacterium | reverse complement strand
TCGTCGGCCATGGCGGTCGTGGCACTTTCTGTCTGGAGCAGAGGGATGGCGTAAGCACCCTTTCTCTACTCCAAACCAAAGACTTAGACCACGATCGCCACCACCGATTATCGCTCCCGATGAATAATCCGGGCTAGCGCCCCTGGCAACGCCAGACTTGCTGCGGCGTGGCATAGCTTATCGGTTGCAGGAGATAGCGCACGGAGGCTTGACCACCGCAGCTGCGCGCGAACTCGGCCAGCTGGCAAAGCGCATTGCTCGGGGCGATACGCCGCTGCCATCCACCGCAATCCGCCTGAAACCCGGCACGCGCCTGCTCAAAACCTGGCGCGGCAAGACTTACAGCGTGCTGGTTGGCGATAATGGGTTCATCTTTGATGACCGGTTATTCCCGTCCCTCAGTCCAATAGCCGAGGAGATAACGGGCACGCACCGGTCGGGGCCGCGATTCTTTGGGTTGCTCAGCAAGCGCGTTTCCGACGACGCGATCGGGACTGACGATGGCTGATTCTGTTCGCTGCGCAATCTACACCCGTAAATCGACCGAGGAGGGTCTGGAGCAGGAGTTCAACAGCCTCGACGCACAGCGAGAAGCGTGTGCAGCGTATATTCTCAGTCAACGGCACCAAGGGTGGAGTGCCACCCCCGGGTTTTATGATGATGGCGGCTTTTCAGGCGGAAATATGCAACGCCCCGGGCTCGTCCAGCTTATGGCCGACATCGCCGCCGGCAAGGTCGATGTGATCGTCGTCTACAAGGTAGATCGGCTCACGCGCAGTCTTGCAGACTTTGCCAAAATCGTCGACGTCCTCGACGCAGCCGGTGCGAGCTTTGTATCGGTAACCCAGTCATTCAACACGACGACCAGCATGGGGCGGCTTACCCTCAACGTGCTTTTGTCCTTCGCGCAGTTCGAGCGCGAAGTCACTGGCGAGCGCATCCGCGACAAGATCGCAGCGTCTAAGCGCAAGGGTATGTGGATGGGTGGTCCTGTCCCGCTGGGCTATGACGTTGTCGATCGCAAACTTATCGGGAATGATGCCGAGTCTGACCAGGTCCGATACATCATGACACGCTATCTCGAACTCGGCTCGGTGCGTATTCTCGCCGAGGAGCTGGCGATGGCCGGCCACCGCACGAAATTGCGGCCAATGCGCAATGGCACGAGTATCGGTGGTGTTCCGTTCGGCCGCAGCGGATTGTTCCATCTGCTGGCCAACTGCGTCTATGTTGGCGAAGTGCGTCATAAGGGCGAGACGTTCGTGGGCGCGCATGATGCCATCGTCGATCGGACGATCTGGGACAGAGTGCAATTAGCACTTGCTGACAAAGCGCCGGCGCGGCAGCGGCGTGCGAATATCAAGCATCCAAGTTTGCTCGCAGGCCTTGTTTACGACGGCCATGGCCGAGCCATGTCTCCCAGCCATGCGGTCAAACACGCCAAGCGGTATCGCTATTACATTACCCCTAAGCTCGATGCGGGCGGCCCGGCCGCTTGGCGCGTGCCCGCCCACGATCTCGAACAGCTTGTCATCGCCCGGCTATGCCGCCATCTCGTCGAGGTCCCCATCGACAACAGTCAATCAGTCAGCGATGGCGAAGACGATGAGGTCTGCGCTGCGCAAAGTGCCCAGCAGCTGGCAGATGCTTCCGGAGCGCAACAGGCTGAGTTGATCGCGGCCCTTGTTGAGCGAATCGATGTCCACCGCGACCGACTGGACCTAGTGCTTCGGGTCCAGAATCAAGATATGCCGACCATTCTGACTACCTCGGCGACGCTAATTCGCTCGGGTCGACAGACCCGGCTCGTGCCACCAGGCGCCCAGGTCACCGATCGTTCCACGATTGACGAAGGCCTGATTCGATTGGTTGCCAATGCACATGCCGCGCGGCTGGCGGTCGCCAATGCTGGCGACCGAGCGCTCGGTGAAGTTGCGGCAGACCAAGGATTCTCGCTGCATTATTTCTCGCAGCTCGCACGGCTTGGTGGGCTCGCGCCTGACATCGTCTCTGCGATCCTCGAAGGGCGTCAACCGGCCGCACTGACCCGAACCCGCCTCGCGCGCACCAAAGCGCTGCCGCTCGATTGGAACAAGCAGCGCAGAATGTTCGGGTTCGGCTAAGCCGAATGCGACGCCGATGCTGCGCAGCTTTCGTGCATCGCATCCGGGGGCGACGAATTCGGCCACCTGAGAAACTACCTCTCTTCGGGCTCCATCATCGCACCACACCGTCTCTTTGGCCCCCGCTAGCGATTTCTCGGGGCTTGGAAAGGCGCAGAACTGCGCGAGTTCGGCCCCACAGCGCGATCTGGGCCCATAAGTCTCACCAAATGTGGACTGGGTGGTGCCGCCTACAGGACTCGAACCTGTGACCCCCGCATTACGAATGCGATGCTCTACCAGCTGAGCTAAGGCGGCGCGCGAAAGGCAGCGTTGCTGCTTTCCGTGGCGGCGGCGATTAACAGGTCGATACCGGGCTGACAAGCGCGTCCAGCGCATCACCAACATCTTCTGCCCGCGCTTTACCCATCGTTTACCACAATCGGGCAGAACCGGTTTGGAAACGGGGCCGGCTGCCCCTTGGGGATGTGCGCATGGACACGCTTCGCGGGTTCGACGACGACCGGCTCGACGCCGATCACCATGAGGAGGCGGATTTGCGCGTCGATGACAATCACGGCCTCGATATCGGCACCGATGAGCGGCGCATGCAGGTGCGCGCCTATAATTATTGGGTTTCGCTGCTCGGTGGCCGCGCTTATCCGTCGATCGAGGACCTCGTCCCCGATAATATCGCCGATTTCGGTGCGCATAGCGTGCTGCTCGATTTCACCGCCGGCATCGAGGATCCGACGATCCAGTTTCTGGGGCGCGCGCTTCGCGAGGAATGCAATCTCGACGCATCGGTGACGCGAATCACCCAGGTGCCCAGCCGATCGCTTCTGTCGCGGCTGACCGATCACTATCTTCAGATCATCGCCAATCGCGCGCCCGTTGGATTCGAGGCGGAGTTTGTCGGCGTGCGCGGCCACAATACGATGTATCGCGGCATCCTGATGCCGTTTTCATCGGACGGCGACACCATCGATTTCATCTACGGCGTGATCAACTGGAAGGAGCTGGTCGACGCGGCAACCCAGGCGAGCCTCGATGCCGAAATCGCCGCCGCCGTGCGCAACGCGCCGCGCGCGATCGTCTCGGCACCGGCCTGGGCGAGCGGGCCAAGCGCTGACCTCGACACGCATTCAGACAATGATGCGATCAGCGATGGCGAACACGGCCATGACGATGTGCCGCTTGCCGACCGGCTGATGCTGGCGCAACAGACCGCCGCCGCCGTTCGTGCAGCCGACACACGTAGCCGCGCCGCGCTTTATCGAGCGCTCGGTCGCGCGCATGCTTTTGCCACCGCGGCCAATGCCGATCCGGTGGGCTATGCTGCCCTTCTGGCACGCGCGGGTATTGCCAGCCAGGCGCGCGCGCCGATGACGCCGATCGCCAAGCTGGTTTTCGGCGCCGATTATGACAAGACGCGGCTGACCGAGTTCGCCGCCGTGCTGGCGCATGCCCGGCGCAAGAATGTGCCGATCGGTGCACTGTCGGGCTTTCTCGAAATGGCGGAAGGCGGCATCAAGGGCGTCGTCGCCACCGAGCGCGCGCTGCGGCGGCCACAGGCGGCGCCCGATGCCGCTGGGGTTGCTCGCGCGACGCTACGAAAGCGGGCACCGCTTGGGTCGGTGTCGCTGCCGATCGACATTGGCGGTGAGGAATTCGTGCTGCTGGTGGCCCGGGCGACCGGGTCCGGCACGTTCGACATTGTCGGCAGCATCGGCGGCGGCGATCCGATCGCGGCGCGCGCCATCGCCCGCATCGCTCGTTAAGGCCGTCCGCGCGACCTGAACGATGCGCCTGCGGGCGCTTCGCGTCTTGAGATAGCAACAGCGTCGGCGCATAGCGTCGCCATGGTCAAAACCACTTTGAAATCATTGTCGGACGCGCTTGCCGTTCGGCTGGTCGAGGGAGCCCTGCCGGGCGAGCTGGAGGGCTTTGGCGAGGCCGAGCGGGCCGAGGCCGCGCGGTTCATGGCGGCAACCGCGGGTGCGCGGCCACCCGGCGAACCCCGGCTGGAGCTCGAGACGATCAGCGGCGATGATGCGCACCGCGAAATGCGCCTTGCCATCGTCAATGACGACATGCCGTTTCTGCTCGATTCGATCGCCGCCACGATCGCTGCGCACGACATCGCGATCGAACGGATCATCCATCCGGTGCTGCCCGTCGAGCGCGGCGATGACGGGACGCTTGAAGGCGTCGGCACGGGCAAGCCCGAATCGATGATCTATATCGAGATGGAGCGTGTCGACGCGCGCCGCCGCAAGGCGCTGGTCGCCGATATCGAGCGCAATCTCGCCAATGTGCGTGCAGCCGTCGCCGACTGGCCGGCATTGCAGGAGGCGATGGCCGGCGATGCCAGGGCGCTGGCGACAAGCGATGCAAGCGCCGAGGGTGCGGCGTTGCTCGACTGGTTTCTCGATCGCCATTTCACGCTGCTCGGGCACGAACACTGGCTGTACACCGGCAATACGACCACGTCGCTCGGCATTGCCCGGATCGCACAGCCGGTGCCGATCCTTGCCGATGCTTCGCGCCAGCTGGCGATCAAATGGTTCGAGGAGGGCAATGCGGCGCCTCTGCTCGTCAAATCCAATCTGATTTCGGGGGTCCACCGTCATGTGCCGCTCGATCTCGCGATCGTGCCGGTATTGGAGGGTGGCAAGACGATCGGGCTGTCGATCCATGCCGGATTGTGGACGAGTGCCGCGCTGAATGCGTCGCCCGAGGCGGTGCCGGTGCTGCGCGCGCGGCTGGCGACGCTTGAGGCGAAGTTCGGCTTCGATCCCAAGGGTCACACCGGCAAGGCGCTGAGCCATGCGCTGGCGGCATTGCCGCACGATCTGGTCACGGCGTTCGACCAGGCCTCGCTCGAGGAACTCGCGCTGACGGCGATGTCGCTTGCCGATCGCCCCCGGCCGCAGATGGTGCTCGTCCGCTCGATGCTGGGGCGGCACATGTTCGCGTTCGTGTGGCTGCCGCGCGACGATCTGTCGACGGTGCGGCGCGTGGCGATCGGCGAGATGCTGGGTGAGGCATCGAACGGCGCGCTGCTCAGCTGGTCGATCGCGCTCGAGGACGGCGTGGTGGCGATGATCCGCTATACCTTCGATCTGCGCGGCGAAGGGCGGATGCCCGATCCAAAGCCGCTCAATGCAGCGCTCGCGATGATGGTGCGCGGCTGGGTGCCGGCGGTCGAGGCGGCACTTGGCGATCTGGTCGAGCCGGCGCGCGCGGCGCGCCTCGCGCTGCGGCATGCGGCGACCTTCCCGCAAGCGTACCGCGCGACGAGCACACCCGAAGAGGCGGCGCAGGATATCGTTCGGCTGGCGGCGCTTGAGACCATCGATGGCCGTTCGGTGCGAATCTATCGGGGTGAGGGCGGCGTCCGGCTCAAAATCTATCGCTTCGGCGGCGCGCTGGCGCTGTCGGACGCGGTCCCGGTGCTGGAGAATTTCGGCTTCCGGGTAATCGAGGAAGTGCCGACTGCGCTCGCCGACGAGGCTGAGGGCTTCGTCCATGATTTCGCGATCACGACGGGGGCTGGCGCCACGCCTGGCGCACTGGACGGCGACAATGCCGTGCTCGAGCGCGCGATTGCTGCCGTGCTCGAAGGCGAGGCGGAAAATGATGCGTTCAACCGGCTGATCGTCGATGCCGGACGGAGCCCCTCGTCGGTCGTGTTGTTTCGCGCCTGGTTTCGTTACCTGCGCCAGGCGGGGCTCACTTATGGCCTTGCGACCGTCGTCGACACGCTGCGCGAGGCACCCTCGGTTGCGGCTGCGCTCATCGCCCGGTTCGAGGCGGCGCACGACCCTGCGGCCAAGGGCGAGCGAGAGGCCGGTGTTGCTGCCGCGGCAGACGCGATCGATGCCGGGCTCAATCTGGTGTCGGCGATCGACGACGACCGGATCCTGCGCGCGATCAACGGCGTTATCGCCGCGACGCTGCGCACCAACGCTTTTGCGTCCGCCGCGCAGGAGGCGCTCGCCTTCAAGCTCGACAGCGCGCTCGTGCCTGGCTTGCCAGCGCCTGTGCCATGGCGCGAAATCTGGGTCTACAGCCCCCGGATCGAGGGTATCCATCTGCGCGCTGGACCGATCGCGCGCGGGGGCTTGCGCTGGTCGGACCGGCGCGACGATTTCCGCACCGAAATCCTTGGCCTGATGAAGGCGCAGCGCGTGAAGAACGCGGTGATCGTGCCAACCGGCGCCAAGGGCGGATTCTATCCCAAGCTGTTGCCGCCCTCGTCCAACCGTGACGCGTGGCTTGCCGAGGGCACCGAAAGCTACCGTGTGTTCATCCGCACCTTGTTGTCGGTCACCGACAATATCGTCGATGGGAAGATCATCCATCCCGACGGCGTCGTGATCCATGATGGTGACGATCCTTATTTCGTCGTCGCCGCCGACAAGGGCACTGCCACTTTTTCCGATGTCGCCAACGCAATCGCGCTCGATCGCGGCTTCTGGCTCGGTGATGCGTTCGCAAGCGGCGGCTCGGTCGGCTATGATCACAAGGCGATGGCGATCACCGCCAAGGGCGCCTGGATTTCGGTGCAGCGCCACTTTGCCGAACGCGGCGTCGATGTGCAGACGCAGGCAATCAGCATCGTCGGGTGTGGCGACATGTCGGGCGATGTGTTCGGCAACGGCATGCTGCTGTCGAAGTCGGTGAAGCTCGTCGCTGCCTTTGATCACCGCCACATCTTCTTCGATCCCAGCCCCGATCCGGCGGCAAGCTGGCAGGAGCGCGCGCGGATGTTTGCGCTGCCGCGCTCGAGCTGGGCGGATTATGATAAGGCGTTGATTTCGAAGGGCGGCGGCGTTTTTTCGCGAACCGAGAAATCGATCAAGCTTTCGGATGAAGTCCGCGCGGCGATCGGCATCACGGAGACCGAGCTGGACCCGACCGCGCTGATATCGGCGATCCTGAAGAGCCCGGTCGATCTGATCTGGTTCGGCGGCATCGGCACTTATGTGAAGGCAGCGGCGGAGAACAACATCCAGGTCGGCGATCCGGCGAATGATCGCCTGCGCGTCAATGCCGAGGAACTGCGTGCGACCGCGATCGGCGAGGGTGCCAATCTGGGCGTGACGCAGGCCGGCCGCATCGCTTTTTCCGCCCGCGCCAATGCCTTGGGTGGCGGCCGCATCAACACCGATTTCATCGACAATTCGGCAGGCGTCGATTGTTCGGACAATGAGGTCAACATCAAGATCGCGCTCAACCGCGAGATGATCGAGGGGCGGCTGGAATTCGAGGCGCGCAACACGTTGCTCGTGTCGATGACCGACGATGTCGCCGCGATCGTGCTGGAGGATAACCGGCTGCAGACGCTCGGCCTGTCGATCATGGAAAATGACGGGGTGCAGGCGCTGCCCAGCTATGTCCGGCTGATCGAGATTTTCGAGAGCAGCGGTCGGCTCGATCGCAAGGTCGAGGGGCTTGCCGGCAACGACGATCTGCTTCGGCGCGCGCAGGAAGGGCGCGGGCTTACCCGGCCCGAGCTTGCGGTGCTGCTGGCGACGGCCAAGCTTTCGCTTCAGGAGGCGATCGAGCAGAGCCCGGTCGCGACCGACCCCGAACTCGCGCCCGATCTGCATGCCGCTTTCCCGAAGGCGATGCGCGAAAAATTCAAGAAGGCAATCGACGAGCACCGGCTGCGCGGCGAAATCGTCGCGACCAAACTGGCCAATCGGATGATCAACCGGCTCGGCGTGCTCCACCCCTTTGAACTCGCCGAGGAAGAGGGCGCGGCGATTGCCGATATTGCGGCGATGTTCGTCGTCGTCGAGCGGCTGTTCGACCTGCCAGCCTTGTGGAACGAGATCGAGCATGCCGACATGCCTGAGGAAGGGCGGATCGGCCTGTTCGACGAGGTCGCGCTTGCGGCCCGGTCGCAGATTGCCGATCTGCTTCGGGTGTCGCGGCCCGGCACTGGTCCTGGCGAAGTCATTGCCCGGATCGGCAAGGGCATCGCGCATCTCGACACACAGAGCCAGGCGCTGCTGCTCGAAGAGGCGCGCAGCCAGAGCATGCGCATCGCCGACCGGCTCGAGGCGCTGGGCGCGCCGGCCGACCTTGCGCACCGCGTGGTGCGCTTGTTCGAGCTCGATGGTGCGGTCGGTCTTGCCGATCTGGGTCAGCGATCGAAGATCGACGAAGTCGTGCTGACGCGCGCCTTCACCGCGCTCGGCCATGCGCTTGGGCTCGATTGGGCACAGGCGACGGCGGCCCGGATCAAGTCGAGCGATCCGTGGGAGCGGTTGCTGATCGCGGGGCTCGCGCGCGATTTCCAGCAGATCAGGCTGGAATTCCTGGGGCGCACCCAGAAGGGGGATCCGCAGGCGCTGGTCGATGGCTGGCTTGCGGAAAATGCGTCACGTGTCGCCCAGTTCAGGATGCTGGTCGATCGCGCGCGTGCAGCCTCTGTGCCCAACGCGGCGATGCTCGCGCAGATTGCCGGGCAGGCGCGCGTGCTGCTCGGGCGCTAAGCCCCAGGCGTCTCCAATGCGCGGCGCTGAGCGGTCGCCGCGCTCCGCTTGTCACTGGCCTTGTCGCGCCAATTGCGCGCGCGCCACCACATGATGACGCCAGTGATCGCAAGCCCTGCAGGGATCAGTCCGCCAAGGAAAATAATCGCCTGCCACAAAAAACCCATGCCGGTGCCGTCGTGGATCCGCCGCATCAGCCGCGCGGTCGTCTCGCGCTCGGCGGGCAGCCGCTTTGCGGTGCCGTCGCCATCGGTGACCGCGACCCTCCCGTCGGCGATCGACACGGTCCATTGCGGCTTCTGGTCAGTCGGCCAGGCGATCTGCTCCACAGCGTCGGGCGTGATCATCGCCGCCGACACCGCCTCGCTCGCCGTCATCCGGGGTCGGGCAAGCGGCTGTGGCCGCCCCGGCGGGCGGGCGCCCGCGCCGCTCCTTGCGGCCCCGCCATCGACCATGCCGAAAAAGGCCGGGAAGGATATCCATGCGCCCGTCAGCGACAGGACGAACAAGGGCAGTGCAATCCAGAAGCCGAACAGATGGTGCAGATTGGCATCGACATTGGGGCGTCGGCGCCAGCGCAGGCCCCGCGCCCAGCGGCCAACGCTTGGCCACCACAGCCATAGGCCGGTGAATGCCGAGACCATCATGGCCACGCCGATCCATCCGACGATCTGTCGACCGACGCCGGGCACCAAAAGGCTGCCGTGGATCATGTGAAAGGCGCGGAGCAGGCCGCCGCCTT
The DNA here is from genome assembly GCA_038230675.1 of Sphingomonadales bacterium. GTDB lineage: Bacteria > Pseudomonadota > Alphaproteobacteria > Sphingomonadales > Sphingomonadaceae > Sphingomonas. The sequence continues at coordinate 48,232 of JBBRMV010000020.1, read as the reverse complement.
TGCCGATGCCGAGTACGTGCGCCGTCGGTGGGTCGAGATAGATGGTGGTGCGCTGCGGCGGGCCGCCACGCGCCTGGCCCGCATCTGGCCGGCCACCCGGTGCTTTGCCGACTTGGGCCGCCTGGAGGATCACCGGGCCGTCGCCTTCGGGCAGCCGAAGGCTGACGATCCCCTGGCCGGGCGCGATGACGCCGCGCGCCGCCGCGACATAACGGTCGATGCTCGTCACCGACTGACCCGTTACCGCATAATTTGCGGGGTTGAGCATGCGGTCGAGCGGCTCGTCCCAGACAAGCGCCGCCCCCGTCAGCGACAGCGGGATGATGAGGACTGCAAGCGCCAGCCCGATCCACTTATGCACCTGAAACCAGGCCCGTCGCATCGACATCGTCGTCATTCGCTGCCCCAAATCCTGTTGTTTCAGCTATCGGCCCAGCGCCGCAGCAGATTGTGATAGACACCCGTCAGCGCGACGACCGCCGGATCGCCCTGGCCCATTGCCGCTGCGGCGGACTGAACGCCTTGATCGAGATCGAACAAAATCCGGCGGGCGCCGTCGTCCCGCACCATCGACTGCACCCAGAAGAACGATGCGTCGCGCACGCCGCGCGTCACCGGCGTCACCTTGTGCAGGCTCGATGCCGGATAGAGCACCAGCTGACCGGCAGGGAGCTTTACCCCCTGCGCGCCGAACGCCCCTTCGATGACAAGTTCGCCACCGTCGTAATCGTCCGGATCGCTCAGAAATAGCGTCGCGGCCAGATCGCTCCGCAATCTGAAATCGGTGCCACGCTGGAGGCGGATGGCGTTGTCGATATGGGTGCCGAACCCCTGGCCCCCGGCATAGCGGCTGAACAGCGGGGGAAATACCTTGGCGGGCAGGGCGGCGGCGATGAACAGCGGTGTCCGCCCAAGCGCGCCGGTGACGAACGCGCCGGCCCGCCGTGCCGCATCGCTATCCTCGGGGAGTTGCTGGTTGGATTTTGCGAGCGCCGATTGCACGCCCGAGGTGGCGTTGCCGTCGATCCAGTCGCCCGAATCGATGATCGTGCGCACTGCCGCAATCGCGGCCGCATCGAGCAGATCAGGGATCACGGTCAGCATGGTTGGCCTTCAGAAGCTGTAAAACACGCCGAGTACCACCGAACGCCCCTCGCCGGGCGCCGCCCAGCCGCCGGTGATCGCCCCCGTCGTCGCGTTCACATTGTTGCGAATGCTGGTGTAATAACGCTCATCGGTCAGGTTCTGGACGTTGAGCTGCGCGGTCAGCCCCTTGCCGATCGTGTAGCCGAGATAGGCCCGGTGGACGATATAATCGTCGGATCGATATTGCGGCGTTACGACCGGGCCGACCACGACGCGGTTGTTGAGTGCAAAGCTGCCCTGATAGGTGAAGCCATAGCCGATCTCGAGGCCGAAGGGCAGGCGATAGGTCGTAAACAGGCTGCCCGAATGTTTCGGCGTCTGCAGCAAATCCTGGCCGGCCTGCGGATCGGGCACGGCAAGCGTCGTCCCGCAACCGGCGCCGGCCGGATTGGCCCGGCAGAAATTGGAAACGCTCTGCAAGACCTTCGCATCGAGATAGGTGTAGTTTGCAAACAGCGTCAGATTGGGCGTGATATTGCCGCTGGCGCCAATCGCAATGCCATCGACCCGCGACCGTCCGTCGAGCACCTGCAGCGAGTTGGGCTGCGACGGATCGTTGGAGGGCACACGGAAATTGCTGCGCTCGTTGCGAAAGAAAGCGGCTGTCACCTGCAAGCGGCGGCCGAACAGGTCGGCCTTTGCCCCGATCTCGTAATTCCGGGCGGTCTCCGGCGCGGTCGCGCACGGATCGGCGGCCCCGGCCACCGCCACGACGCCGCAGCCGAGCCTCACCGTTGCCGATGACGGGGTCTTTGAATTCGCATAGGCGGCATAAAGGCTGACATTGGCAACGGGCTTCAACACCACACCGCCGCGATAGGAAAAGAGCGTGTCGTCGCTGACCTGCGGCGCCGCCTGGAGGGTGGTCAGCGCCAGCGTGCCGGGCGGCGGTGACAGCAGCGGCACATTGCGGAAGGTTGCGCGATTGTTTTCATAGCGCAGCCCGGCATTCAGTTCGAGCCACGGCGTCAGTTCCAGCGTGTCGAACGCATAGACGGCCATGTTGCTCGTCGATGAGCGCGCAATCGCCGTGACGGTATAGTTGATGGCGCCGCGATAGACGGTGTCGGGATTGGCGATGCTGATCAGCGGCAGCGCCGCCGGGGCCGATCCGTCGGGATTGCGCGGCAGCGAGGCAGTGGTGATCGCGTAATCTTCCTGCGAAAGCACCCCGCCGATGACGAGCACATTGTGGACACTGCCCTTGGCGCCACTTTCGACGCGTAAGTCGGTCTGGTTGTAGAATAGCTGGTTTTCCTGATCGCGGACCAGCCCGCGCGGTCCCGAAGGCAAGAAGGAGCCGCGCGTTATCGTTGCCGGACAAGCGAGCCCGACCGTCGAGTTGCCGGCCGCGCCGACAGGTTGCAGGCCGGTGGTGGCAAGGCAGAAGGTGCCCTGCGGCGCGCTCGTCTGGCTATATTGGGCAACGCGCTGCCAGCGAGTGAGATTGCGGATGCCGATTCCGTCGCCAAACTGGTGACGCAGGGTGATCGTGCCGCGGTCGGCGGTGGTGCGCTGGATATCGAGGTTGCGATAACCGTAATAGGCGCGGTCATTGGCCTCTGGCAGCGGCCCGTTGTTGATGGCGCTGCGGAAATAGGGAACGCCATAGATGGGCGTGTTGTCATCGCGCTGGTGGACATAGGCGATTGTCAGGCTGGTCGGCCCGCCGATGCCCAGCGTCAATGAAGGGGCGATGCCCCAGCGCTGATACCGTTCGACATCGCGGCGCGGCACCTTGTTCTCGTGATAGACAGCGTTCAGCCGCACCGCGATCAGGTCGTTCGCGCGGACATTGCTGTCGATCGCGCCACGATAATAATCGTCGGTGCCAATCGCACCCTGTGCGATCGTCAGGTTGCCGCGCTGCGGTTCCTTTGACGCAAGGTTGATCGTCCCGCCGACCGATCCCGATCCGTTGAACACCGAATTCGCGCCATTATAGACTTCGATCTGTTGCAGGTTGAACGGATCGGTGCGGCTATATTGCGCGCTGTCGCGAACGCCGTCGACGGTGATGTCGTTGTTGGCGGAATAGCCGCGCAGATTGATCGAATCACCGTATCCGCCGCCGCCCTCCCCAGCACCAAAGGTGATGCCGGGAATCGTCTGGAGAGCGTCGCGCAGGGTGAGCAGATTTTGTTTGCGCAGCGTCTGGTCGCTGATCACCGTCACGGTTTGGGGCGTATCGAGCAGCGGCGCGGTGGCGCGCTCGTCGGTTACTTTCTTGGCGTATTGGCCGTTGACGACGATATCGCGACGCTCGCCATCACTCTCGGGTGCCTCGAGCACCGGTGCTGCGATAGCGGTGGCTGAGGGTTCCGTTGCATAGGCGGCGCCGGTCGCGAAGGTACTGACACAGGCAAGTGCGAGAAATGCAGATGAATTTACGACAGTCATGATTGGCAACCACCCCCTTGGTGTCGCCGGTCTGCTATTGCGAATCGTTCGCATAGTCAAGTTTATTGAGAATGATTTTCAATCACAGATAGCGCATCCGTCATTAGCCAGCTGCGCAAGGCGCTTGCCAGATTGGGGGGATCGGGCAACGCGATACGTTGTGCGTCGATCTGCGCCACCAATGCATTGAGCGGCAAGGCCCTGGCGGTGGCCGCCGCCTCAAGCGCCTGCCAGAAAACGGGTTCGAGGCTGATCGAGGTCTGGTGGCCGGCGATCGTCATCGACCGCTTGACGGGGCCGCGAAAACCACCGGCGGGGCTCTCGACGATCACGCAATCGGGGCCGAAAGCGCGCCGTTTGCGTCGCCACCCGGCGCCGTTGCGGCGGGGCCGTTACGCGAACTGGCAATGTCATCTTCGGGATGGCACGCGAACACAGTCATCCCTTTTCCGATTGGCCTCAGTCGGTATCGAACAGCGCCGCCAATTGCTCGATCATTGTCCCGCCAAGCTGCTCTGCATCCATGATCGTCACCGCGCGCGCATAATAGCGCGTCACGTCATGGCCGATGCCGATCGCGCACAGCTCGACGGGCGAGCGCGCCTCGATCCAGCCGATCACCTGGCGCAGATGGCGCTCGAGATAGCTACCCGAATTGACGCTCAGCGTCGAATCGTCGACCGGCGCACCGTCCGATATCACCATCAATATCTTGCGGTCCTCGGGCCGGGCGATCAGCCGTGCATGCGCCCATAGCAAAGCCTCGCCGTCGATATTTTCCTTCAGCAACCCCTCGCGCATCATCAGCCCGAGATTGGTCTTGGCGCGGCGCCACGGCTCGTCGGCCTGTTTGTAGATGATGTGGCGAATGTCGTTGAGCCGGCCCGGCTGCGGTGGGCGCCCGGCGGCAAGCCAGGATTCGCGTGCCTGTCCGCCCTTCCACGCGCGTGTGGTGAAGCCCAATATCTCGGTCTTCACGCCGCAGCGTTCGAGCGTGCGCGCCAATATGTCAGCCGATATCGCCGCGATCGAAATCGGTCGCCCGCGCATCGATCCCGAATTGTCGATCAGCAGGGTAACGACGGTATCCTTGAAATCGGTTTCGCGCTCGATCTTGTACGAAAGCGACTGCATCGGATTGATGACGACGCGCGCCAGCCGCGCGGCATCGAGCAGCCCCTCCTCCTGATCGAAATCCCAGCTGCGATTCTGCTGCGCCATAAGCCTGCGTTGCAACCGGTTGGCGAGCTTCGACACCGCGCTTTGCAGATGCACGAGCTGCTGGTCGAGATAGGCGCGCAGCCGGGTCAGCTCCTCGGCATCGCACAGCTCGGTTGCGGCAATCACTTCGTCGAACTGACCGGTCCATGCTTTATATTCGAATTGCGGCGCGAAATCGGAAAAGGGGCGATTGGGCCGCACGGGCATCATGCCCTCTTCGCCATCCTCGCCGGGCTCGCCGTCGGCATCGTCGAAGCCGTCGTCGCGCTGTTCGCTGCCTTCGCCTTCCTGTTGCTCCGAATCGCTGGATTCGCCGCGTTGCTCGACCTGGCCGTCACCCTGCTCGCCGGCTTCCTCGCCTTCCTCGCCTTCGTCCTGCTGCTGGTCGTCCTGCCCCTCGTCGTCGCTGCCGCCCTCATCCGCCTCATCGGGCATCAGATCACCCTCGACGAGGTCGAGATCCTGGAGCAGCTTCATCGATAGCTGCGCAAACGCCGCCTGATCGTCGATCGCCAGGCCAAGCGCGTCGAGGTCACCGCCGGCCTTGTCCTCGATCCACCCACGCACCAGCGCCATGCCGGCCTCGGTCGCCTCTGGCGCGGCGATGCCGGTCAGCCGTTCGCGCACCATCAACGCGACCGCGGTCGACAGCGGCACCTCGTGGAAGCTGCGCGCGCGCGTGATCGGATCGGCGCGCAGCCGGACGCCCATCGCGATCTCAAGATTGTCGGTGATGCCCTTGTACCCGCGAGATCCGAGCGCTTCGACACGCGCGCCTTCTGCGGCATCGAACACCGCGCGCGCCACGGCTTCCGCCGGCGCCCCTTTCAGGTGCAGCGCGACATTGTGATGCTTGAGCCTGAGCGCAAAGCCGTCAGCGAACCCGCGCGCTTCCGCCACTTGCTCGGCCGGCAGGCTGCGCGCCGGCATCGGCACCTTGATATGCTTGCCGCTCTGCGTCGGTGCGTCGGCGGTATAGGCAAGCTCGACCTCGGGCTCATCGGCGAGCACCCGCGCCGCGCCGCCAAGCACGGCCTTGAGGCGATCGAGCGGGGTTTCAGTGGTCATTACCAGATGACCTTGCAGCCAAAGGCGGCGATTTCGGGATCATTGGTGACGACAATCATATCTTCGACCAGTGCCTGTCCGGCCAGTAGCCGATCAAAAGGATCCCGGTGGGCACCCGCCAGATACCCGGCGCGCATCGCATGAGCAGACGTCACATCGAGCATCGTAAAGCCGTTCCGGCGCATCAATGTCGGGAATTCGCCTGGAAAATCCACGATATCGTCAAGCTTGCCGATCCTGTTCTTGTTGGCAATTTCCCAAACGCTGACGGCGCTGACGTAAATGGCATTGCCGCTCCGCTCGATGACCTGGCGGGCATTCGGGCCGAGCAACGGCGAATCAGTCCACCACCGCACCGCCGCCACGCTATCCAACAAATAGGACAATGTCAGCGCGGTTCGGGACGGTCATCGACGTACCGCAATTCTTCGTCCGACAGCGGATCGGACCACACCGAATCGGGGATATCGCCGGTCACGCGCAAACCGCCGGGTGTGCGCCGTTGCGGCTTCACCACGTCGTAGGGTACCAGCCTTGCATAGGGCACACCCGACTTTGCAAGAATGATCTCTTCACCAGCATGCGCGCGATCGAGCAGCTTCGACAAATTCGTCTTCGCGTCATGAACATTCACGATGGACAGGTTCGGCAGGGCATTCATCACACCAACTTCCGTAATGGACTAAGTCAAGTTAGCCCACTAATTTTCAAAACTCAACTTTTCCCCACCACGCTTTCGGGCAAATCCTTGCCAAACACGCGCTGGTAATATTCCGCCACCAGCGCGCGCTCCGCCTCATCGCATTTGTTGAGGAAGGACAGCCGGAACGCAAAGCCGACATCGCCGAAGATCAGCGCGTTTTGCGCCCAGGTGATGACGGTACGTGGGCTCATCACCGTCGAGATGTCGCCGTTGATGAAGCCCTTGCGCGTCAGGTCGGCGACGCGGACCATGTTGTCGACGACTTCCTTGCCGTGCGGCTTGTCATATTCGCCCGATTTGGCGAGTACGATCTGCGCCTCGACCTTTGCCGGCAGGTAATTGAGCGTGACGACGATGTTCCAGCGGTCCATCTGGCCCTGGTTGATCTGCTGCGTGCCATGATACAGCCCGCTGGTGTCGCCCAGGCCAACGGTGTTGGCGGTCGCGAACAGGCGGAACCACGGATTGGGGCGGATCACCCGGTTCTGGTCGAGCAGCGTCAGCTTGCCCTCGGTCTCGAGCACGCGCTGGATGACGAACATCACGTCGGGGCGCCCGGCATCATATTCATCGAACACGAGCGCCGTCGGCGTCTGGAGCGCCCAGGGGAGCAGACCTTCACGAAATTCGGTGATCTGCTTGCCGTCCTTGAGAACGATCGCGTCGCGACCGACCAGATCGATCCGGCTGATATGCGCGTCCAGGTTGATCCGGATGCACGGCCATTTCAGGCGGGCTGCCACCTGTTCGATATGCGTCGATTTGCCGGTGCCGTGATAGCCCTGCACCATCACCCGGCGATTGTGCGCGAACCCGGCGCAGATTGCGAGCGTGGTGTCGCCGTCGAAGACATAGGCCGGGTCGAGATCGGGCACGCGTTCATCGGCTTCGGAAAAAGCCGGCACCTCCATGTCCGAATCGATGCCGAACATCTCGCGGACGCTCACCATTTTGTCGGGCGCATCCATGATCGTCGTCTCGCGGCTGTCGGGCTGGGTATTGGGGATATCGCTCATCATCTCAGGCCTTTCGCGACAGTCCCTAGCGCCACGCGGTGCGGCAAGTCGAGATGTCTTCGCAAGCACGCCGCCAAACGGTAAAAGCAGCGCGCCGAGTCGCGGCCAGGCGACCGAGCAAGGAGAGCGCGATGACGGACGCACCGCAAGGGCCGGCCGCGGGGCTGACACCGCATTTGACGATTCGTGATAATCGCGCCGCCGAGGCGATCGACTTCTACGCGGCTGCCTTTGCGGCGGAGGAACAACGCCGGATGCTCGCCGACGACGGCAAGCGACTGATGCACGCGCATCTCCACGTGAACGGCGCATCGTTGATGCTCAACGACGATTTCCCGGAATATCACGGCCCTGCCGATACTGGCGCCGGCCCGCCATCGGGCTTCACGCTGCATCTTCAGGTCGACGACACCGATGCATGGTTCGCGCGCGCCATCGCTGCGGGGGCAACCGAACGCATGGCGCCTGCGGACATGTTCTGGGGGGATCGCTATGCACAGGTTGCCGATCCGTTCGGCTATGCCTGGGCGATCGGATCGCCGCTCAAGCAATAGCGGGTGCGGTTCCCGTCTTGGGCGGCAGCGGAAACAGCGTGACGAAGCGCTCGGCGAGCGCCCGGTCACCCTCGATCTGCAAACTGCCCGCCGCCTCGGCATCGGCGATCGGCCGGCCGCCATAGACGATCGAGGCCAACGTCACCGGATCGGTGGCGAAGATCACATCGCCCGCCGGATCGCTGCGGTGGATGGCGATCCCCGCTGCATCGACCTTTGCCACAAAGCCCTCCTCGCCGAGCCGAAACCCGACCGTCGCATCAAACGCCCCGCTGCGCGATCGGTCGATCATCGTCCGGAACGACAGCATCGCGGATGCCGCGCTGAACGGCAGGGTGGCATCGTGGAGCGGGGATTGCACCGCCCAGCGCCCCAATTCCTGGATCGCGACCTCGGCGCCATAACCCCATTCGGTCAATTCGTAGACCTGGACCGATGCAGGCGGCGGCAGCTTGCGTTTGATCAGGATGCCCACCTCTTCCATGCCAGCAAGCCGCTGCGTCAAGACATTGGCGCTGATCCCGGCGAGCCCGGCGCGCAGCTCTCCAAATCGTCGCGGCCCGAACATCAGCTCGCGCGCGATCAACAACGACCAGCGCTCACCCACGAGTTCCATCGCCAGAGCGGTCCCACAGGCGTCGTCATACCAACGCTTCGTCGTTGGCCGGGAACGTTTAGTCACTTTTACTAACTTCATAGTTGCTTTTAATAACCGAACTGTCCAGACCATGCAAACACCGATTCGCCAACGCAGCGTTTCGGAGCAGGAGGAGAACCTATGGCCACCGCCCCAAAGATGATCTTCATCAGCTTGCCCGTCGCCGACGTCGCCAAATCGACCGCGTTTTACGAGGCTATCGGTTTTGAGAAGAATCCACAGTTCAGCAACGAGCAGTCATCGTCGATGATATGGTCCGACGCGATCGTGCTGATGGTGCTCGACAAGGCGCTTTACGCGACCTTCACGCCCAAGCCGATCATCGACGCGCACACCACCAGCGGGATGTTGATCGCTTTGTCGTTCGATAGCCGGGAGGCGGTCGATCGTTTCGCGGCCAATGCGATCGCCGCCGGCGGACGCGAGGCGCATGGCGCCGAGGATTTGGGGTTCATGTATTCGCGCGGGATAGAAGATCCCGATGGCCACGGATTGGGGCCGATGTGGATGGATGTGGATGCCGCCGTCGCAGCGATGACGCAGGGTGAGCCCGCCACCGCCTGATATTTGCCGCAAGGAGGGAAATAATGATCTACATCGACGGATTCATGGCCCCGGTAACGCCGGGCCTCAGCGCCGAAGCCTATGCCGAATTCGCCAGCACGGCCGCACGCGTCTTCAAAAAACACGGCGCGATCCGCGTCGTCGAGGGATGGGCCGACGACGTGCCCGACGGCACGCTCACCGATTTTCGCAAGGCGGTGAAGGCCGAGGACGGCGAAACAGTCGTCTTTTCCTGGATCGAATGGCCCGACAAGGCCACCCGCGATGCGGGCATGGCCAAGGCGATGGAAGACCCGTCGATGCAGTCCGGCGCCGAGATGCCGTTCGACGGCAAACGCCTGATCTTCGGCGGCTTTCGCGCCGTGGTGGACCAATAACCCCCCAACGATCCGCAAGAAGGGAGACCTGCCATGCCCCGGACCCCCGATTTCATCTGGTGCGAACTCGCCTGCGACGATGTCGATGCGGCATTGTCATTCTACACCCAGGTCGTCGGCTGGACGACGAGCGACCTTCAGGGGCCTGGCCCGCGTTATGCCGTTGTCGAGGCGGCGGGCCGCGGCGTTGGCGGCATTGCCGGGCTGATGCCGGGCGCCCCACCCGGCTGGAGCGCGTATCTCTACAGCGCCGATGTCGATAAGACGGCGGCGGCGATCAGCTCGGCGGGTGGCGCGGTCCATTACGGGCCGGATGACATCCCCGGGGTCGGGCGGTTCGCGATGGTCGCCGATCCGCAAGGGGCGCCGTTCAAGCTGCTCTGCCCCAGCGGTGAGGACCAGCCGGCGGTGCCGCCCTACACCCCAGGCCATGTCGGCTGGAATGAGCTGCACACGATCGATGCCGACGCCGCAATGGCGTTCTATACCGACCAGTTCGGCTGGAGCCACATCCGCGACCATGATATGGGTGCCCTGGGTACCTACCGCATCTACGCGGTCGACGGCGCCGATGGCGGTGGCATGATGAACAGCCCGCTTGTCCCGCCCGCCTTTTGGCTTTCCTATTTCAGCGTCGACGATATCGACACCGCGCATCAGCGGCTCATAGCGGCCGGCGGCACGGTGATCCACGGGCCTGCCGAAGTGCCCGGCGGCGGCTACATCATCCAGGGCCGCGATCCGCAGGGCGCGATGTTCGCGCTCACCGGTCCGCGCCACTGACATTCGCAGGAGCAAGACGCATGACCACCCGCATATCCCCCTGCCTCTGGTATGACGGCACTGCCGAGGAAGCGGCGACCTTCTATGCTGCGACCTTTCCCGACAGCTCGGTCGACCGGGTCAACCGCGCGCCGGGCGACTTTCCAGACGGCCATCAGGGCGATGTGTTGACGGTCGAATTCACCGTGCTCGGGCTGGCGTTTCTCGGGCTCAATGGCGGCCCGAGGTTCAAGTTCGACGAGGCCATTTCCTTCCAAGTCTACACAGATACGCAGGCGGAAACCGATCGCTATTGGAACGCGATTGTCGGCAATGGCGGTGAGGAGAGCATGTGCGGCTGGTGCCGCGACAAATGGGGCCTGTCCTGGCAGATTACCCCGCGAATCCTGACCGACGCGATGACCCACCCCGACAAGGCAGCGGCAAAGCGGGCGTTCGAGGCGATGATGACAATGCGCAAGATCGACATCGCCACGATCGAGGCGGCGATTTCCAGCGAGGTGCCCGCATGACGATCGAACTCTTCGGCCATCCTTTCTCTTCCTACACCTGGAAGGCGTTGATCCCACTGTACGAGACCGCAACACCGTTCACCTTTCGCGACGTGTCAGGCGATAACCACCCCGAAAACGAGGCGGCCTTTCTTCGGCATTGGCCGGTCGGCAAGTTCCCGCTGCTCGTCGATGACGGGGTGCCGGTGATGGAATCGAGCGTGATCGTCGAGCATGTCGCGCCGGGCTTGATCCCTGCAGAGCCACATGCCGCGCGCGAGGTGCGGATGCTCGACCGGATTTTCGACAATCATGTGATGACGCCGATGCAGGCGGTGGTCGTCGAACACATCCCGCCACTCACGCCAACGCCCGACGAAGCGCGAATCGCCCGTGCGCGCGCGGCGCTCGACAAGGCCTATGCCTGGCTCGATGGGCGGCTGGGCGGGCGGACATGGGCTGCGGGCGATGATTTCACGCTCGCCGATTGCGCAGGAGCCCCGGCGCTGTTCTATGCCGATTGGGTGCACGAGATACCGGCGTCGTTCGCCACACTGCGCGCCTACCGCGCCCGCGCGCTCGCCCGCCCATCGGTCGCGCGCTGCGTCGAGGAAGCCCGCCCCTATCGCCATTTCTTCCCGCTCGGCGCGCCCGACCGCGACTGACACCTTCAAACTGACCCTTTCAAGGAGCCGATATGCCCCAGCCCGATGCCACCACGCCACTGCTCGAACTGTCGATTACGCGCTTCATCGCCGCCCCGCCGCAGCGCGTGTGGGACATCATGACCACCCGGCTGGAGGAATGGTGGTGCCCGAAGCCGTGGCGCGCCGAAATCGTCGAACAGGATTGGCGCAGCGGCGGCCGCAGTTCGATCACGATGTACGGCCCGAACGGCGAAGTCGCGCCGGGCGAGGGCGTGTTTCTGGAAGTCGTACCCGGCAAGGGCTTCACCTTCACCGATGCGTTTCGCGTCGGCTGGCTACCGCAAGGCCCGTTCATGGTCGGCTGGTTCGACCTGTCGAGCGAGGGCGAAGGCACGCGCTATCGCGCCGGCGCCCGCCACTGGGATGCCGAGAAGTTCGAACAGCACAAGGCAATGGGCTTCGAAGCGGGGTGGATGGCAGCGGCGGACCAGCTGGCGGCGTTGTGCGAGAAATAGGGGGTAAGATGGCTGCTATCGCCCATTAGCGGTCATTCGTCGCCACCGTCCCGCCTCCCGAACCCAGACACCTGTTCGGGTGGGCATGCGTGTCCACGAGGTCCTACGCGGTCACCTAACGAACTGACCTCGATTGGAAAGCCCTTCCAACCGCGATCTGGAGCGGCCCCGCACAAATCTCAGCGATCAGAACTGAGCTGGCGCTACAAATCTCTAACAGCGGTGGCTGCGGCCGAGGATATCGCACGCTTTTCCGCGAATATAAGCGTTATGTTCGGGTGTAAACTTTCCACCATCCTGCTTTAATAGCAGCTCTGCTTCGATTGTCAGTGCTTTCGCTCTGGCTAGCTTTTGAGCCCGCCCAGATGGCGTGTCTTGCAATGCAAGACCATCCGACGTCTCCACCGACCGTTGGTAAGTGGTATAATTAGGCGAATTCATCCCGATGCCCGAAGCGATTGTTTGCGCAGTGGCTGGTACGGCAGTAGCTCCGACCAAACACGCAATTAGCAGCTTGTTCATATTGCCTACTCCTTACTCGACAGTTTGCTATAAATAGCGTTCGTTTTCAAGAGCGTACATAGCTTTCTGCGGCGAAACGCACAAATTTTGCTTCAGTCAGAAAACGTCCGAAAACCTGATGATCCGCCAATGCAAAAAGCCGGCATCTGGCGCGCATTAGGTGGCGGTTTCCATGGAAGGGCTGTCCCGAAAACTGCCATTCCGCCTTCCGCCAAAATCAGCCGCTAATCTAAGCAAACGCCGCCGATTTCCGCAGCAACTGATACGCCCCGATCACCTCCTGCAATTTCGCCTCGAAGCCCCGGTCGCCGCCGTTGCGGTCGGGGTGGTATTTGCGCACCAGTTCCGAATAGCGCGTCCGCAACTCGCGCCGGTCGGCATCGGTGCCAAGCCCCAGGACTTTCAGCGCGCGGCGGTCATCGCCCGATAGCGGCTTGCCGTCAGCCCGTGCGCGTTCCTCCGCCATCCGCGTCCTGAACCTCGCGCCAATGGCGTCGAGCGGATCGCTGAAATCGGCCCAGGCGGGGGGTCTATCGGCGCCATTCGAGGCAAAGGCCCGGGTTTCGCGCTCCCAGCCCGCATAGGGGCGCTGGGCGGCGTTGATCTCGTCCACGCTCATGCCCGAGAAGAAATTATAGCGCGCGTTGAATTGGCGGACATGTTCAAGGCACAGCCAGCGATAGACGGGCGGCTGATCGCGCAGCGCAAAGCCTTCTGCGGGCGGCGCGCGAAACTCGCCCTCTTCGGTGCAGCCGGGCGCCGCGCAGGGCACGCCGGTCCCCTCGACGCGGCCGTGGAAGCGGACGCCGGGCTTTTCCCTCTTTTCACCGTCCTGCGCCACACTGGCTCCCCGAAGCCCAAAAACCGCCTATATAGGAAGCATGATCATGCTCGCCACCGGCCCCGTTGCCGAACAAATCGCCGCCCGTCTGACCGACGCGCTCAGCCCGTCGAAACTCAGCGTCATCAACGATAGCGCGCATCATTCGGGGCATATGGGCGACGACGGATCGGGCGAATCGCATTTCACCGTCATCGTAGAAAGCACTGCCTTTGCCGGCCAATCGCGGGTGGCGCGACAACGGCTGGTCAATCGCGCGCTCGGCGATCTGATGGACGGCACCGTTCACGCGATGGCGATCAAGGCGACGGCGCCGGGGGAGTCATGACGACGCGCAAGCAGCGCCCGGCCGCGCGGCTGTTGCTGCTCGATCCAGACGATCGGTTGCTGATGTTCCGCTTCACCGCACCCGACCGCCCGCCCTTCTGGTGCACCGCCGGCGGCGCTTGCGATCCCGGCGAAAGCTATGAGGCGGCGGCGCGGCGCGAATTGATCGAGGAGACGGGGTTCGATCTGCCGTCGGGGCCACAGGTCGCGCAGCGCCGCGTCGATTTCACGTCGCTCGAGGGCGTGCCCGTCACCGCCGACGAGCGTTATTTCCTGATCCGTGCGCCATCGTCCGAGATCGCCACCCACGGTCACACAGACCTCGAACGCCGGGTAATGCAGCGCTGGCACTGGTTTACCCGCGCAGAACTCGCCGATTGGCCCGAAAAGATCTTCCCCGAAGATATCGTTGCGATGCTCGATGCGCTGAAGGAGCAAGCCCCATGACCGACGACGCCCCGAACCACGCCATCATCCAAACGATCACGCCGACGACGCATGATCTGGGCGGTTTCAAGGTCCACCGCACCTTGCCGTCGAGGCCACGCACGATGGTGGGGCCGTTCATCTTCTTCGACCAGATGGGGCCGGCGCATCTCGATGTCGGCCAGGGCATCGATGTCCGCCCGCATCCGCACATCAACCTCGCCACCGTCACCTATCTGTTCGCTGGCGCGATCGATCACCGCGATTCGATCGGCACGTTCGCCACGATCGAGCCCGGCGCCGTCAATCTGATGACGGCGGGCAGCGGCATCGCCCATTCGGAACGATTGCCGCAGTCGGAGCGTGCCGCCGGCCCCGAGTTATCGGGCATCCAGACCTGGCTCGCGCTGCCCGAGGCGAACGAGGAAATGGCCCCCGCCTTTGAACATGTCCGTCGTGACGATCTGCCCGTCGTGACCGCAGGCGGGGTGAAGGCCCGCGTCATCATGGGCAGCCTGTGGGGGGCAAGCGCGCCGACCACGACCTATGCCGGCACCATTTATGCCGACATCCTGCTCGACGCCGAAAGCATGTTGCCGATCGATGCCTGCGCCGATGAGCGTGCCGTCTATCTCGCGATGGGGGAGGCGAGCCTCGACGGGATGAAACTCGCGCCGCAAACGCTCTATGTGCTTGCCCCCGGCCATGCGGCGACGCTGCGCTCGGGCAAGGGTGGACGGGTGATGCTGTGCGGCGGCGATGCCTTTGCGACGCCGCGCCACGTCTGGTGGAATTTCGTCAGCTCCAGCCGCGACCGGATCAATCAGGCCAAGGACGACTGGAAGGCCGGGCGTTTTCCGACGGTGCCGGGTGACGACAAGGAGTTCATCCCGATCCCAGACGTGCCGAAGACGGTCAGCTATCCGTAAAGGCGCGGCCCTGACGCTCGATTGACTCGCCCGGGCGCCCCTGCCAGCTTCGCGAAAAATCGAGGGGAGGGGGCATTTGGCGACCATATTGCGGGCACCTGCAATCACCAGCCATGCGCGCTGGCTGGTCGCCCTCGCCGGCCTTGCGGTCTTCATCAACTATGTCGATCGCGGCAACATCGCCACTGCCGGGCCGCTCATCAAGAGCGAGCTGAACCTCACCAACACCGAATTCGGCATCCTCGTTTCGGCTTTTTTCTGGACCTATGTGCCGGCCCAACTCGTCGCCGGCTGGCTTGCCCAGCGTTTCTGCGCGTATCGCGTGCTGGCAGCCGGCCTGGCGGTGTGGGCGCTGGCGACGGTCGCGACGGGCTTTGCGCAAGGCTTTGTCGCGATTCTGCTGCTGAGGCTGGTGCTTGGTCTTGGCGAAAGCGTGGCCTTCCCCGCTACATCCAAACTGTTCGCCGATCATCTGCCGCCGGAACGCTTCGGACAGGGCAACACCGCGACGTCGATCGGCCTTGCATTCGGGCCGGCCTTCGGGATTTACGTCGGCGGTCTGGTGATGGCGACATCGGGCTGGCGACTGAGCTTCGTCCTGTTCGGCGCAGCGTCGCTGCTGTGGCTGATCCCGTGGCTTTCACTGAAACGCGATACGCCGCGGCTGCATGTCAGCTCGGGCGCCGGCCCTTCGCTTGGCGAGGTCGCGCGGCAACCGCGAGCATGGTGGGCGGCGATCGGCCATTTCACGACCAATTACAGCTTCTATTTCATGCTCAGCTGGCTGCCTTTGTACCTCGTCAAGGAACATGGCTTCACGCTTGCCGAAATGGCCAGCCTCGGCGGTGCGATCTATCTGTTGCAAGGGGCGGCGGCGACGTTTGGCGGGCTCGGCGCGGATTGGCTGATCGCGCGCGGAACATCGACCAACCACGCCCGCAAGCTGATGCTGGTGTCGAGTTCGGCACTCGCCATGATTTGCATGACGGCAGTCGGACTGGGCAATGCCAGCGTGGCGATCGGCGCGCTGGTGATCGCCGGCATCGCCAACGGGATCGGCTCGAGCAACGTCTTCGCCGCCGGGCAGACCATGGCGGGACCAAACGCCGCGGGCACCTGGATCGGCTTTCAGAATTTCTTCGGCAACATGTCGGGCATCATCGGGCCGATCCTGACCGGCTATCTGGTCGATCATGCCGGGGGGTATCCGGCGGCATTTGCGGTGTCGGCGGCGGTGAGCCTGCTCGGTGTGGTGACATGGTGGGTGCTGATCGGGCGGATCGAGCCGGTGGCTTGGAAGACGGCCACGGTCGCCCGTTGAGCTTGTCGGCACCGCGTTTCTTCCCCTAACGGAGGTGGCGCAAGGCGGCGGATCGGCAACCGCGCCAAAGACGGTGGAGAGTGGATTTGACCGGCGAATTTCCCCAGCAGCGCATTGCCCTTTCCACCGGGGTCGAGCTCGACGTCGTCATTGCGGGAGACCCGGCCAACCCGCCGCTCATCCTGCTCCACGGTTTTCCCGAATCGCACCGGACGTGGCGGCACCAGATCCCCTTCCTCAGCCAGACGCATTTCGTGCTGGCCCCCGATCAGCGCGGCTATGCGAAGTCCTCCAAGCCCGAAGGCGTCGAGAATTATGCGCCCGCCAAGATTGTCGGCGATGTGCTCGCGCTTGCCGATCATTTCAGGTTGGATCGCTTCACGCTGGTCGGGCATGATTGGGGAGGGGCGGCCAGCTGGATGACCGCGATCAACCATCCCGGCCGCATCGAACGGCTCATCATCCTCAACGCGCCGCACCCGTTTATCTTCCAGCGCACGATGTTCGATGATCCTGAGCAGCGCGCCGCCAGCCAGTATATCCGCGCCTTTCGCACCGATACGATCGAGGCGCACATCGCCAATATCGGCATCGAGGCGTATTTCGACACGACCTTCATGCGCCATTCGGATCCGGCGGCGATGGCCGAGGAAAAGCCCGTCTATCTCGATCAATGGACGCAACCGGGCGCGCTGACCGCGATGTTCAACTGGTACCGGGCAAGCCCGATCATCGTGCCCGCGATGGATGAGGAGCCCGACCGCCCGGCTTTCCTGGACAGGCCGTTCCCGCCGATGACGATGCCGGTGCTGATGATCTGGGGGCTGAAGGACGTGGCGCTGCGCCCCAGCCAGCTTGAGGGCATCGAGGCGCTGGTGCCTGATCTCACGCTGAAAACCGTCGATGCCGGCCATTTCGTGACGTGGGAAGCGCCCGACGCCGTCAACGCCGCGATCGGCGACTGGCTCGGTTGACGCAAAACCCGCCCGATCAGGGGCGGTCGGCGATCTTTCCGGCGTCAGCGACATCGCGGATCATTAGGCCGCGCTGCGCCCGCGCCTCTCGGTCGAGCGGCAGGCGGTACAGCGCCCGCAGAAAAGCCCGGTCGGCCGGGCTCAGATCGCGCAGCCGTTCGGTTGCATCGAAAACGCCGAGGATCGATGCATCGGGCGCAACGCCTGGCTTGATCTCGGCAAAGGCGACAAGTGCCGCATAAGCGGCGACGGCATCCAGAGTCACCCCGCTCGCGCGAGTCAGATCGACGATGACGGTCGCCTGCGTCAGTTCGCGGATGATTCGCGTGCCGATGATGCTCGACCCGAATTGCTGGAAGGATTCCGAATCATTGGACACCGGCACGATCGTTTGCCCAGAGCCGAGCGCCCCGCCCACCAATCCAGCGGGAATATCGGTGCCACGGGTGCCATCCTTTGTCCGCCTGCCGCTGTTATACCACCAGCGCACCGGCACCGCCCGATCCGCCAGCGCGGTTTTTTCAGCGCCGCGAAGATTGCCCAGCCGGTCGGGCGCGCGCTTGAGGAGATCACGCACCACCGCGCCGCCGTCGAGCGCGAATTGCACCGCGACATTCGTCCGGCAGGGCTGGTTGGCGAGCGGCACGTGCGCGTCGAGCGCGATGGCGCGCATTTTTGCCTCGACAATCGCTGTATATTGGTCCGCCAGACCAAGCGCGCGAAGGCAAACCGGGACGACCCATCGCGCGGCGGGTTGCTGATCGGTCGCAACACCCATCGCCGCGACGAAATCGACCGCCTGCTTGCGGGGATCGGCGGGCGCTTGCCTGACGCCGTTGACGATGATCGCCTGGTCTTGGCCGGACTGGGGTGGCGCCGCACCGACCGGCCCGGCGCAGCCCAGCGCCAAGGCGAAAACAACGCGATGAGCTTCATGTAAACGCATGACTCCGCCTAACACATTATCGGGCGGTTGGCATGGCCCGGGGCAGTCGAAGCGCGAAACTGCATGCGCTGACGACGGGCAATCTGGCGGTGCACCGCTGGTTGTTGTAGCGGGCAGCGCATGACCGACGCCAACGCCGCCGTTCCCGATAGCGAACATCGCGGGCTTGTCGGCGCTTTGCCAGCAGGGTTCAGGCCGTTTGCGATGCTGGCGCGGTTCGATCGGCCGATCGGCTGGTGGCTGTTGTTCTGGCCGGGCGGCTGGGCGGTCGCATTGGCGGGCGGGGCGGTGGTGCGGTGGCAGATGATCGCGCTGTTGCTGATCGGCGCGGTCGCAATGCGTGGCGCAGGCTGCGTCTATAACGACATTGTCGACCGCGATCTCGACAAGCAGGTCGCCCGCACGCGCAGTCGCCCGCTGGCGAGCGGAACCGTGTCGTTGCGTGCGGCATGGGCATGGCTGGTGATGTTGTGCCTGATCGGGCTGGTGGTGTTGTTGCAGCTTCACCTCAACGCAGCGATCGTCGCGCTGGCAAGTCTGGCGCTCGTCGCCGCTTATCCCTTCATGAAGCGGATCACCTGGTGGCCGCAGGCATGGCTTGGCCTGGTGTTTTCCTGGGCAGCTCTGGTCGGCTGGGCCGAAGTGGCAGGGCGACTGAGCCCGCCGGGCTTGCTGCTCTATGCAGGCGCCATCCTGTGGGTGATCGGCTATGACACGATCTATTCGCTTCAGGACCGTGAAGACGACGCGATGATCGGCATCCGGTCATCGGCGCTGGCGATGGGGCGCTGGGTGCGCCCGGGGGTCACGGGCTTTTATGCCGGCGCGCTGGCGTGTTGGGGCGCGGCGTTCTGGCTGGTGCGGCCCGATCTGCTCGCGCTGGCGGCGCTGCTGCCGGTCGCCTGCCATCTCGGCTGGCAGGTTGCGACACTGGTCGTCGACGACGGCGCAAATGCGCTCGCCCGGTTCCGCGCGAACCGCGAGGCGGGGCTGCTGATGATGCTCGCTTGCCTGGTCGTCGGCGTCACTTCGATGATTTGACGCAGATGGTTCAAAATCGCGACAAACCCTTCTAAACGCTCATCCGATGCAGACACCCGATCAGGCCCGAGCGCGGGCACAGGATATCGTTTCGCGAGCCACGGCAGCCGGCGCCGACGCCGCCGATGCGGTCTATGCCGCCAATGCATCGGTCGAGGTGTCGGTGCGGCTTGGCGCGCTTGAGGATGTCGGTCGTTCGGAGAATGAGGAACTTGGCCTTCGCGTCTTCGTCGGACGGCGGACCGCGAGCGTCTCCACCTCCGATCTCTCGGGCGATGCGCTCGGTGCTCTGGTCGAGCGCGCCGTGGCGATGGCGCGGGAGGCGCCCGAGGACAAATGGGCCGGCCTGGCGCCTGCCGATCGGCTGATGCACGGCGCGCCGCCGCATCTCGATCTCGACGATCAGGTGAGCGTCTCGCCCGAGGCGCTGAAGGAGCGCGCGATGGCGGCGGAGGATGCCGCCCGCGCCGTCCCCGGCGTCACCAACAGCGAGGGCGGCGGCGCAAGCGCGAGCCGATCGGTGATCGCCCTTGCCACCAGCCACGGCTTTGCCGGCGCCTATTCGGTATCGAGCCACAGCGTTTCGGCAAGCGTTCTTGCGGGCACAGGCGGCGCAATGGAGCGCGATTACGCCTATCACACCGCGCGCCACCTGAGCCGGCTGGAGGATGCCGCCATCATCGGCACGCGCGCCGGCGAACGCGTCGTGCAGCGGCTGAATCCCGGCCGGGTCGCGAGCGGGGCGATGCCGGTGGTGTTCGATCCGCGCGTCGGCGGCAGCTTGCTCGGCCATCTGATCGGCGCGATTGCCGGACAGTCGATCACCCGCAAGACCAGCTTCCTGCAAGGGGCACTGGGCACGCAGGTGTTTGCCACCGGCGTCTCGGTGCTCGATGATCCGCACCGTCCGCATGGCCTGCGCTCGCGCCCCTTCGATGGCGAGGGGTTGCCGGTGTCGCCCGTCACCATCGTCGAGGCAGGGATGCTGGAGACATGGCTGCTCGACAGTGCGTCTGCGCGCCAATTGGGGCTCGAGCCGACGGGCCACGCAGCGCGCGGCACGAGCGGCGGGCCCGGTGTTTCCTCGACCAACCTCCACATCGCGCCCGGCCATGTGCCGCCCGCTACCCTGATCGGCGACATCAAGCGCGGCGTTTATGTGAACGAGCTGATCGGCATGGGCGTCAACGGGGTGACCGGCGACTACAGCCGCGGCGCATCGGGTTTTCTGATCGAAGACGGCGTGCTTACCACCCCGATCGCCGAATTCACCATCGCGGGCAATCTGAAGGACATGTTCCTCGCGCTCACACCCGCCAACGATCTCGAATTCCGCTATGGCATCAACGTGCCGACGCTTCGGGTCGAGGGGATGACGGTGGCGAGTGGCTGATCCGCGCGTCGAGGCGGTTGCTGCCATTGCCGCAGAGGCGGGTGCGCTGGCGATGGCGCGCTGGCAGGACGATTTCGAACAATGGGAAAAGTCGCCGGGCAATCCGGTGAGCGATATCGATCTTGAGGTCGATGCGCTGCTCAGGAAACGCTTGTCGGCGCTCGATCCGGCGGCCGGCTGGCTGTCCGAGGAAACCGCCGACAATGCCGATCGGCTGGCCTGTGCACGCCTTTGGGTGGTCGATCCGATCGACGGCACGCGCGATTATCTGCGCAAGCGGCCCGGCTGGGCGGTGTCGATCGCGTTGGTGGAGCATGGCCGGCCCGTGATCGGCGTGCTCGAGGCGCCGGCAATGGCGCAGCATTACTGGGCAGCCGCAGGTGCCGGCGCGTGGCTGAACGGCGAGCGGATCAGATGCGGATCGAGGGCACACATCGTCGGATCGCGGGTGCCGATCGATGCATTGCCCGATGGCGTCGATGATCTCGTCATCGTCGCCAAGCCCAATTCGATCGCGCTCCGGATTGCGATGGTGGCCGCTGACGAAGCCGATCTGGTGGCGACGCTGCGCTGGGGATCGGAATGGGACATTGCCGCCGCCGCGCTCATCGCGAGCGAGGCAGGGGCTGCGTTCAGCGACGCATTCGGCGCGCCGATCGCGTTCAATACGCCGAGCGCGCAGGCATTCGGCGTCATCGCTTCGGTGCCCGCAATCCACGCCGCCGCCATCGATCGCCTGGCTTCGCGCGCAAAAGCACTGGCGCCGCGCTGATCGGGCGATAGAATTTCTATGCTGACTATGGCAGCGCAGGGGGCGATCGGAAGCAATGATGACAAACGATGGCGCCGAACCCAGCCTCAGCTGGGATGATATCCTCGAGGTCGGCCAGGGTGGTCCAGGTTGCGGCCGGCTTTACGTCAACGGCCGTCAGCCAAAGGGCAATTTTCGCTATCTGCCCCCGGCGATGGCGCATGCCGGCAAGGTCTATGCGTCGACCTTCGTGTCGGGCGGGTTCATCATCTGCGCGATCGATCCGGTGACGCACGCGCGCGAGGAATTGTCGCCACGTCTGCCTTATGCCCGGCTCGAATCGATCGAGGACGGCGCGATCGTTTATGTCGACCGATATGACGGCGGCAGCGTCAACCGCCTCGCAATTGCCGGCAAGGCAGGGCTATTGTCCCGCATCGCGGGGCTTTTCGGAAAAAGCTGATCCGGTCAGCGCGCGCCCGCGGTTTCCTGTAACGCGACCTCGCCAGCGATGCTCCTCAGCGCGCGCTCGAACGCCTCGGGGGTTTGGCCGCCCATGATGAGATATTTCTCGTCGATCACGATCGCGGGCACCGCGTTGATGCCCTGGCTGTGCCAATGCCGCTGCTCGGCGCGCACCTCATCGGTGTAGCGGCCCGATGCAAGGACATCCACCGCAGCCGCCCGGTCGAGCCCGACATCGACGGCGGCACCGGCAAGCGCCGCATGATCGGATGGATCGCCGCGCTCGCTGAAATAGAGCTCGAATAATCTGCGTTTCAGCGCCGCCTGATGCCCCTCGATCGCGGCCCAGTGCAGCAGGCGGTGCGCGTCGAAGGTGTTGTAGATGCGACTGTTGGACCCGGTGTTCATCGCGAACCCAAATGCCGCAGCAGCATCGCGGATCCGCTGGCGATTGGCCGCCGACTGTTCGGGCGTCGCGCCGTATTTTTCGGCGATATGCTCGGCGATGTTCTGGCCTTCGGGCGGCATGTTCGGGTTCAGCTCGAACGGATGGAAAACGATCGTCGCGTCGACCACATCGCGGGTTCGCTCGATCGCGGTTTCGAGTGCGCCAAGCCCGACGACACACCACGGGCACGACACGTCGGAGACGAAATCGATCTTCATCGCACGCGGCGCGTCCAGCATTTCAGCAGCCCTTGCCTGTGCAGCCCAGGGTCACGAAAACCTCGGCAACCAGCCGCCAACGTCCGTCATGCTTCAGCCAATGCGCGAAATAACGGCCCTGCGGGCGCCACGGCCCGTCGCGGTGCTGGGCGAGGCCATACCAGGTGCCGCTCTCCGCCGCGCGCAGCACGCCGCTATGTTCGCCGATGCTGATTGACGCCGGCGTGCGGACATAACGATCGAAGCCGGGCGTCGAAAAGCTCGTCTGCCAGATCTTGCTGACCTCGGCTTCGCCCCGGAATACCGCGCCTTCGCCGGCGATCACGACATAATCATCGCCGACGATCGCCATCGTGCCGGCCAGATCATGCGCGGCGATCGCCTTGTTATTGGCGGCGCGCAGCTTGACGATCGCGGCGCGCTCAGTGGGCTGGACCACGGCCATCCCCGCGGCGCCACTCATCGCCAGCGCCACCGCGCTCAGCAGGACGTGCGCGCTCATGCGTTTTCATCGCCGCGATACTTGATTTCGAGAAACCGCCCCCGCGTCGCCAGGCTGTCGAGATCGCCCTCGGCAAGCTGGCTCGTCATCTCGCCGATTTCGCGCTCGATCAGCCGCAGGCCGTCGAGCAATTGCGCGTCGGGGGTCTTGCCGTTGCGCTCCACCCCGCGCAGGCCCGCGGGCACGCGCGTATAGCCCTTGACGAATTCGGGCAGCTGCTCGCCGACAAGCTTACGCACCTCGGCAGCGGCCGGCTCCTCCTCGCCAAGCGTCGCGAGTTGCGGGCTCAGCGTGTCGAGCCGCGCGCCGATCTGGTCGATCAGTGACATTGCCGGTGCGGGCAAAGCGGGGCGCTGAGTCTCCAGCCAGCGCTCGGTCTGTGCGGGCAGCGCCTTTAGCTCTACGCTGCGCAGTTTTTCGGGCGTCGGGGCTGGCGAAGTCGGGAAAATGGCGAGCGCCAGCGTGGTTGCGATCAACAGCGTCATCACCCCCACCGCGCCGAGCAGGCCGATCGGCATGATCAGCCCGATGATCACCGCCGCCACCAATATGACTGCATCGGCGACCGCGATCCGCGTCAGCCGCTGGCCGATCGCCTGCGATCGGTGATGTCGCGCAAGGCCGCGCCGGTTGCGGCTGTCGGTGCGCGCCAGCAACTCCGCCGATCGCGCGACCTGCCGGTCGACATCGGTCATCTCACACCGCCTCGAGCTTGAAGGTTTCGCCGGGGCCGCCCAGCTTGTTTTGTGCCTGCCCCTCGGCGCGCGCGATATAGCCCTTCGATTTCTCGACCTCGTTGCCGAGCGCGGTGACCGTCGTCTTCATTGAATCGAGCGCCTTCAGCTTGAAGCTGTCGATCGCATCCATCGTGTCATAGATATTCTGGAAGGCACGCTGAAGCGTCTCGAGCGGGATCGTCGCCGAGGCCGCCTGTTCGTGGATCGCCGCCGTCTGGCTTTTGAGCAGCTTGCCCGTGGAATCGATGATGTTCGCGGTCGTCGTATTGAGCTGGGTGATCTGTTCGAGCACCAGCTTCTGGTTGGTGAGCGCCTGCGCAACCGTCACTGCGGTGCGCAGCGCGGCGACCGTTGTCGTCGAGGCGCGATCGACGCCCTTCACCAGCTCGACATTGTTCTTCTTGACCAGATCGAGCGCGAGATAGCCCTGCACCGTCACCGCCATCTGGGTCAGCAGATCCTGGCTGCGCTGGCGGACATAGAATAGGGCTGTCTCGCGGATCGCCTTGGCCTTGGCGGGATCGGTGTGATCGAGCTCGTTCGCCTTTTCCTCGAGCTTGGCATCCATGGTCTTGGCGAGCAGGATCATCTGTTCGAGCCGGCCCATCGACGTCCACAGATTGGCGCGCTCGACATCGATCGCGGCATTGTCCATCAACAGCTCGTCCTTGCCCGATCCGAGCGATTTCAGGATGGCCGAGATGTGGCTTTGCGACGATTTATATTTGTCGAAATAATCGCGCATCTTGTTGCCGAACGGAATGATGCCAAACAGCTTGCGGCTCGTCGTCAGGCTGCCGCCCTTGCCGGGATCGAGCTGCTCGATCGTGCGGCGCAGCGCGGCCAGATCGCTGCCGACGCCGGTTTCCTGGTCCATCGCCTTGACCGGGCGATCGAGGAAGCGGTTCGATTGGCCGGCGGCATCGCGAATTTCCTTCTGCCCCATCGCGCTGATCGCATCGACGCGCTTGCCGAATTCGGGCGAGTTGACGTCCTGAACGACCAGATCGCTGATGAAATTGTCCACCCGCGCCTCTAACTCGGTGCGCTTGGCATCGTCGACGGGCACCAGCCCGGCCGCCTTTTCGGGCGCGACCGCAGGCACGGGATCGGGCGGGGTCAGCACCAGATCGCCAGTCGTCGCGGTCGCAGTATCGGTCACGGTCGCCATCATCTTCTCCGCGCGGGGGCCTGTCAGCGAAATTGGCGCTGATCGCCGCCGCATTCAAGTGTGTCGCTTATGTAATACGCTCGTCGGCCGCGGCAAGTCGAGCCGAAATCACCGCAGAAAGCATCAATTGCATCTGATGATACAGCATCAGCGGCAGGATGACTGCCCCGGCAAGCGCCGGCGGGAAAAGAATTCGCGCCATCGGGGCGCCCGTCGCGAGGCTCTTGTGCGCGCTCGAAAACAACATCGTCGCGCGGTCGGCCGGGTCGAGCTTCATCGCTGCACCCACCCCCCATGCAGCAGCAAAAGCGGCAAGCAGCAGCCCCAACACAAGTGGCGCAAGGCCGACGAGCTGGGCGGCACTGACCCGCTGCCACAGCCCCTGCGTCGCTGCATCCGAAAAGGCGACATATACGGCCAGCACGATCGTCAGCTTGTCCATCATTCCCGCCAGCTTCGCGTGGCGCTGCACCGTCGGCAGCACGCGGGATCGCAGCAACTGGCCGAGCGCGAAGGGCAGCAACAAAAGCAGCGCCACCTTGCCGATGCCGCCAACCGAAATCTGCCCGAACGCCGTGCTGGCAAGCAAGGCGAACAGCAGCGGGGTCAACACGACGCCGATCAGGTTCGACGCCGCCGCCGCAATCACAGAGGCGGCGACGTTGCCCCGCGCGATCGATGCATAGGCGATCGATGATTGTACCGTTGTCGGCAGCACGCTGAGAAAGATCAGCCCCATCAGCAATTCGCGCGAAAAGACGCCGTGAAGCGCCGGGCTGAGCGCGAGCATCGCGAGCGGAAAGCCCAGATAGCCGAACCCCAATATCACCGCCTGCAACCGCCACCGCCGCGCGCCTTCCATGACCGATTGTGGGCTGAGCCGGGCGCCGTGGAGAAAGAACAGCAGGAAAATCGCGGCGTTCGACGTCCAGCCGATGACGGTGAGCGCGGTGCCGGTCGCAGGCAGCAGCGTCGCGATGACGAGAGTCGCCACCAGGAGGAGGATGAAACGATCGGGGATCAGGCGGCGCAACAGGCTCATCGCTGGCCGCTGTAGACATTTGGCAATGCCCCGGCAAACGCGGGTCGCGGTCGCCTTTGCGCAGCGCACCATTTTGCGCTATGCGCCCCCCCAACCCTACCCCTCGTACATATATCAGGATATCTCATGAGCCTCCGCAACGTGGCGATCATCGCCCACGTCGATCACGGCAAGACAACGCTGGTCGATCAACTTTTCCGCCAGTCGGGTACCTTTCGTGACAATCAGCGCATCGAAGAGCGCGCGATGGATTCGAACGATCTGGAAAAAGAACGCGGGATCACCATTCTCGCCAAGTGCACCTCGATCGAGTGGGACGATCATCACGGGCACAAGACCCGGATCAACATTGTCGATACCCCGGGCCACGCCGATTTCGGCGGTGAAGTCGAACGCATCCTATCGATGGTCGATGGCGTGATATTGCTGGTCGATGCTGCTGAAGGCGCGATGCCGCAGACGAAGTTCGTGACCGGCAAGGCGCTTGCACTCGGCCTGCGCCCGATCGTCGTCGTCAACAAGATCGATCGCAGCGACGCGCGCGCGCAAGAAGTGCTGGACGAGGTGTTCGATCTGTTCGTCAGCCTTGAGGCGAATGACGATCAGCTCGATTTTCCGGTGCTCTTCGCGTCGGGCCGCAATGGCTATGCCGGCGACAATCCCGATGTACGCGAAGGCACGCTCGATCCGCTGTTCAACAAGATCGTCGAGCATGTGCCCGCACCCTCCGCCGATCCCGATGGGCCGTTCAAGTTCCTGGTGACGTTGCTCGATCGCGACAATTTCCTTGGCCGCATCCTGACGGGTCTCGTCTTTTCGGGCTCGGTGAAGACCAACATGCCGATCCACGCGCTCGATCCCGAGGGCAAGATCGTCGAGACGGGCCGCGCGTCGAAGATCATGGCGTTTCGCGGGCTTGAGCGCGTGCCGGTGGATGAAGCGGGTGCCGGCGACATCATCAGCCTTGCCGGACTTACCGTCGCGACCGTCGCCAACACCATTTGCGACCCGAGCGTGACCGAGCCGCTGCACGCACAGGCGATCGATCCGCCGACGCTGTCGATGCGCTTTGCCGTGAACGACTCGCCGATGGCGGGACGTGAGGGCACCAAGGTGACAAGCCGCATGATCCGCGACCGCCTGTTCCGCGAAGCCGAATCGAACGTCGCGATCAAGGTTACCGAGAGCGACGATCGCGATTCATATGAAGTCGCGGGCCGCGGCGAATTGCAGCTCGGCGTGCTCATTGAAACGATGCGCCGCGAAGGCTTCGAACTCGGCATCAGCCGCCCGCGCGTGCTGTTCAAGGAAGACGAGCAGGGCAACAAGACCGAACCCTATGAAACCGTCATCATCGATGTCGACGAGGAATATTCGGGCACCGTCGTCGAGAAGATGAACATTCGCAAGGCCGAGATGACCGACATGCGCCCATCGGGCGGCGGCAAGACGCGCATTACCTTTTCGGCGCCGGCGCGCGGGATGATCGGCTATCACGGCGAATTCCTGTCGGATACGCGCGGCACGGGCATCATGAACCGGCTGTTCGAGAAATATGGCCCCCACAAGGGCCGGATCGATGGTCGCAAGAACGGCGTGCTGATCTCCAACGGTTCGGGCGAGGCCAATGCCTATGCGCTGGGGCCGCTCGAGGAACGCGGCATCATGATGGTCGCCCCGGGCGAGGCGCTCTACGAAGGCATGATCATCGGCGAGAACGCCAAGACCGACGATCTCGAGGTCAACCCGATGAAGGCCAAGGCGCTGACCAATTTCCGCGCGAGCGGAGGCAAGGACGATGCGATCCGGCTCACCCCACCATGGCGGCTGACGCTGGAACAGGCGATCGCCTATATCGACGATGACGAACTGGTCGAAGTGACGCCCAAGTCGATCCGGCTGCGCAAACGCTATCTCGATCCGCACGAGCGCAAGAAGGCGAGCCGCGCGAAGGTCGCGGCCTAACTTGCCTGGGTGTGCGCGGCGAGTGCTGCGCGCACCGCATCGGCGAGCATGGCGACATAGCGCTGGGTGTTCAGCGCTTCAGGGCCGAGCAGCAGTTCGGGCGCGGCGTTACCGTGCTGGATCAGGATCGCCGGCAGCGCCACGTCCAACGCCGGCCATGCTGCCTTGAAATCGTCGCGGTGGAAGAAGCGCTTGGGCATCGGCAGCGTGTCGAGAAACGCCCGCCACTCGCGCTTCATTGCCACTGCGCCGTAAGTCACCGCACAGAGCGAACACGGATAGGTGGCCGGCGAGATTAGCTTGTGCGCGGCATCCGCGAGGCTCGCGAATACGCCGCCATCGGCATTGTAGACGAGGATCAGCGTCGGCGGTCCGCTCATCGCTCGCCGGCCATCTCCAGGATCACCGCCCATTCGGCATCGCGCACCGGCGCCACCGACAGCCGCGACTGGCGGATCAGTTCCATGTCGGCAAGGCGTGGCTCTGCCTTGATGTCGGCAAGCGACACTGGCGTTGCCAGCGCGCGCACGGGCTCCACCTCGACCGAGGCCCATTTGCCGTCGGGCCCGTCCTCACGCCAGCCGCGCGAAATCCGCATGATGCCGACCACCGCCTTGTCGCTCACGCTGTGATACAGAAATGCTTCGTCGCCGACCTGCATCGCCTTCAGATGCAGCCGGGCGGCGTTGTTGCGCACGCCGTCCCATTCGGTGCGGCCGTCGGCGACCAACTGGGCCCAGCCATAGCTTTCGGGTTCGGACTTCATCAGCCAGCGTGCCATCGATTTTCCTCAACGTCATTTTTAAGCTAAACCACAAATGAACGCGCCATTCCGCAACGGTTCAGCGCGACTCGGGCAGATGATGCAACATGCTCCCCACGATGCGCGTTAGGTGCAAGGCGGTAAGGGCGATGCTTTGAGGAGATTGGTGATGAAATCGATGATGAAGAAGGTCGGCCTCGGCATCGCGCTCGCCGCGACCGCGCTGACGGCGGCCGCTCCGGCTGAAGCACAGCGTTATGGGCGTGGCGGTTATGGCAGCTACGGCGGTTATGGCCACGGATATGGTCGCGGTGGCTATGATCGCGGCGGCACCGCCGTCGTTGCCGGCATTGCCGGACTGGCGATCGGCGCGGCGCTGGCCAGCAACAATGATCGCTATCGCGACAGCTATTATTATGATCGCGGCTATCCGCAGAATTACGATCGCAGCTATTACAGCGATCACGGCTATTATCCGCAGGACGGTTACTACGCCTATAGCTACCGTGATCGGTACGCGCGTTGCTACACCGAGCGCCGCTATGACCGCTATTATCGCCAGCCCGTGCTGGTTCGCGTTTGCCGCTGATCCGGTGACATGAATACGGGGCGGTCCGGGAATGTCCGGGCCGCCCTTTTTCGTGCAGTGCGGGGCTGGCAATTTGCCGCGCCTTGTCGCAGAAGCCCGGCCCATGACCGACACCTCGACAGACACCCCGCCCGACCGGCTTTCGTCCAACCCGCGCAGCCCCTTTTTCGACGAGGCGGCGCTGTCGCGCGGCATCGGCATTCGATTCAAGGGCAATCAACGCCACGATGTCGAGGAATATTGCCGGTCCGAAGGCTGGATCCGCGTGGCGCTCGGCAAGAAGGTCGATCGCCACGGTCAACCGCTCGCGTTGAAGCTCAACGGCGAAGTCGAGGCGTGGTTCGAACGGCCCGCGGGCGAAAGCGACGACGACGCGGCTTAAGCCTCGCCGAATGCCGTTCTGGCAGCGGCCTCGAACGCCGCCATCGCCAACCGATATGGCCCCGGACCGTGACTGATCCGGGCAACGCCCACAGCCGCCAAATCCGTCGCCGCAGGTGCGCCGGCAAAGGCCATCACATTCACGGGTAGCGGCGATGCCGCACAGACGCGTTCCAACAGCGCGAGATTGATCAACCCGGGCACGAAGAACCCGTTTGCACCAGCGGTTGCATAAGCATGCGCCCGTTCGATCGCGGCATCGGCCATGGCCGCGTCATGCGAGGCAGCGGGATTGACAAGGAAGATGTCCGTTCGCGCGTTGATAAAGAAATCCGCGCCCGTGGCGGCGCGGCTCGCCGCGATCCTCGCCGCCTGATCGGCAACCGTGTGAAGTACCCGCGTTGGTGCGCCGATGATCTGATCCTCAAAATTGCACCCGATCGCGCCTGTGCTGGCTAAAGCTGCCATGTTGGCTGCGGTCGCATCGGCATCGGTTGCATAGCCGCCCTCGAAATCGATGCTGACGGGGAGCGACGTCGCCGCCACCGTCCGCCGCGCATTGTCGATCGCAAGCGCCATCGGCAACGCTTCGGCATCGTGAAAGCCCTGGGCCGCCGCGACCGACCAACTCCCCGTCGCAATCGCCTTCGCGCCCGCCCGCTCGGCGACGACGGCACTGCCCGCATCCCACACGTTGAACAGGATCAGCGGCGTGCCGGGCACATGGAGCTTGGCAAAAGTCGCAAACTTATCGGACACCGGCACGTCTCCCATGGTCAATGAACGAACCGCGCAACGACATCGCGGTAGCTGCGGCTCACCTTTACCTGCGCATTCGACTGGAGAACCAGGAAGCACTCGCCATTGGTGTGCGGCTTCACTTCCTTGACGAGATCGAGGTTGACGATCGTCGAGCGGTGGACGCGCTGGAAACGACG
This sequence comes from Sphingomonadales bacterium, assembly GCA_038230675.1. Classification (GTDB taxonomy): domain Bacteria; phylum Pseudomonadota; class Alphaproteobacteria; order Sphingomonadales; family Sphingomonadaceae; genus Sphingomonas. Next base: position 17,399 of record JBBRMV010000020.1, on the reverse strand, counting down.
CGGATCGAGGCGTTTTTCGAGATCCTTCATCGTCTCGCGCAGGATCAGCGTGTTGTCGCCGGTGTAGATGCACATATAATCGCCAGCGGCATCGATCCGTTCGATCGTATCGACATCGACCCGGAAAATCTGGCCACGATCCTTGATGTTGATCAGCTTTTCAAAGCGATTGGCCGACATTTGATCGCCGCTGTCGTGCATTTCGGCGGCGGCATCGGGGGCCACTTCGGCGAGCACTTCCATCAGTCGGTCGATCTCTTCGGCACCGCGCTTCTCGGTCATCCGCTGCCGCACCCGGTCGAGCGTGTCGGCGAGCCGCGACTCCTCGACGGGTTTCATCAGATAATCCATCGCCTGCGCCTCGAACGCGCGGATCGCGTGATCGGAATAGGCAGTGACGAACACGAACAGCGGCGGCTCGACCTCCATCAGCCCCTGTACGACCGAAAACCCGTCAAATCCGGGCATCTGGATGTCGAGAAATACGAGATCGGGCTTGTGCGTCTTGATACTGCGGATCGCTTCGCGACCATTGACGCAGGTGTCGATGATCTCGACATCCGCATGTGGCTCCAGCCGTAATTGCAGGCCCTGGATCGCCAGGGTTTCGTCATCGACCAATATCGTTCGGATCGTCATGCGGCCTCTTTCGTCGGTTCCTCGAGCTGGAACGGAATTTCGATCTCCACCCTGAAACCGCCCCCGGGGTTCGATCGCGTCTCGATTTTGTGGTCGGGCCCATAAGCCTGCGCCAACCTTTCCCTGATATTGGCAAGCCCGACCCCGGTTGAAAGGCTGGGCTGCAATTTAGTTTCGCTCAAGCCGGGGCCGGTGTCGGATACGCTGATCTGCACCCGTTCTCCGTTCAGCCGCGCGCGCACGTTAATTTCGGCGCCGTCCTCGCGCGGGGTGACGGCATATTTGATCGCATTTTCAACCAGCGGCTGGAGCAGCAGTGAGGGCAGCCGCGCCTTGGCCACCTTCGGATCGATCGCAAAGCTCGGGCGGAGCCGCTCCTCAAACCGCATCTTCTCGATTTCGAGATAGAGCTTCAGAGTCTCGACCTCCTGCGCGATCGTGACGTGCGCGGTTGGTTCGTTGGCGAGCGTGTAGCGCAGGAACGAGGACAACCGGCTCAGCATCGCGTTGGCTCGCTCGGTCTGCTTGAGCAGCACCAGCGTCGAGATCGAATTGAGCGTGTTGAACAGGAAATGCGGATTGAGCTGATAGCGCAACATCGCCAATTGCGCCGATGATGCCTGCGAGCCGAGCTTTTCGAGCTGATCGATCTGATCCTCGACGATCAGATAGAAATTGATCCCGAAATACAGCGCGGTCCAGCCGGCGAGCACGGTGAAGTTGAGGAAGATCGTGCCCAGTACCAGGCTGAGATTGATGCCCGGATTATCGAGCTTGATGAACGAGAAGGAAAAGGCGTCGAGCACGGCGTAAAGCCCGGTGGCGATCGCCAGCGTCATCACCGTCAGCAGCACCAGGCTGATCCGCGGCAAGGTGCGATAATAGCCGTACAGCGTCGATAGCAGCAGCGTGATGCAATAGCCGATGATCGATTCGATCGCGACCGCGACGATGACGGCAAACGACAGCCCGTTGGATATGCTCGACACCGACCGCAGCACCAGATAGCCGCTCCACCCCGCCGCCTGCAGCATCCAGAAGGCGCGGTTCTTCTGTTCAAAAAACGGGCGCGAAAACACCGTTGGCTTGGGCAAGGCGCTCATCGGCGGCGGGCGGTCGCAGGGCGGGCGGGCATCGCCCCTCTTATACCGGCTGACAAATATCGGCAAAGAGGCGTAAGCCGGTGTGTGCAAGGAGAGTGATGATGAGCGATGGCAACGATACGCCCCCCCATGACGGCGGTGAGCGCGCCCAGTTTACCGCGATGACCGAGGGTACGCAGGCGGACTGGCAGACGATCGCCACCCATTTCAACGATTTTTCAAAGGGGCTCCACTCGCGCGTCCTGACGCATCTGAAGCTGCTCGACGGCGATTATGGCGGCTTTCCGGTCGACCGGCTCGAACATTCGCTGCAGACGGCGACTCGCGCGCACCGCGACGGCCGTGATGAGGCCTATGTGGTCACTGCCCTGCTTCACGATATCGGCGATACCCTCGGCAGCTTCAATCATCCTGAGATTGCTGCGGCCATGCTGCGCCCCTTCGTCAGCGAGGAACTACACTGGATCGCCAACAATCACGGCGTGTTCCAGGGCTATTATTATTTCCACTATCTTGGCATGGACCGCGACCTGCGCGAGCAATATCGCGGCCACCCGCATTTCGAGGCGTGTGCCGAATTCTGCGAGAAATATGACCAGTCGGCGTTCGATCCGAATTACGAAAGCGCGCCTTTGAGCTTCTTTGAACCGATGGTCGCGCGGGTGATGGCGCGCCCAGTGCGCAGCATCTACGCAAAGATCGCCGAAGCCGCCTGAACCGGGCCGGTAAGCAACAACAATAAAAAGGGCCGTCCCGACCGGGGTGGCCTTTTTTTGTCTCGACCGCGCTGGCCCCCAAAGCAAATCGCCGCCCCCTTTTCAGGAGGCGGCGATCGGCCACTTCTAGGTGTCGTTACGCTTAGAACTTCACTCGCACGCCGAGGCGGATGAGGTAAAGCGAGATATCGTTGGTCAGCGTCTGGCTCGCATCGCGGAATGCCGAATAGCGATACTGCGTGCAGGCCTGGGTCGGATTGGTGTTGACCGCTGCAACACCGCCCACGGGCGCCGCTGCACCGATATTGCCGACCGGCGTGCCGGTTGGGACCGCTGCACTCAAGCAGGCAACCTGAACGATCGTTGCGGTGGCCGGGAAGCCGACCTGCGTGACGCCACCCCAATCGCGGTTGAGCAGGTTGGGCAGGTTTTCGATATCCGCATACAGGCTGATCCGCGACTTGCCGATAAAGGTCGGGATTTCCTGCTCGAGGTGAAGATCGATGCGGGTATTGGCGCGCGCGCGGGCGATGTTCTTGTCCGCGATACGGCCGCGATAGTTCTTCAGGTTGGTGTTGTTGATCAGCGTATTGAGCGAATCCTGCGTGGTCGTATTGTCATAGCTGACCAGCGGGTCGGTCGTGCTCGTCGGGACGTAGAGCAGATACTTGTTGTTGTTGCCGAGCGTGCCGAACACTGCCGAACGACCTGCCGTCGTATCCTGGGCAGTAAAGCTGTAGGGGCGGCCCGCGCGGGTTTCACCGAACAGCTGGATGATCGTCCGGTAATCGCGGAACCAGGCATGATCATAGCCGATGCCGTATTTGAACTGCCATTTGATCTGGTCGGCGCTAACGCCGTAGGCGGCATTGTTCGGATCGATCGTCGGCTGCGCATTATAGAGCGATGCGGCGACCGACGATGTCGCATTGCTGACGTCCCTCACGTCCTGCCATGTGTAGCTGCCGTTGAGCGTGATCCCGAGATTCTTGAACTCCTTTTCGGCGCGCAACACGAAGATGTGGCTGCGACCCTGGCCGGTGTTCGTGATCTGAATGTCGGAATTCGTGTCCACCGTCTGCCCGGTAACCCCCGGCGTCGGCACGAAGTTGTAGCGCGCGCGACCATCCGGCAGCGAGCCGATGCGGCCCGAGCGCAGATCGGTGAAGGTCACGCCCGAATTGACCTTCGAGAACAGATAGTCGGCGCCGAAGTCGATCCCGAAGAAGCGATAATCGGCCGACAGCGTTGCACGTGTCTGCGAAGGAATGCGGAACCGCGGATCGACCGAGGCCGTGCCAGCGGTGGCCAGCGAGGCAAGGTTGGTCGTCAGGAAGGTGTTCACAGCGGCCGGGATCGTGCCGAGCGTGCCCTGAACATTGTTGAGTGCGGCGGTGCAGATCGCTGCATTGGCGCCGGTATAGGGCGCAGTGCAGGTCACGGCATTGCCGCCGGTTGGGGTTGCCCGGATCACGGCGGCGATGCGGTTCTGGTTGGCACCGGTGTTTGAATAGGAATTCGAGAAGTAGATGTCCGGCGTGCCGGCGGCGAAGACGCCGACGCCGCCACGCAGCTTGAGGTTCGAGACCGGCTTCCAGTCAAAGCTCAAGCGCGGCTCGAACGAATTGAGCCCGTTGAAGCTGTTGGTGTTGGGGAAGCTGTAGCGCGCAACGAACGAATTGTTCAGACCGACCTGATCCGACGATGCGTAGAGATTGTAGCGCAAGCCACCGGTGATGCGCAGATTGGGACGGATCTGCCAGTCGTCCTGGATACCCGCCGACCATTCGCCATAACGGAAGCTGGCGTTGGTATCGCTTGGATTGAGGGTCAGCGCGTTGGCATAATCGAACTGGCTCGCCGTGCGGGCCTGCAGATCGGCGATCGAGTCGAAATAATAGGCGCCGGCGCTGCGTTGCAGGAAGGCATTGGTCGTCCGGTTTTCGACATATTGGACCAGCGCCTTGAAATCATGGTTGCCGGCCTTGAAGCGTGCGACGAACGAGCCGTCATAGGTGTCGGTGAACAACGCGTTGGTCTGGCGGCTGATATCGGGACCGAAAGCAACCGTCGGGTTGCCGGTGCCGCACGATGTCAGCTGGTTGCCCTGTGCAGCGTTCAGCACGCTGGTAGGCGCGGTGCAAACGATGAACTGCGCAAAGCCGCGACCCAATTCGGGGTCCTGGCCGCGCGTGTAGGCCTTGTAGCTGAAGCGCGCTTCGGTCGAGAAGGTGTCGGTCCAGTCGGAGTTCAACTGGGCAATGCCGACACGGAGCAGCTCGGTAAGGCGATAGCCGTTTGAGGCAAGGCCGATCGACGGCGAAGTCGTCGATGTGCTGGAATTCTGCGGATTGTCCTGCGCGTCATAGGAATTGACGTAGCTCAGCGAGAAGCGCTGGCCGTCGGTGATGTTCCAGTCGACCTTGACCGAGAATTTCTCGTCGAGATTGTTGGTGACGGCAAGAATGTCGCCAGTGTTGTAGTTGTAGACAGTCTGCGCGATCTGCTGGATCTGGGTCAGCTGCGCCTGTGTCAGGTTCGGCACCTGCGCAACCGAACCCGGTGTCAGCGGCCGGGGATCGGTGTTGCGCTCATAAGAGCCGGCGATGAACAGCTTGTCCTTGATGATCGGCCCCGACGCGGTCGCGCCGTAGGTTTCGCTCTTGTACTTGGGCAGATTGATCTTGATGCCCTGGATGTTGTCCCCCTGCAGGCCATCGGTGCTCTGCGAGTAAAAGCCGTTCAGGTGGTAGGAGTTGGTGCCCGACGCGAGCTGCGCATCGATGACGCCGCCCTGGAAGTTGGTCTGGCGGATGTCATAAGGCGCAACCGAAACCGAGACCTGGCCAAGCGCGTCGAAGGGGATCGGGCCACGGCGGGTGGGGCTCGCATCGGGGTTGAGGCCGAAGGTGTCGCCAACCTGCGCACCGTTGATGGTGAAGCGGTTGAAGCGTGGGTTGGTGCCGGCGAAGGAAACTGCGCGGCTGTTGGTGAGATCGATCGAGGCGAACGGATCGCGGCGCTCGATGTCGCGAATGTCGCGGTTGACCGAGGCGACCTTGGCGATGTCGACCGCGTTCAACACCGTCTGCGGGCCGTCCGACGAAACGCCGGCGCCCTTGATCGACGATGCCGTGACGACGATGTCCGCGCCCGTTGAAGTCGAAACGTCGATCGGCAGATCATAAGGCTGGCCGACAACGGCATAGATGTCGCTGATCTGGGTGTTGCCCTGATCGCTCGTTACTTCGATCGTGTAGGGGCCGCCCGAGCGCAGGCCGGTTGCATTGAACCCGCCCGACGAATCGGTGGCCGTGCGTGATACTGTGCCCGACGGCACGTGCGTAATCACCAGCGTGGCACCGCTCACCGGGGCGCCGTTCGATGTGACTGCGCCACGGATGATCGATGTGGTTTCCTGCGCGCTGGCTGCGGCAGGAATCATCAGCGCAGCAATAGCAACGCCCATAAATAGCTGATTACGCATTGTTTTCCCCTTGAGACATCGAGTCGTCAGTCTAGCGGTGAACTTCACCGTCCCGACGCCCATGCAGCCCTTTTATTTCGGTTGGATGACAGTGAGCGGTGCTTAACGATTCGGTCGCATTCCAGTTATGCTGCGTTGCAAAAAAGCATCACAGCATTGCTTGTCAGGACGGGGCGACGATTGCCTTCCAGCCGGCTTCATCGATCACCTCGATGCCCAGTTCCGCCGCCTTTTTCAGCTTTGATCCCGCCCCCGGGCCGGCGACGATCAGGTCGGTCTTTGCCGATACCGATCCGGCAACGCGCGCACCCAGCGCCTCTGCCTGCGCCTTTGCCTCGTCGCGGCTCAGCGTCTCCAGGCTGCCGGTGAAGACGATTGTCTTGCCGGTGACGCGCGACGCGCGGATATTGGCAATAAAGGGTTCGGGGCGCGCCTCGCTCAGCAGATCATCCCAGGCGTCCCGGTTGTGCGCTTCGGCGAAGAAGGCGACGAGCGCCTTTCCCACCACCGGGCCGATCCCCTCCACCGCCGTCAGTTCGGCAAGTGCCGAGGGATCATCATGCGCGCGGGTCGCGACATCAGCCACCGCCTCCACCGTGCCGAACGCCTTGACGAGATCGCGCGCAGTGACGCTACCGACATGGCGAATGCCGAGCCCGAACAGGAAACGGGCAGGATCGGGGTTACGCCGCGCCTCGATGCTCGCGAGCAGATTGTCGACCGATTTGTCCTTCCAGCCTTCGCGCGTCAGCATTTCGTCGCGGTGGGCGGCGAGGCGGAAGATGTCGGCGGGACTGTGGAGCCAGCCAAGCCCGAAGAACTCGCGAACCGTCTTGTCGCCGAGCCCGTCGATATCGAGCGCACCGCGCGACACGAAATGGCGCAGCCGCTCGATGCGCTGTGCCGGGCAGATCAGCCCGCCGGTGCAGCGGATATCGACCTCGCCCTCCTCGCGCACCGCATCCGACTGGCATTCGGGGCAGCGTGTGGGGAAGGGCCAGATGCCGCGGCTTTCATCGCGCGACAGGTTCTCGACGATCTGCGGGATAACGTCGCCCGCGCGTTGCAACACCACCCGGTCGCCGGGCCACACATTCAGCCGGGCAATCTCGTCGGCATTGTGGAGCGTCGCGTTGGTGACGACGACGCCGCCGACGGTAACGGGTTCGAGCCGCGCGACGGGCGTGAGCTTGCCCGTCCGCCCGACCTGTATATCGATCGCGTTGAGCGTCGTCTGCGCTTGTTGCGCGGGAAATTTGTGCGCCAGCCCCCAGCGCGGCGCGCGGCCGACAAAGCCAAGCCGCGCCTGCCAGTCGAGCCGATCGATCTTGTAGACGACGCCGTCGATGTCGAAGGGCAGGTCGGCGCGTTCGGCCTCGATCGACTTGTAAACGCCAAGTGCCTGCTCGAACGTGCCGCCCGCGCTGAATTGCTGGGTGACGGGAAAACCCCATGCGCGGATCGCGGCGACGACGGCGCTTTGCGTATCGCCGGGGAGCGCACTCGTTTCGCCCCAGCCCCAGGCGAAGAAACGCAAAGGGCGGCCGGCAGTGACGGCAGGGTCTTTCTGGCGGAGCGATCCGGCGGCGGCGTTGCGCGGGTTGGCGAACTGCCGCGCCTTGTCGGGGTCGTCGGCCTCGGCCAGCAATCGGGTGTTGAGGTCGGCAAAGGCGCCCTTGTCCATATAGACCTCGCCGCGCACCTCGAAGATATCGGGCGCGCCTTCCGGCAGGGTCGCGGGAATATCGGCAATGGTGCGGACATTGGCGGTCACATCCTCGCCCACCTGGCCGTCGCCACGCGTCAGCGCGCGGACGAGGTGGCGCTGTTCATAGCGGATCGAGCAGGAAAGCCCGTCGATCTTGGGCTCTGCGGTGATCGCTACATCCTCGTCATCGGCGAGCGACAGGAAGCGCCGGACGCGGCCGAGGAAATCGCCGACATCGTCTTCGCTGAATGCATTGTCGAGGCTGAACATCGGTCGGGCGTGCGCCACCTTGGCAAGGTGTGCAGCGGGTGCCGCACCGACGACCTGGCTCGGTGAATCGTTGCGGATCAGGTGTGGGAAGGCGGCCTCGATGGCGGCATTGCGGCGGACCAGCCCGTCATAGTCGGCGTCCGAAATCTCGGGCGCGTCATCGGTGTGATAGCGCCGGTTGTGATACGCGATTTCGCGCGCGAGCCGCTCGAGCTCGGCTTCGGCTTCGGCGTCGTTGCCCGGCAATGGGGTCTGGTCATGCATCGAAATAGGCCGTCAGGATCAGCGGTCCGGGAAAGGCCATCCACGGCGGAAAGCCAGCGGCGAGCCATAAGGTGAGGCACCAGCCGAGGCACAGCGCCGCCGCAAGCGCGAGCAGGCGCGGATCGTCCCGACGCCAAGCGCCGAGCGCCAGCGTCGCATCGGTGATGACGACGACCGGCGTCGCCAGCATCAGCCCGGCACCGAGCCACGCGGTCGGATCGTTCATCGATCCCGGCGCATCGAACGCCATGGCGGCGGCGACGATGAAGGCGAGCGACCCGGGTACCGACAGTGCGGCGTTGAAGAACAATATGATTGCCAGCGTGCGCCGCCAGAAATGTCCCCTCATCGTCCGAATCCCCCCCCGCCACGCTCGCCCTCGACCGGTGCCGACAATGCCGCAGGCTTCAGGCCATTTCCAGCAGCCTTGCCGCCTGCGCGCGCGCTTCATCGGTCACCGAAGCGCCAGACAGCATCCGCGCGATTTCCTCGCGCCGTTCGTCCTCGTCCAGCGGGCGGACGCTCGTGCGCGTCACGATGCCATCATGCGTCTTTGCGATCAGCAGATGATGCTGCCCGCGCGCGGCGACCTGCGGGCTGTGAGTCACCACCAGCAACTGCGTGCCCTGCGCCAGCCTTGCCAGGCGCTCGCCGATTGCGCTCGCCACGGCACCGCCGACGCCACGATCGATTTCGTCGAAGATCATTGTCGCCGCGCCACCGCGCTCGGCCAGCGACACTTTCAGCGCGAGGATGAAACGGGAAAGTTCGCCGCCGCTTGCGATCTTGACCAGTGGCGCAAACGGCGCGCCGGGATTGGTCGAAATCTCGAACTCCACCCGGTCCTGCCCCGATGCCGACCACATATCCTCGCCAAGCGGCGCGACGACGGTGCGAAAGCGCGCGGCGTCGAGTTTCAGCGGCGCCAGCTCGGCCTTGACGGCGGCATCGAGCCGGGCGGCGGCTTCGGTGCGGGCGAGCGTCAGCGCCGTCGCCTCCCGGCGATAGGCTTTGTCCGCGTCGGCCAGCGAGCGTTCGAGCGCGGCAATGCCCGCGCCGCCGCTTTCGATCCGTTCCAGCCGCGCGGCAAGCGTCGCGGTCAGTTCGGCCAGATCATCGGGCTGGACGCGGTGCTTGCGGGCAATCGCGCGCAGCTCGAACAGGCGGGTCTCGTCCGCCTCGAGCTGTGCGGGGTTGAAGGCGAGCGCATCGGCGGCGGTATCGACCAGCGTCTGTGCGTCAGCGCCGTCGTTGATGGCCCGGTCGATCGCGGCGAGCGCTTCGGCAAGCGCGGGATGATCCTCGGCGATCCGTTCCAGCACGCGCGCGGCCTGGCGCAAGCGGGCCAGTCCCCCTTCCGATCCGTCGAGCAGATCGGCGATCGCCTGCATGTCGCCAGCGATCTTTTCGCCGCGCTGCATGGCGGCGCGGCGGGTGGCGAGAATTTCCTCCTCGCCGGGCTCAGGGGCAAGCGCGGTCAGTTCGCCAACCGCATGCTCGAGCCATTCGCGATCGCGCTCGACCGTCTGCAGCTCCTCGCATGCCGCCGCCAGGGCAACCACCGCCGCGCGCCACGCCCGGTGCGCATCGGCGACAAGGCGCGTGTCGATGCGCCCGAAGGCATCGAGCAGCGCCCGGTGGCCGGCGGGTGCGAGCAGCCCGCGATCATCATGCTGGCCGTGGATTTCGACAAGATGCCCGCCCAGCTCGCGCAACAGCCCGGCAGACGCCGGCTGATCGTTGACGAAACCCCGGCTGCCCCCATCAACCTTCACGATGCGCCGGATGAGCAGCGGCTCGCCAGGATCGAAGTCGAGCCCGTTCAGTTCGAGCAAAGCCGCGACCGGGCCACCGATGACAGGCGGGTCGAAGCTGGCGGTGACGACGGCCTGGGCAGCACCTTGGCGGACGAGCCCGCTGTCGCCGCGCCCGCCAAGCGCAAGCCCCAGGGCATCCAGCAGGATCGATTTGCCCGCGCCGGTTTCCCCGGTCAGCACGCCGAGACCGGCGCCGAAATCGAGATCGAGCGCCTCGATCAGCACGACATCGCGAATGGCAAGCGCGGTCAGCATCGCCGGGTTCCTAGGCGGCAGGCCAGGCGGGCAGGGCGGCTGTGTTCAGGCGCCCGCCTTGGTGACGACCGGCGGATGTTTTTCGATCAGCTTATATGCCTGCTGATACCAGATCGATCCCGGATAATTGGCCCCCAGCACCGCGGCCGATTTGTTCGCCTCTTCACGAATGCCGAGCGCCAGATAGGTCTCGGTCAGCCGCATCAGCGCCTCGGGCACGTGCGTCGTCGTCTGATATTGATCGACCACGCGGCGGAACCGCAACGTCGCCGCAAGCCATTCGGCGCGGGTTTCATAGAAGCGCCCGATCTCCATTTCCTTGCCGGCAAGGTGATCGCGGACGAGATCGATCTTCAACCGCGCATCGGCGGCATAGCGCGTCGTCGGATACCGCCGGCTGAGCTCGCCGAGCGCATCGAGCGCCTGCTGGGTGATCTTCTGATCGCGGGTCACGTCCGAAATCTGCTCGTAATAGCCAAGCGCGATCAGATAATAGGCATAGGGCGCATCGCGGTTGCCGGGGTGCACCGCCAGGAACCGCTGCGCCGATTCGATCGATTTGGCGTATGTGCCGTCGAGATAATAAGCGAACGCGCTCATCAACTGCGCGCGGCGCGCCCAGATGGAGTAAGGATGCTGCCGCTCGACCTCGTCGAACAACTGTGCCGCCTCCTTGTAGCGACCGCGATCGAGCTGGCGCTTGGCGGTGCCATAAAGCGTGCCGACGTCGCGCGCGATATAGGGAATGTCGCCCTTTGACTTGTTGTTCGCGCACCCCGCGATCGGCAGAGCAACGATGGCGACGAGCGCCAGCGCGGTGGCACGGGACGCGATGAATTTGGACGGGCGGATACGCATGGCTGTGTTCATTAGCCGAGCGGGCGCCATCCGAACAATGTTTTTTCAGCGATGGCGTTTTGTGCGGTGGGCACTCGCCCGCCGGGATCGCTTGTCGGCGGTCGGGCGTTCACGCTAATCCCTGCGTCGACCCGAAAGGATAGCCAATGCCCGCGACCCTGCTCGAAACCAAGCGTGTCGAGAAACCCTGGGGGCGGCATCATCTGTGGCCAGGCTTTGTTGACCCGGCGGCAGACGGTGCGCCGATCGGAGAAGTCTGGTTCCAGACGCCGGGCGATGCGCAGCCTGATCTGCTCGTCAAATACCTGTTCACCAGCGAAAAACTGTCGGTGCAGGTGCATCCCGACGATGCCAGTGCGCGCGAGACCGGCTATCCGCGTGGTAAGGACGAGGCGTGGGTGGTGCTGGCGGCCGAACCCAACTCGACGATCGCGCTCGGCACATTGGCGCCGGTTGCGCCTGCCGATCTGCGCGCCGCCGCGCTCGATGGCAGCATCGAACATCTGCTCGACTGGAAACCGGTGAAGGCAGGCGATTTCTATTATTCGCCCGCGCGTACGGTGCATGCGATCGGCGCTGGGATCACGCTGGTCGAGGTGCAGCAGAATGTCGATCTAACGTATCGCCTCTATGATTACGGCAGCCAGCGCGAGCTGCATCTTGAAGCGGCGGTGGGCGTGAGCGATGCGGTGCCGTTCGTGGCGCAGGGCGCGCCCGGTGCGATCGGCGATGGCCGCAGCATCCTGGCGCAAGGGCCAAAATTCGTGCTCGAACGCTGGTCGGGCGGCGAGATCGACGTGACGCTCCCGCCGGGGATGATCGGCTGGTTCGTGCCGCTCACCGGCAATGGCGTTGTCGAAGGGGTCGAATGGCAGGCGGGCCAGTGCCTGACGATCACTGACGAGGCGACGATCAGCGCGAGCGACGGCGCCGACCTGCTGTTCGCCTATCCCGGCGATCAGCGGATCGAGGCGTTTGCGCGGCGCTGAATGCGCGCCGGTCGTGCGGCGTTAACCAGCCTGCGCTATGACGCTGGGCATGCTCCGCGTCCTCACCCTCGCCAGCTTGTTTCCCGATGCGAGCCGGCCCAATTTCGGCATCTTCGTCGAGCGTCAGACCTTGGGGCTTGCCGCGCATCCGGAGGTCGATCTGCGCGTCGTCGCGCCGCTGGGGGTGCCGCCCTGGCCATTGTCGAGCCATCCGCGTTATCGCGGCTTCGAGGGCGTGCCCGGGCGTGAGACCTGGAAAGGGCTCGACGTCAGGCGCCCGCGGTTCGTCACCTGGCCTGCAACCGGCGGGCGTTTTCATGCCCGCAACATGGTGCGCCGGCTGGTGCCGTTGCTCACCGAGATGCGCCGGACCTTCGCCTTCGACGTGATCGACGCAGAATTCTTCTTCCCCGACGGGCCGGCCGCAATCGCGCTCGGGCGTCATTTCGGCGTTCCTGTGTCGATCAAGGCGCGCGGTGCCGATATCCATCTCTGGGGTCACGGTGCGACCGCCCAGGCGGTTCGCGCGGCGGGGCACGCGGCAGCGGGCTTGCTCGCGGTGTCGCAGGCGATGCGCGACGACATGGTTGCGATCGGGCTGCCGGCGGAGCGGATCACCGTTCATTATACCGGCGTCGATCAGGCGAAATTCGTGGCCGTGGATCGCTTGGCGGCAAAGGCGGCGCTGGGGGTGGCGGGGCCGTTGATCGTGTCACTCGGCGCGCTCGTCGATCGCAAGGGACATGATATCGTGATCGACGCGGTCGCTGGCCTTCCCGGCGTCACGCTGATGATCGCCGGGGAAGGGCCGGCACGTGGCGCGCTCGAGGCGCGGATCGCACGGGCAGGCCTGGGCGAGCGGGTGCGGCTGCTCGGCGCGGTGCCGCATGCCGATCTGCCGGCGTTGCTTGCAGCAGCAGACGTGATGGCACTGGCGTCCGCGTCCGAGGGCCTCGCCAATGCCTGGGTGGAGGCGCTGGCGTGCGGCACACCGATCGTCATCACCAATGCCGGCGGGGCGGCCGAAGTGGTGAGCGACCCGTCCTATGGGCGGATCGTCCCCCGCGATGCGACCGCATTTTCAGCCGCCATCGCCGAGCTGATCGCGCGTCCACCCGCGCCCGAGGCGGTGCAGCGCGGCGCCCAGCGTTTTACCTGGGAAGCGAACACCGCCGCGCTTTATGACCATTTTATGCGGATCACCGGTTGAGCCGTTAGAAAGCCGCCGTTCGGGCTGAGTTTGTCGAAGCCCTGCCGTTTCTTGTCTACGGTCGAAAAGAAGGGCAGCCCCCTTCGACTGCCTGCTAAGGCAGGCGCTCAGGACAGGCTTCGACTTCGCTCATGGCGAACGGAAGCTGAGGTGCTTCAACGGGATTGAAGTCAAGTCTAACGCTTGGGCCTGGCCAGCCACGCCGTCGCCTGCTTGTTCGACAATTCCACCAGATTGCCCATCGCGACGGGCATGTCGATCAGGTGGAGGCCCCAGTCGGGCAGGATCTTGCCCAGCACCGATACATCGCCGACGATTGTGTCTGTGCGCGGATCGGCGGGGTCGGCATTCACGGTCACGGCCAGATAGCTGAATTTGCCGCTGGTCGCGCATTGCGTGGAAATGAGCCCCGGCGCTTTGACAAAGGCCGTGGTGACGGGCGCGCCGTCCTTCGTCCAAGGGCCCTGCGTCGCACTGGCGAGGCCGGCACCGGTTGCGCCAAGATAATTATCGGACACTGCCTTTGCCGTTCCGGCGAGTGCGGCCGGATTGGTGCAGGCGGCCATCATCCCGGTCTGCGGCACCACCCCGAACCGACTATTCTCGGGTGGCGGCGCATCGGCGCGGAAACTGACATAGGTAATCAGGCAGCCCGTCTGGCTGTCGCGTCGGCACAGCGTTATTGATTTCAGATCGCCGCCGACATCTTTGCCCGCAGGGACGGCCACATTGGTGCCAAGCAACATCGCCGAGATCAGCTGTTTCTGGACAGGCTTGCCGTCGATTTCCTGCTGCATCAGCACCTTCAAAATGCCCGATCCCTGGCTGTGCCCGATCAGCACGACGCCGCGCCCCTTGTTGTCGCGCGCCAGATAGTCGGTCCACGCCGCCTTCACATCGGCATAGGCAAGCGCGCGATCGGGCGCTGCCGCCTTGCCCGCCATCAGCGCCTGCAGCGCGGTGAGCGTCACCTGGCGGTAGAGCGGCGCATAGACGCGGCAATATTTGGCGAAGCGCGCCGCCTGGAACGCGGCGACCTGGTTCTCCGCGATCCCGGCGTTCATGTCGCTGTTGGGCGTCGGGTCGAGCGAGACGGTCGGGTAGACATAGAAGCAATCGAATTTGGGTGCTGCCGCCGCCTTGAACACCTCGATGCTGCGGCTGCCGTCGGCTTTAATGACCGTCGCATTCTGGTTGGCGGAGCACGCATCGGTGCGACCGGGGCGGCAAAGCCATGTCGCGTCCTGCGTATAATCGTTGGCGGCGACCGGGGGGGGCGCGGTCTGCGCAACGGCGGGCGCGGCAATTGCGCTGGCGGCCAGCAATGCGGTGGCGACGAACTTCATGTTGCTCTCTCCTGAAGGGCTATTCTGCTTTTCACTGATGATAGCGGGACGCCACCGCACGTCGAGCATGATTTGCCGTGCCCGTCAGAACGGATAGAGCGCCCCTGCGATCCAGCGGCCTTCCTGTCTCAGCACGCCCCAGGCGCGCGCGGCGGCACGACTGTCCATCGGTTCCACGCCGATACCAATCGCCTCGCAGGCATCGACCAGCGCGCGCGGCGGCAGGACCAGTCGGCTGCCTGTGCCGAGCAGGATGAATTCGGGTGGCGGATCGAGCGCCAGCAATGGCGCCAATGCGGCCGCATCGAGCGCTTCGATCGGCGGCGGCGACCAGCCATCGGCGCGCAGCGGGGTGATCAACAATGCCGTGTAGACATTGTCGTCGATGCGAAAGCCGCCGCCCGAAAAGCCCCGGATCATGGGGCCGACCGCACCGGGCTCTCGCTCCATCCTCATCGCTGGCCCCTCATTTCGGGTAGCTCAGGGCAGGTCCTTCGGCGCGACCCGCTCGGCATTGCTGATCGCGGCGGCCGGCTTTTCGAGCTCCGGATCGGCGCGAAGGCCAAGCGTGATCAGCAGCGACGACGACACATAGATCGACGAATAGGTGCCGACGAAAATGCCCAGGATCATCGCGGCAGTAAAACCGCGCAGCACGTGCCCGCCGAACATCAGCAGCGCGACGAGCGCGATCAGGATCGTCAGCGATGTCATCACCGTGCGCGGCAGTGTTTCGTTGACCGACAGATCGATGATCTCACGCATGTCCATCTTGCGGTAACGCCGCATATTCTCGCGGATACGGTCGTCGATGACGATCTTGTCGTTGATCGAATAGCCGATGATCGTCAGCACGGCCGCAACGATATTGAGGTCGAATTCGAGCTGCGTGATCGCGAAGAAACCCAGCGTCATCAACACGTCGTGGACGATCGCGACGACGGTCGACACGCCGAATTGCCATTCAAAGCGGAAGATCGCAAACAAGCCGATGCCCAGCACCGCGAGCAGCACGGCGGCCGCCCCCTTCCAGATCAGTTCGTTCGATACCTTGCCCGAAACCGCGTCCTGCTTGGAAAATTTGGCACCGGGGAAATCGCGGTCAATCGCCTGTTGCACCTTCTTCACCACCGCATCGGTTGCGCCCTTGTCGTCGCTCTTGGGTGGCGGCAGGCGCAACGACACGGTCTTGGGATCGCCGAACTGCTGCAGGCGAACCTCGCCAAGGCCGAGCCGGTCGATCGAGGTGCGCAGCTTGTCTAGCGACGGCGCAGTCTCGAATTTTTCCTCGATCATTAGGCCGCCGACGAAATCGACGCCGAGATTGAGCCGATAGACGAGCACCGTGGCCAGCGCGAGCACCGACAGCAAAGCGGTCAGCCCGAACGCCCAATAGCGAAGGCGAACGAAGCCAATATTGGTGTTGTCGGGGACGAGTTTCAGGAGGCGCATCTTATCTATCGGCCGATCAAATGTTGATTTCGGTGGGGCGGTTCTTGCGCACCCACAGCACGACCAGCATTCGGGTAAAGGTCACCGCGGTGAACACCGATGTCGCAATGCCGATCAGCAGGACGACGGCAAAACCCTTCACCGGGCCGGAGCCGAGCAGCAGCATGATGACGCCCGAAATGCCGTGCGTCATGTTGGCCTCGAAAATCGTCCGGCTCGCTTCCTTGTAACCGAGCTCAACCGACTGGATCACGCTGCGGCCGCGCCGGCGTTCCTCGCGGATGCGCTCGTTGATCAGCACGTTTGCATCGACGGCGGTGCCGATCGTCAGCACGAAACCGGCAATGCCGGGCAAGGTCAGCGTACCGTTGAGCACCGCCAGCACACCCAGGATGACGAAGATGTTGATGACGACGGCCAGGTTCGCATAGGCGCCGAAGCGGCCATAAGTCACGAACATGAACACGATGACCGCAAGCGCGGCGATGACCGATGCAAGCACGCCCGCGCGTATCGAATCGGCACCCAGATCAGGCCCGACGGTGCGTTCCTCGACGACCTTCAGCGCCACCGGCAGCTTGCCCGATCGGAGCGCGATGGCCAGTTGGTTTGCGCTCGCCACGGTGAAATTGCCCGAGATGGAGGCAGTGCCGCCAAGGATCGGTTCGTTGATATTGGGCGCGGAGATGACCTGATTGTCGAGGATGATCGCAAACGGCTTGCCGACATTTTCCTGAGTCACCCGCGCGAATTTGCGGCCGCCCTGGCTATCAAAGGTGATGACGACATCGGGCGCGTTGGTGCGGCTGTCATTGCCCTGTTGTGCGTTGATCAGCTGGTCGCCGGTGATGATCGCCGAACGCTTCACCGCGATCGGCGCGCCGCCTTCGGCATAAGGAAGGATCTGGCTGCCGATGGGCGCGATGCCTTTTGCGATCTGCACCGGGTCGCCGGTCAGGTCTACCAGCTTGAATTCGAGCTTGGCGGTCTTGCCGAGCAGATCCTTCAGCGCCTGCGGGTCCTGCAGGCCCGGCACCTGGACGACGATGCGGCTGGTGCCCTGACGCACGATCGTCGGTTCGCGGGTGCCCAGTTCGTCGATCCGGCGGCGCACGACTTCGGTCGCGTCCTGCATCGCCCGGTCGACCGCCTGGCTCAGCCCTGCCTCGCTCGGCGTCAGCACGAACCGCTGGCCATCGACGACAGCGATGTCCCAGTCGCGCTGGCCGGTCAGCCCGGCCCCGTTGGTCAGCGGCAACAGGCGTTCGCGCGCCGCATCGATCTG
>JBBRMV010000019.1:0-60896 GCA_038230675.1 Sphingomonadales bacterium | reverse complement strand
TTCGATCATCAACCGCTCGAGCTCGTCGAGCGTGAGGTTCACTTCGCGCGTCAGATCGTCAAGTTCGTCGCGACGTTTAGATGTCGGTAGCCGGGCATCGAGCTTACCTGCGATGATCTGATGCAGGCTGATCGCAAGATTGCGCACGCGCCGATCCTGCGCCGCCGCGAGCGTGATCGTGCCGGCAAGGCCGAGCGCCAGCATAGCGGCGGCGGCGCCGATCATGGCGTTGATCAGCTCGACGGCAAACGCGCGGGTCTGACGCAGATCCTGCGACGCAACGAACCGATCGCCATCAACCATTTGGCCCACCAGCAGCCGCAGCGGTGCCAGTCCTCGCTGGGTCAGCACGACCCGATCGACCGGCGCCCCCATGGGGATCGCCGGCGGTAAGCGGAGCAGGTCGCCCGCCAGATGACGCCCATCGGCATCGAACAAGGCGAAGGTGCGGACATCATGAATATCGTGCAGATTGTGCGTCACAACGCGCTTCACTGCCGTCGCCCGGGTCACCTCCGGAGTCAGCAGCCGTGCTGTTTCCCGGTTCAGCCACTCATCGGTTTGGGCATTGAAATAGGCGATCGCCCGATAATAGACGAAGCCGAACAGTGCCGCAGAGCTTGAACCAAACAGCAGCAGGAACAGCAGCGCGAAGCGCGCGCTTGAACTACGCCCCCAGCGTTTGAGCGCCGCGATAGACATACCCGATCCCCCTTATCGTCTCGATCAGCGGCGGTCCCTCGGCGCGTTCCACTTTGCGGCGCAGCCGGGTGACGTGAACGTCGATAACATTGGTTCTTGGGTCATAGCGATAACCCCAGACATCCTCGAAGATCATCGCGCGCGTAACGGGCCGATCGGGGCGGCGGGCAAGATATTCGAGCAATTGCAGCTCGCGCCGCTGCAGATCCGCGATCGCGCCATCGACCCACGCCCGACGTGCGATGAGATCGATGCGGACGCGGCCAGCATCGAGCGTGGTCGCGTGTACCTCGCTCCGCCGCCGGCGCACCAACGCATTGATGCGTGCAGCAAGCTCGATCGGCTCGAATGGCTTGGCCAGATAGTCGTCGCCGCCGGCGCGCAGGCCGCGCACGCGCTCTTCAAGGGCAGACAAGGCGCTGAGGATCAGAATTGGCGTGGTCGTGCCGGCCTCGCGCAGCATATCGAGCAGCCCGATCCCGTCGATGCCGCCCGGCAACATGCGATCGAGCACGATGCCGTCGAACACGCCATCTCGCGCCAGCAGAAATGCCTGTGCGCCATTATCGATGACCATAACGGTCATGCCTTCGTCGTGCAGTACGGCTGCAATCGCGTCTGCTGAGCCGGCGTCGTCTTCAACAACTAGGATATTGGCCATGGGTATGCATCCGCCATTGCAATTACCACGCAGTGTTACGGAAATGTGAAGCCATCATGACGACGCGTCGATAGCGTGACCGGCTCCGATACTCATTCACGAATTCGCCGATGATTATTTTGCATCGTAGCCGATGGATCCGCCGCTACAGCACTGGTCCATGCCCAGGCAAGACCAGAAGCCGAATGAATGTCTGGATTTTGGCAGAGGATAAGATGGTTTGGATGACCGCTTGTGGGTCTTCGTCGCCGGAAAGCTGCGCGTGGGCTTCCGGCCCAACCTCAGTCAATCGACGATAGCATCCGTGCGAGCCCGGAACGTCTGCTCTCGTCGACAGCCGTCGTTCACGTAGCGCGCCGGGAACGACGGCTTCGTCCCAACTTTCGCCGATCAAACGCTCGCTGCCAAAGATGAACAAACGACGGGTTTCGGGGACCTGACGAGCCCGCTAAATGACTGGCATTGGGCGATAGCAGTCGACCCGCTCAGTCCTCTCCATTCGTGAAATCCGCACCCTTTACCGCTTTCACCTCGGGATAGGGCATGATCATCTTGCCTTCGGGGTCGGCGGCGAACGATGTCTGCGTGGGATAGGCGAATTCAATGCCATCATCATTGAAGCGTTTAAGGATGGCGATGCCGACTTCGTGGCGCTTTTCATAAGCCTCGGCATAGGTCGGCCCGGCGTCCATCTCCATTTCGAAATCTAGGCTGCTGTCGCCGAAATGGACGAAGCCCGATCGCACGAAGATGGCCCCTGCGGCCTCGACGATTTCGCGCAAAATATCGGGAATGGCGCGCGCGACCTCGGGTGGGGTCTGATAGACGATGCCGATCTTGAAGGTGATGCGCCGCCGCTCCCGCCGCGTGTTGTTCTGGATTTCCTTGTCGAGCAGGTTCTTGTTGGCGATGATCCGCTCTTCGCCCGTCACGCTGCGGATGCGCGTGGATTTCAGGCCGATATCCTCGACGGTGCCCGACGTCTTGTCATATCCGATCACATCGCCCTTGCTGAATGGCCTGTCGAAGATGATCGCGAGCGCGGCGAACAGATCGGCAAAGATGCCCTGCGCGGCCAGGCCGATGGCGATGCCGCCGACGCCGAGCCCTGCGATCAGCCCGGTTATATTGACGCCGAGATTGCCCAGAATCACGATGATCGCGATCCCAAACAGCGCAAAAGTGACGAGCAGGCGGATGATGCCCATCGCGTTGACGATCGTCTCGCCCCGGTAATGCTCGCCCCGCGCCCGGTGCTCGACCATGCCGAGGATCACCTCGCGCGCCCAGATCGCGACCTGAAAGCCTGCGGCGATCGTGAAGGCGAAGTTGATCGTCGTGGTCACCTGAGCGGGCGCATAGGCATAGCCGTCGACGAGCTTTGCCGCGCTGGTGATGATGAAGAAATTGGTCGTGCGCGTGATCGCATGGCCGATGATCGAGCGCCAGCTGGTCGGCGACTGGCCCTCCTTGCAGAGCCGGTGCCCATAGCGGCGTGCGCCGTGGAGCGCGACGACGATCGCCGCCCCGATGGCAACCGCGACGGCGATTTCCAGCCAATGCATCTGGAACCAGGCGACGCTCGTGTCGGCAAAGATAAGCATCTGTTGCTGCACGTCGCGCGGCTTCAGGATCGGGTGGAGAGCGGGTGTGTTCATGGTCTCACTTGGTCGTTGACCGGGCGGTCTTGAGCGGGCGCATCGGGTTATACCAATTGTTTTGGTTGCGCGATCCGGCATGGCGCGCCTTCGCCAAACATCGTGACGGGCCAAATGCTCGATTGGTCGCTTCGTTCCGGAACGTCTGGCATTCGCGCGAGTTAAATCACCATAATCAGTGGAGTTTAGCCATGCCTGATATCGCCAACGCCCGCATCTTGATCCTCGCCACCGATGGCTTTGAGCAATCGGAACTGTTCGGCCCTCGCGACGCCCTGAGGGACGCAGGCGCCACCGTTAGCATCGCCTCCGTCAAGATCGATCCTATCCAGGGAATGGAACATGACGAGAAGGGGGCAATGATCACCCCAGACCTGCTGATCGCCGATGTCGACGCCGCCGATTATGACGCGCTCGTCCTGCCGGGCGGTGTCGCCAATCCCGATGCGCTGCGACTGGAGAGCGGCGCAATTGACATCATCCGAATGTTTTTTGACGCTGCAAAGCCAGTCGCGGCGATTTGCCACGCGCCGTGGTTGCTGATCGAGGCCGATGTCGTTGACGGCAAGCGCGTCACGAGCTGGCCTTCCCTGCGCACCGATCTGGCCAACGCCGGCGCGGAGGTGGTCGATGAAGAAGTGGTGATCGACGGCAATCTGATCACGAGCCGTAAACCGGCGGACGTCCCCGCCTTCAGTCAGGCGATCATCGATGCCGTCAGCGCGCGCGATGACGAGGACAAGCCGGGCCTCACCGAGCTCGACCTGCCAATTTCGCTCATGCTGCGATAGGCGGCATGGCGCCGGGGCGGGCATTGGCGACGCCGCTGCGGAACGGCCTCCAGCCGGCTTCGCTCCGGCGGCGCGCCAGATAGGTGTCCAGGCCGATCTGCGCACCGATGAGCATATAGATGAACGGCTGAAAGGCGATGCCGACAAAGGCCGCGCCGAGCAAATAGATGATGTGTGCCGATTGCAGGGCGCCGGCGAGCGGCATCGCCCATTCTTCTCCCGGCGAGGCGCGGCGATAGCGTTGCCGCAATATTTCCATCCGAACGATGCCTGAAATGTTGATGACGAGCCACAAAACGAGCCCCGGGTAGCCCTGCTCGCCCAGCATCTCGAAATAGGAGCTGTGGTACGCGCGCGCGTGATCTTCCTCGGGCGTGCGCTCGATCATCTGGTTGCCTTTGACGCCCTCGACCTTGATCGTCTCGAACCGGACATGGTTCTGACGATACGCCTCGAACCCGCCGCCGAACGGGTGCAGTTTTGCGTAATCGATCGTCCATTTCCACACTGCCACGCGGGTCGATGCCGATGTGTCCGACTGGTGGTTCTGGATCGTTTGCATCCGTTCAAGAAAGGCCGTGGGCAGGAAGGGAAGGGCGACGACAGGGGCGGCGACCATCAGCGCCAGATACATCATCCGCCGCTTGGCATCGCGCAGCATCAACAGCGCGAGCAAACCGATGCAGACCAGCCCCGTCCGCGCCGACGTGCCAACGGGGATCAGCAGACAGGAACAGGCGAGCGCGTAGCAAAAGACCTTCACTTTCCAGTCGGGTTTGAAAATCGTGCCGTGTTTGGCGAACCATAGGACCAGCGGCACGATGCACACCGCGACGGTCGAAATGATGCTGCCTTCATAAAGGCCGCTATTGTTGGAAACCATCAGGTTGAGCTCGCCGTAACCGCCCCCTGAAAACACCGTCTTGATGCCGCCGACGATGATGATCGACCCGGCCGACAGCACCATGAACAGCAGCAACGCCTCGATCCGCAGGCGCGTGCGCAGCGTCAGCGGCAGGAACATCGCAAAGGCCAGCGCCTTCCACACCCAATCCCATTTCTCCAGCGCCTCGACGGGGAAATCGGCGGCGCGGGTGGTGATCGCGCAATAGATAAGCAGCAACAGCAACAGCAGTTGGCGCGGGGCGATCCGGGTGTCGCGTTTGTCGTCGAACATCAACCAGGCGCCCACCGATGCCACCACCGCGATCAGCGAAATCGGCACCGAATTGAGCAGCAGATAGGTCAATCGCTGGGGTGAGACGATGTCGATATAGACATAGGCAAGCACGAACAGGAACGGCCGGCGAAAGCCGAAGCCGAACAGCGCGACCAGAAAGGCGACAAAGGCAATGTCACGCACTGTCGCGGTCTCGCGTCGAGATGTCGGGACGGGCGCTTGGCTCGCGGTCAAGCGCCGGGCGGCGAAGCAGGATGATCGCGGCAATCATCATCAGGGCATGAGTCAGACCCAGGGCGAAATTGTCGATCATGGTCTGCCGCCTCCCGTCCTTACGCTCGCACGCATAGGCCAGCCGGGTTGACGCGGCGTTAAACACTGGTGTGGCAGGGCATCAGCCGATGCGTATCCTGCACATTCTCGATCACGGATTGCCGCTGCAAAGCGGCTACACGTTTCGCACGCGCGCGATCCTGAAGGCGCAGATGGCGCGGGGCTGGGCGGTCGCGGCGGTTACCGGGGCACGCCAAGGGTCGACCGAAGCCGATTTTGAAACCATCGACGGGATCGATTTTTACCGTACCAGGCCGCCCGCCCCGATGCGAAGCCCGCTCGCCGAAATTCGCGAGATCGGCGCGTTTGCAAAGCGGATCGAGGCGGCGATCGACCGCTTCAAGCCCGATATCCTGCACGCCCATTCGCCGGTGCTCGACGCCTTGGCGGCGCTGCGCGCGCGGCGGGGCCGGCGGCTGCCGTTACTGTATGAAATCCGCGCCTTTTGGGAGGATGCCGCAGTCGGCAATGGTACGGGGCGCGAAGGCTCGCTCCGATACCGCGCCACGCGCGCGCTCGAGACCTGGGCGGTCGGCAAGGTCGACGGGGTGGCGGTGATTTGTGAGGGGCTGCGGCGCGATCTCGTCACGCGCGGGGCCGACCCGCGCCGTATCATGGTGTCGCCCAACGGCGTTGATCTGACCGTCTTCGGCGCGCCTTTGCCGCGCGATACCGCACTCGCCCG
Organism: Sphingomonadales bacterium; assembly: GCA_038230675.1. GTDB lineage: Bacteria > Pseudomonadota > Alphaproteobacteria > Sphingomonadales > Sphingomonadaceae > Sphingomonas. Next base: position 54,886 of record JBBRMV010000019.1, on the reverse strand, counting down.
GTCGCTTGATCTCGACGGTGCGGAGGTGATCGGCTTTATCGGCAGCTTCTATGATTATGAGGGCCTTGACGATCTGATCGCGGCGATGCCGATGCTGGTTGCGGCGCGGCCACAAATGAGGCTGGTGCTCGTCGGCGGTGGCCCGTGTGAGGCAGCGCTCCGGGACAAAGCCGCCGCGTCGAGTGCCGCTGCCCAAATCCATTTCGTCGGTCGCGTGCCGCACGGCGAAGTCGAGCGCTATTACAGCCTGATCGACGTGCTGGTCTATCCACGCAAACAAATGCGGCTGACCGATCTGGTGACGCCGTTGAAGCCGCTCGAGGCGATGGCGCAGCGCCGGCTGGTCGCCGCGTCGGATGTCGGCGGGCACCGCGAGCTCATTGAGGATGGTGTCACCGGCACCTTGTTTGCGCCCGACGATCCGGCGGCGATCGCACGGTCACTGGATGAAATGTTCGCCGATCGCGCCGACTGGGAGGATCGTCGCGATCGCGGCCGCGCTTTTGTCGAGGCTGAGCGCAACTGGGCGGTAAATGTCGGGCGTTATGATCCTGTTTACCAAAAACTAATCGAATCGGCTGATACGATGAAGCCATGGTCTCGCCACTCAGTCGCCAACGCCTGAGGCTACCGACAACGACGCTGCCCGCAGCGCCGCTGATCGGCTTTGTGTGTGCCGCGCTCACCGCCATCATTTTCGGTCTGATGCCGGTTTCGACTCTCGAATCGATCATCCTGCGCAGCGGCATTGCAGCGGTAATTGCCGCTGCCGAGCCGCCGCTCGGGTCGACCGCGCGCATCCTGCTCATTCTTCTCGGGGGCAGCTTCATCGGGGTCATTGCGTGGTTCGGCCTGTTCCTAATGATCGGATCGCGCACGATTTCGATCACCACGGGCGGGGTGCCAAGGAATGCCGCCGCCGATGTACCGGTGTTGCGGCGTGCCGATGCGCATCCTGACGCGCCGGCCCGTGCGCCGTTATTTGCCAATCGCGATCTCGGCACGCCCTTCCTGGAGGTGCGCGCGCGCGAGCTTGCGGGCAAGTCGACCACCGATGCTGGCGATGTCCCGACCCCGGCGCCACCCCCTTTGCCCAAACCACGCGTGGCGGTGCTGGGTGCACAACCCCTGCCGCTGATACGCGACCCGATGGTGGTGCCGCGCGACCTTGATCAACCACTGGCGGCGTTTGACCCGGCGGCAATCCGCGATGTGCCACTGGCGCCTCCGCCAAAGCCATTGCCGACGCTCGTGCCGATGCCGCGCCCGCAATTGATCGACCCTGGCGAACGCTTTGAAACCTTTGAATTGACGCCGATGGTGCGTCCTGACCGCACGGCGCCACCCCAGCAACGCCGCACGCCGCATGACACGCAAGCGACATTGGCGGCCCTGCTCGACCGCCTCGAACGCGGGGTTTCGCACCGCGGCGACGTGCCGCCATCGCACCGCGGCGACGTGCCGCCATCGCACCGCGGTGACGTGCCGCCATCTCAGGGCGACGGGTTGCAGCAGGCGCTTGGAGAGCTTCGCCAGATGGCAACCCGCTCCTAATCCTCTTCGACGGTCAGCGCTTCCAGGTCGATTGCCACGCAGGCCGCGTCGCGTCGCACCGCCATGACCGTGATATCCGCCAGCAAATGGCCACGGAGCTCGAATTCGGCCTCGGCAAGCTTGACGAGCCAAGCTTCGAGTGCGGGCGACGGTATCGCAATCAGGGAAATCTGGTGGCGCGCCCCGCTAAAGGTCGCGCTTGCCCATCGTTGCCAGTCCGTCTTTACGGCCTCGACGGGGCAGCCCGCATGCCGCGAGTGCTTTTCGAGCGCGCGGACGAGGGCGGTCGCGACGTCGGGCCCTCGGCTCATGACCGGCTCGCGGCGATGAACGCTTCGACCCGGGCGACCGTGCCCGCGCGTGGTTCGCGACCGTTGCGCAGATCGTAGACGAAACGCGGATCATTGACCGCCAGCCTGCCGAAGCGGGTCGGTGCCATGTCCTTTTCGTTGAGGAACCTGTTGATCTTCATCAGCACGCACATTGGTCACCACCTCTCGATTCTCGCCGGTATGTCCATGTTCTGTTCCGGTGTTTCCAACTTGTCTAGGAAAAATCCTACGCCTATTGATCGGCTATGGAGGTGAATGATCCCCGGGCGGCGTTGAGCGCGCTTGCGACCAACCGGGGGGTGAGCCTTGCCGCCTTGTCGCGGCTGATCGGTCGCAACGCCGCCTATCTGCAGCAATTTGTGACGCGCGGATCGCCAAGGCTGTTGGCGGAGGCGGATCGGCGGGTGCTGGCGGCCTATCTCGGCGTTGATGAGACGGTGCTTGGGGCGTTGCCTCCCTCGGCGGCGTCAGTGCGCGTTGCCCGGACTGCGACGATTGCCTCCGCTGGACCCGGGGGGCTGATCGACGATGATCGGTCTGCTGGCGCCGCGATGGTCGATGCCGGGCAGCTGCGACGGCTGGGGGTCCGGGTGGGTGACCTGTCGGTGGTGGTCGCACGCGGTGATTCGATGCTGCCGACGATCGCCGACGGCGACGAGATGCTGGTCGATCTTGCCGATCGGAGCGTCGACGCAAAAGGCGGGATTTACGTCGCGCGTATCGATGACGCCGTCGTCGTGAAACGGTTGGAGAAACGCGGCCGCGCCGTGGCGGTGATCAGCGATAATCCCGACTATCCGACGATCGTGAGCGAAGGCGTCACTATTGTCGGCCGCGTTGTTCGGCTGTCGCGGCTGCTGCGCTAGCCCTTAACGGCTGCGCCACCACATGGCGGCGGCAAGCGCGATGCCCGTCGCGGTCCCGAACAGGAAGCCGAGCGTCGCTTCGCCCGCCAACGCTCCTGCAAATGCGCCACCGATGGCGCCAACGGCGATCAGCACGCCGCCGGCGGGCGAGCCTCTGGAAGGGGCGGTGTTCATTGCGCGGCCATGCCATGTTGTAAGCTGAGATGCCAGTTGGCGATGAAATTCATGCCTTCCGAATTGTTTACCAACCGATGTAAGACGATCGCAGCCCCCTGCGCCTTATCAAGCGGCCATGTTTGAAAAGCTGTTCGAGCCTGCCGATGGGCTGTCGCAATCAACCGTCTATGTCGCCGATCGTGCGGCGGTCGCGGATGCGGCCGATCTGATTGATCGCTTTGGCGACGATGCGGGCTACCAGGCGGCGGCGCGCGCCGAGCGGAGCCGCAATCTGGGCAACGCGGTGCATTTTTGTCGGTGGCGACAGATCGAGCGGCTGATCGTCGTGATGACGGCAACCGTCGCACCGGGGACACTGCAATAAGCACTTCCCAATGCGGTGTGCCGAGCCATGCAGGCGGTGACTCGCGCCACACCGATCCCCGCTGACCCTGTCCCTTCGCGATTCGGACGGGTAGAGCGGCTTCATGGTGGCTCGGATCGGATGGGGTGGCGGATTTGCCGGCGTGGCGGCGACGTTGCTCTGGACAGCACCCGTTGCTGCCAGCCAGGAAGCACCGCCGCCGCAAGTCGCTGATCAACCAGCCGGATCAACGATGCTCGATCCCGATTCCCCGCTCGCGCCGCTGCCCGGGCTTGGGGTCGACTGGCCGAGCCTGACGAGCAGTGACGGTGCGACAGATGCCATCACGACGCGCACCGACATCGCCGAACTGACCCGCTATCGATATCAGCTCGAAGGAGTCGACGGCATCGATAATGCCGTCTTCAAACAGCGTTTCGAGGCGCTTTCCACCCTCCACGCGCATCGATCTGATCCGTCTAACGCCGCGCAGATCGATCGCCGCGCCCGCGAAGACACGGTGTTGCTGCAAACGCTGTTGCGCGGATCGGGCTATTACGATGCCCGGGTAAGCAGCCGGGTCGAGAATGACGGCGGTGCGCCGCTCGTCACGCTGACGGTCGAGCCGGGGCAACTCTATAAATTCGGCGAAGTGACCGTTGCCAGCCTGGCCGCGACCGGCGACAAGCAACAACCCTTGCGCGACGCGTTCGGGGTCAAGGCCGACGACCCCGTCAACGCCGATGCGGTGGCGGTGGGGGCGGCCGAATTGCGCGCTCAAATCGGCGAGCAGGGTTTCCCCTTTGCCAAGGTCGGCGAGCCCGAGATCGTTGTCGATCACGCGACCCACACCGCGACGCTCGATCTGTCGGTGATGCCAGGAGGCGCGCGCGTCTTCGGTCATGTCATCACGTCGCCCAACCGCCTGTTCAGCGCGCATCACATCGAACAGATCGCGCGGTTCAAACCCGGTGAGCCCTATCAATCCGATTCGCTCGATGATCTTCGCCGGGCGTTGATCCAGACCGGTATCGTGTCGTCGGCCGAGGTGAAGCTGGTTGAAGGTAAGGACCCCGGCACCGTCGATATCGCGGTCGCGCTGCAGCCCGCGCCACCGCGCACCATCGCCGGAGAGCTGGGCTATGGCACCGGAGAAGGATTTCGCGCCGAAGTCGACTGGACGCACCGCAATATCTTCCCGCCCGAAGGCGCGATCACACTGCGCGGTGTCGCCGGCACGCAGGAACAATCGGGCAGCGTCATCTTTCGCCGCAGCAATTTCGAGGGGCGCGACCGTATCCTGACCGGACAATTGACCGGGTCAAACGTCAACCGCACTGCCTACAAGGCGACAAGCTTTTCGCTGAGCGGCAATCTGGAGCGGCTGACGACGATTTTCTTCCAAAAGGCCTGGGCCTGGTCGCTGGGGGCCGAATTGGTTGCGACCGACGAGCAGGACGTGATCGTCTCGACGGGCGCCCCGCGGCGGCGGACCTTCTTCATCGCGGCCCTGCCGACCAGCCTCAATTACGATGGCTCCGACGATCTCCTCAATCCGACACGCGGATTTCGACTGGGCGGGCGGATTTCGCCGGAATTATCGTTGCAGGGATCGGCGTTCGGTTATGCGCGCGTCCAGTTCGATGCGAGTGGCTACAAGTCGCTGGGGGATCGCATCGTGATCGCCGGTCGGGTGCGGCTCGGCACGATCGTCGGCGCGCCGAGAGATGCGATCGCGCCGTCGCGCCGGTTTTACGCCGGTGGCGGCGGTTCGGTGCGCGGCTATGGTTTCCAGGCGATCGGCCCGCGCGATCCGAACAACGCGCCGATCGGTGGTCGCAGCCTCGCCGAATTCTCGATCGAGGCGCGGGTGAAGGCGTTCGGCAATTTCGGCATCGTCCCGTTCTTCGATGCCGGTAATATCTACACCTCGGCGCTGCCCGGGCTTTCGGGGCTGCAATATGGCGCTGGCATCGGCCTGCGTTATTATTCCAATTTCGGGCCTATCCGGATCGATGTCGGCACGCCGATCAACCCGCAGCGGGGCGATTCGCGCGTCGCCGTCTATGTCTCGCTGGGTCAGGCATTTTGAGCGAGCCGCAGACCGAAGGTGTCGAGCCCGCCATGTCGACCGTTCGCGAGCGCCCACCACGCCGGGCGATGATGTGGGTCGGCCGTGCGCTCGCCGGGCTGGTCGCGGTGATCCTGGCAGGCGCACTGTTGCTCGATTCGAGCATCGGCCACCGCTTCGTGGCGGATCGGGTGGCAGCGCTTCGGCCGACCAACGGACTTCGCTATTCGGTGGGCCGCATCAACGGATCGCTGTTTTCGCAGGCGACGCTCATCGATTTCCGGATCAGCGATGCCAAAGGACTCGTGCTCGTCGCCCCGCGCGCAGAGCTCGACTGGCGGCCGTTTGCGTGGCTCTCGAACCGGCTCCAGATCGAGCGGCTGACGGTGCGGCAGGCGACGTTGGTCAGGCTTCCCGAGATCATCCGCACCGGCAAGCCCCAGCCGATCCTGCCGAGCTTCGACATCTGGATCGGCATGCTGCGGATCGACCGGTTGATGGTCGCGCGGGGCGTGACGGGAACGCCGCGCGTGGGGCGGATCGCGGCGCGCGCCGATATCCATGCCGGGCGGGCGCTGATCGATCTCGCGGCGAGTGTCGCGGGTAGCGACCGGATACGGATGCTGATCGATGCGGCGCCCGACCGCGATCGCTTTGCCGTCGATGTAAAGGCGAACGGCGCCGCCGACGGTCTGCTCGCCACGATGATGCGGCTGAAGCGATCGGTGGCGCTGACGATCGACGGCAAGGGAAGATGGCAGTCGTGGCGCGGCACCGCGCGAGGGGCCGTCGGCGACCGGCAGATCCTCGATCTCGCGCTCGGCAATGCGGCGGGCCGTTATACGCTGAGCGGCGCGATCACCGCGCAAAGCATCGTCGGTGCCAAGCAGGCCGCGCTGTTGTCGCCGAGCCTGCTCGTCAATGGCGCTGCAACGCTTGTGGATCGGCAACTCGCGGGCACGCTGTCGCTCCGCTCGTCGGCGGTCTCGGCCGAGTTGGGCGGCGGTATCGATCTCGCGGGTGGTGCCTACCGCGATCTGCGGCTGCTCGTCCGGCTGCTGAAGCCGGCGGCGCTCGTCAACAACATGGTCGGGCGGGGTGTCGAATTGCGGACGATCCTCGACGGCGCGTTCGCCACCGCACGGTTCGATTACCGGCTGAGCGCCGATTTCGCCTCATTCGGCAAGGAGGGATTTGAAACCGTCCGCGCCGGCGGACAGGGTCGGCTCTCCAAACAACCCGTGCTGGTGCCGATCAAGCTCAGCGTGGCGCGTGTGACCGGCGTCGATGCCGTTGCCGGATCGATCCTGCGCAATCTGGTGGTGGACGGGCTATTGCGGGTCACCTCGACACTCGTTTCGGGCGCTGACCTGAAATTCCGGTCGGACAAGCTTGCGGGCAGCCTGAACGTTCTGCTCGATCTTCGTACGGGGCGCTATGACGTTGCGCTCAATGGCAAGCTCGGCCGTTTTCTCATCCCCGGGCTCGGCATTGTCGATGTCGTCTCGCGGCTTCAGGTCGTGCCCGATCCCAATGGCCGGGGCGCGCGGATCATCGGCACCGGATCCGCGCAGATGGTGCGGCTCGACAATGAGTTCTTCCGCACGCTTTCAGGGGGCCTGCCGCGCCTGACCGCCAATCTGGAACAATCGACCGACGGCATCCTGCATTTCAACAATGTCGTCCTGACTGCGCCCGATATCCGGATCACCGGCAGCGGATTTCACCGCCGCGACAACACTTTCTTTTTCGAGGGGCAGGGGACACAGCGTGTCTATGGTCCCTTCACGCTCAAGCTCGACGGCATTATCGAGCGGCCGAAGCTCGACATCCATTTCGCCCATCCCAATGCGGCGATGGGCCTCACCAATGTCGATCTCCACCTCGTTCCGATCGCGGAGGGCTTTGGCTTCACGGCTTCGGGTGGATCGGCGATCGGCCATTTCGACAGCGGCGGCCGGCTGGTCACGCCCAAGGGCGCGGAGGCGACGATCGACATTGCGCGCTTCGACGCCGGCGATATCCACGCGACCGGATCGCTGGTGACGGGCAAGGGCGGCCTCGACGGATCGATCAGGTTCACAGGATCGGGCGTCAACGGCACGCTGGCGCTCGCGCCTGTGCACGGCGTCCAGCGGATCGAAGCGCATCTGGATGCACGCGCGGCGCGCTTTGGCGAAATCGCGATCCGGCGCGGGCATATCGATGCGGTCGCGATCCACGATCCGGACGGCGCCTCGATCGAGGGCAGCGCAACCGCATCAGGCTTACGACGCGGGGCGCTCGGCATCGGGCAAATGACCGCAAAGGCGTCGCTTCGCGGCGGCACGGGCACCGTCGAGGCGGCAATTTCGGGCACACGCGGCCGCGCCTTCGATATCCGGGCCAAAGCCGATGTGACGCCCGACACTTACCGAATTTCAGCCGAGGGCACCGTCGATCGCCGGCCGATCAAGCTTTTGACCCCTGCAGTCGTTACGCATTCGGGGGATCGCTGGATGCTCGCGCAGACCGCGCTCAGCTTTGCGGGCGGCAATGCAGATGTGGCGGGGGAATTCACCGCGCAATCGGCAGCAGTACGCGCGAAGCTGGCGAAAATTCCGCTGACGATCCTCGACATCGCCTATCCCGGTCTGGGCCTGTCGGGTACGGCATCGGGCAAGCTCGATTATGCGCAAGGGCAGGGGCGGGCGCCGACCGGACGGATCGACATGACGGTACGCGGGCTCAGCCGATCGGGGCTGGTGCTGTCGTCGCAGCCCATCGATGTCGGGCTGGCGGGGGTCCTCAATACCGATACAGCGGCGTTGCGGGCGGTGATGGAGAGCGGGGGCAAGACGATCGGGCGCGCACAGGCACGGCTATCGCCGCTGGGGGCCGGCAGCCTGACCGCGCGGCTCGCCAATGCGCAGCTGTTCGCGCAGCTGCGCTACAATGGCCCGGCCGATACCTTGTGGCGGCTGACGGGGCTCGAACTGTTCGACCTTTCGGGGCCCGTCGCCATCGGTGCCGACCTGGGCGGCAAGGTCAACGATCCGCGCATCAAGGGGGTGCTGAGGGCCGACGGTGCCCGGATCGAAAGCACCGTGACGGGCACCGTCCTCACCAACATCAAGGCGGCGGGCGCCTTCGACGGATCGCGGCTGGTGATCGACAATTTCGCCGCCGATGCGGGCAAGGGCGGGCGCGTGACGGGCGGGGGCAGCTTCGACTTTGCCGCCGTCAACGGTTTCGGGATCGACCTGAAACTGCAGGCCGACAACGCCGTGATGATCAACCGCGACGATATCGGCGCGACCGTCACCGGCCCGCTGACGATCAGGTCGGATGGTTCGGGCGGAGTGATCGGCGGCGATATCCGGCTGGTCAAAAGCCGCTATCGGTTGGGCCAGGCGGTCGCGGCGAGTGCGGTGCCAAAGCTCAACATCCGCGAGATCAACCTGCCCGGCGGCGGCGAAGAAGATATCGTGCCGGAAAAGCCCTGGCAGCTGAAAATCAAGGCGCATGCCGATGACAGTTTGGCGGTCACCGGTCTTGGCCTGACGAGCAACTGGTCGGCCAACCTCTCGATACAGGGCACGCCCGAAAATCCGCAGATCAACGGACGGGCGGATATCTTGCGCGGCGTCTATGAATTTTCGGGGCGCGAATTCACCATCGAGCGCGGCGTGATCCGGTTCGAGGGCGAGGTGCCTGCCAACCCGGCGATCGACATCTCGGCCAATGCCGATGCGACGGGGCTCAGCGCGGTCATCAGGGTGACGGGGCAGGCGATCAAGCCCGAGATCAGCTTTACGAGCACGCCCGCGCTGCCGCAGGACGAGCTGCTCTCACGGCTGTTGTTCGGCACATCAATCACTAAATTGTCGGCGCCTGAGGCATTGCAGCTCGCCGCCGCCGTCGCCTCGTTGCAGGGCGGGGGCAATGGCCTCAACCCGATCAATGCGCTGCGCCGTGTCGCCGGGCTCGACCGGCTGCGCATCCTGCCGGCCGATACCCAGGTCGGGCGGACGACGTCGGTCGCGGCGGGCAAATACATCACGCGCCGGCTTTATGCGGAGATCATCACCGATGGGCAGGGATATTCGGCAACCCAGGTCGAGTTCCAGGTGACGCGCTGGCTCTCCATCCTGTCGACGATTTCGACGCTTGGGCGACAAAGCGCCAACATCCGCGTGTCGAAGGATTATTGAGGGGGCTTGGCCAAACCGTAAGTCCGTCACCCCAGCGAAAGCTGGGGTCTTGTGCGGCAAGCGCGCGCACCGGCTTGAGACCCCAGCTTCTACTGGAGTGACGATTGATGTTTACAGCTTGATACTAAATCGCCGCCGCGACTGCCGCCGCAAGGCGCTCGCGCACGCCGCCGGCATAATCGGGAAACAGATCGGGCTCGATCGCTTCGAGCTCGATCAGCGCCAGCGACCCGTCCGCCAATCCCAGCAGATCGACGCGCGCATAAATGGATGCGGCCGGCATTGCAGAGATCGCCCGACGCGCGATCGCCGTCGCTTCTTCGGACGGCTCGATCGCAGTCACCTGCCCGCCAAATTGCGGCTGGACGCGAAAGTCGTCCGCCCCCGCTACTTTGCGAACGGCGTGGCTGAATTGCCCACCGATGAAGAACAGCGACAATTCACCCTCTCGCCCGACCGAGCGCAGAAAAGGCTGGATGATCGCATCCGCCAGCGGCTCGATCGACTGGCCCCGGCTGATCCGCATCGTCAGATGGCTGCCGGCCGAGATTTGCGGCTTGACCACCAGCGCATCGACGCCGAATTCATCGAACGCTGCGGCGACACTCGCCGGGGTCGCATCGCCGAACAGGCTCGGAACGATCGGCACGCCGGCATCCGCCAGTTCGGCGAGATAGGTCTTGCGCGTGTTCCAGCGCAGCATTGCGGGCGGGTTCAGCAAGGGCCGATCCGCCGGCCAAGCCTCAAGCATCGCCAGCCAACGCCCGGCATCGGTGTGATAGCCCCAGGCAAATAGCGCGAGACTTGCCGCACCTTCGCCCGGCCCATCGGTCCATGGGCGCGGCGCCAGCGCCAGGCCGCAATCGGCAAACGCATCGCCGTAGCTCGCCAGCACCGCCGCCGCCTCGGGCGCATAGCCATCGCCGCGCGCCGGCATCAGCACATCGATGGTCGTCGGCACGCGCGGAGCCAGGATCAGGCTGGCTCGCCGATCACGGTTTTCACTTCCATGAAATCGGTCAGGCCATAGCGGCCATTTTCGCGGCCATTGCCCGATTGCTTGTAGCCGCCAAAGGGCGCCGCGCCATCCGGGCTCCAGCTGTTGATCGTGACCAGCCCGGCGCGCAGTTTCGGCGCGACCTTTGCCGCCATTGCGGGATCACCCGAAATCGTCGCAGACAGGCCATAAGGCGTGTCGTTGGCGATCCGGATCGCCTCTTCCTGCGTGTCATAGGACGTGATTGTCGCGACCGGGCCGAACACCTCTTCCTGCGCGATCCGCATCTCGGGGGTCACATCGGCGAACAAGGTGGGCTTCACGAAAAATCCCGAATTGCGGCCATCGGGCCGTCCGGTGCCGCCGGTGACCAGCGTTGCGCCCTCATCGATCGCCGACTGGATCAGGCCCTGGATTTTTTCGAACTGCGCCTTGTTGACGACGGGGCCGATATGCGCGCCCATCACCGATGGATCGCCGACCTGCGTCGCCTCCATGATGCCCTTCACGATCGCGGTGGCATCGCTCACCTGCGATTTGTGGACCAGCAGCCGCGTCGGCGCGATGCAGCTCTGGCCCGAATTGGCAAGCACACCCATCACTGTGGGCGGCAGCACCGCGCCAAGATCGGCGCCCTCCAGCACCAGATTCGGCGCCTTGCCGCCTAATTCCTGATGCACGCGCTTGACGGTGGAGGCGGCAGCGACCGCCACAGCGATCCCTGCGCGGGTCGATCCGGTGAAGCTCACCATGTCGACATCACGGTGGCTGGAGAGTGCCGAACCGACCCCGGGCCCGTCGCCGTTGACGAGGTTGAACACACCCGCCGGAACGCCTGCCTTGTCGAGGATTTCGGCGAGGATGACAGCGCAACCCGGCGCTTCTTCCGAAGGCTTCAGGATGATCGTATCCCCAGCGGCGAGCGCCGGCGCGACCTTGGCGGTGATCTGGTTGAGCGGCCAGTTCCACGGCGTGATCATCGCGACGACGCCGAGTGGCTCATGCACCACCTTGGCGCGGCCCAGCCGTTCCTCGAACGGAAAGTCCGCGAGCGCCTTCATCGTCGAGATGAAATGGCCGAGCCCGGCGGGGACTTGCGCTGCACTCGCAAAGCCGATCGGCGCGCCCATTTCGCTGCTCACCGCCGCTGCCAGATCGGGCATGCGCGCCTTATATTCCTCGATGATCCGCCCGAGCAGCGCGCTGCGCTCGGCAACGCTCGTCTGCGACCAGCCATCGAACGCGGCGCGCGCGGCGGCCACCGCCTTGTCGACATCGGCCGCCGAACCCAGCGTGATCTCGGTGCAGGGCTGCTCGGTCGCGGGATCGATGACATCGTGCCGCGTACCGCCTTCGCTCTCGACCCAGGCGCCGCCGATATAATGTTTGAGGTAGCTTTTCATGGCCTGCTCTCCGGTCGTTTTTCGAGATTGCGGTATGCCGGATAGATGGCGGGGGCGGGGCGTCGTTGCAAGCGGCAAACGTGTCAGGCTCGGCTTATCCACGCGAGTGCGGTTGCCATTACCGGATCATTTCCGGCGGCGATGTCACCTGCGGTTGCGGCGACGATGACATCGGGATTCAGGCCAGCGTCGGGTTGCGGCGTGCGCGCGAACGAGCCGACGAGCGGCAGATCGAATTCGAGCTCGCTGGCCGGCAGCCGAACGAAGAAGAAGCAGCCGCCATTGATGCCGCGCCGGTTTCCGCCCGTCACAGTGCCGAATAGTTTGGCGATACGGTTTGTCTTCAGTGTGTTGACAAACTGGAAGGTGGCCGAACTGTTGGCCGGGCCGATCAACACCGCCGTCGGCAGCGAAAGGCGAGGCGAAACCGCGCTGATCGTGTGGATCGCATCGCTATTGGGGCGGGTGAAGAATCCATTCGCCAGCGGGGTGCCGCCGACACCAAGCGTTCGGAAGCTGTCGTCCCAGGTATCAAGATACCGATCGAGATTGGCGGGTGTGCGCTGGAATCGCAGCCGCTCATCATAACGGTCCGGGGCGATATCGTGCTTGGCAAGCCGGGCGATAATCGGGTTTCCGCAATCCTCACCGCCTTCATTGGCGCGCAGATCGATAATCAGCCCCTTCGCGCCGGCCAAGGTCCCCAGTCGCTCGTCGAGCCATGCGCGCCAGGGCCATTTGCTGTTATATGTCGCCCAATCCGGCATGGTGAGGAGGGCGACGCCATCGCTCCGCATGGTCCACGACCAGAGAGGTTCATCTCCCTTTCTGGCAACCGTCATGGTCGATCTGCGGGTTGCCAGATCGATGACAGGCACGTCGATGGTCGTTTCCCTGGCGCCGGGCAGGCAAACGTCAAGGCGGTGTCGACCGTCTGCTGGCATGCCGTAGATAAGGCCATGAAAGACGTCGAAAGTCTCAATCCGTTCGCTTCCCGTCACCTCCAAAAGCGAAATACGCTTGGCGTCATTGTGGCCGTCGGCACGGACGTAGGGCATCAACCGCGACAGCATCGCCCCGGCGCGCACGCCGTTTATTGTCCGAACTTCGGTGCCCGGCGGAAGGGAGGCCATGCCGCTATGATCAGCGGTGACGATCATTTTCCCGCCGATCCATCGGAAATGATAGGGCAGGCGGCTCTGTCGATCGAACAGGGCGGCGGCTATCGCCTTCTTCTGGTTAAAGAAATTGGCGTAGCTATGCCCGCACCGTATCGCCGCCAGGAACCGAGACAGTAGCAGATAGCGCATCTGCGGTGTCGCAGCAGTGATGAATTCGCTTTCAAATTGGCCTAGGCGCGCTTCGATCTGAGCCGGCGTGGCATAGCGATAAAGACCGGGGTGAAGGGCCAATGCCTGCCGCAGGATCGCTACGTCCCCCCTCAAATCGGCGGACGTTGGCGCCTCTGTTGCGCGCGCAATAAGTGGCGCCGCCAGTGGCGAGGCGGCGGCAGCACCAAGCGCCGCAACGGCATGACGGCGCGTTATCATGGTGTTCTGATGCCCCTCGATTTCGGCAAAAAGGCCACGCCAAACCAAAAACCCAGGGGCGCAAACCCCTGGGCCATTGGCTCGTCACTCGAAACGTCGTCAGTACGAATAATACATATCGTACTCGACCGGGCTCGGCGTCATTTCCCAGCGCGCGACGTCGTGGAATTTCAGCTCGATGTAGCTTTCGATCTGATCCTTGCTGAACACATCGCCCTTCAGCAGGAAATCATGATCGGCAGCGAGGCTGTCGAGCGCCTCGCGAAGCGATGCGCACACCGTCGGCACATTGGCGAGTTCGGCGGGCGGCAGGTCATACAGGTTCTTGTCCATCGCCTCGCCGGGGTGAATGCGGTTCTGGATGCCGTCGAGCCCCGCCATCATCAGCGCGGCATAGGCCAGATAGGGATTGGCCATCGCATCGGGGAAACGCACCTCGACGCGCTTTGCCTTTGGCCCGGTGCCATAAGGAATGCGGCACGAAGCCGAACGGTTGCGCGCCGAATAAGCGAGCAGCACCGGCGCTTCATAGCCTGGGACCAGTCTTTTGTAGCTGTTGGTGGTCGGGTTGGTGAAGGCATTCAGCGACTTGGCATGCTTGATGATGCCGCCGATGAAATACAGGCACATGTCCGACAGTCCGGCATAGCCATTGCCTGCGAACAAGGGCTGGCCCTTGTCCCAGATCGACAAATGGGTGTGCATGCCCGAGCCGTTATCTTCCTTGATCGGCTTTGGCATGAAGGTCGCCGTCTTGCCGTAAGCATGCGCGACCTGGTGCACGACATATTTGTAGATCTGCATCCGGTCGGCGGTCTGGGTGAGCGTGCCGTAGGTCAGGCCGAGCTCGTGCTGCGCGGCGGCGACTTCATGGTGATGCTTGTCGCAGGGCAGGCCCATCTCGATCATCGTCGAGACCATCTCGCCACGGATATCGACGGCGCTGTCGACGGGCGCCACCGGGAAATACCCGCCCTTGGCGCGCGGACGGTGGCCAAGATTGCCGCCTTCGTAATCGCGGCCGGTGTTGGTCGGCAGTTCGATGTCGTCGATCTTGTAATAGCTCGTCGCGTAGCTGTTTTCGAACTTCACGTCGTCGAACATGAAAAATTCGGCTTCCGGCCCGATATACACGGTGTCGCCGATGCCGGTGTTCTTCAGATACGCCTCGGCGCGCTTGGCGGTCGAGCGCGGATCGCGCGCATAGAGCTCACCCGTCGATGGCTCGACGATGTCGCACACCAGGATCAGCATCGGCGTGGCGGAGAAGGGATCGACATAGACCGCGTCCAGATCGGGCATCAGGATCATGTCGCTCTCGTTGATCGCCTTCCAGCCCTCGATCGACGAGCCGTCGAACATGAAGCCGTCAGTCAGCTCATCTTCGCCGACGACCGATGAGACCATCGTCAGATGCTGCCATTTGCCCTTGGGATCGGTGAAACGCAGATCGACCCACTCGATCTCGTCGTCCTTGATCATCTTCAGGATTTTGCCGGCGTCGTTGGCCATGTCTGGGTGCCCTTTGCTAGTTGGTCGTCCTGCCGGCGAACCGGAGAATCATGTTGCGGCGCGCTCGACAGTCTTCACATAATGCTGCGCTGCGTCAAATCGCGTTTTCGTCGCGCTCGCCGGTGCGGATGCGAAGAACGGTTTCGACGGGGATCACGAAGATTTTGCCGTCACCGATCCGGCCCGTCTGTGCCGCTGCCGCGATCGCCTCGACCACCCGATCGGCGAGCGCGTCCTCGACGACGACTTCGAGCTTCACCTTGGGCAGGAAATCAACGACATATTCGGCGCCGCGGTACAATTCGGTATGGCCTTTCTGCCGGCCAAAGCCCTTGGCCTCGGTGACGGTGATGCCGCTGACGCCGACTTCGTGAAGCGCCTCCTTCACCTCGTCGAGCTTGAAGGGCTTGATGATCGCCTCGATCTTTTTCACTTGGGAATGTCCCTGATTATTGGGAAAGCGCCTCTGCCTGCCGCAGCGTCGGCAATCGGCTTTACAATAACCGTGCCATTAGTGCGAGCGCGCCTGAACGCTCCTTGCAGAGGCGGTTTCGGCGGTCGATCATTGCACAGGCGCAGGGCATCATCGGGGGTGCTGCCCAATTTTGCGGCACCTGGCATCAATAAGGCGGCTTGTCGAAACCGCCCGGGCTGGTCGTGAAAATCTCGCAGCCATCATCGGTGATGCCGATCGAATGCTCGAACTGCGCCGAAAGCGACCGGTCGCGCGTGACAGCGGTCCAGCCATCGTCGAGCAGCTTCACATCGGGGCGACCGATATTGATCATCGGCTCGATCGTGAAAATCATTCCGGGACGAAGCTCCGGCCCGGTGCCGGGCCGTCCGACATGGACGACTTCGGGCGCATCGTGGAACAGGCGACCGACGCCGTGCCCGCAAAAATCGCGCACCACGCCGTATCGGCTGCGCTCGGCATGCGTCTGGATCGCATGCGCGACGTCGCCAAGCGTGTTGCCGGGCCGTGCCTGCGCAATCCCCAGCATCATGCTTTCATAGGTCACCTCGACCAGCCGCCGCGCCTTCAACGGCACATCGCCGACGAGGTACATCCGGCTGGTGTCGCCGTGCCAGCCACCCAGCAAGGGCGTCACGTCGATATTGACGATGTCGCCGCCCTTCAGCGTCTTGTCGCCGGGGATGCCGTGGCAGACGACGTGGTTGATCGAGATGCAGCAGCTATGCGTATAGCCGCGATAGCCAAGCGTTGCGGGCACGCCCCCGCCGGCGACAATGAAATTCCGGACCAGATCGTCGAGCGCCCCCGTCGTCACGCCGGGCACGACGTGCGGCACCAGCATGTCGAGCGTTTCGGCCGCGAGCCGCCCCGCACGGTGCATGCCGGCAAATCCGTCGGCGCCGTAAAGCTTAATCGCGCCATCACGCGAAAGGCGGGTATCGGCATCTGCCGCGATATAGGTCGTCATCGAACCGATATAGCGCGAAGCCAGTGCCGCTTCAACGCATCGCCCGGCGTCGGCCCAACAGACATCTTTTGCAGGCCCGCGCGATCGTCTAGGGCCAGATGATGAGCGAACGCATCTGGACTGCCGCCCTTGTCGTCATCGGCGATGAAATCCTGTCGGGGCGCACGCAGGACAAGAATGTCGCGCAGATCGCCGCGTGGCTGAACGTCCAGGGCATCCGCCTTGCCGAGGTGCGCGTCGTGGCGGACCAGACGCCGGCGATCGTCGAGGCGGTCAACATCTTGCGCGCGCGCAACGATTATCTGTTCACAACAGGCGGCATCGGGCCGACGCACGACGACATCACCGTCGATGCGGTGGCGGAGGCGCTCGGCGTTGCGGTCGTCCATCATCCGCGCGCGCTGGCGGTGCTGGATGGCTATTATGCATCACGGGGCGGGCTAACCGAAGCGCGCAAGCGCATGGCCCGCGTGCCCAATGGCGCCGATCTGATCGAAAACCGGATGTCGGGGGCGCCGGGCATCCGCATTGGCAACATCTTCGTGATGGCAGGGGTGCCGCATATCACCGCGGGCATGCTGGATGCGTTGACGGGGACGCTCGAAGGCGGCTTGCCGGTGCTGTCGGCAACGATCGGATGCTGGGTCGCAGAGAGTGAGGTCGCAGAACTGTTGCGCCTTGCCGAACGTGCGCATGACGGCGTCGCGATCGGCAGCTACCCTTTTTTCCGCGAGGGCCGGGTGGGCGCAAATTTCGTCATCCGCGCGGTGGAACAGCGATTGGTGGACGCGTGCGTCGCCGATGTGACGGCTAAGCTGGAGGCAGAGGGGCGAACGGTGATTGCGGGCGGCATTTAGTCCCGAGAAGTGCCTGACGACCCGAATCGTGACTCAAGACGCCTTCATATTACTCGAAACGTTGGAAAAAGTGGTCTTCAGCTTATTGCCAAGGCCCTGCATCGCCGAAATCGCGGCAACGGCGATCAACGCGGCGATCAAACCATATTCGATCGCAGTTGCGCCACGTATGTCACGAAAAAGTCGAATAAAGTGCATCACTTGCTATCCCTTTGACCTCTCCTCCTTAGCCATAGCGAGGTGAAAACTTCGTTAAATTGACGCAGAAATGATTGCTTTGTCACGAATTCTTGATCCGCATCGATGAGGTGCATCCTATGCGGCATCGACGGCGGAAATGGGGGTTGTGATCGCCGCAATTCAGTGACTATGCACGCGGACGACGGCGCGTTGGCCATCATGGAAACGCAGTTGCAGCACAGGGGACGGGCGGCCGGTTGCGCCGCTAACCTGCAAGGGGCCTAATGACATGATCAAGCCATTGCGAAAGGCCGTTTTTCCGGTGGCGGGATTGGGCACACGCTTCCTGCCGGCAACCAAGGCATTGCCCAAGGAGATGCTGCCGATCGTCGATCGTCCGTTGATCCAATATGCGGTCGACGAAGCGATCGAGGCAGGCATCGAGCAGATGATTTTCGTGACGGGTCGCGGCAAAAGCGCGATCGAGGATCATTTCGATATTTCCTACGAGCTCGAGACGACGATGTCGGCGCGCGGCAAATCGCTCGACGTCCTGAGTGCGACGCGGCTCAGGCCCGGCACCATCGCCTATACCCGCCAGCAGGTGCCGATGGGATTGGGCCATGCGGTGTGGTGCGCGCGCGATATCGTCGGCGACGAGCCGTTCGCGATTTTCCTGGCCGACGAACTGCTCGCGGGCACGCCCGGCTGCATGAAGCAGATGGTCGATGCGTATAACCGCATCGGCGGCAACATCGTCTGCGGGTATGAAGTGCCCGAGGCCGAAACCGATCGTTACGGCATCATCGATCCCGGCGCGAGCGACGGCCCGCTGGTCGAGGTAAAAGGGCTCGTCGAAAAGCCTGTGCGCGGCACCGCGCCGTCGAATTTGATGATCCCCGGTCGTTATATCCTGCAGCCCGAAGTGATGGAAATCCTTGCCACCCAGGGCAAGGGCGCGGGCGGTGAAATCCAGCTTACCGACGCGATGGCGCAACTCATCGGTCGCCAGCCCTTCCACGCCTGGCGTTTCGCGGGACAGCGCCATGATTGCGGCGACAAGGCGGGATATATTCAGGCCAATCTCGCTTTTGCGTTGCAGCGCGCCGATGTTGGGCCGGCAGTGAGGGCTTTCGCGGTCGATCTGCTCGGGCTCGGGTAGCTGGCGCGAAGCCGCTATTGATCCCGCCGCATTTGCCGCTGATACCCGGCCACCAGAACAAAACCACTCGCAGGATTGGGCATAGACATGCGTATTACGATGGTCGGTTCGGGCTATGTCGGGCTGGTTTCCGGCGCGTGTTTCGCCGATTTCGGGCATGACGTGGTCTGCGTCGACAAGGATGAGCGCAAAATAGACGCGCTGCTGGCGGGCAAGATGCCAATCTTCGAGCCGGGGCTGAAAGAACTGGTCGCGCGCAACGTCGCCGCCAACCGGCTGACCTTTTCAACCGACTTGCCAGCCGAAGTGAAAGGCGCCGACGCGGTATTCATCGCCGTCGGTACGCCGTCACGCCGCGGCGACGGCCATGCCGATCTAAGCTATGTCTTTGCCGCAGCCGAGGAGATCGCGCGGTCGATCGACGGCTTTGTGGTCATCGTCAACAAATCGACGGTGCCGGTCGGCACGGGCGACGAGGTCGCGCGGATCATCAGCGAAGCCGCCCCCGATGCCGATTTCGCGGTGATTTCCAACCCCGAGTTCTTGCGCGAAGGTGCCGCGATCGATGACTTCAAGCGACCCGACCGGGTCGTGATCGGCGGTGACGATCCCCGCGCGCTAGAAGTGATGCGCCAGATCTACCGGCCACTCGCGATCGGTCGTTCGCCGATCATCCAGATGAGCAGGCGCGCGGCCGAACTGACCAAATATGCGGGCAACGCCTTCCTCGCGACCAAGATCACCTTCATCAACGAAATCGCCGATCTGTGCGAAAAAGTGGGGGCGGACGTGCAGGACGTTGCGCGCGGCATTGGCCTCGACAACCGGATCGGCAGCAAATTCCTGCATGCCGGGCCGGGCTATGGCGGCTCCTGCTTTCCCAAGGATACGCTGGCGCTGCTCAAAACCAGCCAGGATTACGATGCGCCGCAGCGGATCGTCGAGGCGGTGGTGTCGGTCAACGATAACCGCAAACGCGCAATGGGGCGCAAGATCATCGCCGCGATGGGGGGCGAGGTGCGCGGCAAGACGGTTGCGGTGCTTGGGCTCACCTTCAAGCCCAATACCGATGACATGCGCGATTCGCCGGCGATTTCGGTCATCCAGACACTGCAGGATCAGGGGGCCGTGGTGCGTGCCTATGATCCGGAGGGCATGGAACAGGCAAAGGACGTGCTCGACAATGTTGATTATTGCGAGGGGCCTTATCAGGCGATCGAGGGCGCGGACGCGCTCGCCATCGTTACCGAATGGGACGCGTTTCGCGCGCTCGATCTCGTCCGGGTAAAGGCGCTGCTGAAAACGCCGATCATCGTCGATTTGCGCAACATCTATAACCGGGCGGAAATGGAAGAGGCCGGGTTCGACTATTCCGGCGTCGGGCGCTGAGGGCGTCATCATCGGGCACGCCGCTTATCCGGGGTGGTGTCCGGCGACCCAATCCTCCAGCCAACCGATCGCATGTCGCAATATTGCCGGCGCCTCCACCAGCAGCGAGGGGGCCTTGCCGATCATGCCCTGCCGGGCTTGCCCCTGTGCAACAAATGCCTGGACGATCTGCTCGATATAATCCTCCGGCATTCCCTCGATCGGCGGGTCGCAAGTGTCGAATTCCTCGATGAACCGCCAATGCGTGCCGTCCTTTGCCGCAAAGGGCACTTCGTAACGCAGCACCTGCTTGTCGGGCACTCGGGCGAGATGGTCGGCGTGGTGGATCAGCGTCATCGTGTCCCAGGGCGCACCGATCATCAGCACGCGGCCCGATTTTGCCACCAGACGCGCCAATGGCGTGTTTTCGCCGAAGCCGTAATCCTGCGGATGATCGGCAGTGATCGCGCCTGCCTCCCTGCCGATCGCGACGATCGATGCGCCGGGATTGCCGCTGCGCAAGGCGCCGGGCGTTGTCCGGATAAATTCGGGCAGGATGCCATTCATCCGGACCGCGCGCGATCTGGCGGCGTCGAAACCGGGTACATGGTCGCGCCACTGCGTCAGAACGCGGCCTTGCTCGTCGAGCAGATCGTCGTGAACGCTGTCCCAGCTGGCATAAGCGAGTAGCGTCCCGTCCTGGCCGATAACGTCGCACAGCGCGCCGATCAACGCATCGGGTCCATTGAGGAGCGGGCCGACCTTGCTCATCGCGGCATGGACCATGATCATGTCACCCGCGACGATCCCCATTCGTCGCAGATCATCGCGCAGCGACGCGCGGGTGCCAAAAAGATGCGGGTCCATCGTCATTGCATTGCGGCTCCGAGAATTACATCGTCGATGGCAGCAGTGATCCACCGGAGCCGATCACCGCCAAGCCTTCAGACGGTTTCGAGGCGTTTGTTCTGGGGGAACATGATCGCACGCGCTTCGGCATCCATTTCGGTTTTGAAGGTGAAGCGTTTGGCGAGTTCGGCCACGCGGCCGGCGGCGGGGCGAGCATTGGTCGCGTCCATGTGGCGCTTCAGATTGGGGAATTTCTCCCAAGCATCCTGCCCAAGGATGAAGGGCACCGCGCGCGCCCAGCCCCATACCGACATGTCGACGATCGTGAAGCTGTCCCCGACGAAATAATCGCGGTGGCCGAGTTGCGTCTCTAGCAGCCCCCAATGCCGTTCTGCCTCGTAAGTATAGCGGTTGACGGCATAGTCCTTGGGATCGGGCGCGAAATGCTTGAAATGCACCGCCTGCCCCGAATAGGGCCCGATGCCGGTCGCGACGAACATCAGCCATGACAGAAGCTGCGCACGTTCGGCAGGCGCATCGCTGCCCATGAATTTGCCTGTCTTTTGCGCGAGATAAAGCAGGATCGCGGTGCTATCGAACAGCACGGCATCGCCGTCGGTGAGCGCGGGCGTCTTGCCGTTGGGGTTGATCGCCAGGAAATCGGCGCTGTGTTGCTCGCCGCGGCGGGTATCGACGGGGACGACATCATATTCGAGGCCGGCTTCTTCCAGGAACAGCGCGACCTTCGCGGGATTCGGCGTGGTGTGATAATAAAAAGTGATCATTGCGGCTCTCTTTCGGCGGCGTTTGGCAGGGGCGGCGCGGTGCGGCGGGTGACGCCGGGGCGGGGGGTTTCATCGACCGTCAGGCCGAAGATATCGGGTCTCGAATAATGGCCGACAGCGTCGAAATCATAGCGCGCACGCACGATCTCCGACAGGTCGATCGTTGCCGAAACTAGCCCGGTTTCGTGCTCAAGCGGTGCGGCGATGACGTCGCCCAACGGTCCCACGATCATCGATCCGCCGCCGATCAGCGGCCGATCGTCCGCCCAGCCTTCCACGGTCCGCCCAAGCGCACGGGGCGAGGGCTGGACCTGGCACGCGCTGATCACGAAGCAGCGCCCCTCATGCGCGATGTGGCGCATCGATGACCGCCAGATATCGCGATCATCGACCGTCGGCGCGCACCATATCTCGACGCCCTTGGCATACATCGCGGTGCGAAACAGCGGCATGTGGTTTTCCCAGCAGATCGCAGCGCCAATCCGACCGGCGGGGGTGTCGAGCACGGGCATCGTCGATCCGTCGCCCTGCGCCCAGATCAGCCGTTCGGTGCCCGTCGGCATCAGCTTGCGGTGCTTGGCGACGAGGCCGCGTGCAGGATCGAGGAACAGCGCGGTGCAATAAAGCGACGATCCGGCGCGTTCGATGACGCCGATCACGATCGTCGCGCGCGTGCGGGCGGAAAGCGCGGCGATTTCGGCGATTTCGGGGCCGTCCAGATCGACCGCATTGGCGAAATAATCGGCAAAGGCGGCGCGCCCTTCGGGTAGGCGATAGCCGAGCTGCGTGCCGAATCGCTCGCCCTTGGGATAGCCGCCAAGCACCGCTTCGGGCATCACGATGAGCGACGCACCCGACGCCGCGATTGCATTTTCATGGCTCAGGATATTGGCGAGCGTTGCCGCTTTGCCGGCGGGGTCCGAGCCAATCTGAAGCGCGGCGATGATCGTCTGGGTCATGGCGGTGGCTTAGTCCTCGGGGAAGCGCTGCGAAAGAGCCAGCTTGACTCGGCACCATTCCGGCGCGATCTAGAACATAATAGGAACATAGATGGCCGATTCGGGTGAAATCAATCTGCTCCGCGCGCGGATTGCGGCGGTCGAGCGGCAGCGGGCGGTCGCGACACCCGTTCTCGTGCCGACCGGACATGCTGATATCGACGCAGCGACGGGCGGCGGCGTCATGCGCGGTCGCCTGCACGAAATTTTCGCTGCCTCTGTGGAGGATAGCGGCAGTGCGGGCGGTTTTGCGGCGATGCTGGGGGTGCGACTGGCAAGCCCGGGATCGACGATATTCTGGCTGCGCGAAAGCGCGGCGGAGACGCGCGGTGGGTGCCTGCATGCGCCGGGGCTCGCCGAACTCGGGCTCGATCCGGGTCGGGTCGTGCTCGGTGTGATGGACGATGCGCTGGGGCTGTTGCGGGTGGCAGCCGAAGTGGTCCGATGCCCCGATGTGGACGTCGCGGTCATCGAATTGTGGCGGATGCCGCGCGCGCTCGATCTTACCGCAAGCCGGCGGCTGGCAGTGGCGGCGGAAGGATCGGGTGTCACCGCGCTGATGCTGCGCGCCGATGCCGAACCGATGCCGAGTGCCGCGCATAGCCGGTGGTCGGTGGCGGCAGCACCGGCGGTGCCGCTCGAGGCGCAGGCGCCGGGGTATCCGACGCTTGCGGTCAATCTTTTGCGCCAACGCGGCGGTTCTGCCGATCGTGGCTGGCAAGTGGAGTGGGATCGTGACCAGGGTTTTTTCCGCAAACCGGCGTTTCCTGGCGCTGTGGTTCCCCTATCTGGCGGCGGACAGGGTGGCGCGGACGGCTGGCGCGCGGCGGGATGAGGGACCGCTTGTCTTTACGGCCAAACAGCGCGGGGCGATGCGGATCGTCGCTGTCGATGCCACCGCCCGCGCGCTCGGGCTGGCCGGGCTGAACCTGGCGGATGCGCAGGCGCGCGCGCCCGATCTGGTCGCGATCGAGCATGATCCGGTCGCTGACCTGATGCTGCTGGAGGCGATCGCCGATGCCTGTGATCGCTTCACCCCGATGGTCGCGATCGATGAGGAGGCGCTGACGCTCGACATCACCGGCTGCGCGCCGCTGCGGGGCGAAGCGGCGTTGGTGGAGGACATCGAGGCGTGGCTGGTGCGCGCCGGGATGCAGGCCCGCCACGCGATCGCCGTCACACCCGAGGCCGCACAGGCGCTCGTCCGGTATCAGGTGGCTCCAGCGCCCGATGAAAAGGCCGCCGTGCTGCGATTGCCCGTCGCGGCGCTCAGGGTTGACGGCGAAACCGAACTGGCGCTGCGCCGGGCCGGGCTCAAGACGATCGGCGATCTGGCGAGCCGCCCAAGCGCGCCGCTTGCCGCACGCTTTGGGGCGGAGACGAGCGATAGGCTCGCGCGCGTGCTGGGCAAATCGGACAGCCGGATTACGCCGCGCCGCGTGCCGCCGATGCTATTGCTGGAACGCCGCTTTGCTGAGCCGATCGTGCGGAGCGATTATGCGCTCGAGATACTGGGCGAACTTGCCGGCGAGGCGGCGGAGGTCCTGCTCGAAGGGCACAAGGGCGGGCGGCGTTTCCAGGCGCGTTTCTATCGCAGCGACGGGATGACGATCGATCTTGGTGTCGAGGCGAGCCTGCCGTTGCGCGATCCCGGGGCGGTGATGCGGCTGTTTGCCGAGCGGATCGATTCGCTTGCCGATCCGATCGATCCCGGTTTCGGCTTCGATCTCATCCGGCTCGCGGTGCCCGTTCTCGAACCGATGGCGCCGACGCAATTGCAGCTTGAAGGCGGCGCGGTGGCGGATGGCGAACTGACCGCGCTGATCGACCGGCTCAGCATGCGCGTCGGCCGCACGCATTTTCGCCGATTGCGCCCCAATGACAGCCATATTCCCGAACAAGCAATGCTCGCACTGCCCGCGATCGACGCCCCCGAACCGGCCCGCTGGGACGCGCCACAGCCCGGCGAGCCGCCGCTCCGCCCGATCCATCTGTTCGATCCGCCACAGACGATCGAGGTGATCGCCGAAGTGCCCGATGGCCCGCCGCACCGTTTCCGCTGGCGCAGAACCTTGCACGAGGTGACGCGGTTCGAAGGGCCCGAGCGGATCGCGGCGCAGTGGTGGACGCGTGACGATAATAGCGGGCTGACGCGCGATTATTACCGCGTCGAGGATGCGCGCGGGCGACGCTTCTGGATTTTCCGGCATGGGCTTTACGGGGCGGAAAAGGCCAATCCGGGCTGGTATGTGCACGGGTTGTTCGCGTGATGGCGCTTTTGTCGGGGCGTCGATTTTGGTTCACGCGGAGGCGCGGAGCCGCGGAGAAGAAGTTTTCGTTCGCGCAGAGGCGCAGAGAGCGCAGAGGGGTATCGATTGGGGATGCGCCACCGCGAAGCGGTCAAATCGATCAATCTTGTGCCGCTTCGCGGCAGCAAGGCGCCCAGCCAGCTTTCCTCTGCGTCCTCTGCGTCCTCTGCGCCTCTGCGCGACCCCCTTCTGCTCTCCGCGCCTCCGCGCCTCCGCGTGAACCCTATTTCTTCTGATGTTCGCCGAACTCGTCTCCGCGACCAATTATTCGTTCCTGCGCGGGGCATCGCATCCCTGCGACATGGTCGGTGACGCGATCGGCATCGGACTGGCGGGGATCGGCATCGCCGATCGCAACACCGTGGCGGGCGTCGCGCGTGCGCATGTCGCGCTCAAGGAAGTGCAGGAGCGGGCGGAGGAATCGGGGCTGCCGCCCATAGATTTCCGGCTGGTGGTTGGCGCTCGGCTCGTCTTTGCCGACGGCACGCCCGATATCGTCGCCTATCCCGCGACGCGCCACGGCTGGGGGCGGCTGTGCCGGTTGCTGACGGTGGGCAACCGGCGGGCAGCAAAGGGCGGCTGCCTGCTGGGGCTGCGCGATCTGCTGGCGCATCTCGACGACCTGCTGCTGATCCTGATGCCCGAAACAAGCTTCGATCCGAACGAATCGATCGCGATTGATCCGGCCGATTGTCCGGCGCCCTCACCGCCCGCCGCGATCGTCGAGGATCGGCTGCGCTGGCTGATCCGGGCGGCTGCGGGGCGGGTGTGGATGGCGGCTCGGATGCCCTATTCGGGGCGCGACCGACGCATACTGGCGCGGCGGGCGGGGCTGGCAAAGCGGCTCGGCGTGCCGCTGATCGCGACCAACGATGCCCTGTATTCTAACCCTGAGGCCCGGGCGCTCCACGACATCGTCACCTGCATTCGCGAAAAGACGACGATCGCAACTGCCGGGCGCAGGCTTCAGGCCAATGCCGAGCGTTATCTGAAACCGGGTGAAGAAATAGCCCGTCTTTTCAAAGGCTATGCAGACGCTATTGCCGCATCGATTGAGCTTTTGTCCCGCATCGAATTCTCGCTCGATCAGCTTCGTTACGAATATCCGCACGAACCGGTGCCGCCCGGCTGGACCCCGCAGGACTGGCTCGAACATATCGTGCTGGAGGCGGCGCACACCCGTTTTCCAGAGGGCATCCCCCAACGGATGCAGGCGCTGCTCGATGAGGAGTTTCCGCTCATCCGCAAATGCGATTACGCCTATTATTTCCTGACGGTACACGATGTCGTCAAGTTCGCGCGTGAACAAAGCCCGCCGATCTTGTGTCAGGGCCGGGGATCCGCGGCCAATTCGGCGGTATGTTTCCTGCTCGGCATCACCTCGGTCGATCCGATGAAATATGACCTGCTCTTCTCCCGCTTCGTCTCCGAAGAACGCCGCGAGCCGCCCGATATCGATGTCGATTTCGAGCATGAACGGCGTGAGGAGGTGATGCAGTATATCTACAGGCGTTATGGTCGCGAACGCGCCGGCATCGCCGCCACTGTCATCCATTATCGCCCGCGCAGCGCGGTCCGCGAAGTCGGCAAGGTGCTGGGCTTCACCGATGACGTCACCAACCGGATCAGCTCGACGGTGTGGGGTAGCTATGCCAGCGCGATGGAGGAAAAACGCTTCGCGGAGACGGGGTACAGCCTCGATGATCCGGCGATGGCGCAGCTGAAGATGCTGGTCGACCAGCTGCTGCATTTTCCCCGCCATCTGTCGCAGCATGTCGGCGGCTTCGTGCTGACACAGGGCCGGCTCGACGAACTCGTGCCCATTCACAATGCGGCGATGGCGGATCGGACCTTCATTGAATGGGACAAGGACGATATCGACGCGCTCGGCCTGATGAAGGTCGATATCCTCGCGCTCGGCATGCTTACCTGCATCCGCAAGAGCTTTGACCTGATGCGCGCGCACGGGCTTGGCGATCACGCGCTCGATACCATCCCGGCCGAAGATCCACCGGTTTACGACATGCTCTGCAAGGGCGACAGCATCGGCGTGTTCCAGGTCGAAAGCCGCGCGCAGATCAACATGCTGCCGCGCCTGCGCCCGCGCGAATTCTACGATCTCGTCATCCAGGTGGCGATCGTGCGGCCAGGGCCGATCCAGGGTGACATGGTGCATCCCTATCTGCGGCGGCGGCAGGGACGCGAGGCGGTGGAATTTCCCTCGCCTGCGCCGCCACATGATCAGGGTGAATTGCGCCAGGTACTGGGCAAGACGCTCGGCGTGCCACTGTTCCAGGAACAGGCGATGAAGCTGGCCATCGTCGCTGCCGATTTCTCGCCCGCCGATGCCAATCGATTGCGCCGCGCGATGGCTACCTTCAGGAACGTCGGCAAGATGGAGAATTTCCAGGCCAAGATGGTCGAGGGGATGACCGCGCGTGGCTATCAGCGCGATTTCGCCGAGCGTTGTTTCAAGCAGATCGAGGGGTTTGGCAGCTACGGCTTTCCCGAAAGTCATGCGCTGTCGTTCGCGCGGCTCGTTTATGTGTCTTCGTGGATCAAATGCCACCATCCTGCCGCGTTTGCCGCCGCCCTGCTCAATTCGCAGCCGATGGGTTTCTATGCACCCGCGCAGATCGTCCGCGATGCGCGCGAGCACGGCGTCGATGTGCGCGCGATCGACGTGAACGCCAGCGACTGGGATAATGGGTTGGAGCCGGTTGTCACGTTCCAGTCGTCAGCCCAAGTCAGTACTTCTCCCCTTGCACCAATTACGTTGCCTTGTGTCCCCGCGAAGGCGTGGACCCAGACTGGACTCCTGCCTTCGCAGGAGCACAATGGGTTCACTCGAATCGCTACCTGTTCAAAGGGTATGATATCCCAACAAGTCCGGGGTGACGGTAAGGAGGGGCGGCACCCCCACGCAGTCCGGCTCGGTTTTCGTCAGATCACTGGCTTTCGTGAGGAATGGGCGACGGCGATCACCGATGCACGGGCCGCCGGTCCTTTCACTTCGATCGAGCACCTCTCGCACAGCGCCCGGCTGCCACAACGCGCGCTCCGGCTGCTCGCCGATGGCGACGCGTTCCGCTCGATCGCGCTCGACCGGCGTGCTGCGTTGTGGGAGGTGCGACGGATGCCCGCCGGCGAACTCCCGCTGTTCGCCGCTGCCCGCGCGCGCGAGCTGGCGGAGGAACCCGATGTCGCCCTGCCGGCAATGTCGGCGGCCGAACATGTCGTCGCCGATTATCAGATGACGCGGCTGTCGCTGAAGGATCACCCGATGCGTTTCCTGCGCGAAACATTGCGCGGGGAGGGCGTGCTGAGCTGTGCCGACACCGTTGCGACAAAGAATGACACGCGGGTGCGCACCGCGGGCATCGTCCTCGTCCGCCAGCGACCGGGCAAGGGCAACGCGATCTTCATCACGATCGAGGATGAAACGGGCGTCACCAATGTGGTGCTTTGGGCACGCCAGTTCGAGATTTACCGTCGGCAGGTCATGGCATCGCGGCTGATGCTGATCGAGGGGCAGGTGCAGCGCAGCCCCGAAGGCGTCGTCCACCTGATGGCCAGCCGGGTGATCGATCGCACCGAATTGCTCGATACGCTGTCCGATCGCGGCGAGACCCCGACCGAGCGATCACGCGCTGACGAGTTCGATCATCCTCAACATCCACGCGATGCTGCCCCGCGTGGGAGCCATCCGCGCAACGTGCGCATCATCCCCAAATCGCGCGACTTCCATTGACAGAGCGCCTCAGGGCTTTGCTTGCATCCCTGCTTCGACGGGGCCCTTCGCCATCCCCTCGACCAGCGCGTCGCCGCCGAGCGTGCGGTAGAGTGTCACCCGGTTCGCCGCCGCCGTCAGTTGCGTCTGCACCAGCGATCGCTGCGCCTGATACAGCGAGCGTTGCGCATCGAGATTGGCGAGGAAGCTGTCGATGCCGCCGCGATAGCGCGCATCGGTGAGCCGGTAGGTGTCGTTCGCGGCCCGCGTAAGCGTTTGTTGCGCGGCCAGCTGATCGGCGATCGTGCCATGCCGGGCGAGCGCATCGGCGACTTCGCGGAACGCGGTCTGGATCGCCTTTTCATAGGTGGCCACCGCCACGTTGAACTGCGCGCGCGCCTGATCGACTCCGGCCGTTGCCCGGCCACCAGCAAACAGCGGATAGCTGATGCCCGGCGTGCCCGTGTAATTGAACGCACGGGTCGTGAAGAGCTGCGACAGACCATTGCTGGCGAGCCCCGCCAGCAGCGTGAGCGAAATGCGCGGAAACAGTGCCGCGCGCGCCGCGCCGATCTCTGCATTGGCGGCACGGAGTTGATATTCGGCCTGAACGACATCGGGACGGCGCAGCAGGATGCTCGTATCGATACCTGCCGGCAGATCGGCAATCGTCGCGCCGGCATCTCCGATCGCATCGGGCAGCAGCGCCGGCTCGACCGGCGCGCCGACCAGCAATTCGAGCGCGTTCACATCCTGCGCGACTGCGGTGCGCTGTTGCGCAAGATCGGAGAGTGCGGTCGCCTGCACGGTTTCTGCCTGCGCCAGATCGGTGCGCGGGGCGATGCCGCCGTTCAGCCGCGCGGTCGTGAGCTTTACGCTCGATTGCGCGCTGGCCGCGGTTTGTTCGGCAATCGCGATCAGGCTTTTGTCGGCGCCGTATTGCAGCCAGGCGGTCGCGATGTCGCCGATCAGCGCGAGCCGGGTTGCGCGCGCGCCGACTTCGCTGGCGAAATAGCGTGCCTGTTCCGCACTGGAGAGCGCGGCGAGCCGCCCGAAGATATCGATCTCGAACTGGGTGATGCCGAGCCCGATGCTGTAATTGGTCCGCTGGCCGCCCGTCACCGGCGCCCCGCCATTATTGGTGCGCCCGGTGCCCGAATCGGCCACGCTGACGGTGTTGTTGCTGGTGATCAGCGGCAGCTGCTCGGCGCGCTGGATGCGGTATTGCGCGCGCGACGAAGCGATATTGGCGGCGGCAATCCGAAGATCGCGGTTGTTGGCGAGCGCCTGCTCGATAATCCGTTGCAGGCGCGGATCGCGGAAAATGTCGCGGTAATCGACGCTCGGCAATGCGGCGTCGCCCGGCTGCCCATAAGCGCCGCCGACCGGAAAGCTGGCAGGAACGGGCACTGCGGGCCGGACATAGGTCGGCACCATCGAACACGCGCCGAGCGGCAGCATCAGCGTGGTGGCAAGGCGGCGGTTCATCACTGTGCTTCCGCCGGCGGTGATTTGGGTTCGTGATGCAGCCGCTTCATCGTGTCGCGTGTCGTACGCCTGACGATGACGAAGAACAGCGGGATGTAGAAGATCGCCAGGATCGTCGCAGTCAGCATCCCGCCGATCACCGATGTGCCGATACCGATCCGGCTGTTGGCCCCCGCGCCTGTCGAAATGGCAAGCGGCAACACGCCGAAGATGAAGGCCAGGCTTGTCATCAAGATCGGCCGCAGCCGCAGCCGCGCCGCTTCGATTGCGGCGGTGATCACGCGTTTGCCCTTTTTCTCGGCCTGTTCGGCGAATTCGATCATCAGGATGGCGTTCTTTGCGGCAAGCCCCATCGTCGTCAGCAGCCCGATCTGGAGATAGACGTCATTTTCGAGACCGCGCAGCGTGACGGCAAAGATCGCCCCCACAAGGCCAAGCGGTATGACGAGCAGCACCGCGACAGGGATCGTCCAGCTCTCGTACAGCGCGGCGAGGCACAGGAACACGACGACGAGCGACAGGCCGTACAGCAACGGCGCCTGCCCCGACGACAGCCGTTCTTGAAAGGACAGGCCGGACCAGGCGACGCTGGTGCCCGGATATTTGGCGGCGAGCTGCTCCATCTTGTCCATCGCCTGGCCAGAGCTTTTGCCCGGGGCCGCCTGGCCGTTGAATTCATAGGAGGGCACGCCCTGAAACCGGGCGAGCGTTGGCGGGGCGGTCGACCAGCTGGTTTGCGCGAACGAGGAAAACGGCGTCATCGTGCCGTCGGCAGTGCGGACGTGCCACTGCGACAAATCCTCAGGCGATGCGCGAAACGGGGCGTCGCCCTGAACGTACACGCGTTTCACCCGGCCGCGATCGTTGAAATCATTGACGTAACGACCGCCCCACGCCGTCGCGAGCGTGTTGTTCACGTCGGTTTCGCTCAGGCCCAGCACCTGCAGTTTCTGTTGATCGAGATTGACGTTCAGCGTCGGTTGATCGTCCAGATCGGTCAGGCGGACCTGCGCCAATTCGGGGTCGTTCTGCGCTTCGGCGAACAGGCTGTCGCGCGCTTTCTTGAACGCCTCTCGTGACAAGCCGCCGCTGTTGAGCAGTTCAAGCGTGAAGCCGGTCGACTGGCCGAGCCCACGGATCGCGCCCGGCACCAGCACGTTGACGCGTGCATCGCGAAAACCGGCAAAGGCCTTTGCCGCGCGTGCGGTGATGCCGTCTGCGCTGTTCTTGGCGCCCTTGCGCTCCGACCAGTCCTTAAACGCGATGAAGCCGCGCCCCTCATTCTGGCCGCCAACACCGCCACCGCCGCCGCCACTGCCACTGACGCTCAACATGGAACTGACATTGGCGGCTTCGTCGTTCAGGAAATACTGCTCGATCGCCTTTTGGACGGCCAGCGCGCGCGGCTGAGTCGCGCCCGGCGGCAACGTGAACTGAACCCGCGCGCCACCCTGATCCTCAACCGGCAGGAAACCCGTCGGCAAACGGATGAACAACAACACCAGCAACAAGACGACGCCTGCATAGATCAACAAAAACAGCCATTTGCGGTCGACGACTGCCTCGACGGTGCTCACATATTTGTTGGTGGTGCGCGCAAAGCCATCGTTGAACCAGTCGCGCGCCCGCCGCGTGCGGCGCGATATCCAGCCGTTCTCGGGGGCGTCGACGCGGCGCTTGAGCAGGGTGGCGGTCAAAGCGGGGGTGAGCACCAGCGCAACGACGACCGACAGCACCATCGCCGATATGATCGTGACCGAAAACTGGCGATAGATGACGCCCGTCGATCCACCGAAAAACGCCATCGGCAGGAACACTGCGGACAACACGAGCGCGATCGCGATCAGCGCGACGGTGATCTCGTCCATCGACTTGATCGTCGCCTCGCGCGGGCTCATTTCCGGATTTTCATCCATTAGCCGTTCGACATTTTCGACGACGACAATGGCATCGTCGACCAGCAGCCCGATCGCGAGGACGAGCCCGAACAAGGTGAGCGTGTTGATCGAGAAACCGGCGACCGCGAACACCGCGAAGGTGCCGAGCAACACCACCGGCACGGCGATTGTCGGGATCAATGTGGCGCGCCAGTTTTGCAGGAAGACGAACATCACGATCACGACGAGGATAATCGCCTCGAGCAGCGTCCAGACCACTTCCTCGACCGATAGCTTGATGAACAGCGTCGCGTCGGACGGATAGGCGACCGCATAGCCGGGCGGCATGCTTCGCGTCAGTTCGCCGACCTTTGCCTTGACGAGTTCTGCCGTCGACAAGGCGTCGGAACCCGGCGCGAGCGACACCGCAAAGCCCGCGCCCGGATGGCCGTTGACGCGGCTGCGGATGGTGTAGTTCTCGGCGCCGAGCTCGACCCGGGCGACATCGCTGAGCCGCACGGTCGATCCGTCGCGCGTCGTCTTGACGATGATCGCGGCGAATTGCGCCGGCGTGCTGAGCCGTGACTGCGCCTTGACGGTCGCGTTGAGCATCTGGGTTTCGGGCATTGGCTGGCCGCCGATTTCGCCGGCGGCGACTTCGGTATTCTGCGCAGTGATCGCGGCGATGATGTCACCGGGGACGAGCGTATAGGCGTTCAGGCGCTCGGGATTGAGCCAGACCCGCATCGCATATTGCGCGCCGAACACGTTGGTGTCGCCAACGCCCTTCAGCCGCGCGATCGGGTCCTGCAGGTTGGAAACGAGATAGTCCGAAACGTCCTGATTGGTCGATTTGTCGGTCGTGTCATAGATCGCCAGGATCATCAGGAAATCGGGATTGGACTTTGTGACGCTCAGCCCCTGCTGCTGGACCTGTTGGGGCAGCCGGGGGATCGCCTGCTGAACCTTGTTCTGCACCTGAACCTGGGCAATGTCGGGGTCCGTGCCCTTCTCGAAGGTGGCCGATATCGTCACCTGCCCCCGCGAACTCGAATTCGCGCTGAAATAGAGCAGTCCGTTGACCCCGGTCAGCTGTTGCTCGATCACCTGGGTGACGCTGGTCTCCAGCGTTTCAGCAGACGCGCCGGGATAGGTGGCGCGGATATTCACCTGCGGGGGGGCGACATCGGGATATTGCTCGATCGGCAGCGTCAGGATGGCCGCCGTGCCGAGCATCATGATGATGATGGCAATGACCCAGGCGAAGATCGGCCGGTCGATGAAGATGCGCGAAATCACGGCTGGTTCAGCTGCCGCGCTTGTCGTTGCCGGGGGGCTTGATCGACTGCGGCGATCCGGCAACGACGGGCTTTACCGGCTTGCCGGGCTTGGCGCGCGTGGTGCCCTCAACGATCACCTTGTCGCCGGGCTTCAGCCCCGACGATACAACCCAATCGGCACCGACCGTGCGGGTCGTCGTCACCGGACGCGAAATCGCCTTGTTGCCCGGCCCCACGATCAACACCGTCGCGTTGCCGCGCGCATCGCGGGCGATACCTTGTTGAGGCACCAGGAAAACATTGTTCGCGATCGATTGCGCGAATGCCGCCCGCACGAACATGCCGGGCAGCAGAAGCCCCTCGGGATTTGGAAAACGTGCCCGAAGCGTGACGGTGCCGGTCGTTTCCTCGACCGTCACTTCGGTGAATTCGACGCTGCCCGAATAGCCATAATCGCTGCCATCCTCCAGCTTCAGCCGGACATCGGCCTTGGTCGGCATCGCGCCACCCCGCGCCAGCGATCGCCGCAGCGCGAGCAGATCGGCGCTCGATTGCTTGATATCGACATAGATCGGATCGAGCTTCTGGATGACCGCCAGCGGCTCGGTTTGATTGCTCGTGACGAGCGCGCCTTGCGTGAACAACGATCGGCCGATCCGGCCGCTGATTGGCGCCGGCACGCGGGTGAAGCGCAAATTGATCTGTGCCGTCGTCAGCGCCGCACGCTATTGCGCCACGCTGGCGGCTGCCTGACGCCGCTGGGCCAGCGCGTCGGTGTAATCCTGCTTGCTCACCGCCTCCATCTCGGCGAGCGGCTTGTAGCGATCGGCCTTGATCCGCGCCGCCTCGGCATTGGCCTGCGCGCTTGCCAGATTGGCGCGCGCCTCATCCCCCGCCGCGCGGTAGAGGCTGGGATCGATTTCATAGAGCGTTTGTCCGGCCCGGACATAGGAACCCTCGGCAAACAGCCGCCGGCGGATCAGCCCCGATACCTGGGGCCGCACTTCGGACGTCTGATACGCTGTGGTGCGACCTGAAAGTTCGGCGATGACCGGCACCGCCGCCGGTTGGACGACGACATAGCCGATTTCCGGCGCGCCGCCTTTGCCGCCGGCGCCGTCCTTTGACTGGGCATTGCCACTGCACCCGGCAAGCAATGCCCCCGTCAACACCAGCAGCGTAATTGGTTTGTTCAGCACCGAAGACGCCCCGATCGAAAAGTCCGGATTTGGTTCCCCACGCAACGCGCGCGTCCGCATATTTGTTGCAGTTGCGAAGACATGCCGGGGTGTGCGTGCTCGCATGTCGATCATCATCCGTCGATACCGCCGCTGGGGCAATCAACGCGCCATGCCGGTTTTTACCAATCAGCGTCAACTATGTAAAATTACGGCACAGATTTGCGACATATGGGTGTTAGGGGCGGCAATCCGATCGTTTTGTGATGTGGTGCGATATGCGTGTTACCGGTGTTGGCGTTGCCCTGATCTTTGGCCTTGTGCCTGCAGCCGCTGTTGCGCAGCAGCGAGAACCGGCGCCGCGGCCGAGCGCCCAACCGGCTGCACCGGAAGAGGGCGAGGAGGGCCCCGACATCGTGGTGCGAGGATCGCGCAATCAACCGGGCGCGGTCGTCGGCGATATCCCGCCCGACCAGCAGCTGGGGCCCGCCGATATCCGCTCCTACGGCGTCAGTTCGGTGTCCGACCTGCTGACCGAGCTTGCGCCGCAGACGCGCAGCGGTCGGGGCGGCGCACCGGCGGTCTTGCTCAACGGACGGCGAATCTCCGGGTTCAGCGAAATCCGCGATATTCCCACAGAGGCGATCCTGCGCGTCGATATCTTGCCTGAGGAAGTGGCGCTCAAATACGGGTTCAAGGCCGATCAGCGCGTCGTGAACATCGTCCTGCGCCCCCGTTTTCGGGCCATTACCGGCGAAATCGAAGGACGCGTGGCATCGGAAGGCGGGCGGTCGACGCCGCAGGGCGAGTTCGACGTATTGAGGATTTCGCGCCAAGGCCGGATCAACCTCCACCTCGAATATCAGGAAAGTTCAGCGCTGACCGAGGCCGAACGCGACATCGCTCTGGCGCCGAGCCTTTTTGCGGCGCCGGGCAATATCGTCGGAGCCAGCGGTGGCGAGATCGATCCTGTGCTGAGCGCGCGGGCGGGCATGGTGGTGACGACCGTTGGTGTTCCGGCATCTGCCGCCACTGCCACGCCGACGCTCACTGAATTCGTGGCGACGGCGGGTCGCCCCAACGTCACCGATCCTCGCCCGTTCAGGACGCTTCTGCCCGCCGCGCGCAGCTTCAGCGCGAACGGCGTCTATGCCACGACGATCCTGCGCGACGTTGGTGCGACCTTCAATTTACGGCTCGAATCGACCGACAGCCGGCAGCTTCAGGGTTTGCCCACCGCCGCGTTGACGATACCTGCGGGCAATCCCTTTTCGCCATTCTCGCGCGGCGTCACGCTCGATCGCACGGTCGATGGCGTCCCCGGCTTGCGGCAATTCAACGGCACCGTCGCCGGCCATTTCGGCGCGACCTTCAACGGTACGGTCAAAAGCTGGCAATGGTCGCTGGTCGGCAGTTATGATCGCAGCGACAACGAGACGCTGACCGATACCGGCTTCGACGCAACCGGCCTTCAGGCGCGACTGAACGCCAATGATCCGACCGCCAACCCCTTTGCGTCGATCGGCTATGCGCAGGTGAAGGCGCTCCAGGCTAATCGCGCCGTGTCGCGGTCAAGCGTCGGCGTCGTCGATGCGCTGGCGAACGGATCGCCCTTCGCACTGCCGGCAGGGCCCGTCGCGGTGAGCCTGCATCTGGGCGGACAGTCGATCGGTTTCGACAGCGACACGAGCCGGGCGGGGATCGTTCAGAGCGCGCGGCTGTCGCGGTCGATCGTCAACGGGCAGCTCAATCTCGACGTGCCGATCACCAGCCGGTCGAGGGATTTCCTTGGCGCGGTCGGCAATCTTTCGGCCAATTTCAATCTGGCTTATGATGATTTCAGCGATTTCGGCACGCTGCGCACGCTCGGTTATGGCCTCAACTGGTCGCCCGTCGAGCCGGTGCGGATCATCGCATCGGTCACCGAACAGGACGGCGCCCCGACCCCGCAACAGCTCGGCAACCCGGTGGTGACGACGCTCAACGTCCGCGTGTTCGATTATACGCGCGGCCAGAATGCGACGGTAACGACGCTGTCAGGGGGCAATGCCGGGCTCATCGGCAATTTCCGCCTGGTCAAGCGGCTGGGGCTGACGCTCAAGCCGTTCGACAAGAAGGACCTGACCTTCACTGCGAGCTATGTCGATACCCGCGTCGACAATCCGATCGCCAACTTCCCAAGCGCGACGGCGGCGATCGAGGCGGCTTTTCCCGGCCGTTTTACACGCGATACGACCGGCCAGCTCCAGCGGATCGATGCGCGGCATATCAATTTTGCGCAGACGCAAAGTTCCGAGCTTCGATACGGCATCAATTTCTCGGTGCCGCTCAAATCGAAGATCCAGAAACAGATCGAAGCATTTCGCGCCGGCACCGGCCCCAATCCGTTCGAGGGCCTGCGCCCGCCCGGTGGCGGTCGGCCCGGTGGCGGCGGCGGCGGTGGTCCGGGGGGTGACCGGGGTGCGGGTGGCGGGGGCGGTGGTGGGCGTCCCGGCGGAGGCTTTGGTGGCGGCGGTTTCGACGGCGGCGGTGGCCGGTTCGGCGGGGGCGGGGGCGCTGGCGGGCGTCTGCAGTTCGCCGCGTATCACACCTGGCATCTGACCGAGCGTGTCCTCGTCTCGCCGACGGGGCCTCGTCTCGATCTGCTCAACGGCGACACGATTACCGCGACGGGCGGCCAGCCCCGCCACGAACTCGAAGGGCAGGCGGGGTACAACAACAACGGCCTCGGCGCGCGGTTGTCCGCGAATTGGCGGAGCGGGACGCGGGTGAATGGAGCCGCCGGCCAATCGCTCGATTTCGGCGGGCTGGCGACCCTCAACCTGCGGCTGTTCGCCGATCTGGGTCAGCGGCTCGATTTCGTGAAGACGCACCGTTGGGCACGCGGCATGCGGATCGTCTTGAGCGTCGACAACATCCTCGACAGCAAACAGCGCGTCACCGATGCGACCGGCGCGACGCCCGTCGCTTACCAGCCCGATTATCTCGATCCGCTCGGGCGTTCGGTCCGCATTTCGATCCGCAAGCTGTTGTTCTGATCCGACGGGGCGGTCACTCGCTCTGCTTGGGGAGGATCAGCAGCCACGGCTTCACCCGCCCCGTGGGGTGCGGGGTGCCGTCGATCCGTTCGATCCGGATCAGTTGCACGGGTTGCAGGATCATCTGCCCGCGCATCGCATCTCGCCCGCCGCCCGTCGGCAGGGCAAGGATGCGCTTCACGACCGCCATGCCGGAGATGACCTGGCCAAAGGCGGCATAGCCGAGATAGCTGCCCTTTGCGTCAAGGCTGCGATTGTCACCGACCTGGATCGTGAAATTGCCGTGGCCTGAATCGGGGTCGATGCCGTGCGCCATCGATATCGTGCCATCGAGATGATGCAGTCCCGTCTTGCTCGTCGGCTCGAGGGGCACCGAGGGCAGCATGCGGCGGGGATCGGTGCCGATGCCACCCTGAATGAAGCCCAGGCTGGGATCGGCCTTGCGACGGGCAGCACGGTAGATCGTCGTTGAATCGTATCGCCCGTCATCGACATAAGCGAGGAAATTGGCGGTTGTTTTCGGGGCATGGCGCGGATCGAGCGCGACGATGATCGGGCCAGCCGACGTTATCAGCCGGACGCGAATGGCAGCGCCAGCGGCCGAGCGCGCGGCCGAACCGCCTATGGCCGGGCTGCCGGCCAGCATCCCCGCCGCAGCGATACTCAGCAAAAAGTGAGACCTCATCATTGGCAGACAACGATAACCGCGGCCTTGCTGCACCGCAACGCTATGTCAGGACGGCCAGCGCGGCAACGCAGCGCGCTTTTTGCGGTCGGCGCTTTTCAGTCTCTTGGCATTTGCGGTCGCTGTGCGGTGCACGGGCTTGACCGCATTGGCGCCGACGCGCGCGCTCGCCTCCAGTGCGCGCAACGCATAATTGGCGGAGCGATTTGACAGATCGAACCACGCCGCAGCGCTCGGCGGGCGACCTTGGGTCATCATCGCGCCGACATGCTGCATATGGCGGAAATAATCGGCCTGCATCGCCAGGCCGGCGCGCATCATCGATTCTCCCGCCTGGGAAAACGCCGCAACCTTTTCCGGCACCATCCGCATCAACTCGGCGTGATCGGCGGTGGCAGGAGATGCGATCGCCTCGCCGATTGTCGCCGACCGCGATGCGATCACGTCGTGCGACGCAGTCGCGGTTTCGGCGATGCGCTGGCCCGCGAGGCCAATCGCCTGCCAACTCGAAAAGACGCGGCTCCAATAGCTGAAAGGGTCGAGCATCGCACTTCCGATCATGATCGAGAATCGGCCGGTAGCCAGCCATGCCGTCACGACGATTAAGGACAGCGATCGTTCCGGTCGACGGAAAAATCGCCTTGTTGAGACGGTGGAACGGAATTTCGACGCTGCGCGTTCGCTGGCCTTGTCTGATGATGCCGGCCAATTGGAGAACTTCGATCGCCACCTCAATGCACGTCCCGGCGGATCTGGTTTTCGCCGAAGTCGATGGCCCGGGCATCAGTCGACGCAAACTCACCCGGGGCTGGGCCTATTACCGCGATGGCGACCGGGTTATCGACCGTGACGAAATCGACCGGCTCAATGCGCTTGCCCTGCCGCCGGCGTATGAGCGCTGCTGGTTCTGCGACGATCCGCGCGGTCACATCCAGGCGATCGGCTATGATGCGCGGGGTCGGCGCCAATATCGCTATCATGCCGATTTCCGATCGAGCCGGGACCGCGACAAGTTCGCCAGGATGGCACATTTCGGCCGCGCGCTGCCCGCGCTGCGCAAGGCGATCGACCGCGATCTGAAGCGGCGCAGATATGACAAGGTGACGATCGTCGCAGCAGTCATCAGGCTGCTCGACATCGCGCAGCTGCGGATCGGCGGCACGCAATATGCGCGCGACAATGGCAGTTTCGGCGCGACGACGCTGCGCAAACGCCACGCTCAGGTGACCGGGGCCAAGCTGCGGCTGCGCTTCAAGGCCAAATCCGGCAAGTTGGCGGATTACATGATCAGCGACCGGGTGCTGGTGCGGATCGTCAGGCGGTGCCAGGATTTGCCCGGCCAGGCGCTATTCGCTTATCCCGATGCTGATGGCGCCATGCGATCGGTGTCGTCGCATGATGTAAACGAATATTTGAAGGCGGCGATGGGCGACAGTTTCACCGCCAAGGATTTCCGGACCTGGGGCGGCACCCTGATCGCCTATGAAACGCTGCGCGCGGCGGCTGGCGCGCGGGTGCCATTGAAGGCGATGCTCGCCGATGTGGCGCAGGCATTGGGCAACACACCCGCGGTCGCGCGCAAAGCCTATATCCATCCGGTTCTGCTCGACATGGCAAAGGCCGGCGAGACGATCGATTTCCCGAAGGCGCGCGCGACGGCTCGGCATTCCCAGGGAGAACGGTCGCTGATCGCGTTTCTGGAAAGGCTTGGTTGAGCATCGAGGATCGCTCCGCGAGCAACGGCGTTATCAGGATTAGGCTCAAGCCGAGGCGCTGGGCAGAACAAGAGGAGAAGCATCATGACGGCGCGCGCTTATTGGAAGGGTCAGATCAGGCTTGCGCTGGTGTCGATCCCGGTGGAGATTTTCCCCGCCACCCGTAGCGGGGCAGCGGTCAGCTTTCGACAAATCCATGAGCCGAGCGGCAAGCCGATCAAATATGAAAAGGTCGTGGCCGGCATCGGCCCGGTCGACCGTGACGAGATCATCAAGGGTTTTGAATTGTCGAAGGGCAATTACGTGCTGCTCGATCAGGAAGAAATCGAGGCAGTCAAGCTGGAGAGCAAGCGCACGCTTGAGCTCGTCCAGTTCGTCGACGCGCATGAGATCGACGCGCTTTATTACGAAAAACCTTATTATGTCGTGCCGGCGGACGACCTTGCCGAACAGGCTTATGGCGTGCTGCGCGATGCGCTGCGCGCCACCAAAAAGGTCGGGCTCGGCCAGCTGGCGGTTCGGGGCAACGAGCAGCTCGTCAGCCTGAAGCCGTGCGGGCGCGGGCTCGTCCTCGAGGTGCTGCGCTATGCCGATGAGGTCAACAAGGCGGCGAGCTATTTCCGCGGCATCGAGGAAACCAAGCCCGACCCCGATCTGCTCGATCTGGCGAAGACCCTGATCGGCAAGAAATCGGCGCCGTTTGAAGCCGCCGATTTTGAAAACCATTATATCGCGGCACTCAAACGGCTGATCGACAAGAAGGCCAAGGCCAAGGGCAAGCGCGTGCTCGAGGATATCGACGAACCTGATCTGCCGTCGGGCAAGTCGAATGTCATCGATCTGATGGCGGCGCTCAAGGCATCGGTTGACGGCAAAAAAGCGCCTGCGGCCGCCAGCACAACGAAACAGCCTGCCAAAAAGCCCGCACCCAAAAAAGCGCCCGCGCGCAATCGTGCCTGATGGCGCGCACGCCCGATCTACTTGCCAGCTACAATGCCA
Organism: Sphingomonadales bacterium; assembly: GCA_038230675.1. Classification (GTDB taxonomy): domain Bacteria; phylum Pseudomonadota; class Alphaproteobacteria; order Sphingomonadales; family Sphingomonadaceae; genus Sphingomonas. The sequence continues at coordinate 13,945 of JBBRMV010000019.1, read as the reverse complement.
AGCGCAACTTCGCCACGACGCGCGAGCCCGCGGGTGCTGTCGAACAGGGCGGGGCCGGCAATCGCTTCATCGTCCAGAAACATGATGCGACGCGGCTGCATTTCGATTTCAGGCTCGAAGTGGACGGCGTGCTGAAAAGTTGGGCGGTCACGCGGGGGCCAAGTCCTGATCCCGCCGACAAACGACTGGCAGTGCGCACCGAGGATCACCCGATGAGCTATGCCGGGTTCGAGGGCGTCATACCCAAGGGCGAATATGGCGGCGGCACGGTGATGCTGTGGGATCGCGGCAACTGGGCGCCGATTGCGGGCAAGAGCGCGAAGGACATCGACAAGGGGCACCTGCACTTCACGCTCGACGGCGAGCGGATGAAGGGCGAGTGGATTCTGATCCGGCTGAAACCGCGCGCCGGCGAAAAGCGCGAGAACTGGCTGCTGCGCAAGATCGAGGATGCCTATGCGGGTGGCTGCGCAACCAGCGCGGCAGCACCGCCGTGATGCCCTATTCGGTGCGCGCGCGTGAAAACGCGCCGGTCGCGGTGCCAATCGACTGGGATGAATTGTCGGGGATCGAAAGTGGCGGCCACTGGCATATCGGCGATGCGTCAGTGTTGATCGAACGCGCCGGTACTTCGGCGCTGAAGGGATGGGGATTTGCCGATCAGACCCTGCCGAGCATATGATGAAGCACATGCGCGCGCCGAAGCTCCCCCTCGCTCTTTTTGTGGATCGGCGATGACGGACGAGCTGATCGATTGTCTCATCATCGGCGGCGGCCCTGCGGGGCTGACCGCAGCGATTTACCTCGCGCGGTTCCACCTCGATACGCTCGTCGTCGATCGCGGCGGCGCGCGCGCGCGGATGATCCCGCGCACCCATAACCATGCCGGCTTTCCTGAAGGAATATCAGGCAACGATCTGGTGGACCGCATGGCTGCGCAGGCGCGCAAGTTCGGGGCGCGGATCGTGATCGGCGAGGTGAGTCATCTGTCGCTCGCGCCCGGCGATCGCCCAGGCGGCCTGACCGCGACGCTGGAGGGACAAGAGGTGAGGGCACGCGCGGTCCTGCTGGCGACGGGCGTCACCAACATCGCACCGGCCATGCCCCAGGAATTGCACGACGACGCGTTAAGGAGGGGGCTGCTGCGCTATTGTCCGGTATGCGACGGGTTCGAGGTCACCGACAAACGTGTCGGCGTGATTGGCACGGGTGAGCACGGCGCCTGCGAAGCGATCTTCCTTCGCGGCTTTACGCGCGACGTCACCCTGATCGCCGAACGCGGCACCCATGACTTGTCGGCCAAGGATCGCGCCGATCTGGATGCGGCTGGCGTCGTGCTGATCGACGGGCCGATCGGTGGCTATGCGGTCCGCCACGATCGCATGATGCTGTCGGTCCCCGGAGGCGAGATCGCGTTCGACAGCGTCTATCCCGCGCTCGGCAGCGTCATCCACTCGGACCTTGGAATTGCGGCGGGTGCCACGACATCGGATCAGGGGTGCCTGATCGTCGACGCGCATCAACGCACCAGCATCCCGTATCTCTATGCCGCTGGTGATGTCGTGATCGGGCTCGATCAGATCAGCAATGCAATGGGACAGGCAGGCGTGGCCGCAACGACGATCCGCAACGACCTAGCGGAGAATTCGGTGCTATTGCGCTGATAATGCGTGACATCTGACGGAGCGGAACGTATTGGGAACATATGCCGCAGCTCGATGTCCGCCAAAAGCTCGAAATCCTTGCCGACGCCGCCAAATATGACGCGTCTTGCGCGTCATCGGGCACGGCAAAGCGCAATTCCAAGGACGGCAAGGGACTTGGTTCGACCGAGGGCATGGGGATTTGCCATGCCTATGCGCCCGATGGCCGGTGCATTTCGCTGCTCAAGATATTGCTGACCAACAGCTGCATCTTCGATTGCCATTACTGCATCAACCGCAAGAGCTCGAACGTTCGCCGCGCGCGCTTTACGGCCAAGGAAGTCGTCGATCTCACGATCGCCTTTTACAAGCGCAACTATATCGAGGGGCTGTTCCTGTCGTCGGGCATCATCGGCAGCTCGAACTACACGATGGAGCAGTTGGTGGAGGTCGCGCGCAGCCTGCGCGAGGATCATGATTTTCGGGGTTATATCCACCTGAAGACGATCCCCGATGCCGATCCGGCGTTGGTCGCGGCGGCGGGCCGGCATGCGGACCGCGTTTCGATCAACGTTGAACTGCCCACGACATCGGGTCTCGAACGGCTTGCACCCGAAAAATCGGCGGATCGGATTGCCGGCGCGATGGGCAATATGAAGCATTCGATCCTCGATGCGCGTGACGCCAGCAAGCGGTATAAATCGGCGCCGCGCTATGCCCCCGCCGGGCAGTCCACGCAGATGATCGTCGGCGCCGATGCCGCGACCGATGCCGACATCGTCCGGCGCGCGAGTGGACTTTATGATGCGTTCGGCATGCGGCGTGTCTACTACTCCGCTTTCTCCCCCATTCCCGATGCGAGCGCGATCCTTCCGCTGCGTCGGCCGCCGCTGATGCGCGAACACCGGCTGTATCAATCCGACTGGCTGATGCGCTTCTACGGTTTTGCCCCGGGCGAAGTGGTGAGCGCGACGGAAGGGGGGATGTTGCCACTCGATATCGACCCGAAGCTTGCCTGGGCGCTGAAGTTTCGCGCGCAATTCCCCGTCGATATCAATCGCGCGCCAAAGGCGATGTTGCTCCGCGTCCCGGGGCTGGGGACCAAAGCGGTCGCGCGCATTCTCACCAGCCGCCGGTGGCGGCGTTTGCGGCTCGATGATGTCGCGCGGTTGACGGTGTCGATCGCCAAATTGCGCCCCTTCATCACCACCGACGACTGGCGGCCAACGCTATTGCTCGACCGCGACGACCTGAAGAACCGGATTGCGCCGAAGGTCGAACAATTGGAGCTTTTCGCAGGTTGATGGGTTGGCCGGATCGATGACTCCATCGGCTGAATTTCATACAGTGACGCTCGCGCGGCCCGATGATTTCGACGGTTGGCGGGATGCTGCCCGGGCTTTGATCGTCGCGGGCGTGAAACCCGAGCGGGTCGTCTGGAGCGTCGGGCAGGGCGACCTGTTCGCCGATGACGCTGCGTTGCCCCTCCATGAGGGACAGCTTGCCGTTCCCCGCGCGTTTATCGATCTGGCGCGCAGCGTTGTCTGCCATTCCGATCCGGAGCGATTTGCGCTGCTCTATGCGCTGCTCTGGCGGTTGCAGGAAACGCGCGGCCTCATTCAGGATCATGCCGATCCGCTGGTGCGGCGTTGCGAAGAACTCGCCAAAGCGGTCCGCCGCGATGTCCACAAGATGCGCGCTTTCCTGCGGTTTCGCGAGATCGACGGCGTGTTCGTCGCCTGGTTCGAGCCCGATCATCATATCGTGCGCAGCAATGCGGGTTTTTTCGTGCGCCGCTTTGCCAGCATGAAATGGTCGATCCTGACGCCCGAGCTCAGCCTTTTCTGGGACGGAGAGGTGATGCGCGAAGGGCCGGGGATGCAGCGGTCCGACGCGCCCGCAGGCGACCCGGTCGAGGACGTCTGGAAGACCTATTACGCGTCGATCTTCAACCCCGCCCGCGTGAAAATCGGCGCGATGTTGAAGGAAATGCCCAAGAAATACTGGAAGAACATGCCTGAGACCGCGCTGATTCCGGCCTTGCTTGCAACGGCACAATCGCGTGAGGCGAGCATGATCGCCACGGCGCAAACTGCTGATGCTGGAACGGTCGACCGCGAACGGGCGTGGCAGGCGCTGCGCGCGGAGGCGGCGCATTGCACGCGGTGCCCGCTCCACGCGCATGCCACGCAGACCGTATTCGGCGAAGGGCCGGTAAGCGCCGAGCTGATGTTCGTTGGCGAACAGCCAGGCGATCAGGAGGATTTGGCGGGGCATCCGTTTGTCGGGCCCGCTGGCCAGGTGTTCGATCGGGCCCTCGGCGATGCGGGGGTCGACCGGGCGAGGGTGTACGTCTCCAACGCGGTCAAGCATTTCAAGTTCGAGCAACGCGGCAAACGGCGCATCCATGCCAAGCCCGGACCGGCCGAGATCGACGCGTGCCGGTGGTGGATCGATCAGGAACGCGCGATCCTGTCGCCGACGATGGTGGTCGCGCTGGGGGCGACGGCGGCGCGCAGCCTGTTCGGCAAGGTGATGACGATCGGCACATCGCGCGGGCGCACGCTCGAATTGCCGGGCGGCGGCCTGGCGCGGGTGACGGTGCACCCAAGCTACATCCTGCGCATCGAGGACAAGGTGCTCGCGGCGGAGGAATATGCGCGCTTCGTCGACGATTTGCGGTCAGCGCGAGCAGCACTGTCCTAGGAATTTACGCGCACTTTACGCGTTGACCGGCAAATCCACCGCGCGCGTTAACGGCGGTTGGGCGCATTGGCTTCGGCTCAAAGGAGCCAATTGCCATGCCCGTCGACCTGATGTTGGGAGCGATCGTCGCCACCTTCGTGCTGTTCTATCTCCTCGCCGTGCTGGCGCGGCCAGAGCGGTATTGAGCGGTGTTCGGCATGACCCTTGTCGGATGGAGCATGATCCTCCTCTTCACCGTCCTGTTCGTCGCGCTGGCAAAGCCCGCCGGGGACTGGATGTACGCGCTCTATGCCCGTGAAGACCTGCCCCTCGGCGGCGTCGAGCGGGGATTCTACCGGCTCGCGGGGATCGACCCAAAGGCCGATCAGGGCTGGGTCGGTTATGCGACGGCGACGCTGGTGTTCAACGTGGCCGGCATCGCTTTCCTGTTTGCGATTCTGAAGCTTCAGGCGCTGTTGCCGCTCAATCCTCAGAATTTTCCGGCAGTCGAGAACCTGCTGGCGTTCAACACCGCGGTGAGCTTCGTCACCAATACCAACTGGCAGAATTACGGCGGCGAGACGACATTGTCGCATCTGTCGCAAATGCTGGGGCTGACCGTGCAGAATTTCCTGTCGGCGGCGACAGGTGTCGCGGTGGCGTTCGCGATGATCCGTGGGTTTGCGCGCTCAAGGACGGCGGGCATCGGCAATTTCTGGGTCGATGTGACGCGGGTGACGCTGTACCTGCTGCTCCCGGCCAGTATCGTCCTCGCGCTCGTCTATGTCGCGCTCGGTGTCCCGCAAACCTTTGCCGCGTCGGTAACCGCGACCACGGTCGAAGGCGCACAACAGACGATCGCGATGGGACCCGTGGCGTCGCAGCTTGCGATCAAGATGCTGGGCACCAACGGCGGCGGGTTCTTCAACGCCAATTCGGCACATCCGTTCGAAAACCCTTCCGCACTCGTCAACATGATCCAGATGCTGAGCATCTTCGTGCTCGGCGCCGGATTGACGCTCACCTTCGGCCGGGCGGTCGGCAATGTCCGCCAGGGCTGGGCGCTGCTTGCCGCGATGGTGTTGATCTTCCTCGCCGGCGTCGGCGCGACCTATGCGGCGGAAGCGGCGGGCAACCCGCTGCACCATGCGATCGGCCTTGCCGGCGGCAATATGGAGGGCAAGGAGGTGCGCTTCGGGATCGTCGCCACCGCATTGTTCGCAGTCGTCACCACGGCCACCTCGTGCGGCGCAGTCATCGGCATGCATGACAGCTTCACCGCACTTGGCGGGTTGATCCCGATGTTCAACATTCAGCTTGGCGAATTGGTGATCGGCGGCGTCGGATCGGGGCTCTACGCGATCCTCGTCTATGCCATCCTGGCGGTATTCGTCGCGGGATTAATGGTTGGCCGCACGCCCGAATATGTCGGCAAGAAGATCGAGGCGCGCGAGATGAAGCTGGCGGTGATCGCCATCGCCATCCCGCCGCTGATGATCCTGGGGCTGACCGCGATTACGACGGTCACCGTCGCCGGGCTTGCCGGGCCGCTCGCTAAGGGGCCGCATGGCTTTTCCGAAATCCTCTACGGGTTTTCCAGCATGGTCGGGAATAACGGCAGCGCGTTCGGTGGCCTGACCGGCAACACGCCCTTCTATAACAGCCTTGGCGCGCTGGCGATGTTCGTTGGCCGGTTCGGCGTGATCCTGCCGGTGCTGGCGATTGCTGGGGGGCTGGCGGCAAAGCGCCACGTGCCGACCAGCAGCGGATCGTTCCCGACGACGGGACCGCTGTGGATCGGGTTGCTGATCGCGATCGTCGTCATCGTCGGCGGGTTGACCTTTCTCCCCAGCCTCGCGCTTGGCCCCATCGCCGATCAGACGGCAATCGCCGCCGCCAAGCTGTATTAAGCCAAGCTTCAATTAAGGACGCCTGCGATGACCGCACAGACCTCGCTCTTTACCGGGCCATTGCTGGCCGCTGCCGCCCGCGATGCGTTCGTCAAGCTCGATCCGCGCGCGCTGATCCGCAACCCGGTGATGTTCGTGACCGCGATCGTCGCTGCACTGTCGACGGTGTTGCTGGTCAAGGGAGTCGCGACGGGCACGGGTGCTCCCGCCTTCGAAGGGCAATTGGTGTTCTGGCTGTGGCTGACGGTATTGTTCGGCAATTTCGCCGAAGCGCTGGCGGAGGGGCGGGGCAAGGCGCAGGCGGCGAGCCTGCGGGCCACCAAGGCCGATCTGCAGGCAAAGCGCCTGATCGGCATTGCCGATGCCTGGGAAAAGGTGGGTGCAAGCCTGCTCGCGGTTGGTGACGAAGTGCTGGTCGAAACTGGCGACCTGATCCCCGCCGACGGCGAGGTAATCGCCGGCGTTGCATCGGTCAACGAAGCCGCAATCACCGGCGAAAGCGCACCCGTCATCCGCGAGGCGGGCGGCGATCGGTCGGCAGTGACGGCGGGCACGCGCGTCATATCCGACAGCATCAGGGTTCGCGTCACCGCCGCTGCCGGCCAAGGATTTCTCGACCGGATGATCGCGCTGGTCGAAGGCGCAAGCCGGCAAAAGACCCCCAATGAGGTGGCGCTGACGATCCTGCTCGCCGGCCTCACGCTGATTTTCCTGATCGCGGTCGGCACGCTGCCCGCTTTTGCATCCTATGCCGGCGGCAGCCTGGCGGTGCCTGTCCTGGTGGCGCTGTTCGTCACGCTCATTCCGACGACCATCTCGGCGCTGTTGAGCGCGATCGGCATCGCCGGCATGGACCGGCTCGTGCGCTTCAACGTGCTCGCCAAATCGGGCCGCGCGGTCGAGGCGGCGGGCGACATCGATACGCTGTTGCTCGACAAGACCGGCACAATCACGATCGGCGACCGTCAGGCGACCGCATTCCTGCCGCTCCCCGGGGTCGCGGACCGCGACCTGATTGCGGCGGCGCGGTTGTCGAGCCTTGCCGATGAAACGCCGGAGGGGCGCTCGATCGTGGTGCTGGCCGGCGGCGGCGAAGCGATGCCGGCCGGTGCCGAACCGATCAAGTTCACCGCGCAGACCCGCGTCAGCGGCGTGCAGATCGGAGAACGCGCGATCGTCAAGGGCGCGGTCGATGCCTTGCTGAGGAGGCTCGGCGATGTCGCCGGCGCCGATGCGATGCGCAAGATCGCCGATGAAATTGCCCGGTCGGGCGGCACGCCGCTGGGCGTCGCCGATGGCAACCGCCTGCTCGGCGTCGTCCACCTGAAGGACATCGTGAAGGCCGGCATCCGCGAACGTTTCGGCGAGCTGCGGCGGATGGGCATCCGTACCGTGATGATCACCGGCGACAACCCGCTGACCGCAGCCAGCATCGCCGCTGAAAGCGGGGTCGATGATTTCCTGGCCGAGGCGACGCCCGAGGACAAGCTGGCGCTCATCCGGCGCGAACAGGAGGGCGGCAAGCTCGTCGCGATGTGCGGCGACGGCACCAACGATGCACCGGCACTCGCACAGTCCGATGTGGGCGTGGCGATGAATACCGGCACGCAGGCGGCGCGTGAGGCGGGCAACATGGTCGATCTCGACAGTGATCCAACCAAGCTCATCGAAATTGTCGGGCTGGGCAAGCAGCTGCTGATGACGCGCGGTGCGCTGACGACGTTTTCTATTTCGAACGACGTCGCGAAATATTTCGCCATCCTGCCCGCAATCTTCTTGGTCCTGTATCCGGGGCTTGGCGTGCTCAATGTCATGGCGCTTGGCAGCCCGCAAAGTGCGGTGCTGTCGGCGATCATCTTCAACGCGCTGATCATTCCCGCCCTCGTGCCGCTGGCGCTGAAGGGCGTGAAATATCGTCCTGCGCCAGCTGGGGATCTGCTCGCCCGCAATCTCGCCGTTTACGGAGTGGGCGGGCTGATCGCTCCCTTCATCGGCATCAAGCTGATCGACCTGGCCGTTACCGGCCTCAACCTCGCCTGAGGACGCATATGATGCTTACCGAATTGCGCACCGCGCTCCGCCCCGCCATTGTGCTGCTGCTGTTGCTGGCCGCGATCACCGGCCTTGCGTTCCCGGCGCTCATCACTGGCATCGCCCAAGTCGCGATGCCCGCTCAGGCGAACGGTAGCCTGATCGTCGACGGCGACCGCGTGATCGGCTCCGAACTGATCGCGCAGGGGTTTGCCAGCCCGCGCTATTTCTCTCCACGACCGTCGGCGGCGGGCAAGGGCTATGACGCCTCGGCGTCTGCCGCGACCAATCTCGCGCCGGGATCGAAGGACCTGCGCGATGCGATTGCCGCTCGCGTTGCCGACGCACGCGCTCACGGACTGACCGGGGTTTCTGTCCCGCCTGACCTGGTCACAACTTCCGCCTCGGGGCTCGATCCCGATCTCAGCCCCGAGGCGGCTTTTTCGCAGGTCGACCGTGTGGCGAAGGCACGCGGAGTGGCTGTCGATAAAGTCCGCGCGCTCGTGGAGAGCCGGATCGAATGGCCCTTGTTCGGCATCATCGGCGAGCCGCATGTCAATGTGTTGCTGCTCAATCGACAGCTCGATCGCCAAGCGCCTATCAAGGCGGGATGACCGACCCCGCTCGCCCCTCGCCCGACGCGCTGCTCAAGGCGGCACGACGCGAGGCGCGCGGGCGGCTGAAGATTTTCCTGGGGGCGGCGCCCGGCGTCGGCAAGACGTTCGAGATGTTGCGCGAGGGCGCTGAACTGCTCCGCGCCGATATCGATGTCGTCGCGGGTATCGTCGAGACGCATGGCCGAGCGGAAACCGAAGCGCTGGTCGCGCCTTTTGACGTTCTGCCGCGCCGAGTAATCACGCACGGCGCCCACATTCTCAACGAATTCGATATTGATGCGATGCTCGCCCGCAAGCCCGCGGTCGCGCTGATCGATGAATTCGCGCACACCAATGCGCCCGGCAGCCGCCACCCCAAGCGCTGGCAGGACATCGAGGAGTTGCGCGACGCGGGCATCGACGTGCTGACGACGCTGAACATCCAGCATGTCGAAAGCCTCAACGATGTCGTCGCGGGCTTCACGCGGGTTCGCGTGCGCGAGACGGTTCCCGATGCGATCCTCGATGACGCGGATATCGAGGTGGTCGATCTACCCCCCGACGAACTGATCGAGCGCTTGAAGGCGGGCAAGGTCTATATTCCGCACGAGGCGACGCGCGCACTCGGGCATTTTTTTTCCAAATCGAATCTGTCGGCCCTGCGCGAACTGGCGCTGCGCCGTGCGGCGCAGACCGTCGACCGCAATTTGCTCGATCTTGTCGAAAGTATCGGCGCACGGGGAAATTGGGCGGCTGGTGAGCGCGTCATCGTCGGCGTCGGCGATCAGCCGGGGGGCGATGCGCTGATCCGCGCGGCCAAGCGGCTTGCCGATGCGCTTCACGCCCCCTGGACCGCCGTCACGGTGGAGACGCCGCGCTCGGCGCTCCTCGGGTCGCTTGCGCGTGAGCGGATGGCGGCGGCGCTCAAGCTCGCGACCAGCCTTGGTGCGACGATCGCGACGGTGCCGGCGCGTTCGGTCTTCGACGGGCTTTGCGCGCACATCAACGAGACTCGCGCGACCGCCGTCGTGATCGGCAAGTCGCGCCGCAACTGGTGGTTCGAGTTGCGGCACGGATCGGTTGTCGACCGGCTGGTGCGCACGCTCGACGGGGTCGCGGTTCACGTGGTGCCCGTCGCCGACGGCGCAAGCGGCGAGCCGGACCCGAGGCAGCCTGTCGCCGGCGCGCCGGCGTTGGGCGGCACGATGATCGGCGTCGGGCTGGTCGCGATGACGACGGTGGTGGCGCTGGGGGTTCAGCCCTGGCTGGGCTTGAACTCTATCGATCTGTTGTATCTGCCGCCCGTCATTGCCGCCGCCACCCTGTTCGGTTTGCGTCCTTCGCTCGCGGCGAGCCTGGCGGCGGCGCTTGCCTATAATTTCTTCTTTCTGCCGCCCATTTACACGTTCACGATCAGTGATCCGCAAAATGTCGTGACCTTGCTGGTTCTGGCGATCGTCGCGGTTCTGGCCAGCCAGCTTACGGGCCGGCTGAAGCGCGAAGCGACAATCGGCGCGCGCACGGCGACCGAAAATGCCGCGCTGGCGGCATTTGGTCAGCGGCTGGCGGCGGTATCCGATGAGAATGGCACAGCAGTGGCAGTCTGCGAGGAAGTCGCCAAACTGCTCAACGTCTCCACGATCCTGTTCGCACGCACCGGGACGATGTTGACCGTCATCGGCGCCAGCCCGCCCGATCCGCCGATCGGTCCGCTCGACCTGGCAGCTGCAGAATGGGCGTTCGATCGCGGCGAAGTGACGGGTACAGGCAGCACCACCTTGACCGCGAGCGAGTGGCAGTTCCACCCTCTCGAAACATCCCTCGGCGTGCTCGGCGTGCTTGGCCTTGCAGCCGCCAGCGGAGGGGACCCCGTGCCGGCCGACAAGCGCGTCTTGTTCACCACCCTGATCGGGCAGGCGGCATTGGCGCATGAACGCCTGAAGCTGGAGGCGCAGGCGCGTGAAGTCGGCGCGCTCAAGCAGCGCGAGGAACTGCGCGCGACATTGCTGTCATCGATCGGCCATGACCTGAAGACGCCGCTGACCGCCGTCGTCGCCGCTGCCGATACGCTTGCCGCCGAACACGGACAGTCAGCGACCACGACCATGCTCAAGGCAGAGGCGCGCCGGTTGCGCCGGGTGTTCGATGATCTCGTCGAGATGACGCGTATTGAGGCAGGCGCTTTGGTCGTCCGGCGTGAAGCGACCGACCTCACCGACTCGGTCGCCGCCGCCGCACAGGATCTCCGCGCAGAACTCAGCGTCCACCGGCTTGTCCTCGATGTGCCGCCAACGCTGCCTTTGGTCGATGCCGATCCCCGGATGCTGCATCACATCCTGATCAACCTGCTTGGCAATGCCGCGAAATTCGCGCCGCCCGGCACGGCGATCACGATCCACGCCCGGCGGGGTCCGGACGCGCTGGTGCTTGCCGTGCTGGATGAGGGGCCGGGGTTGCCGCCAGGCGCCGAACTGCGGCTGTTCGACCGGTTCGCCCGCGTCGACGGAGACGACCGCACCGGCGGCACCGGCCTGGGCCTCGCGATCGTCAAGGGCTTTGCCGATGCGATGGGGATCACCGTAAGGGCGGCCAATCGCGAAGAGGGGGGCGCGGCGTTCGAATTGATCTGGCCCGAAACCGCCATTCGCCGCCCGCTCGCCGAGGAGCAGGGGGCATGACCGGGCGCATCCTGATCGTCGATGACGAGGCGGCAATACGCCGGCTGGTGCGCGGCGCCGTCGAGCGGGCGGGCTATACGGTCAGCGAGGCGGCGACGGCGGCGGACGCACTGGCGCAGGCCCGCCGCGAGGGGTGCGGGCTTGTCCTGCTCGACCTGGGGCTGCCCGACCGCGACGGCATCGAGCTTGTCCCCCTCCTGGCTGAAATGGGCCGGGCGGTGATCGTCCTGACGGCGCGCGATGCGACCGCCGAAAAGGTCGCCGCGCTCGATCTTGGCGCCGCCGATTATGTCGTCAAGCCGTTCGATACCGAGGAGCTGCTCGCCCGCATCCGCAATGCGTTGCGCCATGGCGGGGCGCCCGCCGATGACGCGATCGCGATCGCCAATCTGGTGATCGATGTCGCCGCGCACCGCGTGCTGCGGGACGGCGTGCCGGTTCAGCTCACGCGAAAGGAATTCGCGCTGCTGACGCAATTGGCGCGGCATTATGGTCGCGTCGTCACCCATGGTCAGTTGCTCACCTCGATCTGGGGCGCGGCGCACAGCAATGATGTGGAATATCTGCGCGTTGCGATGCGCGGGCTTCGCCGCAAGCTCGAGGCCGATCCGGCAAACCCGGTGCTGCTCCTCAACGAACCTGGGATCGGATATCGCCTCGATCAGCGCTGATGAGTAATCGAGCGACATCTGGCACGTGCCTCCAGCGATCATGCCTTATCTGTCGCTGAGCCGCGCCGGACAGCACCATTAAATCCCTCGACTGAATCCCTCGACGGCACGTGCCGTGAAGATCATCTGAAAAAACGCTGGTTTATCTACCTCGACGACTCACCCGAAAAATGCCAGACAAGGTAAGCGACTCTAACGGGGCGACCATGAGGGGGCGGGTGCACTGCGTGTTGCCTGCAACAAGTCTCGGATATCGCTAATAAACTGATCGGCGGCACATCGATCGCCCTGTCCGATAGTAGCTTATGCGTATTTAGGGCTTTGCCGCATTGCAGCATAGACCAGCGTCCAATTCCACTCCGTTTTTTGCCACCTCATCCTTAGAGTAATTATGTCTAAGCTGGGACAAGACATCATTGCCGCACGCGCGGAAGCGCGAAGACCGGCGCGGAGCGTCCAGAGCGGGGCTATTCGCGCGCGGCTGTACGTTGCGCTTTTGTCGGGCGATGCGCTGGCGATGATTGGTGGGATGGCGGCGGCGTCCGCCTTCCGCCTCGACGAAGCGTTCACAATGCAGACGCTCAATGTCCTAGCTGTCCTGTTGCCGCTGTTTATGGCGATTTCGTTGAATGGACGGGCATTTGGCCGCGAAGTCCTCGAAAACTGGCGGGTGGGACTGCGGCGTTCGTTGTCCGCGCTTGGATTGACGGCGCTGATCGTCTTGGGCATCGGCTTTGCGTTGAAGGTCAGCTCTGATTATTCGCGCGTCGCTATTGTCGTCGGATTTGCGATATCGGCCATACTGTTGATCTCCAGTCGATATATTGTAAATTACATCTGCAACTGGGCGTTGCCATTTGGCGTGAGCGAAGAAATTCTGCTGTGCGATGATGCGGCGATTTTGCCCCGGCGTGGCGCCAAAGTGCTGAACGCGACCGCCCTTGGCCTCAAGCCTGTGCTTAATTCGCCACTGATGCTCGATCGCATCGGCAAGGCACTGCGCGGCGCCGACCGCGTCGTCGTGGTATGCCAGCCAGAGACCCGCCGCGCCTGGACGATCGCCTTGAAGGGCCTGGGCATCAATGTCGAGGTGCTGTTGCCCGAGGTGGAAAAACTGGGGGTGATCGGGACCGGAAACTATGGCGACCTGTTGACGGCAGTGGTGGCGCGGGGGCCGCTTGGCGTTCGCGAGCAGGTCATCAAGCGGGCGTTCGACCTGTCGGTCGTCCTCGCCATGACACCGATCCTGCTGGTCGTTACAGCGCTCGTGGCTCTGGCCATCAAGCTCGACGATGGCGGCCCAATTTTCTTCGTTCAAAGCCGGATCGGCCACGGCAACCGACTGTTCAATCTCTACAAGTTCCGCAGCATGCGCGTTAGCAGCGCAGATGCGACCGGCGCCGTCTCGACCAAGCGCGACGACGATCGTGTGACCCGGGTCGGGCGGCTGTTGAGGATGACGAGCATCGATGAGTTGCCTCAGCTTTTCAACGTATTGTGGGGCGACATGAGCGTTGTCGGCCCGCGTCCGCATGCCCTGGCCTCAACCGCCGGGGACCGATTATTCTGGGACGTCGATGATCGTTACTGGTGTCCGTCGTCAGAACATTTGGCGCAGGTCGCGGCGTAAATTAGCGGAGCGTGGGCCTCGTCTGGGGGTTGATGTTAAGCGGCGAGCTTGCGGTGTTGCAAGCGCCGATGCTCAATGGTCTGTCGCTTGATCCTTTCGCG
>JBBRMV010000018.1:0-65751 GCA_038230675.1 Sphingomonadales bacterium | reverse complement strand
TCAGGCGCGTGGCGTCGATCGAAGCGCCAGGCATGAACAAGGATGGTGCGCTGCCGCCAGACAGTTCGATGGAAAGGGAATGGCGGGTTTCGTCGGGAGCGGCCGTTCCTGTGTCGGCCGGGGAACGGCGCATGTTGGTCGAGAGCCATCGACCGTGTCGTGATCGCGGCGGCAAGCCCGCGGTGTTGATGTATCCGAGCCGGCGTCAGTCACCGATCAGATGATATCTGCTGGTACACGAAAGACGTATGCTTTTTCTGGCGATCGTTGTTGCCGCATGCGTCTACCCGCCTCCTCCATTCTACTCGTGACCCTGCTGACGCTACTTTTGATGGATCGGGTTTGAAGACTACATGCGGTGACACCATGCCCTGGGGCGAAATCGGGATACCGTCCGGCATCACATAGTGTGGTCTCGTCCACCCGACGCGCTTAATCACAGTTTGCTGAGGAAATTCTGTGATCGCAGCAACTTTTTGCAAAAGTGCCTGGGCCTCTGCGCTGGCCGGAATGAGCACCTAGCCGACTTTGAATCGCGTTTCGCAGCAAACCAAGAAGACCGACGTCGAGAGCGCGGGCTGGAAACCGAGCGGCGCAAACGACGGCTCCGGCGAAGTACCGCGCTTGGATTGAATCGCCTTGCTCGAAGGATCAGGAGAAGCCGATGCCGGCAAGCGCGCTCGCTGGCTTGCGCAACCTATTTCCGAGACGTTCGGCAACGGGTTGTGGGGCAGCTGTGGGCACTGGTAGATCGGACCCAGGATCTTGATCCACGGACATGCACCATGTTCCCTCGAGGATGGGAAGTACCTGCAGGTCAGCTCGACACCTTCGACCCTAGGGCTCGGCTCAATGCGGTTCGAAGCCTCATCAATCGATGCGGTGGCACAACCGCATCAGGTTACCTCGTGGCATTTATTCACGGGGAGTTCGAACCTCGGCGGCAGGTGTACCAAATGCACCTCCATCTGCTAGCTGCGGGCGGAATGCGGGATGTGCTGGATAAGGTCGTCCGCCACACGCCGTCGGTTCGATCAAACAGGTGCGGCTATGGCGTCTCAGGGTGGGTCCAACAGCGATTACGATTTGACCGGCGTTTAACAAATCTGCCGGCGCCGCTCACCTACATGCTGAAGACTTACTGGCCAAGCAAATGGCAGGGTTTCAACGAAGACGGGAAGATTATTCGGCAACGGCACGCCAGTAGGATTCCTGAGCCCTACCATACCGAAGTCCTGCGGTGGTTTGATCGCTGGCAGCTGCGCGACCTCACCTTAATTATGAACATTTCGATCGGTCGCGATGGCTTTTGCCTTGCTGACCGAGCGTACACCAATGGAGTCAAAAAATGAATCGTAATCCTCGCAAAAAGCTATCCCTGACGCCCACAGCACCATCAGATCGGCATTCTAGGGGGTCGCACATGGTTGATGATGGACAACACTGCGTGGTGCCAAAATTAACGCCACATGCTGCTGCTGTTAGCGCAGCGGCCGTTGAACAATCTGGGAAATCCCAGATCAAAAAAGCTGACATGACCACGAGCGGTGCGCCGGGCCGCGTTAAAAAGAGCGCTCCTGCCGAAATTGCCATCGTTGATGCGTTCGTTGATCAAGACGGCGTGCGATGGGTACGATTTCACAAGGATGACCATGAGAGGGCTGTCGAGTTAGGGGAATTTTCGCTTGACGGCAAAAACGGACTTCAGCAGCTGAAAGACGCTAACCTGTTCGTTTTTGGTCGCGCAGATGCGATATTCCGCTACGGGGAAGCGCGCAAAACTTGTGCCGCTTGCGCGGGGGTTGGCTGGGGGGTAGCGCACGGCCTCTCCTAAAAGACGGGTGATCCTCCTGCGCTTCATGAACCAGCATTTGGCGACCCCTTCTCCTCGCACCCTCGCGATTGCGGGGATTGCTGTCCTCGCCTGGTATCTGCGGTTGCAGGGCATCAATTTCGGCTTGCCCTCGCTGCTCGATCCCGATGAGCCGATCTTCATGATCATCGCGCTCAAGCTGATCCTCAATCACACGCTGAACCCGGGATGGTTCGGGCATCCGGGTTCGACGACGATCTACAGCCTGGCGCTCGTCGAGATCGCGGTGTTCGTCTCGGGCTATCTGTCGGGCCAGTTCGCGAACGCTGCCGCCTTTGCCAGCGCGGTCTATCATGATCCGGGCATCATGTTCCTCCCGGCGCGCTATTTGATGGTGGGTTTCGGCGTGCTCTGCGTGGTGCTCACCTATTTGATCGGGCGTCGTCTGTTCGATGCCCGAACCGGGCTGTTTGCGGCCGCCCTGCTCGCGACCAATCCGTTGCACATAAAATGGTCGCAGATCGTGCGCACCGATGTCCATGCCGGCGTATTCATGCTGCTGTGCATCCTCGCCTCGATCGCGATCGCGCGGCGGGGGCGGCTGATCGACTATATCTGGGCGGGCGCAATGATCGGGCTGGCAACGGCGACCAAATGGCCGACAGCGGTGATCGCCTTTGCGCCTTTATGCGCCTGTGCGTACCGGATCGTCGATCGCAAGGCGGAGCCAGCGCGCGAATTGAGATTTCTCGCTGTATCGGTGCTGGCGGCCCCGGTCGCGCTGTTCATCGCCTCGCCTTTTCTCGTGATCGATGCGTTTACCGTGGTCAGGCATGTGAGCGGCGAGGAACAACTGCATCATCTTGGCGCAACCGGCGGCAGCATGATGTGGAATCTGGGCTGGTACATCGCCGATCCGCTTGGGCGGTCGATGGGTGTGCTCGGGCTGGTCTTCACTGCGGCCGGCGCGGTGATCATCGCCGCGCGCCACCGGGTCGCGCTGGCGACGTTGCTGGTGCCGACGCTCGTCTTTCTACTGCTCATCTGTTCGCAACGGATCATCTGGGCGCGCGGGATCGTGCCGATCGTGCCGATGCTGTCGGTATTTGCCGCCGTTGCGCTTTGTCATGTCGGCGACTGGATCGGGGCGCGTGTCGGTCGTCTTCCCGCGATCGTCTGGCAAGTGGCGCTGGCAACCGCAATGCTCGTGCCGATGTTGGTGACCGCCCATGCCGAGGCGAATGAGCGGCGCCACGAAACGCGTAGCATCGCCGCCATCTGGGCCAAAGCGCACATCCCGGCGGGCAGCCGCGTCGTGATCGAGCATCTCGGCTTCGACATGGTCGATCAACCCTGGACCGTCCTGACGCCCGCCGGCCATGTCGGCTGCGTCGATGCGGTCAAACATCTGAAGAACACGATCGGCTATGATGCGATCGACGGATGGCGCAGCGGAAAATATATCGTCGATCTCGGCACGATCGATCCCGGTCGGCTCGAGACGTGCCGCGCCGAATACGCGATCCTGTCGGACTATGATCGTTACCGGGCCGAAGCCCCGTTCTACCGCGAAGAACTCGGCATTTACGCAGCATTTCTGCACGGCGGGCGTTTGCTCAAGACAATTCGGCCGGTTGCTGGCCAGTCGACCGGCCCCGTCGTTAGAATCGTCGGCTTTGCAGCGGCGAAGCCGGTGCCCCCTCCGGCAAGTACGGCACCGCTTGAGGCGCGCATTGCAACGCACGCCGGCGGCCCAAAACGATGAGGCCGGATCAGCGGCTCTGTATGCTGCGTTGCGGCGTTCGGGTTGACAAGTGTTTGTGCTTCCACGAAGACGCGCGGGAATAAGCCAGAATTGGCAACGCGGTGGGGCAGAATCGTTGCAAGGAATCATTCTGACACACCATTCGGTGTGCCGGCCCGGCGTGGGGGCCTTCGCTTCTATTGATTACGGGTTGACCGGACCTTCGTCGCATTCGGGCGGGGCTGTGTCGCTGCGTCGGGCGTCGAAGGGTCGTTGATGGCCACCGACTGGCGCGGTCGCCGCGTTTTCATCACCGGGCACACCGGGTTCAAGGGCAGTTGGCTGGCGTTGTGGCTCGCCGATCTTGGCGCCGAGGTGACGGGCTACTCGCTGCCCGCGCCGACGAACCCCAGCCTTTTCGAGCAGGCCGATGTCGCTGGCATCCTCCACCGCGATATCCGGGGCGACGTCCGCGATCTGCCAGCGCTTCAGGCCGCCATTGCCGATGCGCGCCCTGAAATGGTCTTCCATCTCGCCGCGCAGCCGCTCGTCCGCTATTCCTATGCCGAACCCGTCGAAACCTACGCGACCAATGTGATGGGTACGGTCCACCTGCTGGAAGCGTGCCGCTCGGTCGACACGATCCGTGGCATCGTCTGCATTACCAGCGACAAATGCTATGAAAATCGCGAATGGGTGTGGCCCTACCGCGAAAATGATCCGATGGGCGGGCATGATCCCTACAGCAGCAGCAAAGGCGCGGCCGAACTGGTGATCGCCGCCTATCGACGGTCTTTCTTCGACCGCGACGGCGCCCCCGGTATTGCCTCGGTGCGCGCCGGCAATGTCATCGGCGGCGGTGACTGGGCGACCGACAGGCTGGTGCCCGACATCATCCGCGCGCTCGAGGCGGGCGTGCGCCCGATGATCCGTTCGCCCGGATCGGTGCGGCCTTGGCAGCATGTGCTTGAGGCGCTTGGCGGCTATCTGATGATCGCCGAGCGGCTGATGGACGGCGATGCGGCGGCGGCGACCGGCTGGAATTTCGGCCCTGCCGATGATGACACCCGTCCCGTCGGCTGGATCGTCGACAGGATGCTCGATCAATGGGGCGCGCCCGGTTGGGACCGTCCTGAAGGGGCACAGCCGCATGAAGCCAGGCTGCTCAAGCTCGATTGTTCAAAGGCGCGCAACGAACTAGGCTGGCGTCCCGCCATGGACCTGGGCGAGGCGTTAACAAAGGTTATTGATTGGCACCGCGATGTGGCCAAAGGACTTGAGGCGCGAGATGTTTGTACCGCGCAATTACGAGATTACCGCGCAGCATTCGCCGCGCGCATGATGGAGCCTGCGGCATGGAACTGACGACCGCCCCTGACCCCGAGGTGCTGGCAAAGCTGGCGGCGGGTGCCGATGAGCAGCAATTCCGCGACATCATTCTCGATCTCGTCGGTCAATATGCGCGTACCTATCACGCGCCCAAAGCGTTCGTGCGCGGCGAAAGCCCGGTACCTGTTTCGGGCAAGGTTTACGGCGAGGCCGATATGCGCTCGCTGGTCGATTCCGCGCTCGATTTCTGGCTGACGACGGGGCGTTTCAACGAGCAGTTCGAGGCACAACTTGCGGCGCGGATGGGCACGCGTTTCTCGCTCACCGTCAATTCGGGCTCATCGGCCAACCTGCTCGCCTTTTCGTCGCTCTTTTCGCATTATTTCCGTGGCGACGCGCTGAAGCCGGGTGACGAGATGATCACTGTCGCTACCGGATTTCCAACGACGGTCAATCCCGCGCTGCAATATGGCATCGTGCCGGTGTTCGTCGACGTCGAGCTGCCGACGTACAACATCAAGCCCGAGATGATCGAGGCCGCCGTCACCGACAAGACGCGCGCGATCATGCTTGCGCATACGCTCGGCAATCCGTTCAACCTCGACGAGGTGATGCGCGTCGCCAAGAAATATAATCTGTGGGTGGTCGAGGATTGCTGCGACGCGCTTGGTGCTACCTATAATGGCCAGAGCGTCGGCACCTTCGGGCATGTCGGCACACTCAGCTTCTACCCCGCGCACCACATCACGATGGGCGAGGGTGGCGCGGTCTTCACCGACAAACCGATGATCAAGCGCGTGCTCGAATCGATGCGTGACTGGGGTCGCGATTGCTGGTGCGCGCCGGGCAAGGACAATACTTGCGGCAAGCGTTTCGATCGCCAACTTGGCGATCTGCCGCGCGGCTATGATCACAAATATACCTATAGCCACTGCGGCTATAATCTGAAGATCACCGACATGCAGGCGGCGGTCGGCGTTAGCCAATTGGCGCGTGCCGATGAATTCATCGCCGCGCGCCGCCGCAATTTTGCGCTGCTCACCGAATTGCTGCGGCCGCTCGAAGACGTGCTGATGCTGCCCGAGGCGACGCCGAACAGCGATCCGTCCTGGTTCGGCTATGCGATCACGGTGCGGCCCGGCGCGCATTTCACCCGCGACGAATTGACCCGCCACCTCGATGCGCACCGCATCGGCACGCGGCTGCTGTTCGGCGGCAATCTGCTCCGCCAGCCTTACATGAAGGGTCGACCGCACCGCGTCGTGGGCGATCTGACCAACGCCGATATCGTCACGTCGAACACCTTCTGGATCGGACTCTACCCCGGGCTGACCGAGGATCATCTCGGTTTTGCGGTCGACACGATCAGCCAGTTCATTCGTGGCTGAGGATTGCCGCATCCGGCTTGCGTGCGACATGCAGACGAGATCGTCATGATTGACGATCTGGCAGTTCCGCGCGTCGTCGTGACCGGGCCGACGGGGTGGATCGGATCGGCGCTGCTTGCCGTCCTTGCCGATCGGTTCGGTCCGCGATGGCACCAGACGACACGGCTGTTCGGGTCGAGCCGTCGGACGGTGACGGCGCCCGACGGCACGGATATGCCCATGGAATCGCTCGATGCGCTTTGCCCCGATGATCTGGACGGGGCGATCGTCGTTCATCTGGCCTATCTGACCAAGGAAAAGGCCGGCTTGCTGGGCGAGCGGCAGTTCAGCGATGTCAATCTTTCGATCGACGACAAGGTTCTGGGCGCGCTTGCGACAGCGACACCACAGAGCGTTTTTGTGGCATCGTCGGGCGCGGCCGCGCTTGCCGCTGATGGCCGCGACCGCCACCCCTACGGCATGAGCAAGCTGCGTCAGGAGGATCGGTTCCTGGCCTGGGGCGCGGCAAGCGGCGTGCCCGTCATCGCCGGGCGCATCTTCAATGTTGCAGGGCCACACATCAACAAGCTCGATTCTTACGCGATCGCGGTTTTTATCGGCCAGGCGCGCCGCGACGGCGCCATCCGGATCGAGGCCCGCGTGCCGGTATTCCGCTCCTATCTCCATGTCAGCGATCTTTGCGCGCTGATCATCGAGGCGGGAACGCAGGGCATAGGCAGATCAAGGGCGATCGATTTATGCGGTGCGGAGGTGCTCGAAATGAGTGATATCGCAGCAACGGTCGCGCAGCTTATCGATCCGTTGATCCCGATCGCGCGTGAGGGGGTGGATTGGCTGCGGCCAAACGCGTATTTGGGGGACTTCGTCGACACTAAAACGTTGGCGATGCAGACCGGTGTTCCGTTGGCCTCGTTTTTGGATCAGGTCGCCGACACGGCTCGATGGATGGAGGTTGCGTGTCAGTGATCATGGGCCCCAGAGGATATCTAAGACTTTTTGTACGTTTGGACGGTTGAGTGTTAGAAAACGGGCAGCGACCGTCTGATCGTGGTTTGAATTATGGGGGGTGATGCTGTGTGCTCTCGGGCAAGGTGGGCGATCGAGAGTGCCCATGCAGCGTCGGTAAAATTTGAAAGGGAATTGGGAAATGGCGAACTCGATTTTTAATGATTTGTTCGTGCTTGAGCTTGCGAACAATCATTGGGGCAAAATCGATCGCGGCTTGAAGATCATCAGCGACTTTGCTCGCGTGGTGCGGTTCAATGACGTTCATGCAGCGATCAAGCTGCAATTCCGTGATGTCGACAGTTTCGTGCACCGCGATTTTCGCGATCGTGCCGATGTGCGCTACATCAAGAAGACGATCGACACTCAGCTTCCCTGGGAAAGCCTGCGCCAGATGATCGAGGCGGTTCGTGCCGCTGGCATGGTGACGATGGTGACTCCGTTCGATGAGGCGTCGGTCGACAAATGCGTCGAGTTCGATGTCGATATCCTCAAGATCGCCAGTTCGGACATCCGCGACAAGACCTTGATGCGCAAGATGGCGACGACGGGCAAGCCGGTGATCGCCTCATCGGGCGGCGCGAATGCCGATCACATCGATGCGCTGGTCGAGTTCTTCACGTCGCGCAACATTCCCTTTGCGCTCAATCACTGCGTGTCGCTCTATCCGTCCGAAGACAGCGAACTCGAGCTCAACCAGATCGACTATCTGCGCGCGCGCTATCCCGACATCACGATCGGCCTGTCGACGCACGAGCACCCCGACTGGCATGATTCGATCATGATCGCCTATGGCAAGGGGGCACGCACGTTCGAGCGGCACATCGATATCGATCACGAAGGTGTGCCGGTCAGCGCTTATTGCACCCAGCCAGAACAGGCCGATGTCTGGTTCAAGGCGTTCAAAAAGGCGCAGGAAATGTGCGGCGGCCCAGCCACCCAGCGGCGCGAAGTGGCCGAGGGCGAGCGTCGCTATCTCGATGCGCTGGTACGCGGCGTCTATGCAAAGCGCGACCTTCCAGTGGGCCATGTGCTGACCGATGCCGATGTCTATCATGCGGTACCGCTGCTCAAGGGGCAGATCTCGACCCGCGAATTTGAAAGCGGCGAAGTAGTGAAGGCCGCCATCGCGGCTGATTCGCCGGTGCTGGTGAAGGGCATCGACGCCGCTTATGCGCATGATGCAGCGCTCGTCGCATTGATCACGGATCGCGGCATGGATGCAGAGGCGCCCAAGCCGGCAACGGCGGCGCGGGCAAGCGCCGCTTGATCGCGGGTTGATCGCCACCTGATTATAGCCGCGAAAATCTATCTCTCCCCGCCCCCGGCTGATCGGCAGCCGGGGGCGGTTTGCTATAAGGACCGCCAATGACCCGCATTCGCCTGTCGGATTACGTCGCCCAGATGCTCGTCGATCACGGCGTGCGGCATGTCTTCATGCTGACAGGTGGCGGCGCGATGCATCTGAACGACGCACTGGGGCGGGCCGAGGGGCTGAAATATATCTGCTGCCACCATGAGCAGGCGCTGGCGATGGCGGCGGAAAGCTACACCCGGCTGTCCGGCCGGCTCGCCGCGTTGAACGTCACGACCGGCCCCGGCGGGATCAACGCGCTCAACGGCGTCCACGGCGCCTATACCGATTCGATCGCGATGATCGTGCTGTCGGGCCAAGTGAAGCGCGAAACGCTGCGCGCCAATGCGCCCGTGCTGCTGCGGCAGCTTGGCGATCAGGAGGCCGACATCGTCGCGATGGTCAAGCCGATCACCAAATTCTCGGTGTTGGTCGAGAATGCGCAGGACATCCGCTATCTCGTCGAAAAGGCGCTGTGGCTGGCGACGACGGGACGACCTGGGCCGGTCTGGGTCGATATCCCGATCGACATCCAGGCGATGCCAATCGATCCCTCGACGCTGCGCGGCTTCGATCCCAAGGCCGAAGGCTATGGCCGCGACTATGCGCTGCCCGCCGAGTTCGGCTGGCTGACGGGCGAACCCCTGCGCGATGCCGCGCGCGCGGTAATTGCCGCGCTCAAATCGGCCGAGCGACCCGTATTGCTGCCCGGTACCGGCGTACGGATTAGCGGCGCGCACGAAGCTTTTTTGAAGATCGCCGACAAGCTCGGTATTCCCATTGCGCCCGGCTGGAACGCGCAGGACGTGGTCGATAACGACAACCCGCATTATGTCGGGCGTCCCGGGACCGTCGGCGACCGCGCCGGCAATTTCGTGGTGCAGAACGCCGATCTGCTGCTGGTGCTCGGCTGCCGGCTCAACATCCGCCAGATCAGCTATAATTTTCCAGCCTTCGCCCGCGCCGCCAAGAAGATCATGGTCGACATCGACCGGGCGGAGATGGGCAAGCCGACGCTGTCGATCGACATGCCGATCCATGCCGATCTGGCGACGTTCCTGCCGATCCTGCTCGAGGAGCTTGAGGGCTATGAGCGGCCCGCTGCACACCAGGCCTATCTCGATTGGGGCCTCGCACGGCGTGAACGCTATAACCCGGTGCTGCCAGAATATTGGGAAACCAAGGGCGTCGTGAACCCCTATTGCTTTACCGAAGTGCTGTTCGATCAGCTCGAGCCGAACGAAGTGATCGTGATGGCCGATGCGACTGCAGCTGTCGTGACGGTGCAGGCAGCAAAGTTGAAACCCGGCCAGCGCATCTATTCCAATTCGGGCGCGGCATCGATGGGCTATGATCTGCCGGCGACGGTGGGCGCGTGGCACGCGATGCCCGAAGGATCGAAGCGGCTGATCTGCATGGCCGGAGACGGCAGCATCATGCAGAATCTACAGGAGATGCAGACGATCGTCGGGCAAAAGATCCCGGCCAAGATTTTCCTCTACAATAATTTCGGCTATCACTCGATCCGCCAGGCGCAGGAGGCCTATCTCAATGGCTTTTCAGTCGGGTGCGGCCCCGATTCGGGCGTGACTTTCCCTGATTTTGCCAAGATCGCCGCCGCTTTCGGCTTCAGTTACGTGTCTACCAGCGATCATGCCGACATGGCAGAAGCGATCCGTCAGACGCTTGCCTCATCGGGCCCGGCGATTTGCGAGGTGTTCATCGACAAGGCACAGAATTTTGCGCCGAAGGTGTCGTCGCGCCGACTTGAAGACGGATCGATGGTGACGGCGCCGATGGAGGATCTGGCGCCGTTCCTGTCACGAGAGGAATTGCAGGAGAATATGCTGATCCCGCTCGCGAGCTGAAGCGATCAGGTGACCCCGCCGGCGCTCCTTTTCGATCTGGACGGCACGCTCGTTGACAGTGCCTGCGACATTGCCCGCGCCCTGACGATTGTGAGTGAGGAACGGGGCGGCGGCGTGATCGACCCGCAGCTCGTGCGGCCGCTGGTCAGCCAAGGTGCCACCACCCTAGTGATGACCGCGCTTGGCGAAGTTGCACAAACGCCGGCGGTCGATCTGGCGGAATTTCGCCGCGTCCTAGCCACGCTGCCCGTCGATCCGACGACGATCTATCCGGGCGTTGAGGCCGCGCTGACGGCACTTCGCGATGCCGGACACCCGATGGCGATCGTCACCAACAAGCCCGAAGGGCTGGCGCGAGTATTGATGCGCGCACTCGCGCTCGACCGCTTTTTCGGGGCGATCGTCGGCGGCGACACGACGGATTTTGCCAAACCCCACCGCGCCCCCCTCGACCATGCACTTGATGCGCTCGGTGCCCGCGCCGACAACGCGCTGTTCATCGGCGACAGCGATATCGATGCGGCGGCGGCGTTTGGCTACGGGATGCCGTTCCTGTTATACACCGGCGGTTATGGCGCGCTCGCATGCGACGTGCAGGCGGTTGCGCGCCGCTTCGATCATTTCGATCCGCTGCCCGCGCTGATCTCTGCGTTGCTGCAGGACCGATCTGCTGGCGGCGTGCCGTGATGGGCGGCTCGGCAAATTTCGGTGGTCGGCGCGGAATGTGCGTGATAGTCGCACAGGCGGTTTTGACTGCCCGCTGGCGGAGCGGGACGTGGGGAATGACGGTATTATGAAGAGTTTAGCGTGCATTGGCCGCCTCCGCTCCAAGTGCAGCCGGGCGCCTGCTCGACATCCGGGGGCTCTTGCGCTGGCCACGGTGATGGCGATTGCGTTCATCGCTTGCCCCACCAGCCAGGCATCGGCGCAATCGAACGCACGTCCGGCCGATCCGAGCATACCTTTCGGGCCTCCGACCTCTTCCGATACTTCGTCGCAGAACAACCAGAACGATAATTCCGGCCGGCCGCCGGTGATCCAGTCCGACCCGAAAATTCAGCCGGTTGACGTCAATGGCAGCGATCGATCCCGCGATTCGAAAACCGCTGCAGAGCTTGAGAAAGAGAAAGCTATCCTCGACGCGGCTGCCGGCGTGCGGCTCAAGCCGCTTGTGCCAAGCCAGTTCGAGCTTTTCGTCGAACAGACTTTGGGCCGTAAATTGCCCCGCTTCGGTGCCGACCTATTGTTGCCGAGCAACCGCGACTATGCCGTACCCGCCACGGCAACGATCCCGCCCGATTATGCATTGAATGTCGGCGATGTGATTTCGATCTCGCTGGCCGGCTCGGTCGAGGGCAGCGTCGATGCCGAGATCGACACCGAGGGGAAAATCTTCCTGCCCAAGGTCGGGTCAATCGCGCTTGCCGGGGTCCGATATCGTGACCTGCACGATGTCGTATCGGCGGCGCTGGGCCGGCAATATCGCGGTTATACCGTGACCGTCAGCACGAAAAAGCTCCGCGGCATTACAGTGTATATCACTGGATTCGCTAACAATCCCGGCGCCTATTCGGTCAACAGCCTGTCGACGCTCGTCAACGCGGTGCTGGCGGCGGGCGGCCCATCGTCGGGCGGCAGCCTGCGCTCGATCAAGCTGTTCCGCAACGGCGCGCTCGTCACCAATTTCGATCTTTATGACATGATCCTGCGGGGCGACCGCTCGCGCGATGCCATTTTGCAGAACGAGGATGTGCTCTATGTCTCGCCGCTGGGCCGGCAGGTGGCGATTACCGGCAGCGTGAACGGCGAGGCGGTTTACGAAACCCGCGAAGGGGACAGCATCGCCTCCGTCCTTGGCTATGCCGGCGGCATGAACGACCTTGCCGATACCAGCCGGGTCCTGGTGTACCGATTGACCCAACCTCAGCTGCTGAATGGCGAACAGGTCAGCCTTGCGGCATTGTCGGCGACGCCGGTAAGGGGCGGCGATATCTTGCAAGTCGTTTCCGAAGGCACGCTGCAGCGACCGGTCAAGAGCCAGGCCGTGCTGGTCCGAATAGAAGGCGAGGTGAATTCGCCTGGCAACTACTTCGTCCCCCCCAATACGACCTTGGCGCAGGTGCTTGCCAAGGCGGGCGGCCTCACCGAGCAGGCCTTTGCCTTCGGGACCAGGCTGGAGCGGCTTTCGGTCAGGCAGCAACAGCGCCAGAGCTTTATCGAAGCGATCAATCAGCTTGAATTCAGTCTGTTGTCCTCGCCGCTCAGCAATTCGTCGGTCGGTGGCGGCGACCGTAGTCTCGAGCTTCAATCGGCGAGGGCCGCCCTGACCAAGCTTCGCGGTTCGGAGCCCGACGGCCGGATCGTTCTCGACCTTCCTTTTGCGCAGCCGACGCTGCCCGGCAGTCTGGTACTCGAAAATAACGATCGGATCCTCATTCCGCCAATCCCGGTGACCGTCGGCGTGTTCGGCGCTGTCTACCGTCCGGCATCCTTCCTCATCCACGACGGCGAGCGACTGAGAATAAGGGACTATGTCGAACGCGCAGGGGGCAAGTTGCGGGCAGCAGATGGCAGCGCCACCATCGTAGTGCGCGCCAATGGTGATGTTTTGTCGCGGCGCCGGGGCGCGCTTTCCGCGATTGCGCTCCCGGGCGATGTCGTTTTCGTGCCCGTGAAAACCCAGTCGACGTCCCTGCTCGCCAAAATCCGTGATATCAGCGCAATCATTTTTCAGATCGGCCTCAGCGCAGCGGCGTTTGTTGCAATCGCGAAATGACGCCGCCGCGCAGCATTGTCGGGGCGATTTACAACAGTCGTTTGTTCCGTGACGCTTCACGCCGGCGGCTGATCTTTGTTGGGGCCGCGCTTATCTTTGCGATCCTCGCGCTTTATCCGCAAAAGTATCGCGCTGCGATGTCGATGACGCCGACCGATCCCACCAGCCTTGGTCTCAGTGGCGCGCTGACTGAATCGGGGGCGGTAAACAGCGCATTCGGCACCCAGGCCGCTGTCGAAGTCGTGCTGAAGGTCGGCCGCAGCAAAAGCACCCGGATCGCCGTGATCAACAAGCTCGATCTGCTGAAGCGGCTGGGGTTTTCCAGCGTTTCCCAGGCCGACAGGTGGCTCGACCGCGCTGTGTATATCAGATCGCTGCGCGGCGGGATCATCTCGATCGAATCCTGGCAAACCGATGCCGATCTTGCGCGCGCGCTGGTCGGCGCCGTTGCCGAGGCGACGCGTAACAGCCTTGCCGAGATCAGCCTTCGCCAGACGCAATATAAGCGCAAGGTTCTGACCAGCCTGCTCGACGACGCGGACCGCAAGCTGGCGGCCGCGCAGGTTGAATATGACCGCTTTCGCCGGGAAACGCGCTATGCGCAGCCAGGGGATGCTATCTCGGGGTTAGGCGGTCGGGTCGGCTATCTGAAGGAAGTCATTCGATCAAAGCAGGTACAGCTTTATGCGGCGCGGCAATTTGCGACCGACGACAATCTGTCGGTCCGCCAGTTGCTCGCAGAAATAGACTCGCTCCAGGTCCAGCTCGCAAAGGCCAGTTCGCTCGATGCCGAGCAGACCGATTCGGTCGCCGACGTGGTCCAGAAATCGACGCATGTTAAGGAACTCGAGCGCATCCTGCTGATCGCCCACACGCGCCATGACAATTATCAACGGCTGCTCGAAGGCACTTCGGTAGAAGATATCACCAAGGACGCGGTGGTTCGCGTGATCGAGCCACCTTATGTCGATTCCGAACGGCAGTATAATCTGCTGCCGATGATGATCAGCATTCTCGTCATCATGTTTGGCGTGGGGCTGGAATTCTATGGCCTGCGTCCGCCGGTTGGCGACCAGCGCCGATCGGCATGACGCCGGCGATGCTCGTTCCCGGTGCCGAGCTGTCGCCTGAAATATCGGTCGTCATCCCTTGCTATAACGAACAGGAAAATGCCGCTGATATCGCCGCAGCGGTAATCGCCGCCGTCGAGCCAGTATGCAGCTCGTTCGATATCATTTTCATCGACAACGCATCGACCGACGCGACCGTCGCGATCATTCGCGAGATATGCGCGCATGATGCGCGCGTTCGGCTGATCGTGAACACCCGCAATTTCGGCCAGATGCGCTCGCCGACGCACGCGGTATTCTCGGGTCGCGGACGCGCCATCATCGGTATCTGCGCGGATTTCCAGGACCCGCCGGAAATGCTTCCCCGTTTCATCGAGCGCTGGCGCGCGGGTGCGGACATCGTGCTTGGTGTGCGCGAATCCGAAAAGACGGGGCCGCTGCTTGGCTGGTTTCGCCGGTTTTCCTATCGGCTCGCCCAAAATCTCGGCGATTATCCCATCGTTCCGA
Source organism: Sphingomonadales bacterium (assembly GCA_038230675.1). Taxonomy (GTDB): domain Bacteria; phylum Pseudomonadota; class Alphaproteobacteria; order Sphingomonadales; family Sphingomonadaceae; genus Sphingomonas. Next base: position 50,897 of record JBBRMV010000018.1, on the reverse strand, counting down.
ATGCGACGGGCTTTGGCTTGTACGATGCCAAAGTCGTGCGCGCGATCGCCCGCCTGAAAGAGCCTGAGCCGTTTTTTCGGGGGATGCTGGTCGAGACGGGCTATAATATCGAAACGATCAGCTATCCGCGCCCGGTGCGGCAACGCGGACTTTCGAGCAACACCTTGTTCACGCTGATGGATTTCGCTTTGTCGAGCCTGGCCGGCTTTTCAAAGAAGATGGTGCGCCTGCCGCTTTATGTCGGGGTGGTCGTCGGCTTTTTCGCCTTCCTCTCGCTGCTTGCCGCGCCCGTCGCAGGGCTGTTGGGCGGTGCCATGCTGCCCTGGCTGATCGCAGCAGCGATCGAGGCGCAATTCGCGATGCTGTTTGGCTTTATCGGCCTGATGGGAGATCAGGTGCGGCTGATATCGAGCCGCACCCGTGAGACGCCGCTCGTCTTCGAGCGCGAACGCATCAATTTTCCCGAAGGATATTGAGGGCATGGCGCGCCCGATCAATCTGGCGGCGATCCTTGAACTGGTCCGTTTTTATCAGGCGGCGCTGGTCAACGCGCTGTTCGGGTTCGGCCTTTATGCGTTGCTGATCAGGCTGGGATTGAACATCTACGTCGCACAAATCGTGTCGCACTGCATCGGCGCGATGTTCAATTATTTCACGTACAGAAAGCATGTCTTTCGCGATGCCGAACCGGCCAAGCTCCGGTTTGTCTTAACCTACGTTTTCCAATATTTCCTCGGTCTGTTCCTGTTATTCATATTTCATTACGTGATTGAGTCACCTTACTTACTGGGCATTGTCGTCCTGATCGTTTCTTCTGTCGTCAATTATTTTGCGCTGAAGTATCTGGTCTTCGCAAAACGGCTGTTGTCATGAATGTGCTTTATCGCCTGCGCCCCAGACAGGGATGGATCGAGCCGGTGCTCGCCATCATCCTTGTCGGCGGCCTCATTCGCGCGCTGATCTATCTCTATCTGAACGGATATCTGCCGCAGCCCTATTTCTACGATACCGCCGATAGCTGGATGGACTGGTTCAACACGGCCGATTGGGCGCGCGATATCGGCGTCTATGACAGCTGGAGCACGGTCTATGCGCCGCTGACCTTCGTCATCTTGCGGATTTTCGGGTTTTCCGGCTGCTATGAGGGCGGCGGATTTGATCCGGCTTATTATGCGCGGAGCTGCGATTGGCCAGGCGTCGTGCTGATCCACGCCATCTATATTGCCGACATCGTCCTCGTTGCCATTGCCTATACGCGAACCGATCGATCGACGGCGTTGGCACGATCGATCGCAATCGCTTTTGGCCTGCCGCTGACGGCAGCGCTTGAGCGAGGGAATTTGTTGATCCTTGCCTTTGCCTTTGTGGTGCTGGCGTTCGGTCCCATTCTGAAATCCGCGCGGATGCGATGGATTGCTCTTGCCATCGCGATCAACCTCAAAATCTACGTCATTGCGGCGCTGTTTCCTCAGCTTTTGAGACGGCGCTGGCGATGGTTCGAAGGGGCCGTGATTGCCATCATCCCTGTCTATCTGATTTCCTACGGCCTTCTGGGTCGCGGCTCCCCGGCCGAAATCTTCAATAATATCGTAACTTTTGAAACCTTGGTGCAACCGAACCAGTTTCTCGATATTTTCTATCCCGCTACCTACACCCCCCTGATAACGCTGCTGGCCAACCAGACCTTCCCCGTCACTGCCCTGATCGGTTCCAAAAATGTGGACCTGCTGCAGACGATCCTGCCGCTGCTCCAGCACGCGGTCCAGATAACGATCCTTGTCGGTGCCGCAGCCGCCTGGTTGCGCCCGGAATTGATACCGATGTACCGGCTGACCAATCTGGGGATTTCATTTGCCCTGATCACGGCCGAATCGGGGGGATACACGCATCTGTTCCCGATATTTTTCACGTTCTTTGAGAAATGGCGGGGGATAGGTCCCAAGATCGCGATTGTTTCATGTTATCTGTTGTCACTACAATTCGACTATATTCTTGATCGAACGCCACCGTTGATCCACGATACCTTCTTTTCAAATAGCACGCAGTTTATCGTTTACTATATCATGCTGGGGTCGTTCGTGCGGCCGCTGGTCTTTTATCTTATTCCGTTCGCTCTGGCCTGCTCGACCTTGTATACTGTGTCGCACGATATCCGGATCAATGGCTGGGTCTGGGCCAGACGAACACGCGCGCTTACCGTTTAATCGAGCAGCGCGGCGATCGGGACCAGACGGTGGGGTGTATCGGGGTAAAGCGCCCTGATATCTTCAGCGATTGCCGGTGCGAAATCGATGCTGTTGAGCAGCACCGTGCGCGGGCTGGCACCGAGATCTGCTGGCGACCGGACCGGACGCCCCATCACCGTCGTTCCCTGCTTTGCAGGGTCGCGATCGATGAAAAAGTCGATTTTTGCCGGATCGAAGAAATTGGCGAGCATTTCATCGGTAAGGCTGCCCGCGCCCCAGACCACGATCGCGTTTTCGCCCGCAAGCGCGTGGTGATCGGAAAGCAGCGCCTGGCTCCATGACGGCAAATGATAAGGCCGGGCAACGACGCGGAGCGAATCGGCATAACGCGCATCGAGCCAAGCGTCGGTCTGCGTCGCGATGATCTCCAGCCCCTGATTGGCGAGCAACCGGGCAAGCGAGGTCGTGGAGAAGAAGTGCAAATGCGACCGGTTGTCGTCAATCGGCAGCCGGCGATGCCCCGCAAGATTGGGCACTTCTATGAACATAGCGCCGCCGGGGTTCAGCACCTGCCGCATCGCCTGCAATTCGGCCGCCGGATCCTCAAGATGCTCGAGCACATGCGACATCAGGATCATGTCGAACCCAGGCGTGATCGTGCCCGCAGCGATCAACTCGCCAAGCGGCCTTGTGTGGAGCTTGTCGAGATATGCCGCCGCCTGTTCGCCCGCCGGCGAAAGCTCGATGGCTTCGTAACTTGCAGGGTTCTCCTCGGCGCGCACCATCGCCGCGAGTTCCCCTGTCGCGCAGCCGATCTCCAGGATGCGCGCGCCCGATGGATTGAACGGCGCGAAAAACGCCACCTGTGCGCGCAGCCGGTCATCCGACGTTCCAAGCGAGCACATTGCGGTCGCCGCATAGCTGAACGGCCTGATGCTCGTTCGCCAGCCGTGAAAACAGGTGCGGCAATAGGCCCGCTCCCCAACCGCCGAGGTCAGGGTATCGAGCGAATCGCCGTCGCAAATGTCACAAGTCGTTGCCGTCATGATGTTCTTACCAGACCCAGCGGCCACCCGGCACGCGTCGCCGCGCTATAAGATCGATGGCGATCGGACAAGCCCGGGTTCTTCAACGGACGCACCCGTCAATCCAGCGTATCGCGCATTGCATCGGCGAACGGGGTCCATTCGGCGCCGCTTTCGATCTTTGCGACCAGATCGGGATTGGCGATGAAGGCGCGACCCCAGGTAACCGCATCGAGCAACCCTGCCTCAAGCTCGGCATTGGCCTGATCCGGCGTCAGCGAGGCACCGCCGATCAGCACGCCGTTCCAGAGCGGCCTCACCATCCGCACGATCCGGCCCGACGTGTCGAAATAGTTCGAATTGGCGCAGCTGATATCGAGCGCGGTCAGCCCCAGATCCTGAAGCGCGGGGATGAAATAGGCGATCATCTCCTCAAGATCGGGCCAGTCATAGATGCCGCCCATGAACCGCGAAGGCGAGATGCGCGCGATCACGCGCTCGGCAGGCACAGCCTTCAGCACCGCCTCGACGAGTTCGAGCGCGAAGCGGCAGCGATTTTCGACCGATCCGCCATAGCTGTCGGTGCGGTCGTTCACCCGTGCATCGAGAAACTGATCGGCGAGATAGCCGTGCCCGACATGGAGCTCGACCGCATCGAAGCCGGCGATCTCGATCGACCGGCGCGCCGCATCGGCGAAATAGCCATAGATTGCCGGCATCTCGTCAGGCGTCAGCGCGCGGGGCTCGCCATAGGGCTTGCCGTTCTGGCGGTTGATGCCGGTGGCGGCGACGTTGGTCGAGCTCACGGGCTGGACGACAGTATAGTCGCTGTGCGTGATCCGCCCGGTATGCCAGAGCTGGCAGGCGATCGCCCCGCCCGATTGATGGACGGCATCGACCACAGGCTTCCAGCTTTCGGCATGCGCGTCGCTCGCGATATAGGGCGCGTTGTTCCAGCCGTCGCCGCTCTGGTGGACCAGCGTCCCCTCGGTCAGGATCAGGCCGGCGCCGCCGGCAGCGCGGCGTTGGTAATAATCGCGCATCGCCGGCGTCGCGTGATGGCCTTCGGCGGCAAAGCCGCGGCTCATGGCCGACATGACGGTGCGATTGCGCAAGCGGATGAAACCGGAACGGTCGAGCGGATCGAGAAGGGTCGTCATGCTTTGGGCTCCAGGCGATAGGGGTCGAAAAAGGGATCGTCGAGATAGGCATGCAGCGTCGCCTGCCAGGGACGCTGCAGATTGGCGTGCTCGGCATCGAGCCGGGTGCAGCTGAGGATCGCAGCATCGGGGCGGCGACCGAGTTCGTTCTGCGACACTTTGGACGCATCGACCGAGACGATTTCCAGATGCCCGGCCCAGCCAAGCGCAATGCCGATTTCGCGCGCCAGTTCGGCAAAGGTCGCGTGGCCGATACAGGCCATCTGATAGCTGCCGCGCGCCTGCTTCGATACCAAGTGGAGCGAATTGGTTGCCAGATCGCGCGTCCAGGTCGGCTGCCAGATCCGGTCACCGACCTCAAAACGCGTTTCGCCCCGCTGGATGGCGGCAAACATTGGCGGGATGATGCGGCCGACGAAATTCTTGTCGGCGGCGGCGCCCCCGAAAAAGCCGGCCATCCGGACGATCAGCGCGTCGGGAAGCCGTTCTGCGATGACCTTTTCGGCCTCGAGCTTGATCTCGCCGTAAAAGGAAAGGGGGCGGGGCGTCTCATCCTCGGGGATCGGATTTTCGCGGCCGTCATAGGTGAGGAAGGATTGCGGATAGAGCAGCCGGGCGCCGCTGCGCACCGCGAGATCGGCGACATGGCGGGTGCCCTCGACGATCGTCAGCCGGGCGGCTTCGGGCTCGCGTGCGCATCCCTCGACATCGACGCGGGCAGCGCAGTGGATGATCCAGCCGCCCTCGATCCACCCTGCCCAGCGATTGACGGCTTCGGGATCGCGAACATCGAGCTCGTCCTTGCCGGGCGCGCGCACATCGAACCTCGGTGACCGTGACGCCTCCTCGAACAGCGCGGCGCCGAGCATCCCCTTGCCGCCGGTCACCAGAATCTTGGTCTTGTTCGGCATCAATCATTGAACCCTAGTTGAGGTGGCACGCACGTTGCCGTCAGGTCCGATCGCTGGAGGAGGGGGCGGTGGCTGACGGCAGTCGATCGATCCAATTCTTGTCGATCATGCCTCGTTGCTGGCGCGAGCACGGCGGCGTGCCGGTCGCAGATGGTCAGGAGCGGACGCCCTAGCAGCCTGTCGGCACTGGCGGCAATACCGGCGGGGATACGCGAGCGCCGCCAATGACCGGCCGCAATTCGCGCGCATTGCCAGCGCGTGGCCTTGGCGCGATGATGGGGCAGGACGGGGAGAGACGATGATGGGCAAACTGATTGCGCGCGGATTTCTGGCGCTGGCGGGCGTGATGGCGACGCTGTTGTTCGCGATCGTCTGGTTCGATCTTCCCCGCTTCTCTCGCCTGCTGGGGCCTGTTGCGCCGACCCCGCTCGCAGAAGCCACGCTGCGCGCCGATACCGGTGGCTTTTTTGCCGCCTGGGCGCTTGGTGCATTATGGGCCGCGTGGCGCGACGATCGGCGGCTTGCATTGCTGCCGATGACGTTGCTCGCCTTCGCCTTTGCGGGTCGGTTGTTCACCTATCTGAAGACGAACGATGCCGCGATCGTCCAGCCGATGGTGGTCGAGCTGGTGCTCTGCCTGTTGATCGCAGCGGCGCGCACGCAGCTGGGCGAGGGGCGATCACACCAGCAATAGGAGGACCGGCAGCAGCGTGCCAAGCGCGAGCATGATGATGGCGGCGCGCCGCGTGCTCCGGACATTGAGCGCGATGACGCTGCCGAGCAGGGACGACAGGACAAGCCCGATCGACATCAGTCCGACAAATACTTTCAGCGCGAAGGCCGAATGGCGTGGGGCAGGGGCGGGTGGTCGTGGCTTGGCCGCGTCGCGGGCGGGCGCGGCGCGCGGGGGCCGTGGCTTGGGCAGATCCTGTTTCTTGTGGATGCCGGCGATCACTGCGATCCATTTGGGGGGTGCGCCGCCGCCCGCAGGCTCGTGAAAATCGAAGGTCTGCAGCATGCCGCTGAATGCGAAGAAGACGATAGCGGGCGTGAAGAACAGCCCTAGATAGCGGTGAAACTGCCTGATCTGGCGCATCGTGCCGGCCTGCATCGCTCGATCTCCCGTGGTGGCTGGATCGCCACGCGGCAGCTTATTGGCCGAATTGGCCCTTGCGATAAAGCAGCGTGATCGCGACGCGGCGGTTGCGCGGGTCGGTCGGGTCCTGCTCGATCATCGGTTCGCGGTCGGCCACGCCCTCGATCCGTTCGAAGCGCTCGTCCGGCAGGCCGCCGGTCGAGAGCCGCCGGCGGGTTGCCTCGGCGCGGCTGCTCGAGAGCAGCCAGTTGTTGATGCCGCCCGAATTCTTGAAGCCCAGGCTGTCGGTGTGGCCACGGATCATCAGTGTGTTCTCAAGCGGCTTCACCGTCTCGGCGATCAGGCCGATCAGCTTGTCGGCTTCGGGTTCGAGCGCGGTCGTGCCAAGCGCGAACATCGAATAATCGGCATTGTCGACAAGATCGATCCGCAATCCCTCACGCGTCGGCACGAAGCGAATGTGAGTCGCGATCTTGGCCAGACTGGCGCTTTTGGCCAGCTCCTGCGTGATTTTTTGCCGGATGCGTTCGAAATTCTGGCGATCCTGATTGGCGATCGACTGGTTCTTGAGCGAACCCTTGTCGCCGGTGCCGACCCTGGCGCCGCCCTTGGCATCGACGGGGATGGTCAGCGACCTCGTGCCGGTCTGCTGCGCCTTGTGCGGATATTTATCGAGATCGGTGATCGATTCGCCGCCAAAAAGCCCAGTCGAACCAGCACTGCTCGCCTTGATGTTGATGAGGTTGGGCGCGAAATAATCGGCGATCGATTTGCGCTGCTTCTCGGTCGTCGCGCCGAGCAGCCACATCAACAAGAAGAACGCCATCATCGCGGTCACGAAATCGGCATAGGCGACCTTCCACGCGCCGCCATGATGGCCGCCATGCGCCTCGACATAGATTTTCTTGACGATGATTTTCGGCGGCTGATTATTGCCGTGCGGCGCGCGCGCGGGCATCAGCGCTGTGTCCCTGCCATGTCGGGCGACGGCGTCCTGGCGCTGAAGAAGAACTGGTTCGCGCGGAGGCGCAGAGAACGCGGAGCGGTTGCACCCAGCCGCATTTGCGGCTTATCATCGCATCGACTGCGATAAGAATATAGCGTTGTCGCGCGCGAAACAGCCTCCGCGCCCTCCGCGCCTCCGCGCGAAATCCCCTTATTCTTTTTACCGCAGGGTTGCGCGAAAGCCACGCTTACCGCCCCCGCAATCCGTCGAATACCTCGGCGAAGCCGGGCTGGTTGCTGTGGGCGATGCCCGAGCGCGCCGCCTCGATGACGAGCGGTTGCGGATGGCCGTGGAGCGAGGCGATAATGATCTGTTTGACGGTGTGATAGATCGCGCCATCGGCATCGATTACCTGCTGGAGCCGGCTGGCGAGCGGCGCGACGATACCGTAGGCGAGCAGCACGCCCATGAAGGTGCCGACCAGCGCCGAGCCGATCATTGCGCCCAGGATGGCGGGGGGCTTGTCGATAGAGCCCATCGTCTTGACCACGCCGAGCACCGCCGCGACGATGCCCAGTGCGGGCAATGCATCCGCCAGCGATTGCAGCGTCGTTTGCGGTCCCTGCGTTTCGTGGTGGTGGGTCTTGATCGTGTTGTCCATCACCTCCTCGACGGCGTGCACGTCGAGCGTGCCCGACGAGACGACGACGAGGCGCAACGTGTCGGCGATCAGTGCGATCAGCGTGTGATCGGCAAGGAGGCGGGGATATTCGGCAAAGATCGCACTCGACGTCGGGTCCTCGACATGCGGCTCAAGCGCGATCGGGCCTTCGGTACGCAGCATCTTCATCAGTTTCGACACGAGGAAGATGACGTCCAGATAATCCTGCTTCTTGTATTTGGGGCCCTTGAACACCTTCATCAGGCCGCCACCAACGGCTTTCAGCTCCTTCATCGAATTGCCGATGATGAGCGCGCCGATGGCGGCGCCACCGATGATCAGCATTTCGTGGGGAATGGCCTCCATGACGGGGCCAAGCGCGCCGCCGGTAATGGCAAAGCCGCCGAAAACCATAACCAGAAGGATGACAAGGCCGATGATCGGAAACATGATTTTCGGCCTTCACCCTTCGTTGCGCTGCAGTGGCTCCCAACAAGGGAACGACCGCGATCACCCATTATTCACCTAACTTCGTCGCTATTCGGTTACCAAAACCGTTAATCAGCGAAGATAATCGAAAAGCGACAGCTGACTGAGCCGCGATAGGCTCGCCTGCGTGGCCTGAAGGATGGTGCTGGCCTTCTGGAGCTCGATGATTGCCGACGAAACATCGGTATCCTCAAGTGCCGATCGATCGGTGGCACGGGAGAGAGCCGCATCGCCGATTCGCGTCTGTTCGATGTCGAGCCGCGCGCCGCGCGCACCGATCGAGGCGCGAACGCTGCCGACCTGATCGAGCGCGGCCTTCACGCCGTCCCCCGTTGGCCCGCCATTGACCGCGCCGCCCGCCTCGAGTGCGGTTGCAAAATCGGAGAGCAGCGCGAACACATCGGTGCTGCCGCTCGGCCCCGGGATGCCGCCAAAGATCTTCTCAGCCGATTCGCTGGGTTGCACGCTCAGGCCGTCGCCGATCGGGATTGCGGTCGGATTGCCCGTGCCGGTGAAACTCACCACGCCCGCCGCATCGCGGGTAAGCGCGCTGTTGCCCGTTGCCGATCCGAATAGCGGCGTGCCGCGCGAATCCTTGACGTTCGCGCTGCTCGCCAGATCGTCGACGATGGCGCGCAATTGCCCTGCAATCACCTTGCGATCGGCATCGGAGAGCGTGCCATTGCTTGCCGAGATGACAAGCTCCTGCGCCTGCTGGAGCTGACTCGTCGCACTGCCGAGCGCGGTATCGGCCTGGCCGAGCACCGACTGGGCAAGCTTGATGTTGTGCGCCCAGGAATTGGCATCGGCGTCCTGCACGCCGATCGTCTGAAGCCGGCGGTAGGCGACGGCATCGTCAGACGCCGTCGCGAGCTTCTTGCCCGTCGAGATTTGCGTCTGGAGCTGCTGCGTATGCTCGGTAATCTTGCCGAGCTGCGCCGATGCGCGATCGAAATAGAGCGAGTTGCTGATCTGCATGGTGGCGTTCCTCAGCGGATATCGAGCAGGGCCTGAAGCGTGTCACGCGCGACCTGGATGACCCGGCTCGATGCCGAATAGGCCTGCTGGAACCGCAACAGATCGATCGCTTCATTGTCGAGATTGACCCCCGATACGCCGTCGCGCGCGGCGACGGCGCTGTCGTGGATCGCCCCTTGCGCATCGGCAACGGTCTTGCGCGCCGACAGCGTGGCCGCATTGCCCGCGATCAGATTGGTGGTGTCGGCCTCGAATGCGCCGCTGGTGCGGGCGGCTTCGAGCGCGACGATGTTGCTATTGTCGCGCGGCCCCCCGCCGACCGCTGCAGCCGCGATGCCGCGCGCATTGGTGAGCGCGACGCTGATCTCGGACGGCGAAGCGCCGACCGTGAACAAGGGCTGCCCGGGATTGCCGTCGAGATCGCGACCCTGCGATTGCACGGTGTTGACGCTCGTCGTGAAATCGGTGGCGATGCGGTCGAGCTCGGTACGGGCATCGGCGATCCGCTGGGCCGCCTCTGCAATGCCGCCAAGTGCGCCGCCCGAAGGGCTTGCCGCCAGCGTCTGGGCGCCGCGCGTCACCGCAATCGACACCGCGCCGCCGGCATTGCGCGCAAAGCTGATCGTGCTCGCCTCGGTTCCCTGAACCAGCACCGGGCCACCGGCGGCACCAAGCGTCACGGTTGCGCGCCCGGCATTGTCGAGCGTGACGCCGAGATCGCTGATTGCGCTCAATTGATCGAGCAACGTGTCGCGCTGATCGAGCAGATTGGCCTGTTGTGACGTCCCGGGCGTCGCGCGTGCGAGGCCGTCGTTGATCTTCGCCAGCCCGGCGGCAAGGCCATTGGCCTGGGTCACCGCGCTCTGGGTGGCGATATCGAGATCGCCAGAAACCTGATCGAGCGCATGCGCGCTGCTGCCAAAGGCGCCGGCGACGCTCACGCTCGATTCGAGGAAAACGGCGCGCGGTGCGCTTGCCGTCGGATCGGCGGCGATGCCCTTGGCGGCGTTGAAAAAGCTGGTCAGCTGGCCGCCGAGCTGATTCTGGGTGAGCGCGCCTTCGATCCGGTCGAGCCACGCAACGCTCGTCTGGGTCTTTGCCAGGTCGGCGCCGGCATTGCGCACAGCGGCGTTCCGGAACGCGTCGCTTGCCCGCAGGATGCCGGCGACACGCACGCCGCTGCCGGTCGATGAACCGAGCTCGGTCAGTCCGCCGCCGATGGTGCTCACTTCGCGCAGATCACTTGAGCGCCGCGCATAGCCGGGCGTCGATGCGTTGGCGATATTCTCGGAGATCGTGGTCAGCGAGCTTTGATAGGCGCGTAGGCCCGATGCACCGACGGCAAGAAGATCACTCATGGCAGCGTGCTCCCGTCAGCAGGAGCGGCGCCTGCCTGCAGGTTGCCCTGCGCCTTGCTGAGGAATTCGACGAGCGCCTTGCCGATGCCCAGCGGTTTGCTGTCGGCCATTGTCTGCGACAGCTTCTGGTCCTGCATGTCGCGGAATGTGTCGGCTGCCTTGCTCGAAAAGATATCCTCGGCGAGATGGGCGCTGCGCATCGATTTCAGCATCATCTGCGTGAATACCGCCTCAAACTGCTTGCCGGCTTTTTCCAGATTGGCGCGCGACGCGAGACGGCTCGCATCGGCGGTAACGCTCGATACGTCGAGCGTGGTGGGCGCGGTGGCCTGGATGGGGGTGATGCTCGTCACAAGATGATCAAGTCGGCCTTCAGGGCGCCGGCTTCTTTCAAGGCTTCGAGGATAGCGACGAGATCCGCCGGCGACGCGCCGATCGCGTTCATCGCCTTGACGACATCGGCAAGCTTTGGGCCGGGATCGAGCAGGAAGATCGGTTTGATCTCCTCCGCGATCCCCACATTGCTCTTCTGCTCGACGGCGGTCTGTCCCTGGCTGAAGGGCTGGGGCTGGCTGACGCGCTGTTGCTCGTCGACCTTCACCGTCAGCTTGCCCTGGGTGACGGCGGCGGCGCTCACGCGGACGGCCGAATTGATGACGACGGTTCCGGTACGCGCGTTGACGATGACGCGCGCGGGGGGCTCGGCGGCGGTGACCGACAGGTTTTCGATCTGGCTCATCAGCGTGGCGCGCGAATCGGCACCTTCGGGAGCGACGATCGTGATCGACACGCCGTCGATCGCCTGTGCGCGACCCGGCCCGAGCCTGGCGTTGATTGCAGCGGCAATGGCTTGCGCCGTCGTGAAATCGGCGCGCGCGAGGTTGAACGTCAGCATCGGTGCACTGGCAAAGCCGGTATCGACCGCACGCTCGACGGTGGCGCCTTCGGGAATGCGCCCTGCAGAGGGGATGTTGACGACGATCTTTGACCCGTCGGCGCCGTCTGCGCCGAGCCCGCCGACCGCGAGATTGCCCTGCGCCATCGCATAGACCTGGCCATCGGCACCAATCAGCGGGGTGAGGATCAATGCGCCACCGCGAAGCGACTTGGCCTTACCCAGGGCAGCAACGGTGATGTCGATCCGCTGCCCCGGCTTGGCAAAGGCGGGCAGTTCAGCAGTGATGAGCACGGCGGCCGAGTTTTTGAGACCCGGATTGACACTGGCGGGCAGTTGCAGCCCGAAGCGCGACGCGACGCTTTTCAGCGACTGGACAGTGTATTCCAGATTGTCGTCACCCGTGCCGGGCAAGCCGACGACGATGCCATAACCCGTCAGCTGGTTGGCGCGGATACCCTGGAAGGTGCCAAGATCCTTGACGCGGTCGGCCCAGGCGGGCTGCGCGACAAACAGGCTCACCAACAAGGCGATGATCAGGCGGGTCATCTTGCTTCCCATCAGAACGGGCTCAGGATTGAAAAGAAGTGGCTGAACCAGCCCTGCCGGCTGGCCCGATCGACGGCGCCCTTGCCGGTATAGGCGATCTGCGCATCGGCGACGCGGGTGCTGGGCACGCGATTGTCGGCATCGATATCGGCCATCCGCACGATGCCCCTGATCTGGACGAACTCATCGCCGCGATTGAGCGTCACGCGCTTGCCGCCCTGCACCAGCATCGTCCCGTTGGGATAGACAGCAGCAACGGTCACGCTGACTTCTCCCGACAGCGAATTGGATTGATCGGCGGTGCCGGTGCCCGTGAAACCGCGCAAACCGCCCGCCTGAAGCGCATTGGGCGGCACGAAGGAGAGCGGCCCAACGGCAGGCGGCGTGATGCCCACATTACCCTTGCTGTCGAGCTTTGAGCTTGCCGATTTGGAGGCAAAGGTCCGCTCGGTCAGCATGATCGTCAGCGGATCGCCGACGCGTTTGGCGCGCCAGCCCTCGTAGAGCGGGGCATAGCCGGTCGCCGCCTGATAGATTGATCCATTGGCGACGACGGGCGCGGGCGGTGGCGGCGCCGGCATCGTCACCGAATAATCGACCGGCGGCTTCTTTTTGCCGAACAGCCCTGCCGAAGCCGGTGCCGGTGCGAACGCCGCAACCAGCACCGCGCCAAAGGCGATGCCGGCGGCGAAGCGGACGAGCGCGCCGTAATCAGATGTTCTGATTGACATATTTCAGCATTTCATCCGTCGCGGTGATCATCTTGGAATTCACTTCGTACGCCCGTTGGGTTTCGATCATGTCAACAAGCTCCTCGACGACATTGACGTTGGAGCCTTCGAGCATGCCCTGGCGGATGTTGCCGCGACCTTCCTGGCCCGCGTTGCCGATCGATGCCGCGCCGCTGGCGGCGGTTTCGATCAGGTAATTGTCGCCCTTGGCCTGCAGGCCCGCCGAATTGGGAAAGGTCGCAAGCTGGATCTGGCCGATCTGGCTGGGCTCGGTCTGTCCGGCGAGCGATGCCGATACGGTGCCGTCGGTGCCGATCGTGATCGATGTCGTGCCCTCGGGGATCGTGATGCCGGGCTGGACCTGATAGCCCTCCGCCGTCACCAGCAAACCTTCGGCCGAGCGCGAGAAATTGCCCGCGCGGGTATAGCCAAGCGTACCGCCGGGCAGCTGGACCTGGAAAAAACCGTCACCATCCAGCGCGAGATCGAGCGAATTGCCGGTCTGCGCGAGCGTGCCCTGGGTGTCGATCCTCGAGGTGCCCTGGATGCGCACGCCGGTGCCCAGATTGAGGCCCGTCGCATATTTGGTTTCGGACGTGCTCGGCGCGCCAGGCGCCGTCACCGTTTGATAGGCGAGCGTCTCGAACGCCGCGCGATCACGCTTGTAACCCGTCGTATTCACGTTGGCGAGGTTGTTTGAAATGACGCGCATGCGCATGTCCTGCGCGTCGAGCCCGGTGCGGGCGATGTGGAGTGCGGCGCTGCCCATATCCTAATTCCTTCAGCTTGGCAGGCGCATCAGCGATGCACCGCTTTCATCGATATTCTTGGCTTCCTTGATCAGGTTCGCCTGGACTTCGTAGCTGCGCTGGTTCTCGATCATGTCGACCAGTGCCTGCGTCAGATTGACGTTCGATCCCTCGAGCGTGCCCGTTTCCAGCTTCGCGGTGAGATCGACCGGCAGGGTGCCGCCGCCGCGCACATGGAGCAGGTTGTCGAGGCCCTTGACGGTGTCCGAACCCTGGACGCTGGCGAGCTTGATCTTGCCGATTTCCTGCTCAGGCGAGCCAGCCGGCGCGCCGAGCGGAATGATCGAAACCGATCCCTCCGGGCTGATCGTCACTTTTTGCGCGGGCGGGACGGTGATCGGACCCCCCGATCCGATCACCGGGAAGCCGTCTCCGGTTTCCAACACGCCCGTATTGGAGACCGAAAGGTCTCCCCGCCGGGTATAGGCTTCACTGCCGTCACTCGCTTGCACCGCGATCCAGGCATCGCCGGGGACCGCAACATCGAGCGCACGGCCCGTCTTGCTGAGCGTACCGGCACGGCGATCGGCGTCGGTCACCTCTTCCGATGCCGGCTGTCGCGCGAGCAGGCCGGGGCCGGTGACGGAAAGCTGTTCAAAGATCACGCGATCGGCGCGAAAGCCGATCGTGGACGAATTCGCCATGTTGTTGGCGATCGCCGCCTGCGCCGCCAGATGCCCCTTCAGGCCCGACGCTGCGGTATAGATCAGCTTGTCCATTCAATCGGCCCCGTCAGTTCAAAATTACTGGATGTTGAGGATGGTCTGCGAGAGCTGCTTGTCGGTATCGAGCGCCTTTGCATTCGCCTGGAAATTGCGCTGTGCAGCGATCAGGCCGACAAGTTCCTCGGTGATATCGACGTTGGACCGCTCGATCGTGCCCGAAAGGAGCCCGCCAAAGCCGTTGCGGTTGGGCTCGCCGAGCACAGGTTCGCCCGACAGGCCGGTCGATGACCAGTTGCTGTTGCCAAGCTGGCGCAGGCCCGACGGATTGGCGAAATTGGCCAGCAGAACCTTGCCGAGCACCTTTGCCTCGCCATTGGAAAAGCTTGCCTTGACCAGGCCCTCGCCATCGACCGTCACGCCCTGCAGCTGGCCGACTGCGACACCGTCCTGGGTGCGCGCGCTCACCGCGAAGGCGCCTGTCGACTGGGTCGTGCCCGCGCCAAAACCAAGCGCGATCTGCTGCGGCGTGGTGGTGCCCGAGGGGGTTACCGGATCGAATGTCGTCGGCGTCGTCGGGGCGGTCAGCGCACCGGCGGCATCGAAGGTGAGCGTTACGGCGGCGTTGCCGCCCACCGACAACGGCTGATCATCGACGAAGCTGTAGGCCGACCAGCTGGTCGCGGTCTCGCGGCGGAAATAGCTGGTCAGCGTGTGCGGATTGCCGAGATTGTCATAGACCGCGGTCTGCGTCGACTGATTGTAGCTCGCCGGATCGAAGCGATCGAACGTCGCAGCGGCCGGCACGGTGGCGCCGCTTGGCAGATTGGCCGTGAGCGAGACGTTCTGCGTTGCAACCGGCGTACCGCTGGTCGCCGGCAATTGCAGGCTGACGGCGGACGACAGCCCCGACGTGACGACGGCGCCGCTGCCATCGGCCGGATAGACCTGCAGATGGCCGCCCTGACCATCGACCACGTAGCGATCGGCATCGACCAAAAAGGCGCCATTGCGCGTGAAGTTGACGGCAGACGCGCCGAGCTGAGGCTTGACGGCGAAGAACCCGTCGCCCGAAATCGCAAGATCGAGCGAAGACTGCGACTGGACCAGATTGCCCTGCGTGAATTGCTGGCGATTGGCCTTCACCACGGTGCCGGAGCCGATCTGCGCCGTCGGATTGAGCGACACGCTGGAGGCGATAACGTCGGCGAATTCGCTCCGGCTCTTTTTGAAGCCGTTGGTCGAGACGTTGGCGAGGTTGTGCGAAATGACCGACAGATCGGTCTGCGCTGCCTGAAGGCCGGTAAGCGAGGTGTAGAAGGACATGGTACGATCTCCGTGACGAAGCCTGGGGGATGAGTTTAATTGGTCGAAAGCAAAGCGATCAGCTTGCCTCGCGGATCTGATCGATCGGCACCTGGCCGATGCCGGGGAGCGTCAACACCGGGCTGCCGCTTTTCGGCAGCGAGACCGAGCTGACCGGCGCCCAGACGAGCGTCGTGCTGGCAACGCGCGCGCCGGCATTGCTGGCGGTGGCGGTAATTGTGAACGGGCCGTCGCCAGCTGGATCGCCATTGTCGGTCGTGCCGTCCCACTGGAATTTCGCGGTGCCCTGCGGCTGCGCGCCCAGCGACAGCGACTTGACGATCGCGCCGCTCGGCGACTGGATCGAGACACGCACATCGCTTGCACCGCTCGCGAGCTCGATCGCGCCGGACAGGCCGCCGGTGCTGTTGGGATAGGCGATATTGCCGGCGGTCAGGACGCTGCGGCCGGCATAGGCCAGCGCATCATTGGGGCTGGTGGCGCCGAGTTTGTCCTGGATCGCCTTCAGCGTTGTGTTGATGTCGCTGATCCCCGCGACGCTCGAAAACTGCGCCAGCTGCGTCAGCTGCTGGGTCGCGTCGACGGGATCGGTCGGGTCCTGGTTCTTCAGCTGCGCGGTCAGAAGTTTCAGAAAATCATTCTGCGTCAGCGTGTCCGCCTTGGCCGCGGTCGAGACCTTTGGGCCGCTATTGGTGCGGCCGATGCCCAGATTGGCCAATGTGCTGTCGAAAGTGCTCGCCATGATCAGCGTCCCAGCTTGAGGGTATCGAGGATCAGCGACTTTGCGGTCTGCATCACCTCGACATTGTTTTGGAAGGAGCGGGCGCTTTCCATCATGTCGACCAGCTCGCGGGTTTCATCGACTGCCGCCTCAAAGACGTTGCCGTCCTTGTCGGCCAGCGGATTGGAGGGATCATAGCGGCTGGTCGGCTGGTTGCCGGCCTGAACGACGCTTTCGATATTGACCGTCGACAGGCCCGATGCCTGATCGAACTGGGTGCGAAACACCGGCTTCATCGTCTTGTAGGCGGCCGCAGCCGAGCCCGAGACGACGCCGGCATTGGCGAGGTTCGACGCAGTCGTGTTCAGCCGAACGAGCTGTGCGGACATCGCGCGCCCGGCCACCTGGAAAATCGTTAGGGGTTGATCGGCCATCTTTATTCGCCTCGCAATGCACGGGTGATCTGGCCGATCCGCCCGTTCAGGAAGGACAGCGTCGTCTGATAGGCGACGGCGTTTTCGGCGAAGGCGGTTTGTTCAGTCGCGAGCTCGACGGTGTTGCCATCGAGCGACGCCTGGACGGGCACGCGGTATTTGGTCGCACCGTCGATCGCGCTGCTGTTGAAGCCGTTCGGCCCATTCGCCGATGCGATGGCTGCGCTGAAATCGATGTCGCGCGCCTTGAAGCCGGGGGTGGAGGCGTTGGCGATATTCGACGCGATCAGCCCCAGGCGCCGCGAACGCACTTCGAGCGCCGCGCCATGAACCCCGAAAAGAACGTCATCTGCCACCGTTGCGGTCTCCACACAAAATCCTGCGCGAGCATCGATGCAACAGCCGTGCCAATTGTGCCGGACCGCTCGGATTTTGCCGCAAGAGTTCAATATGGCAAGTGGTGCGGCAGCTTCTTGCCGGATGACGGCAAGCGCCTGCCCCTCGGAAACCCTCGCATTTGCCTGACGATGGCCAAGGCCGGGCTACGACGCGTTTGGCCCGGCTTTTGCTACGCGGGCAATTATGATGTCATCCGATCTCGCCGGCACGCTCGGCCCGTTTCTCGATCCCGCAGCACTCGGCATCGTTGCCGGGGGCACGATCCTTGCGACCGTGTTACGCACCGATTTCGGCGATCTGTCCGGCGCCGTGTCAGCGCTGCCAAAGCTCGCGCGACGGCGTTTCGACGCGGCACCTTTGCTGGCACAGATCGCCGCGTTCGGACGAATAGCGCAGCGCCACGGCGTCAACGCGCTCGACAAATCGGTGATCGCCGATGCCGATGTCGCCGCTGCGGTCGCTGATATCGTCGACGGCGCGGAAGTGGACGCGGTCCGCGCGTCCTTCGACCACCGCCGCCGTATCCGTATCGAACGCGATGTGGCGGCAGCAGACACCTGGGCGGGTGCCGCCGAGACCGCGCCGGCAATCGGCATGATCGGTACGCTGATCGGGCTGGTGAAGATGTTTCTGGTGATGAACGACCCGGCGGCGATCGGCGGAGCGATGGCAATCGCGCTGCTGTCAACGCTCTATGGCGCGGTGATTGCCAGCCTGATCGCGATGCCCATCGCCGCACGCTTGCGGCGGATCGCCCGCGACGAGGCGTTCGAGCGCGCGCGCCTGACCGCGCCGCTGGTTGCCTTGGCCGAACGCGAGGCGCCACGTCGGCTCGACAAGGCGGCGGCATGACCGATGACTTTTTCCCCGAAAGCCGCCCGGCCCGACCGATCTGGCTGGTGACGCTCGCCGATCTGGCGTTGTTGCTGGTCGGCTTTTTCGTGCTCGTGCAGGCCAATCAGAAGCGTGATTTTCAAGCGCTGGCGGCGGGGCTTCGCGAAGGCTTCGGGGTTCATGCTGCTGCCGGCGTGATGACAAAACCCCTGCGTCAGCCAAGCGCCACCGCCGATGCGATGCCGGTTGGCGCTGCGAGCATGGCCGATTTTGTCGTTGGATCGAGCGCGCTGCCGCAATCGCCCGCCAGCCTGATCCAATGGGTCCGCGATGAAACCGCCGATCCGCGGCTCGTGCTGAAGATCATCGGCGGGGTCGATGGCACGCCGGGTGATGTCGAACCCGTCACCGGCAGCGGCAGCGTGCTTGCCGCCGACCGCGCCCGCGCCGTCGCGGTGGTGCTGGCAAACGCCCATGTCATTCCCGCCGACCGCATGATCATCGCGACCGAGGCGGCGCCGGGCGCGCGCCGATCGGTGATGCTCACCATCGCCTTTGCCGGCGAACGGCGATGATTTGCCGCCCGGCAACCGGGGCTTGCCGCCTCGCCAAGGATTTTCAGGAGAACAAGATGCGTCGTCTGTTGATGTGTGCCGTGCTGATCGCAACCCCCGCCACTGCTCAGCCGAGCTTTCAGGACGTCGGCCTCATCGACGGCGCGGTGACCACCTTTACCGGCAAGGCGATTGGCAGCGAAGGCGGCGCGCGCACCGGCGTTGACCAGCGCCTGAAGCTCGCCGCCTGCCCGATGGTATCGCTGTCGTGGCGCACGCCAGCGCATGATGCGGTGGTGGTGACGTGCCAGGCCCCCGAATGGCGTGTGTTCGTGCCGGTAATGATGCCGCCCGCCCCACCAATTGCTGCCGCGGCTGCGGTGTCTGCAGCCAGGCCGGAAATCGTCATCAAGCGCGGCGATCCGGTGACGGTGGAGGCGGGCGCGGTCGGCTTTACCATTACCCGCGAAGGCGTGGCGATGAGCGAGGCGGCAGTGGGTGGGCGCTTTCTCGTCAATGTCGACGGCGCGCGCAAACCCATCCAGGCGATTGCGCTCGAAACCGGCCGCGCGACACTTCCCGGTTACACACAATAATTTTTTCTAAAGGTCTCCAGCGATCGGTCGTTTCTCCTTGTGAACGCACGAATATGAGGATGGAGACATGGTCGATCCGATCGGTGCAAAACCGGTAGCAGCCGAACGGCGGGTCAGCCCCGTCGAGGCCGCTGTGCCCGCCAAGGGCGCCCCCGGCGTGACCGCGCATCATCAGGAAACCGCGATCGCGCGTGGACTGAGCAGCGCCGTCACCGATCTGTCTTCCTCCCCGCCCGTCGACAGCGACCGGGTGAGCCGCATTCGTCAGGCGATTGCCAACCAGACCTACCCAATCGTTGCAGAAACCATCGCCGATCGGCTGATCGCGCTCAAGCTGAACTGGAACCCGCATGAACAGGCGTGATGCCCTTGTCCGGGTCATCGAGGCCCTGCATGCAGAAATTGCCGCGTTGAAGGCCAATGACGTGGCCGGGCTCGAACGCGCCACGCGGGCAAAGCTGCTGAGCATCGATGCCGTTGCTGCGGCCGATGACGGATCGCCCTCGCCCGATATCCGCACGCTGGCTGAAGAAGCGCACCGGCTCAACGAAACCTGCCGCATCTACGTCAATTTGATGAGCGCGAACGTCCGGCGGCGGCTGCAGCAGCTGGCCGGCGATGGCGGCGGCTATCGTCCCGGCATGCCCGCCTTCGCCTGCGCCTGAGCGCGCCGCGTCATTTGCGAGGTAACTGGCACGATCTTTGCTGAAACACCCCCTGCAACAGGGGTAAGGACAGCATGGGGGCGATCAACGTCAATCCGGTCACCAATCGTTCGGGCGCCGTTCAGTCCGCGATTGCACTGGCATCGGCCAAGACCGGTATCGATTTCAACTATCTGCTCGGCCAGGCACAGGTCGAAAGCGGGCTGAACGCGAATGCCAAGGCCGGCACGTCGAGTGCGTCGGGGCTGTATCAGTTCATCGATCAGAGCTGGCTGTCGGTTGTCAAGAAACATGGTGCCGAGCACGGCCTGGGCTGGGCGGCGGACAGCATCCAGCCCGGCGCGAACGGCAAGCTGACGGTGAGCGACCCCGGCACCCGGCAGGCGATCCTCAATCTGCGCAACGACCCCGAAACTTCATCGCTGATGGCGGCCGAGCATGCCGCCGACAATAAAGCCTCGATCGAGGCAAGCCTGGGCCGGACGGCGACGGGCACCGATCTCTATATGGCGCATTTTCTCGGGCTTGGCGGTGCGCGCAATTTCCTGAAGACGCTTCAGGACAATCCCGATCGTACCGGTGCCGGGCTGTTCCCGGCGGCCGCAGCCGCCAACCGCAACGTTTTCTACGATCAAGCTGGCCAGCCGCGCTCGCTATCGCAAATCTATGAGCGCTTCGCCGCCAAGCTCGATCGCGGCGCTTCGGTCGGTGGTGCCACCGGGCTTGCCTCGACGACGCTCGAGGCGGTCCAGAGTGAGATCATCCCCGGCAATGGCGAAAGCACCGCCGGGGCGACGCGCTGGGCGCAAAACACGCTCGATCAGCTGAACAGCACGATCAATCGCGCCGAATCGATCCTGCGTCCGACACCCGACAATGCGCGGCTCGCCTATCTGATGCTCGCAAGGCTCGGCGGCTAACCGATGGCCGCACTTGCCGTTTCCCGTCGCGATATCGGATCGCTGATCCGCTCCAGCGCGCTGCCGGTCGCGATCCTGCTGCTCGTCCTGCTGATGGTCGTGCCGATCCCGGCGGCGATGCTCGACATCTTCTTCATCATGAACATCACGATCAGCCTTGCCGTGCTGATGGTCGCGCTCAATGCGCAAAAGCCGCTCGATTTCTCGGCCTTCCCCAGCGTGCTGCTGTTTGCCACGCTGTTTCGCCTGTCGCTCAATGTCGCCTCGACGCGTGTCGTGCTTGTCCACGGGCATGAAGGCGAAGCGGCGGCGGGGCACGTGATCGAGGCGTTCGGCACCTTCCTGATCGGCGGCGACTACGTCGTCGGGCTGTTCGTGTTCGCGATCCTCGTCATCATCAACATGATCGTGGTGACAAAGGGCGCCGGTCGCGTCTCCGAAGTGTCGGCACGGTTCACCCTCGATGCGTTGCCCGGCAAGCAGATGGCGATCGACGCCGATTTGAACGCTGGCTTGATCACCCCCGACGAAGCCCGAGCGCGCCGTGTCGAAGTGTCGACCGAAGCCGATTTCTACGGATCGATGGACGGCTCGTCCAAGTTCGTGAAGGGCGACGCGATTGCCGGCCTGCTGATCCTTGCCGCCAACATCATCGGCGGGCTGATCCTTGGTCCCGTCAGCCACGGGCTGTCGATCGGTGAGGCGGCGCATAATTATGTCCTGCTCGCGATCGGCGATGCGCTTGTCGCGCAGATCCCGTCGCTGATGCTGTCGATTGCGGCGGCCACGATCGTCACGCGCGTCACCTCGACACATGATCTTGCCGGGCAGATTGGCAGCCAATTCGGATCGGCCAAGACCTGGACTCCGGTTGCCGCGATCCTTGCGCTGCTCGGCGTGATGCCGGGCATGCCGCATCTGGTGATCCTGCCTGCCGCCGCTGCCGCCGGCTATGCCGCATGGCGGATGAGCCAGGCCGCCCGCCGCCCCGCCGTCGCCGATGTCGTACCCGTCGAGCCGGTCGATCTCGCGAAAATCGGGTGGGAGGAGGTGGCCGACAGCATCCAGGTCAATCTCGATATCGGTTATGGTTTGGTGCCGCTGGTCGACGAACGCCGGGGCAGCCCCTTAATGGGGCGGATCACCGGCGTCCGGCGGCAATTGTCGAAGGAGCTTGGCTTCGTCATCCCGCAGGTGCGCGTGCGCGACGATATCAATCTGACGCCCTATACTTACCGCATCGTCGTTGGCGGTGTCGTCGTCGGCGAAGATGTCGTCTCGCCCGATGAAATGCTGGCGCTCGATACCGGCCAGGCGGTCGGCACGCTTGTGGGCAAGATCGCCAAGGATCCCACCTTCGGGCTCGATGCGACATGGATCGCCCCTGCGGATGCCGATGCAGCAACGGGTGCGGGCTATCTGGTGGTCGATCCCGGCACGGTGATGGCGACGCATCTCAATCATCTGCTGGGCACCAATTCGTCCGATCTGCTTGGCCCCGACGAGGTTCAGAACCTGCTCGATCAGCTGAAGGAGCGCGCCGCCAATCTGGTCGCTGCGCTAAGCCCGACGCCGGTGCCGCTGACGACGCTGACGCAGGTGTTGCGCGGGCTGCTCGCCGAGGGGATTTCGTTGAAGGAATTCCGCCGAATTGCCGCTGCCATCGCAGTCGCTGCCCAAAAGACGCTCGATGCCGAGGAAATCATCGAGGCGATCCGCCCCGAACTCGGCGCCCTCATCATCCAGAAACTGTGCGGCGTGCGCGAGCCGTTGCGCGTGATGACGCTTGAGGGGCAGCTCGAAGGGCTGCTCGGCCAGGCGATCCGTTCCGATCCTTCGCGCCGGCACACGATCGAGCCCGATCTTGGCCGCCGCATCGTCGAGGCGCTGCAACGCGCCGCCCAACCGCTGATCGCCGAGGCCAAGCCCTTCGCGCTCGTCGTCCAACCCGCGATCCGCCTGGCGATCCGCAAACTGGTGCGCAGCTGCATGCCCGATACTCCCGTGATGAGCTTTTTCGAAGTGCCCGAGGATAAATCAGTCGAGGTCGTCGCCGTTATCGGCGCACCCGGAGCCATCCCGGCATGACCGCGCAACCGGACAACGAGGTCTTCAAGGCTGCCCAGGCCCTGATCTATGACCGTCGCGGCAACCGGCCCGGCAGTGTCGAAGCGCTGGCAAAAAAGCACTTCCCGCTCGTCCGCCGCGTCGCCTGGCATATTCACGGCAGCATGAGCAGCGCGGTCGATATCGAGGATCTGGTCCAGATCGGCCTCGTGGCGTTGATCGAAGCGGTGAGCGCTTTTGAGGATCGCGGCGCCGTCACCTTCGAGCAATATCTGCTGACGCGGGTGCGTGGATCGATGATCGATGAACTGCGCCGCCAGGCAACGCTGACGCGGGGCGCGATGCGCCGTCGGCGGGCCTATCAGGAAGCGGTGACCGCGCTCACCAACGAGACGGGCAAGCGGCCGGACGAAGATGCGGTGGCCGATCGGCTGGGCGTTTCACCTGAAAAGCTGCGGATCGACTATGCCGCTGCCGAGCCCGTGCGCTTCGAGCCGATCGACGATGTCTATTCGGATGATCTGCCCTGGTTTGCCAGCGAGGAGCCCGATGCGTTCGAGCAACTCGCCGATGCCGATCTGCGCGGCGCCCTTATCGCCGCTATCGCCGCACTGCCCGAACGCGAGGCGCAGGTGATCCAGCTTTACTATGTCGAGGAACTAAACCTCGAGGAAATCGGCCAGGTGCTGGGCGTTGGCCCGGCGCGGATCTGCCAGATCAAGGCAGCCGCGCACGCCAAGCTGAAAAAAGCGCTCGCCCGCCAGCATTAACGCCGGCGATACGCCGCAGCAATGATCGCGGCGGATTGTTCTGGCGTCGCGCTCGTGGTGTCGATTTCCAGCGCATAATCCATATCGCGGTGGACAAGGTCCACCTGCCCGCGCGCCTGCCCGATCAGCCGATCGCCGCGCGCGATCTCCCGCCGCGCCAGCTCGTCGAGCGTGCAGTGGATGCCGACCCAGAACACATCGACGCTGGCGAGCACCGATCGCCACTCGGCGCGGATGTCATCTTCGAGGATCACCTCATCGAGGATCAGGCCGATGCCCGTCCGCGCGATCGCCGCCGCGCCGTGCGCGTGGGCGGCAAGCATCGCCCGCCCGAACCGGCCGTGGTTGAGCCGGATTTCGCCCCGGCTATCGGTATCGAAAAAGAAGCCATCGGGATGATTGTGCAGCCGTAGCGGCAGCATCGCGAATGCATCGTCGATACCATGGCGGAGATGCGGCGGATCGAGGATCGCCTGAAGCGCGCGGGCGATGCTGGTTTTGCCGGCAGAAGTCGGGCCGTTAAGAAAGATGACGCTCATCGCATACTCCGGGCGGGCACCCGCGCCGGCAGATGGCCCGGGTGGATCGCCCGAACGATCTTATGCGAAAAACCCCGGTGACCATATGGCCACCGGGGCATTCCGCCGTCCTTCGCTTGAGGAGGGCCGGGCGGCTCCGACACCCGTGGGGGGGCGGCGCCGGAGCCGTATTACTCTTAGCGCAGGAGCTGAAGCACGCCCTGCTGCGACTGGTTCGCCTGGGCGATCAGTGCAGTCGATGCCTGGCTCAGGATCTGAGCACGGGCCAGATGGGTCGTTTCGGTCGAGAAATCGACGTCTTCGATCCGGCTGCGCGCGTCGGTCAGGTTCGCGACGTTGGTGGTCAGGTTGTTGACGACCGAGGTCAGGCGGCTCTGGCCTGCACCCAATGTGGCGCGGGTCGTGTTGACGGACTGGAGCGCCGTGTCGATCGCGGTCAGCGCCGAGTTGGCATTGGCAACGGTATCAACCTTAATGCCGCCGCCCGTCGTGTGGATGGCGTCGAGATCAAGGCCACCAAGCGCGAGCGTAACGGTGTCGCCACTGGCCGAGCCTGTCTGAATGTCGACGTTGTTGGCAGCCTTGCCGACAAGGGTGACGCCGTTAAAGTTCGTCTTGGTCTGAATGTCCGACAGCTGCGCCGTCAGCTGCGTCACTTCGGCCTGCAGGTTGGTACGGTCGTTCGTCGAATAGGTGCCCGATGCAGACTGCACCGAAACTTCGCGCAGACGCTGCAGGATGTTGGTGACTTCGCCGAGCGCGCCATCAGCCGTCTGCGACAATGCGATGCCATCATTGGCATTGCGGATCGCCTGATTGGTGCCGCGGATCTGCGACGTGAACGAAGATGCGATGGCGAGGCCGGCGGCATCGTCCTTCGCAGAGTTGATGCGCTTGCCGGTCGACAGGCGCTCGATGCTCGTCGACAGCGCAGAGCTGGCGGCGTTGTTGGCATTGCTCGCCTTCAGTGCGGCGACGTTGGTTCCGATAACGGTCATTGTCTGATCTCCATTTAGCTGACGATCACTGCCGCCCCCCATCGGAAGAGCCGCGCCGTCAGGAGAAGAAACGGCCGGCGATCACCAACATTAAGCACTTTCGCTCACCAAGCGTTTTTACATCTCCTGCCATAGCCTGGATCGCAGTCAGCCGGGGGGCGGGCGGCAAGCGGAAAATAATTGCCGGCAGTGCCCCTGGTTAACCAGTGATTTACCAAATTGGCCGCATGTGATGTGGACCAAAGGGGGCAATTTGATGCGTTCGATCTTCCCGTCTGCCGCGGTCGTCCGCCAGAAATATGCGCTGGTGTCGTCGCTCAGGGCGCAAGGCTTTGAAATCGGCTCGTTCGAGGACGGCAAGCCGCTGCCAGGCGACCTGTTCCTGATCGCCGAGGGAGAGGCCCCGCCCGCGCCCGCGCGTACCGTGATCGTCGGCGGCGAGGGACGCTCGGTGATGCCGTCGCGCGACGGCAATCCGGCGCGGATCGCTTACGGCGCGGACGACAGCGCGATCGGCGACGGCTTTGCCCGGGCGCTCGTTGCCGGTGCCGATGCGCCCACCGCCGCCGACCCGGAGAGCCTGGCGCTTTATGCGCTCGCCGAACGGGTCGCTGCCGCCGACATCACCGTGCTGATCAACGGCCCGACCGGCACCGGCAAGGAAGTACTTGCCCGCGCCATTCACCGGGGGTCGAGCCGCAAAGACGGCCCCTTCATCGCGATCAATTGCGCAGCTTTGCCCGAATCGATGCTCGAGGCGCTGTTGTTCGGTCACCAGAAGGGCGCCTTTACCGGGGCGTCGTCGGGCGGCGAGGGTTTTTTCCGGGCCGCCAATGGCGGTACGCTGCTGCTCGACGAGATTGCCGAAATGCCGCAGCAATTGCAGGCAAAGCTGCTGCGCGCGCTGCAGGAGCGTGAGGTGGTGCCGCTCGGCGCATCGGTTCCCGAGGCGATCGATGTGCGCGTCATCGCCTGCGCCAATCGCGATTTACAGGACGAAGTGGCGGCCGGACGCTTCCGCGCCGATCTTTATTACCGGCTCAGCGTGTTCCCGTTGACGACCAAGCCGCTGGCAGAACGTCCGCAGGATATCCCCGCGCTGGCGGCCACACTCATCCTGCGCCACGCGGTTGGCCGGGCGACGATCCCCTGGCCCGACAAGGGCGCGGTCGCAGCCCTCATGCAGCATGATTGGCCGGGCAATGTCCGCGAGCTGGAAAACGTCGTTCAGCGCGCGTTGCTGTTCGCCTCTGGCGACACGATCAGCGCGAACCACATCCTGTTCGATCGCGCAGCGCCAAAGCCGCGTATCGACCGCGAAACGGTGCCCGCGACGCTTGGCAATATCGTCCAGATGTCAGAATTCCAGGCGATCCGCGAGACGATGGCGGCGTGTGGCGGCAGCCGCATGGAAACCGCGCGCAGGCTCGGCATTTCGGAACGCACGCTGCGCTATCGTCTCGCCAAGGCGCGCGAGCAGGGTGACGATATCATCCGGGCGATCTCGGCATGAGCGGCATCGGACCCATTGGCGGCGCCGGCGGCATCGACCGCGTGCTTGCGCTTCGTGCGCAGATCCTCGAGCGCAACCAGGCGTTGCAGCGCGCCACCGCAACTGCGCCCGCCACGTCGACCAGCCTCCTGGTGCCGGCAAGCCAGCCGCCCAGCTTTGCATCCACGCTCCAGGATGCATTGCAGGGTGTCAACGCGACCCAGACCCGCGCCGGCGATGTCAGCAGCGCTTATGAGCGCGGCGAAACGATCGACATCGCCAAGGTGATGCTCGCCCGGCAGGAGGCCTCGGTCGGCTTCGAGGCGACGTTGCAGGTCAGGAACAAGCTATTGTCCGCCTATAAGGACATCATGAGCATGCCGGTATAATATATGAGCAACCAGCTGATCCCCACCACGCCCATCATCCCGGAGCGTTTCGCCAACCCGGCCCGCCAGATCGGCGAGCTGTTCAAGCAGCCTATCGTCCGGCGCAACCTGCCGATGGTGATGCTTGTCAGCCTCGTCGCGGCCGCTGCACTTGCCTGGGCGCTGCTCGCGTCGCCGACGCAAAAGACGCTGTTCTCGGGGCTTCCCGATGCCGACAAGGCAGCGGTGACCGCCGCGCTTCAGCAGGCCAACATCACCAGCAAGATCGATGAGGGCACCGGCGCGCTGACGGTCGGCGAGGATGATTATTCGCGGGCGCGCATCCTCCTGGCCGGGCAGGGCCTGCCCAAGGCAGCCCCCGGCGGTTATCAAATCCTCGACAACCTCCCGATGGGCGTCTCGCGCGCTGTCGAAGGCGAACGGCTCCGTCAGGCGCGCGAAACCGAGCTTGCCCGGTCGATCCAGGAGATCGATTCGGTGGCCGAAGCACGCGTCCATCTGGCGATGCCGGAGGCCAGCGTGTTCGTGCGCGATAACGCCGCCCCGTCCGCCTCGGTGATCGTGAAGCTCAATCCCGGGCGCTCGCTCGGCGATGCGCAGGTCAGCTCGATCATCAACCTCGTCGCCTCGTCGGTGCCCGGGATGAAACCCGAAAGCGTGACGATCGTCGATCAGATGGGCGCGATGCTGACGCATTCGAAGGACCAGGACAGCACCACGCTTGCCGGCGATGCGCGGATCGATTTCCAGCGCCGTATCGAGGACAAATACCGCGCGCAGTTGACGCAGCTGCTGACGCCGCTTGTCGGCATCGGCAACTTCTCGGCCGAGATCCAGGCCGATGTGAACCTCGACGAGACCCAGGCCACGCGCGAAAGCTATGACAAGGCTGGCGCGCTTCGGGCGGAGCAGGGCAATTGGAGCGCCGCCAAGGATGGCGCGACTCCCCCCGGCGGTATCCCAGGCGCGCTGTCGAATTCGCCGCCTGCTGCCAGCACGATCAAGGCGCCGACGCCTCCGGGCGCACCAGCCGCCACCCCGACGCCCGCCACCGTGGTCGCCGGCAGCACCGATGCGCCCAAGCAATCCGAAACCTATTCCCGCGCGTATGATCTCGGCAAGGAAGTCTCGGTCACGCGGGCCATGCCCGGCGCGATCAAGCGGCTCTCGGTTGCGGTGCTGCTGCGTGATCCTGAAGGCGCAAAGCCGCGCAGCTCGGCAGAAATCCAGCAGATCACCCAGCTCGTCCGTGCCGCCGTCGGCTATGATGCCGCGCGCAACGATCAGGTGACGGTCATCGCCCGCAAATTCGCTGGCGGCACCGTCCTGGACGACAAGGCGCCCTGGTACGAGGCTGGCTGGCTGCCGATCGTAGCCCGCAACCTGACCGCGATCCTGATCGCGATCATGGTGCTGATGCTGGGCGTTCGACCGCTGGCCAAGGCGCTGTTGAAAAAGCGTGACGAACAGGCACAGCCCCGCCTCTCCACGGCGACCGGCCAGATTGGGGGCGCGACGTTAAGCGAGCCGGGACAGCCCGGCGACCCCGCCGTGGCGCGGGACGAACGCGGCCAGCCGGTGCCGGTCAGCATCGAAATGCTCGATCAGGCGCGCGGTTATGACGAGCGGATCAGCATGGTGCGCGGCTTCACCCGCGACAACCCGACGCGCGCGGCACTCGCCGTGCGCGACATGATCCGTGCGGATGCCAGCTGATGGAATCGAGGCAGAACGCCGCGCCGTTGCGCGCCTATAGCGGGGTGGAACGCGCCGCTGTCCTGATGATGCTCGTCGGCGACGATGAGGCCGCCGCGATCCTGCAAAAGCTCGAGCCCGAGGAAGTGCGACAGCTCGGCAAGGCGATGTTCGCCGTCGCCGATGTCAGCGAGCCCGAGGTCGAGACGGTGCTCGACAATTTCGTCGACCGCGCGCGTGAGCGGACCGCCGTCGGCTTCGATCCGCGCCCCCGTATCGAAACGATGATGACGCGCGCGCTCGGCCGGGAAAAGGCGGAAAGCGTGCTCGCGCGGATCACGCCGCCCGCCGATGCGTGCCAGATCGATCTGCTCGACTGGCTCGACGCGAATGAGATCGCGACGCTCATCGAGAAGGAACACCCGCAGATCGCCGCTGTGCTGATCGCCAATCTTGATCCCGCTGTCGGTGCGCAGGTGCTCGAGTTGCTGCCCGATGCGGTGCAGCCCGATGTCCTCCACCGGATCGCGCGGCTGGGGCCGATCACGCCCGAGGCGGTCGAAACGCTCAAGACGATGCTGTCGGGCCGGATCGGCGAGGGATCGAAGCCTGCCGGGCTGATGCTCGGCGGCACGCGCGAGGCCGCGCGGATCATGTCGAGCGCGCGCAAGGCGACCGAGGCGCGGGTGATGCCCAAGCTGTTCAAAATCGACCGCGAAGTCGCGCGGGCCATTGAGGAGGCGATGTTCGTCTTCGACAATCTGCTCGATCTCGACGACAAAAATCTGGGCACGCTCATCCGCAACATCGACGGCGATGTGCTGGTGCGCGCGCTGAAGGGTGTGGACGAGACGGTTCGCGGCCGCTTCCTCGGCTGCATGTCGAGCCGCGCCGCCGACGGCGTTCGCGACGAGCTCGAATCACGCGGGCCGATGCGCCTGTCCGAAGTGCTGGAAGCGCAAAAGGCGATCATCCAGATCGCGCGCGGCCTGGCCAAGGACGGCACCATCATCATGAGCGGCGGCGAAGACGATTATGTCTAATTTTGCAGCTGGGTTCGCCGCCCGCCAGAATGGCGCGGCCGAAGCATTGCAACAGGCGTTCGCTGCCGTGCATGGCA
Source organism: Sphingomonadales bacterium (assembly GCA_038230675.1). GTDB lineage: Bacteria > Pseudomonadota > Alphaproteobacteria > Sphingomonadales > Sphingomonadaceae > Sphingomonas. The sequence continues at coordinate 20,922 of JBBRMV010000018.1, read as the reverse complement.
GCTTTGCGCCAGCCGATATCAAGGCGCGCGCGAACGGCGAACAGCCCAGGCATTTCGCGGCTCAACCCCCTGGTCCCAAGCATTTCAGCCCGGCCGATCGCGCACAACAACCCACCGAGGGCTGGGACCCGCTCGATCCCGAGGTCGATCAGAAATCGACCTTCATCGATCCGGTGGAAACCGCGCGCGCCGCCGGCTTCAGCGAGGGGATGGCGCATGCCCGTGCGCTCGAGCGCGAGGCGGGCGAGCGCAATCTGGCGCTGATCGAACAGGTGGCGCAGGCGCTGAAGGCAAGCGATCGGATAGACCGCGATGCCCTTGCCGGGCGATTGCGGGAAACCGTGCTGACATTGGTGAGCAAGCTCGTCGGCGAAATCGGCATTCCTGCCGATCGGCTCGCGGGACGCATCGAGGCGGCAATCGACCTTCTGGCCGACAGCGCCGAATCGGCGATTTTGCGGGTGCATCCCGATGATGTCGCGCTGTTGCAGGGCAGGTTGCCCGAAACCGTTTTTCCGATCGGCGATGCAGCGATCGAGCGTGGCGGCTACATCCTCGAATCGGCGTCGACGATCGTCGAGGACGGGCCCGAATTATGGCTCGAGCAGCTGACGCAGGCGATCGAGCGTGTCGCCGTCCCGACATGCTGAACGCCTTTGCCGATGAATATCTGAGCGGCGTCGCCGGCGCGACTTTTCAGCCTGCACCCAGGCTGTCGGGCCGGCTTGCCTCGTTCGACGGGTTGCTGATGGAGGCGACCGGCCTGTCGCTGCCCGTCGGCACGATCTGCGCCGTCGGCTCCGGCAAGGGTCGGGTCGAGGCCGAGGTGATCGGTTTTCGCGGCGGTCGCACATTGATGATGAATCTGGGCGGTCCCGCGCCGCTCCTCCCGCAGGCGCCGGTGCGCCCGATCGGCCCGCCGGGCGAAGCCGAAGTGGGCGCCGCCCTGCTTGGCCGCGTGGTCGATGGCGCGGGCAAGCCGATCGACGGCCTGGGGCCAATCCGGGGCGCGAGCCATTGGCCGATCGGCGGCAAGCTGCAAAGCCCGCTAGACCGGGGCAGGGTGCTGAAACCGCTCGATGTCGGCGTGCGCGCAATCAACGGCTTGCTGACGATCGGGCAGGGCCAGCGGATCGGCATCATGGCGGGATCGGGTGTCGGCAAATCGGTGCTGCTCGGCATGATCGTGCGGGCGGCGCAAGCCGACGTGATCGTGATCGGCCTGATCGGCGAGCGCAGTCGCGAGGTTGCCGACTTTCTGGAAACCAAGGTCGCGGGCGAAACGAGGCAGCGCGCCGTCGTCGTCGCGGTGCCCGCCAATCATTCGCCAGTGCTGCGAATCCGGGGCGCGTTGCGCGCAACCGCCATCGCCGAAGCTTTTCGCGCCGAGGGCAAGAACGTCCTGCTCATCATGGATTCGCTCACCCGCGTGGCACATGCCGGGCGCGAGATCGGCCTTGCGCTTGGCGAGCCGGCATCGGCGCGCGGGTATCCGCCATCGGCAATCGCGATGCTTCCCAACCTGATCGAGCGCGCGGGCACCTGCGTGTCGAGCGGGGGCTCGATTACCGCCATCTATACCGTGCTGGCGGACGGCGATGACGGCAATGATCCCGTCGTCGACAGCGCGCGATCGATATTGGACGGGCATATCGTGCTCTCGCGCCAGCTTGCCGAGCGCGGCGTTTATCCCGCGATCGATATAGGGCCTTCGGTCAGCCGGGTGATGACCGATATCACCGACAAGCCGCATCTTCGCGCCGCACGTATCCTGCGCGGGCATCTGGCGACCTATGAGGAAAACCGCGATCTCGTGCTGATGGGGGCCTATCGCGCGGGTGCGGACCCCGCGATCGATGCAGCGATTTCCTATCACGGCGCAGTCATCGAATATATCCGGCAGGACCCTGACGAAGTCGTCCCGCTGGCCGATGCGATAACCGAGCTGACGGGTGTTTTCAGCGATGGCTAAACGCGGGATTTCGCTCGATCGCATCCACCGGGTCCGCACGTTGCAGCTTGGACTGGTACGCGCCGACGAAGCCCGCGCGGTCGAAAAGCTCGCAAGTGAAGATGAATTGAAGCACCGCATCGCCGCCCTCGCTGCCGATGTCGCCCCCGTCGAGGCGATGGCCGAGGCGTTCTCCTTCCTCGCCGCCGCGCACTACCGCGATCGGCTCAGCCAGTCAGCGATTGCGGCCGAGGCGCGCCTCGAATCGGCATCGCGCCAGCTCGCAATCGCGACCGAGGCAACGCGAGAGGCCCGTCGCGATCAATCGGCGATCGAAAAGCTGATCGCGCGCGATCAGGCGTCGGAAGCGCTGAAAGCACTCCGCGCGCTTGAGGAAGCGCCGCCGATCAAGAAGGTTCGGCACGATACTTGCTGATGGCTCATGGGCAGGTGCGCCCGGCGGAGAATATAGGCATGCTTCAGGTCTCGACATTGGTACCGACTGCGCCGTCCATCGCGCCGACCAATGCCGCATTCGTCGATGCGGGACCCACATTCTCACTTGCGCTTGCCGGTGCCGAGGCCACCGCCGAACCGGCGCTGCCCGATCAGCCGGGCCTAACCGATTTGTCAGCGCCGTTGGTGCCCGGTGAACGGCAGCCGATTGCCGTCCCCGGCAGCGTTTTGCCTGCCTATGCTGAAATCGCGACCGATCCGAACCTCGCCTGGATCGGCAGATCGCCTTCGGTTGGCGCCACGCCCACCTTCCCCGCGTCCATTTCGCCAGGGTCGATCACGCCGAAGGGCGATCCGTCGGCAGAGCTTTCGACGACCGATGTGGTCGAGCCTGCCACTTTGGACGTGCTCGCTCCCGCCATCACTAAAACGCGCGCTCAAAAGCCCGGCCAGGAAATCGCCCAGCAGGATGGGTTGGTTGAAGTGCCGGCAATCAAGGGCGCTACGTCCTCGACCAGAAAAGCTGCCGCGTCGACCGCAGATGCCGAACGCCCGGACGACACGCCGCTCCCCCTCGACCCCGCGTTCGTCGTCGGACCGTCGTTGGCCTTCTTCGCTGCAGCGCCTGTCGTGGCGACGCCGGGTGCCTCGTCGATTGTCGGTGCATCAGGGCAGGCAGGATCAACTGTGACAGCTGGCCGCAATCAGCCGGCCCCCCCCGCCCCAGACCCATCGCCATCCGCAGCGACAACGCCGCCAGTTACCGGGGCAACGAATGCAGGAGCCGCCACGACAGCAGCGACGCCGGCGTCCGTCACGATCAAGACTGAATCGTTCGGTTCCCAACCGTCCGGCCCCAAGATCGTCGTGGTTTCGTCGATTGAGCAGGCCGCGCGCGCGAAAGCCGACGCCGTCCAGCTTCCCGTCGTGCTGGCATCGGCGCAAGACGCGCCGCAGATCGGCGTTGCGCAACCTGCCGCGCGCGCCTTTGCCGCCGCGATCGTCGCAGCAGGACGGTCGATTTCGCTCGACCTCGATCGCCATGACAATGAGGGATTGGCGCCGACCCTTGCCGGCGCGACAATCGGCAACGACCCGATCGCCATCAAGGCGCCGGGCGCGGTCGACAACAGCCCGCTCGATACCCGGCGAGAGGATTGGACGCGCCAGCTACTCGACCGGATCGATGCGCTGCGCGATGCCGCCGATGCCGGTGACACCCGGATCAGGCTGGTGCCGTCTGGCCTGGGCAAGATCGACGTCGCGCTGCGTCAACAGGGCGATGTCCTGCATGTCCATTTTGCCGCCGACGTGCCCGCGACCCGGGCGTTGCTCGCAGAGGCCCAGCCAAGGCTTGCCGAACTGGCGGCCGAGCGCGGGCTGCGGCTCGGCCAGAGCGGGGTCGATGCCGGGGGCCAGGGCCAGGATCAGCGTCGCCCGCCAACGGCCCAGCAAGCATTCCAACCCGCCGCGCCGCCGCGTGCGGGCGGAGCCGAAGACGACGTGAATTCTGATCAACGCATTGCATGAAGCAGGGGGAAGTGACGATGGCAAAGACCGAAATGAAGGAAGGGGACGCCGCCAAGAAAAAGGGCGGGACGAAGAAGATCATTCTTATGGTCGTCGGCGCGCTGGTGATTTTCGCTGGCGGGATCGGCGGCGCTGTCTACGCGATGCAGAGCGGGATCATCGGCGGCGGCGCGCACAAGGCGCCCAGCTTTGAACAGCCGCATCTGGTGCCCAAAAGCGAGCAAAAACTCGCCGATACGGGCGGTGGCGAGGGGCATGGCGGTGCAGAGAGCACCACGCGGCTGCCGCTCGGTTCGGGCGGGGACAAATACGCCTCGACCTATTTCGTCATGGACAAGGAATTTACGGCCAATCTGCGCGACAGCGTACATTTCGTGCAGCTCGGCCTCGCTATCTCGACGCCTTACGACGAACGCGTGATCGCAAGCCTCAAGACGCATGAGATCGCGGTGCGCTCTGCCGTGTTGCTCGCGTTGAGCGATGCGAATGAGGATCAGGTCTTCACCGTGGCCGGCAAGCGGCAGCTGCAGATCCATCTCGTCCACGCAATTAACGATGTTTTGAAGCAAAAAGAGGGATTCGGCGGCGTTGGTAACGTCTACTTTACCAGTTTTGTTGTTCAGTGACCCTGCATGGTTAACGGGGCTTCAGATACGGGCACAACGGAGCGGCGCGAACGGACACGTTCGCGCCCCCTGGCGGCTCACGCCGGATCGCTTGGCGCCCAGAATCTGAATCCGTTCGGCGATCTGCACACGCTGCAACACCTCTCGGCGCTGTTCGCGCGCTCGGTGCGCGGCCTGCTCGAGCCACTGCTCCGGCGCGAGCTTCGGGTCTGGGCCGAGCCGCTCGCCGTCCAGCATTTCGCCGATTACCGCGCCGAGCGCCCCGAAGTGCTGACCGCATGGCTGCCGATGATGATGACGCCTTCTCAAGGCCAGGCATTGGTGATCTTCGACGGCAAGTTCGTGCTTGAGCTGCTCGATCAGTTTTTCGGCGGCACCGGGGCTGCGCCGCATCCATTGCCGACCGAATTCTCGCCAGCGGCAGAGGCAATGATCGGGCGGCTGGGCATGATGCTCGCGCGGCCGCTGCAAAGCGCGTGGGAGCCGCTTGCGCGCTTTGAATTCCGCCCCGGCCACCCCGAGGCAAGCCCTGCGCTGCTCAACAATTTCGATGTCGAGGATGCCGTGGTCGTCACGCGCTTTGGCATCGCGGCGGGTCACGATGCCCCCGATTTCTTCGATATCGTCTATCCCGTCGCTGCGCTGAAGCCGCACGCGCCTTCGCTCACGGGCAAGGTCCATGGCCGGACGGCTGAGCCCGATCCGGCGTGGCGCGGCGGCCTGATGCGCGCGGCGATGGGCGTGCGCTTTCCGGTTCGCTCGGTGCTCGCCGAGCCGATGATCCCGATCAGCAAGCTGATGGCGCTGAAAACGGGTGATGTCATCCCGATCAGCTTCGGCGCCGACGTGCCCGTGATGGTGGGTGGCGATCAGCTCGGCACCGGCACCGTCGGCACGTCCAATGGTCGCGCGGCGATTCGTCTCACCAGGTTCGAACGCAAAATCGAAGAGGATTACCGATGAACGACATGACCGGCGGATTCCCGGTCGACGGGGCTGTGGCTGCCAATTTCCGGCTGCTGCAGGATGTCGATGTGAAACTGACCGTCGAGATCGGATCGACTTCGCTCACGCTGCGCGAACTGCTCGCGCTTGGCGAAGCGAGCGTGATCGAGCTTGACCGGCAGGCGAACGAATTGCTCGACGTCTTCGTGAACGGCACGCTGATCGGCCGCGGCGAGGTCGTGACCGTCGGCGATCGCTTCGGCGTGCGGATGACCGAGCTGGTCTCGCCCGAGAAGCAGGCCGCCCGCTGATGATGTGGGCCTATGTCCTGAAGCTTGTCGTGCTGCTGCCTTTGGTGTGCGGCCTGATGATCGGCTGCCTCTATCTGTGGCGTCGGCTTGAAACGCGGCTTCAGGCCAATCAGGGCCCCCGGATGATCGCGGTCAAGGAAGCGATGATGCTGTCGCCCGGCCTGAAGCTCGCCGTCATCGAATTCGAGGGACGGCGGTTGCTCGTCTCGGTCGGGCGCGGCGGCGTTACCCTTATCGACCGGGGTGATCAGTGAGCGATCCCGTCGTGCGGCGCCTGAATTCCGGCGTCGGCCCCAGCCTGTTTCGAGTTGCGGCGGCCCGGCCGGCAAAGCCGATCGTCGGCAAGATCGTGCTGGTTGTGCTCGCGCTGATATTTTGCCTGGTGATCGCGGTCCCCGCCTTTGCGCAGGCAGCACCTGCAGCACCTTCGGCGCCGGCCATCGGCGATGCCGTCGACAAGGCGCTTGGCGATCTTGGCGGTGGCAAGGCGCCGCTCGCGCTGTCGCTGCAAATCCTCATCATCATGGGGTTGTTGTCGATCCTGCCCGGCATCTTGCTGATGATGACGAGCTTTACCCGGATCATCATCGTGCTCTCGATTTTGCGCCAGGCGCTCGGGCTGCAACAGACACCGCCCAACCAGGTGCTGATCGGCCTGTCGCTGTTCCTGAGCTTTTTCGTGATGGCGCCGGTGCTCAACGACATGAACGTGAACGCGATCCAGCCCTATGCCGCCGGCAAGATCGGCGCGACCGACATGATCGCGACGGCGGCAAAGCCCTTGCACGCCTTCATGATCAAGCAGACGCGGATGAAGGACGTGTCGCTGTTTTCGCAGATCGCGAAAACCGGCCCCTATGCCAAGCCCGCCGACGTGCCTTATTCGGTGCTGCTGCCGTCCTATGTGACGAGCGAATTGAAAACCGCGTTCCAGATCGGTTTCCTGATCTTCCTGCCCTTCATCGTCATCGATCTGATCGTCGCGTCGGTGCTGATGTCGCTCGGCATGATGATGGTGTCGCCGACGATCATCTCACTCCCCTTCAAGCTCTTGTTGTTCGTGCTGGTCGATGGCTGGGCGCTGACGATGGGGTCGCTCGCCAACAGTTTCGTGAGGTAGCCAGGCGATGGACGCAACCTATTTCCTGACCGTCGCGCATGAGGCGTTGTGGGTGCTCGCGCTTGGCGCGGCGCCGATCCTGATCCCGGCATTGTTGTCGGGCCTGATCCTCGGCATGGTGCAGGCAGCGACGTCGATCAACGAACAGACGCTCACCTTCGTGCCGAAACTCGTCGTCGTGGCTGTGTCGCTCGTCATCTTTGGCGGCATGATCCTGGGGCTGCTCAGCGATTTCACCATCAGCATCTTCGAGCGGATCCCGGACCTGGTCCGCTAAGCGCGATGCTTGGTTTCGGCCTTTCCATCGAGCCGCAACTCTGGCTGCTGCTGTTCGTGATGATCCGCGTCGGCGCGACCTTTATCGCAGCACCCGTGTTCGGGGCGGTATCGGTGCCGCTGCCTGCGCGGATTGCGCTGTCAGCGGCAATCGGCGTGCTTGTGATCGGTGCAAATCCGGTCACCGCTCCCCCGCAGATTTTCGCGCTCGCGACCTTTCTGGCGGTCGCGGCGGAGGCGCTGGTAGGGCTGGCGATGGGGTTCATCCTGCAGATCGCGTTTGCAGCGCCGCTGATCGCCGGTGAGCTGATCGGCAATTCGATGGGGATCGGCTTTGCGTCGGCGATCGACCCGCAGAACGGCCGGTCTAGCACCGCGCTCGGCCAGTTCATGATGACGTTGCTGACGCTCCTGTTCCTGTCGGTCAACGGGCATTTGATGCTCGTCGAGATGGTGGTGCGCAGCTACACGGCATTGCCGCCGGGGGGCGCGTGGCTCGCGCCGCAACAGCTGCGCGATATCGCAATGTTTGGGGGTTACGCGTTTTCGGCGGGGTTTCTGCTCGCGCTGCCGGTCGGTTTCCTGCTGCTGTGCCTCAATCTGGTGGTCGGCATGCTTTCACGCTCGGCGCCCGCGCTCAACCTGTTCGCCGTCGGCTTGCCGATGAGTCTTGCCGTGGGTGTGGTCGCGCTGGCGATCGCCTTCCCAGCGATGGGCGACTACATGGTCGTGATCATCCGTGAGGGGCTCGCCGCCTCGCAGTCTTTGGTGCTTGGCTGATGGCGGACGAATTCGGCGAAAAGACAGAGGCACCAACCGCCAAGCGCAAGCAAAAGGCGTATGACGACGGTCAGGTGTTGCGCAGCCGTGAGTTCGCGACCGCGCTGGTGGTGCTGGCGGGATGCGGCTGGCTCGCGTTGTTCGGGCAGTCGCTGATGGATGCGTGCAAGGCGCTGATGATCAACAGCTTTCAGTTCGCTTCGGGCGATGTCGATGATTTCCAGCCGATGCGCTCGCTTGCGGCCGCTGGCTGGCAGATTGCGCCGTCGATGATCGCGCTGTTCATCATCACCATGGTCGCGGCGATTTTCAGTCAGGCCGGGCTTGGCGCGCTCACGTTCAACGGTAATCTGATGTCGCCCAAGGGATCGCGGATCAATCCGGCGTCGGGGCTCAAACGTATTTTCGGGCCGCAGGGGTGGGTCGAGCTCGGCAAGTCGCTCCTCAAGGTGATCCTGCTCGGCACGATCGGTTATTACATGCTGTGGCACGTCTCGACGCAATCGGTCGGGCTGGCATCCACCGATGTGCGGCGCAGCGTGTCCTCGCTCGGCGACATGCTGATCGGCACCTTGTTCGCGATGGCGGCGGGTCTCGTCATCATCGCCGGAGTCGACGTGCCCGTTCAGCTCATTCAATTGCTCAAGAAGCTGCGGATGAGCAAGCAGGAGATCAAGGACGAGAACAAGGAGAGCGAAGGCAATCCGGAAAACAAGGCAGCGCAGCGCCAGCGCCGCCACGACCTTGCCAAGCGCAACATGCGAAAAGCCGTGGCCACTGCGCATGTCGTGCTCACCAACCCGACGCATTTCGCGGTCGCGTTGCGTTATGAGCGCGGGTCGGATCAGGTTCCGGTGGTAGTCGCCAAGGGGCGCGGCGTCACCGCGCAGGCGATCCGCGAGCTGGCGGCGGAAAATGCGAAGCCCGTGCTGGAATATCCGATGCTTGCGCGCGCCGTCTATTACACCAGCCGCGAGGGCCAGGAGGTGCGCGACGATCTGTATCTGGCGATCGCAACGGTGCTGGCATTCGTGTTCGGGCTGAACGCGCGGAGCGGGTCGGGGCAGCCGGTGATCACGGTGCCGCCGACCGCGCGGTTCGATGAAAACGGCGTGAAAATCGATCGGTAGCGGCGCTTAAAAAGGCTTAAGTTTTCGCGGCTTCGGTCGATCTATCCTTTGGCGTCACAGGGAATAAGATATGGTCGATTCGATCCTCAACACTCTTGGCGCCGGATCGGGCATCGACATCACGTCGCTGGTCAGCCAGCTCGTAACCGCGCAGTTCGCCGCGAAGAATTCCGCGCTCGACCGGCAGGACCGGGCGCTCACCGCGCAGATTTCCGGCGTCAGCCAGCTGAAAAGCAACGTCACCAGTTTTGCAGCGGGCCTGAAGACGCTGGCGACCGGGGGGACGGTTGCGTCCTCGCCGACCAGCTCGAACACCAATGTCGTGACGGCATCGGCACTTGCCGGCGCCAAACTGGCCGGGCTGTCGAACACCATCGAGGTGCGCCAGCTCGCCAAGGGACAAACCGCAACGACGGTGCCGCTCGCCAGCCGCACCAGTCCCATCGGCACTGGCACGCTGACGCTGACCTTTGGCGGCGCGACGGTAACAAACGGCCAGTTGACCGGCTTTACAGCGGGCAGCGGCACCCCTGTCGATATCACCATCGATTCGAGCAATTCGAGCCTCGACGGGATTGCTGCTGCCATCAACGCGACGAATGCCGGGGTGACGGCGACGGTGTTGACCGATTCGGATGGCGCGCGGCTGTCGATCAAGAGCAAAACCGGCGCCGATCAAGCCTTCACCCTCACCGCGACTGAGGATGCGAGCGCACCCGGGCTGGCGTCACTCAATATCGGCGTCGGCTCGACCGGCACCACGATCGGCAGCGCTGCCCAGGATGCGATCGTCGCAGTGGACGGCGTGGCGCTCAAACGTTCGACCAATTCGGTCACCGATCTGATCGACGGGGTAAAGCTCGATCTCGTCACGGCAGCACCGGGCACCATCGTCAATCTGGGCAGCAGCACGCCGACCGACAATATTCGCAGTTCGGTCAACGATCTGGTCGCGGCCTTCAACAGCCTGCAGGCGACGGTGAAGGCGCAGACCAATGCAACGACCGGCGCGCTGTTCAACGATCCGGCGACGCGCTCGCTCCAGCAATCGCTTCGCCGCCTGACACTCACGCCGCTGGCGACGCCGGCGGCGACAGGTGCGCCGAGCACGCTCGCCGATATCGGCATTTCGACCAATCGCGACGGCACGCTGAGCGTCAACGCTGCCCGGCTTACCACGGTACTCACCGACTATCCCGATGCCGTGGAGGCACTGTTCCGCAACGGCACCGGTGCGGCCGGCGGCGGCATTGCAGCGGCGTTCCAGGCAATCGCCGATCAGGTCACCGACACGACGTTTGGCCTCGGCGCGAGCGAGGCGCGCTATTCCAAGCAACAGACGGCAATCGCCGACGCGCGCACCAAGGCGGCGAGCGATGCAGCCGTCGTGAAAACGCGGCTGACGAAGCAATTTTCGGGATCGGACGCGCGGATTGCCGCGTATAAATCGACGCAATCCTTCCTGACGCAGCAATTCGCACCGAAAACGAACAACTAATGGCCCATTATGCAGCGACAATGGGGCGCAACCCCGATGCGACATATCGCCAGATCGATATCGTCGGCCGGACCGGTGAAGCCGATCCGCACCAGCTCGTCACGCTTTTGTACGACGAGCTCGTCAGGGCGCTGCGGGCGGCGGCGGTGGCGACTGTCGCGGGCAACCGCGCAGTGAAAAGCGACAAGACGACGCGGGCGATGGCGATTCTGTTCGCGCTCGAGGCCGGGCTCGATTTCGAGCGCGGCGGCAGCCTCTCGGTGACGCTGTCCAACCTGTACCGCGGTGCGCGGCGGACGATCATCGATGCGAGCCTTGGCACCGATCCGGCGCCGTTTACCGATGTCGCGCAAAATCTTGGCGAGATCGCCGACGCGTGGCGCAGCGTGCGCGCGAACTGATCGCCTTCATCCCCGCAGGATCGCGCGCGCGGCGTTGCGGCCCGGGCGTCCGGTAACCCCGCCGCCCGGGTGCGCGCCCGATCCGCACAGCCACAGCCCCTTGATCGGCATCCGGTATCCGGCAATCCCGAGCATGGGTCGGGCACCCCAGAGCTGGTCGAGCGACATGCGACCGTGGAAGATATCGCCATCGACGAGCCCGAAGCGGGTTTCCAGATCGGCGGGCGAAAGCGCCATCTGGCCGACGATGCTGCCACGAAAACCCGGGGCAAAATGCTCGACCGTGCCGATCACCGCATCGGCGGCGGCATCGCGGTGGGCATCCCAGCCGCCGGCGATCGCGGGATCGAAATGCTGCGCGAACAGGCTCGCGACGTGCATGTCGGGCGGGGCCAAGCTGTCATCGACCAGGCTCGGGATCAGCATCTCGACGATCGGCGCGCGCGACCAGCCATGCGCGCGCGCGTCGACAAAGGCGCGGTCCATGTAATCGAGGCTCGGCGCAAGGATGATGCCGCTCTTCAGATGATCACCGGGTTCGGGCATCGCCGTGAAGCGGGGCAGTTGAGATAGCGCCACGTTCATCCGAAAGGTGCCCGATCCATTGGCGTGCAGCGCCATGCGCGCGCGCAGGGCAGGATCGAGCAATTGGGGTGCGACCAGATCGAGCAGCAGGGTCTTGGGGTGGACATTGGCGGCGATGATCCGGGCCTTGATCCGTGTCCCGTCGGCCAGTTCCACGCCGTCTGCCCGGCCACGATCCGCGAGCACGCTGGTGACGGGAGCCTCGGTGCGGATCGTGACCCCCGCCGCTTCGCAAGCGCGCGCCATCGCTTGCGTCACAGCGCCCATCCCGCCGATCGCGTGCCCCCAGGCGCCTGCCACGCCGTTCACTTCGCCGAACACATGGTGAAGCAGCACATAGGCGCTGCCCGGTGTATCGGGGCTGGCATAATTGCCAACGACAGCGTCGAAGCCGAACACCGCCTTGACGGGATCGCTATCAAAAAACCCGTCGAGCACCTCGCGTGCCGAGCGGGTAAAAAGGTCGAGCGCATCGCGTTTCGCCTCGATCGGCAGCTTCAGCAGTCGCCATGCCTGGTCGACCGCGCTGAACAGGTCGCCGGGTCCTCCCGCCACGTCGGGCGGCGAACGATCTGCGAGCAGGCGCAGCACCGCCGCCACCGCGCCGAGCCGGCGTTCGTAATCGGGCAGTGCCGCTGCATCCTTTGCCGAAAAGCGCGCAACCGCGGCTTGCGATTGCCCGCCGCCCATGAGCAGCGACCGGCCGTCCTCCAGCGGCAAAAAGTTTGAAAAGGGTCGCCCGACGATCCGCAGCCCGTGGCGGTGCAAATCCATATCGGCGATGATCCGGGGATCGAGCAGGCCAAGCGTGTAGCTCGCGGTCGAATTGCGGAAGCCGGGCGCGAATTCCTCGGTCACCGCCGCACCGCCGACGATGCCGCGTCGTTCCAACACCAGCACGCGCTTGCCGCTGCGCGCCAGATACCAGGCGCAGACCAGGCCATTATGGCCCCCGCCGATCACGATCGCATCGAAGCGCTGGTTCATGGCATTGGCCTGCCGCCCGATGTGCGCCGGCGCAAGCCTTTGATGGTTGCCGCTGCGTTTACCATTTGCTGACGATGCAAGGCGTAGATTGGCCGGGAGCGCATTTTCCCGGGGGGTCGAAGTGGAATTATTCTCGAACGATGAGATTGAGGGCGGCGCAATCCGGCGCGGCATCACCCGAACCATCCTGGCGGTCGACGACAGCCGCACCAACCTGAACGTCATCGGCAGGCGGCTCGCCAATCTGGGGTATCTCGTCGCGCTCAGCGACAATGGCCCTGAAGCGCTCGATCTCATCGCCGCGCGCGGTTTCGATCTCGTGCTGCTCGATATGGTGATGCCCGATATGTCGGGGATGCACGTGCTGGGTGAAATCCGCGCCAATCGCGATACCGCCGATCTGCCCGTCATCATGGTCACCGCGCGCAGCGACACCGGCGCCGCCGTCGAGGCGCTGGCGGCTGGAGCCGATGATCATGTCGCCAAGCCCTTCGCCTTTGAAGTGCTCGCCGCGCGGATCGAACGGGTAATGGCGCGCGCCAAACGGATTGCCGAGCTCAAGCGATCGAACGCGACCCTCGACGCCCGGATCGCCGCGCGCGCGATGGAACTGGGCGAAACCCGCGTGCAACTGGCGGAGACACGAGCGGACCGATTGCGGCTGATCGCCTCGCTGCAGATGCTCAACGACAAATTCGAACGGCTCAGCGGAACCAGTGTCGCCTGATGAAATAGCCAGCGATCAAGACCGAGACCAGGACGCACAATGCGACCACGCCGTCGAACGCCCATGGCTCTCTGGCATAGGGGATCCCTTCGACGTTCATGCCGAGCAGGCCGGTGAGGAACGTCAGCGGCAGAAAGATCATCGCCACGACCGCGATCACCAGCGATCGTTGATCGATCTGTTCGGCGCGCAGATCGGTGAGCGCTTCATGCATCAACGCAGATCGCTCGCGGATCGATTCGAGTTCTTCGGCCATTCGCGCCGCCCGGTCTGCCGCCGCGCTCAAATGCATCCGGTCGTCATCCTGCAGCCAGGCGACGGGCAGTGCCGCAAGCTTTTCGATCGCGGCGCGCTGTGGGGCCAGGAACCGGCGATAGCCGATCGACTGGACGCGCACCTTGGTGACGGTGCGGCGCAGTTCAAATACCCGGTCGGCATCCAAGTCAGCCTCGCAATCATCGAGCAGATCGCCAAGATCGGCGACTTCGGGATCGAGTTCTGTCGTGATGGCGGTTGCAAATTCGGCGATCAGGTCGCCCGGATCATGCACCGCGCCCCCCGACACCGCCTCCATCACCAGGTCCATCGCGGTCAGCGGGTGCCGCGTCACCGAATAGACCCGCCCCGCCACCGCCCAGATGCGAACCGAGGCGAGCGGATCGGACATCGACATCTCGTCGCTCGAGCGGCCGCGAAGGTTGAGATAAGCGCCATCGCCGATCTGGTCGCAGCGGGGCCGCGTTTCAGTCGCAGTCAGCGCATCGACGATGAATTCGGGCAGCCCCGCTTCATCGGTGAGCCAGATCTGCGCTTCCTCGTTATTGGTCGTCAGATGCACCCAGATCAGCTCGCCGGCACCGCTGAGCGCCTCTTTGGGGTCGGACTGCACGACCTCCTTGCCGCGTACACAAAAGGCAAAACCGCTCATGCGCGCATCTCCACGAATACCGACAGGCCTGGCAGATTATTGTCGGGTGGCACGGCGGCGGCAATGCGTTCAGCATCGGCGCGCGCGCGATCGAGGATCGCCGGAGGCACATCGACGGCGTAATAGACCCGGTCCGCAAGCGCCAGCTGTCGCGCCTGGCGCAGGGTGAGATCGTCAGGATCGGGCGAGGTGAGCTGCATCATGAACAACGCCTGCGTTGGCCCCTCGACATAGGCCTCGAGCCAGAAACCTACATCGGCATCGAAGCCGAGCGGATCGAGCTGCCCACCTGCCGCGAGTGCTTTGCCAAGCGCGCGCCGCCTTGCCGCTGGATCGGGGAAGCGCGCGCGCAGGGCGGGTCGGGCATCGAACAAATCGTTCGCCAATCGACCCAGCGTCGCTGGCAACAGCGCCTCGAGCCGCTGACGCAGTGCCGCTGCCAGCCCCGCCGAAGCGCCGCCAGTACCGATCGCAACGAGCACGGGGGAGCGGTCGACGATTGCGGGCAGGGTGAAATCGCACAATGCGGGCCGGTCGACCGCGTTGACGAGCACGCCGCGTGCCCTTAATCGCGCCACCGCATCTTCAGCCGCATTGTCGTTTTCCATGGCGACGATCGCGATCGCGGCATTGCCCTCCTCGCCGACGATCTGGGCGCCTGCACGTTCGAGCAATCGTCGCTTGGCCTCTGCTGCGTCGCCATTGCCGATCAGGATCACGGCCCGCCCTTCCATCCGGACGAACAATGGGAGGCTGTGCAGCGGCGCGGCGTCAGCCAATCGCGCTGAGCCATTCGGGCACGCGTTCGGCTGCGAGGATTGTCGCCGGATCGATCCGGTCGGCGACGACGGCGAACTTGTCGCCGCTCACCAGCACTTCGGGCACCAGCGGGCGGCTGTTGTAAGTGCTCGCCATCGTCGCGCCGTACGCGCCGGCGGTGCGGAACACGGCGAGGTCGCCCGCCTCGACCCGGTCGATCTCGCGCGCCATCGCGAATGTATCGCCGCTTTCGCACACCGGCCCGGCGATGTTGGCGATCATCTTCTCACCCGTCGGGCGGACGGCCACGAAATCATGCCAGGCGTCGTAGAGCGCGGGGCGGGCGAGATCGTTCATCGCTGCATCGACGATGACATAGGGGTAGCGCACGCCCGGCTTCACCCAGATCACACGGGTGAGCAGCACGCCCGCATTGCCGGCAATCACCCGGCCTGGCTCGAACATCAGCTCGACGCCCCACCCTTTGGTTACGCGCGTCACCATCGCCCCGAATTCAGCGGGGCTCGGCATGATATCGCCCGAACGATAGGGGACGCCAAGACCGCCGCCCAGATCGACCCTGTCGATCGCGTGCCCCGCTGCGCGTAAATCCGCGACGAGCCGGCCAACCCGGACATAGGCGGCTTCGAGCGGTGCAAGATCACCGAGCTGGCTGCCGATATGGACCGCGATGCCGCGCAGGTTGAGGCCCGGCAAACCGGCGAGGCGGCCAAAGATTGCCGGTGCTTGATCGATCGGCACGCCGAACTTGTTCTCCGCCTTGCCCGTAGAAATTTTGGCATGCGTGCCCGCATCGACATCGGGATTGACACGCAGCGTGGCGTGCGCCGTCATCCCGCGCGCAGCCGCCAATGCAGCGAGCACGCGGCCCTCCTCCTCAAGCTCGAGGTTGAACTGGCCGAGACCGACGCCAAGCGCCTGTTCGAGTTCGGCGCGCTGTTTGCCGACGCCCGAAAAAACGATGTCCTGCGCGGCAATGCCCGCCGCCAAGGCGCGCGAAAGCTCGCCACCCGAGACGACATCGGCGCCGTAGCCGGCATTGGCGAGCACGCGCAGCACCGCAAGATTGGGATTGGCCTTGATCGCATAGGCAAGATGGACCTTGCCAGCATCCGCCAGTCCTTCACGAAACACCTCGGCATGGCGCGCAAAGGTGGCAGTCGAATAGACATAGACGGGCGTGCCGACGGCCTCGGCAATCACAGCGAGCGGCACGTCCTCGACGTGAAGCGCGCCGTCCTTCAGGGCGAAATGGTCCATCGCGTCAGTTCGGTGGCGGCAGATCGAATTCGTCGCCGCGCCGCGTTTCCGACTTGCGGAGCAGATCGTCGCTGCGCCCCGGTCGCGCCTGGGTCGATGCCGTCATCAGTTGGGCAGGTGTCGGCGTTTCGGGCGCGCCGTAAGGCTTGACGGGGAGCGAGGCACCGGTGCCGGGTTTCAGGCCATTGGCGGCGCCGCATCCGGCAAGCGCCAGGGTGGCGATGATGATCAGGCGCTTCACTTCGTTTCTCCCGCTCGCCGCGTCTTTGCCTCGGCAATCGCTTCCCGAACGCGCACTGGCGCCGTCCCGCCCTGGCTGGTGCGGCTGGCGACCGATGCATCGACGCCGAGCACCTTATAGACCCGCGCGTCGATGCGCGAATCGATTGCCTGCAATTCGCTGATCGACACGGCATCGAGCGCGCATCCCAGTTCCTCGGCGCGTTTCACCGCCCGCCCTGTCACATGATGCGCCTCGCGAAATGGCAGTCCGCCCTCGCGCACCAGCCAGTCGGCAAGGTCGGTCGCGGTCGCAAAGCCTGCTTCGGCGGCAGCGCGCATCCGCGCCGATTTGAATCGCGCGCTCGCGACCATTCCGGTCATCGCCGCGATCGACAGGGCGAGCAGGTCATGCGCCTCGAACACCGGCGGCTTGTCGTCCTGCATGTCCTTTGAATAAGCGAGCGGCAGGCCCTTCATCGTCATGACGAGCGCCGTCATGCATCCCGCGATCCGCCCCGAATGGCCACGCACCAGCTCGGCTGCATCGGGGTTGCGCTTTTGCGGCATGATCGAGCTGCCGGTTGACCATTGATCGGACAGCGCCACGAAGCCGAAGGGCTGCGATGCCCAGAGAATGAATTCCTCGGCCAGCCGCGACAGGTGCAGGGCCACTTGCGTCGCCGCCATCAGATAATCGAGCGCAAAGTCGCGGTCCGACACGGCATCGAGCGAATTGCGCGTGGGGGCATCGAAGCCGAGCGCCGCCGCCGTCATCGCCCGGTCGATCGGAAAGCTGGTGCCCGCGAGTGCCGCGCTACCAAGCGGGCATATGTTGCCGCGCGCGCGCGCATCGGCAAAGCGGCTGCGGTCGCGTGCGATCATCTCGTGATAGGCCATCAGATGGTGGCCAAGCGTAACGGGCTGCGCGCTTTGCAGATGCGTGAAGCCAGGCATCACACTCTCGGCCTGCTCCTCGGCGCGCAGGATCAGCGTGTCCTGGAAGGCGCCAAGTGCTGTGTCCACCTCATCAATGGCATCGCGGACCCAGAGCCGGAAATCGGTCGCCACCTGATCGTTGCGCGATCGCGCAGTGTGGAGCCTGCCTGCGACCGCGCCGATCCGGTCGGTCAGCCGCGCCTCGGTCTGCATGTGGATGTCTTCGAGCGCCATGTCCTCGGTGACGCCGTTCGCGGCGTAATCGGCGGCGATCGCATCCAGGCCGTCGCTGATCGCCGCTGCATCGGCGGCCGAGACGATTCCCGTCGCGCCCAGCATCGCGACATGTGCCTTCGATGCCGCGACATCCTGGCGCCACAGCCGCTTGTCGAACGGGATCGAGGCGTTTATCTCTCGCATTACCGCAGCCGGACCCTCGGCAAAGCGTCCGCCCCACATCGCATTGGAGCTGTCCCCCGACATGTCGTCGCGTCCGCTGATCGCCCTTCTCCTTGTAGCCGGCCTGGTAGCCGGCGGTTGCGATAGGCAATCGCCGAAGCCGGAGCAAGCCGCCACCGCCGCGCAAGCACCCAACAGCGCCGCCCCCGCCCCGGCGGCAAACGGCGCCGAGAAGATCGTCCACGAAACGATCGGCACGCTCGATCGCAGCCACATGGGCGAAGCGGCCCCGGCGGTCGCCTTTACCGGACCCGACGGCAAGGCGGTGAAGATCGCCGATTTCAAGGGCAAGCCGGTGCTGCTCAATTTGTGGGCGACCTGGTGCGCGCCGTGCGTCGCCGAAATGCCGACGCTCGACACGCTGGCGGGCACGCTCGACGGCAAGGTCCGCGTCTTGACGGTCAGCCAGGATCTCGAAGGGGCGGACAAGGTGGGCCCGTTCTTTGCCAAGCTGCATTTCGCGCACCTGCAGCCCTGGCTCGACAAGGATGCGGGGCTCAGCCTCGCCTATCAGGCCAATCTGCCGACGACGATTTTGTTCGACAGTACGGGCCATGAAGTGTGGCGGATGGCGGGCGGAATGGACTGGACGGGCGGCGCCGCGGCTGATCTGATCGCCGAGGCGCACTGACATCGAAGGGGGCCGCGATGCCGAAACACCACGTAAATGGCGTCGATCTACATTATGAGGAAACCGGCAGTCCCGACGCGCCCGTCATCCTGCTGATCATGGGGCTGGGCACGCAGCATATCGCCTGGCCCGAGCCGTTCGTGACGGGGCTTGCCGATGCCGGCTTCCGGGTGATCCAGTATGACAATCGCGACATTGGCGAATCGAGCCATCTCGACGGCGCCCACGCGGTGCACCCGCTGATGGCGATCGCTGCGACGCGTTTT
Source organism: Sphingomonadales bacterium (assembly GCA_038230675.1). GTDB lineage: Bacteria > Pseudomonadota > Alphaproteobacteria > Sphingomonadales > Sphingomonadaceae > Sphingomonas. The sequence goes on along the minus strand of JBBRMV010000018.1, from coordinate 2,117 downwards.
GGCCTGCGTTTTCCGCTCGCTTATTCATTGAAGGACATGGCCGGCGATGCGCTTGGGCTGCTCGACGCGCTCGGCGTGCGCGCTGCCCATATCGTCGGGGTGTCAATGGGCGGGATGATCGCCCAGCGCGTCGCGATCGCCGCGCCGGAGCGCGTGCTGAGCCTCACCTCGGTGATGTCGTCGAGCGGTGCGCGGGGCCTGCCGGGTCCATCGGCTGCGCTGCGCCAGCGGTTGACGGCGCGCCGCCCCGCCAATCCCGATCGTGCCTGGGCAATCGAAGCCGGCGCCGAAATGCTCGCGATGATCGGCCATGCCGATGCGGCGCGCCCCGCCAATGCCTATCGCGACATGGCCATGCGGTCCTTCGATCGCGGGTACAACCCGATGGGCATGCGCCGACAATTGCTGGCGATCATTGCCGATCGCGGGCGCGCGGGCGAACTCGCGCGGATCAGCGCGCCGACCCTCGTCATCCACGGCGCCGCCGATCCGCTGGTGCCCAAAGCGTGCAGCGAGGATATTGCCCGCCGCATCCCCGGCGCGCGGCTGGAGATCATCCCGGAAATGGGTCATGATCTGCCGCCGTCAAAGGTCTCGCAGATGGTCGGGCTGATTGCCGGCCATGCCAAGGCATCGGTCGCTTCGGTCGCGGGGTGACGGGGTGGCCAGCCAGACCGGCGGCCACCCTGACATTTGCCCTTACGAAGGCGAGGGGGCGAACACGCGCAGCCGGTGCCCATCGGGATCGAGCGCGACGAAGGTGGTGCCAAAGCTCATCTGTGTCGGGGGCTGGATGATTGTGAGCCCGCGGCGTTTCCACTCTGCGTGCGTCGCCTCGACGGCCGTCGCATCGGCGACGGCGAAGGTGACTTCGCTGGCGCCCGATTGGCCGGTGCTTTCGGGCTCGACCGTTTCGGTTGCCCACAGGCCCAGCATCACGCCATCGCGCAAAGGCAATAACGCAATATCGGGTTTCTGCTCGACGATCGGGATCCCCAGCAGCTCGTGGTAAAGCGCCGCGCTGGCGGCATGATCCTTGACGTGGAGCAGCAGGAAGGTGAATTCGGGCATCGAAAGTCTCCTGGTGTAAGCGGCTCCGGGATGGAGCGGCGACAGGGGCACTTTACGACGGACTACTGTCAATTTATGTCAGCAGTCATTGGCGGTCTCGTCATTGTTCGGGGATCCCCCGCAGCGTGCGCCACTCCTTGAGCATTGCGGCGCGACGGCGCGGGTAGCGATCGGGCGTTACGTCGATCGCAGTGATGCGATCGGTCCTGAAATGGCGGTAGCCTTCGCGCAATTCGCACCACGCGACAATGACTCTCACCCGGTCATAGAAAGCCAGCGCAAACGGCCAGATGGCTCGATCGGTGGCGGACCCCCGTTCGTCGGCATAGGCGATCTGGACCCTGCGCTCGGACCGGATGGCCTGGCGGATCGTCGGGAGTTCGGCATCGCCGGCAGCGATCGGCTCGCCCGGGCCGATCAGCAGGCCCGATGCATCGATGCTGTCTTTCAGATCATCGGGCAGGACCGCGCCGATTTTGGCAAGCACGTTGCGCGCGGCCTTGCCGAGCAGCCCGTCGGCGCGTTCCGAAACCCAGCGCGACCCCAGCACCAGTGCCTCGATTTCCTCTTCCGAAAACATCAGCGGTGGCAGCATGAAGCCCGGGCGCAGGACGTAACCGACACCCGCCTCGCCATCGATATGCGCGCCCTGCGCCTTCAGCGTGTCGATGTCGCGGTACAGCGTGCGCAAAGACACCCCGAGTTCATCGGCCAACACAGCACCTGCAACCGCGCGTCGATGCCGCCGCAGCACCTGAATCAGATCGAGCAGGCGCTGCGCGCGCGACATGCCGGTTTCTTCCTGTCGAATGCAATGGAATATGAATACTGCCATAATCTGGCAGCAAGCCGCTGTCGACTTCTTCCGAAGTTCGACGCCGTCAAAACCGCGAGTGACCGATTCACGCCGGGCAGCGTCGCCAGCGATCAAATGACCATCGGCAAAACGGGGCTCTCCCCGAAGGGGGCGTTTAACTTTTTTGATTATGTTCTAAAAAAATGGTGCTGCCGGTGAGGATTGAACTCACGACCTCAGCCTTACCAAG